>NZ_JALJWR010000001.1:5324518-5930023 GCF_024169315.1 Pseudomonas migulae | reverse complement strand
ATTTGCACGGGTCACATGGCTCACCGTCAGACCCAGCGCAAACGTCGGAATAACCACCACTGCCCCAGTGCCACCGAAACCATCATCAGGCAGGCAATCAGGAAGCCATAAGGGCTGGCAGAGAACGGAATGCCGCCCACGTTGATACCCAAAAGACCGGCCAGAAAACTCATCGGCAAAAAGATCCCGGTGATGATTCCGAAGCGGTACATCGTGCGGTTCATGCGCACGCTCAAACGCCGGTCTTCAGCCTCCAGGACCAGCCCCACACGCTCCCGGGTCAATTCCAGCTCCTCGAGATAGCGGGTCAGGCTGTTGTTCAATTCGTTCCAGTAATCACCATCATCTTCGACAAACCAGGGCAATTTTATCCGCGTCAGCTGACCGAAAATATCCCGCTGCGGTGCCAGGAAACGTTTCAGCGCCGCCGCCCTTCGACGGATCTGCAAAATGGAGTCATGTTCGGGTGTATACCGTTCGTCGGTATCCAGTTTCTCTTCTTCCTCATCGACCACTTCCGAGAGGCAACTGACCAGATCCTGCACCTTGTTGGTGAGGTACTGAGCCATATAAAGGATGAGTTCGGAGGCGGTTTTCGGTCCTTTGCCTTCGGCGAGCTGCACCAGCAACTCATCAGTGGCGCGCAACGGGCGCAGACGCAGGGAAATCACCCGCTGTGCCGAAGCGAAGATCCGCACCGAGACCATGTCTTCCGGTTCGGCACCCGGATTCAGATTGACCCCGCGTAAAAATAGCAGCAGTCCGCTGTCGGAAAGCTGTAAGAGACGCGGACGGGTGTTTTCTTCCAGCAACAGATCGCAGCTGAATTCATTCAAGCCGCTGGATTTACGCAGCCAGGTCTGGGTTTGCGGGTGACTGCGATCCCAGTGCAGCCACAGGCTTTCATGGGCCTGCAGCTGCAAGTCATCAAGTTCTGTCCGGGCTATCGAACGCGCACCGCCTTTACCATCCAGCACCAGGGCATGCACCAGCCCCCACTGCGCGTTTTCTTCCTCGAACATCCTCACCCCTTTGCTTGGCTCAACACTTATTCAGGCATTTTCAGCGGGCTTGGCGAGATGATCACGCCGTTGTTGTCCGCATAGATGTATTCGCCTGGACGGAACGTCACGCCAGCAAAAGTTACCGGAACGTTGAGGTCGCCAAGCCCGCGCCGGTCGGATTTCCTCGGGTGGCTGGCCAAAGCCTGAACACCCAGGTCGGTCTGCGCGATGATATCCACGTCGCGGATGCAACCGTAGATCACCAGCCCTTCCCAACCGTTGTTCGCGGCTTTCTCGGCCAGCATGTCACCCAGCAACGCATGACGCAGGGAACCGCCACCGTCGACCACCAGCACCTTGCCATTCCCCTTGAGCTCGACCTGCTCCTTGACCCGCGAGTTGTCTTCGAAGCACTTGATGGTCACGATTTCGCCACCGAAGGAATCACGGCCGCCGAAATTGCTGAACATCGGTTCCAGCACCTGCACCAGCTCTGGATAGGCGTCGCACAGGTCAGGCGTGATGTAATGGTTCATCGAGAAACTCCTGTAAAGAGGAAGACAATCGAGGATGTCGCAAAGTGACCGGAAAAGCGTGATGCGTCATATCTTAGCCGCAAGCCGATCAGAGCGAAATGCCCTTGATAGAGCATCAGGCTCAGACTGCCGCGGCTAAATCCGGCTTGTCTCCCGACAACGGCGTGTGCTGGTCGGCCAACCAGCGCGCCACCAACGGCCAGACTTCAGTCTGCGCCGCCTTGCTGACGAGCATTTCCACGTGACCGAAGTTGTCGGCAAAGCCCTGCTCGCGACCGAGGTTGATGAATTGCTTGTGCTCGGAGCCAACCTGGTCAAACAACTTGCGACAGGCCCACGCGGGATCCTGATGGTCGCCCGCCGCACTCACCGCCAGTACCGGCAACCGGACTTCGGCCAATCCGCCCCACCAGTCCTTGTCGGCATCGCCAAAGCGCCCGAACAACCCGTACCAGCGCATGCTTTCCAGGGCCAGGCCAATCGGCTCGTCCTCCGGGCCGCGCTTGAGGCGTGAACCGGAGAGTTGGGCGAAACGCTTGAGAATGAAGCGCCCGCTCCACTCGACCGGCGGAATCTTCAACGGCCAGTAGGTACGGCTGACTTGCGTGCCGAAGAACGCGGCAGAGGCCACCACCGGTTCGCCGATGTACTCGCCTCCCAGCGCCGCCGCCAGGGTAATCCCGCCCAGCGAGTGGCCGATCCAGTGCGGGACCTGGCCGCTCTGCTCCCGCACGAACGCGCCGATGGCCGGCAGATCGTAACGAGCGTAGTCGGCGACGCGGTTCTTGCGGTAGTTCTGGTTGCGCTGGGAGAGGCCGTGACCGCGCATTTCCGGAATCCACACATCGAATCCCAGGCGTGTCAGGTAAGCCCCGAGCCCCAGGCCCTTTGGAGAAAACCAGAAGCGCCGGTTGGAAAAACTGCCGTGCAACAGAATCACCGGCACGCCGCCGTGTGCGGGTTTATCCGCCATGCCCAAACGGGTCACGGCCAACTCCACAGTGCCATCAGGACTGTTGCCGGGTTTCAAACGATAAACGTCTTCGCTCAGATCGCCGCGCCGCTCGGCGCTGATCAGGGCGACAGGAAATAGGTTGCTGCTGCTTTGCATAATGCTCTTGCACAAAAAAGGGCGGCATCCGGAGGCGCTCGCCCTACTTGAATCTCTAAAAGGGCCGATCAGTGATCGGCCCTTTCTCTCACACCATCAAACTGCCGCTTGACCTTCCGCCAGGAAGAACCAGGTTTCCAGTACGGAATCGGGGTTCAACGAAACGCTTTCGATGCCCTGCTCCATCAGCCATTTGGCTAGGTCTGGGTGGTCCGAAGGGCCCTGACCGCAAATGCCGATGTACTTGCCGGCCTTGTTGCACGCGGCAATGGCGTTCGCCAGCAGCTTCTTGACCGCCGGATTACGCTCGTCGAACAGGTGGGCGATGATCCCGGAGTCACGGTCCAGGCCCAGCGTCAGCTGAGTCAGGTCGTTGGAGCCGATGGAGAAGCCGTCGAAGAACTCGAGGAATTCTTCCGCCAGAATCGCGTTGGACGGCAGTTCGCACATCATGATGATGCGCAGACCGTTCTCGCCGCGGGCCAGGCCGTTTTCGGCCAGCAGATCGATCACCTGGCTCGCTTCGCCCAGGGTACGGACGAACGGCACCATGATTTCAACGTTGGTCAGGCCCATCTCGTTGCGCACGCGTTTCAGCGCGCGGCATTCGAGCTCGAAGCAGTCACGGAACGATTCACTGATGTAACGCGAAGCGCCACGGAAGCCCAGCATCGGGTTTTCTTCTTCCGGCTCGTAGAGCTTGCCGCCGATCAGGTTCGCGTATTCGTTGGACTTGAAGTCCGACAGACGCACGATGACCTTTTTCGGAGTGAACGCAGCGGCCAGGGTGCTGATGCCTTCAACCAGTTTGTCGACGTAGAAGCCAACCGGATCGTCGTAACCGGCGATGCGCTTGTCGACGCTGTCCTTGATGTCCTGCGGCAGGCCGTCGTAGTTCAACAGCGCTTTCGGGTGCACACCGATCATACGGTTGATGATGAACTCCAGGCGGGCCAGGCCAACACCGGCGTTCGGCAGCTGCGCGAAGTCGAACGCGCGGTCCGGGTTGCCGACGTTCATCATGATCTTGAACGGCAGGTCGGGCATGGCATCGACGGAGTTTTTCTTGATGTCGAAGCCCAGTTCGCCTTCGAAGATGTAACCGGTGTCGCCTTCAGCGCAGGAAACGGTGACGCCCTGGCCGTCTTTCAACAGCTGGGTGGCGTTGCCGCAACCGACCACGGCCGGGATGCCCAGTTCGCGAGCGATGATCGCTGCGTGGCAGGTACGGCCGCCACGGTTGGTGACGATGGCGCTGGCGCGCTTCATGACCGGTTCCCAGTCCGGGTCGGTCATGTCGGAGACCAGCACGTCGCCTGGCTGGACTTTGTCCATCTCGGACACGTCCTTGATGATGCGCACCTTGCCGGCGCCGATGCGCTGGCCGATGGCGCGACCTTCAACCAGCACGGTGCCGGTTTCTTTCAACAGGTAACGCTCCATGACGTTGGCCTGGGTGCGGCTCTTCACGGTTTCAGGACGGGCCTGAACAATGTAGAGCTTGCCGTCGTCACCGTCTTTGGCCCATTCGATGTCCATCGGGCACTTGTAGTGCTTCTCGATGATCATCGCTTGTTTGGCCAGCTCGCTGACTTCGGCGTCGCTGAGGCAGAAACGTGCGCGATCAGCCTTGTCGACGTCGATGGTCTTGACCGACTTGCCGGCCGTGGCGACTTCGCCGTAGATCATCTTGATGGCTTTGCTGCCCAGGTTACGGCGCAGGATCGCCGGACGGCCGGCTTCGAGGGTTTGTTTGTGGACGTAGAATTCGTCCGGGTTCACCGCGCCTTGTACGACGGTTTCACCCAGGCCGTAGGCGCCGGTGATGAACACCACGTCACGGAAGCCCGATTCGGTATCGAGGGTGAACATCACGCCGGCGGTGCCGGTTTCGGAGCGGACCATGCGCTGCACGCCAGCCGACAGGGCTACCAGCTTGTGATCGAAGCCCTGGTGCACGCGGTAGGAAATGGCGCGGTCGTTGAACAGCGAAGCGAACACCTCTTTGGCGGCGCGAATGACGTTTTCGACACCACGGATGTTCAGGAAAGTTTCCTGCTGACCGGCGAAGGAAGCGTCCGGCAGGTCTTCGGCGGTAGCGGAAGAGCGCACGGCCACGGCCATGTCAGGGTTGCCGGCCGACAGCGTGGCGAACGCGGTGCGGATCTCGGCGTTGAGCTTCTCGGGGAATTCGGCTTCCATGATCCATTGACGGATCTGGGCGCCGGTCTTGGCCAGGGCGTTGACATCATCGACGTCCAGGGCGTCGAGGGCGGCGTGGATCTGATCGTTCAGGCCGCTCAGTTCCAGAAAATCACGATAAGCCTGAGCTGTCGTGGCGAAGCCACCGGGCACCGATACACCGGCACCTGCAAGGTTACTGATCATCTCGCCCAGGGATGCGTTCTTGCCCCCTACGTGCTCTACATCATGGACGCCGAGCTTATCGAGGGAAACTACGTACTCTACCAAGGTGATCTCTCCACTAACTGTGTTGGAAAAGCTCAGAAGCCGGCGCTCCGAGGGAGCATTTGCCAGCTGTATGGCCTGGACCTGGAAAATAAGTGAGAATGCGGGCCAAGGGCGGCCGGCAAATCGCGCCTATCATATCCAAGATTCGTTACTAGCTTAAGGCCCAAGGTGCAAATGAAACGATCTGCTTTCTTTATCTCCGATGGCACCGGCATCACAGCCGAAACCCTGGGTCAAAGCCTCCTGGCGCAGTTCGAAAACATTACCTTCAGCAAATTCACGCGGCCGTACATCGACAACGTGGATAAAGCGCGGGCCATGGTACAACAAATCAACAAAGCCGCCGAAACCGACGGCTTCCGGCCGATTATCTTCGACACCATCGTCAATCAGGACATTCGTGAGATCCTCGCAACGTCCAATGGTTTCATGATCGACATTTTCTCGACCTTCCTGGCACCGCTTGAACAGGAACTGACCGAGCATTCTTCCTACACCGTCGGCAAGTCTCACTCGATCGGCGGCAACTCCAATTACATGGAGCGCATCGAGGCGGTGAACTTCGCCCTCGACAACGACGATGGTGCGCGTACGCATTATTACGACAAGGCCGATCTCATCCTAGTGGGCGTGTCGCGTTGTGGTAAGACACCGACGTGCCTGTACATGGCGATGCAATTCGGTATCCGCGCGGCCAACTACCCGCTGACCGAAGACGACATGGAACGCCTGACCCTGCCGAACGCCCTGCGCGCCCACCAGCACAAGCTGTTCGGCCTGACCATCGACCCGGACCGCCTCACCGCGATCCGCAACGAGCGCAAACCCAACAGCCGCTATTCGAGCTACGCACAGTGCGAGTTTGAAGTGCGTGAGGTGGAGAATCTGTTTCGCCGCGAGAACATTGCGCACATCAATTCCACGCATTTTTCGGTGGAAGAAATCTCGGCGAAAATCCTTGTGGAAAAAGGTGTCGAGCGGCGGTTCAAGTAGTTCTGTAGCGCCTGTTCGGACGCCTTCGCGAGCAAGCCCGCTCCCACATTTGACCGTGTGCTGCCTGAAGAAACAGGGTCGAGTGTGAGAGCGGGCTTGCTCGCGAAGAACGATAACGCGGTCTCCTAGATCACAAACAAATCCACAAACCGATTAACAGGCGTCGCTTCAAGCGCTGCCTGATCCTTGCACAACGCAAAAATCTCCTCGCTACGCTGACCAGTGAATCGTGTCAGCAGGTTCGCCCTGAATTTGTCCTCCAGCAGCGGAATCCCGTCCGCACGGCGCCGACGATGGCCGATCGGGTACTCGACCACCACCTTCCCGGTGCTTGAACCGTCCTTGAAAAACACCTGTATCGCATTGGCAATGGAGCGTTTGTCGGCCTCCAGGTATTCGCGGGTGTATTGCGGGTCTTCGACGATGACCATTTTCTCGCGCAGCACATCGATGATCGGATGCGCCGCATGGAAGTCGTCTTCGTACTGTTCGGCCACCAGATTGCCGAAGGCCAGCGGTACGGCGGTCATGTACTGGATGCAGTGGTCGCGGTCCGCCGCATTGGCCAGCGGGCCGACCTTGGAAATGATACGGATCGCCGATTCGTGGGTGGTGATGACGATTCTGTCGATCTCGTGCAGGCGATTCCTGACTTGCGGATGCAACGTCACCGCCGCTTCGCAGGCCGTTTGCGCGTGGAATTCGGCCGGGAAGCTGATCTTGAACAGCACGTTTTCCATCACGTAGCTGCCATAGGAGCGGGTAAAACTGAAGGCTCGCTTGTCTTCGGGCTTGAGCGCCAGGTCGTTGTTGGTGTGGCTGAACAACACGTCGTAGAACCCCCATTGCCGGGCGGTCAGCACGCCGGGAATGCCCATCTCGCCACGCATCGCGATATCCGCCAGACGCACGCCTCGACTGGTCGCATCACCCGCCGCCCAGGATTTGCGTGAGCCGGCATTCGGCGCATGCCGATAGGTGCGCAACGCTTGCCCGTCAGCAAAGGCATGGGATAACGCCGACAGCAACTGCTCGCGATTGGCGCCCATCAGTTTGGCGGTCACGGCAGTCGAGGCGACTTTCACCAGGATGACGTGATCGAGGCCTACGCGGTTGAAGGAGTTTTCCAGCGCGATGACGCCCTGAATCTCGTGGGCCATGATCATCGCTTCAAGGACGGCGCGAACGGTCAGCGGTGCATCGCCATTGGCCAGGCGCTTTTGCGACAAGTGGTCGGCCACCGCGAGAATGCCGCCGAGGTTATCGGACGGATGGCCCCATTCGGCGGCGAGCCAGGTGTCGTTGTAGTCGAGCCAGCGCACGATGCAGCCGATGTCCCACGCGGCTTTGACCGGGTCGAGCCGGAAACTGGTGCCAGGCACGCGGGCGCCGAACGGGACGACGGTGCCTTCGACGATCGGGCCCAGGTGTTTGGTGCATTCGGGAAAGCGCAGGGCCAGGAGGCCGCAGCCGAGGGTGTCGATCAGGCAGTTGCGGGCGGTGTCCAGGGCTTCCCTGGACTCGATCTTGAAGTTGAGGACGTAATCGGCAATGTCCTGCAGGACCGTGTCGTAGTCGGGCCGGTTATTCTGGTCGACGTTGGTGCTCATGTTCGATTCACTCTTGAAGTGGTTCGTTGATGGGACCTCGGTTCAGGGCTCAATCTCAGTGGGTGACGCCGTTCTTGTTATTGAAATGCAATCAACTGTGGGAGCGGGCTTGCCCGCGATGGCGGTGTATCAGCAACAAAGATCTTGAATGTTATGGCCTCATCGCGGGCAAGCCCGCTCCCACAGGGTTTTGTGTTTATCTCTGGATCGGGTTTAGAAAGAATCCCCCGGCACGCGAACAAACCCTTCCATCAACACCCGCGCACTGCGGCTCATGACGGCTTTGTTGACGGTCCACTCGCCGTTCACCTGGCTCGCTTCGGCGCCGACGCGCAAGGTGCCCGACGGATGGCCGAAACGCACCGCATTACGCTCGATGCCGCCCGCCGCGAGGTTGACCAGCGTGCCGGAAATGGCGGCAGCAGTGCCGATAGCGACCGCCGCGGTGCCCATCATCGCGTGGTGCAACTTACCCATGGACAACGCCCGCACCAACAGATCGACATCACCCGCCGCAATCGCTTTACCGCTCGACGCGACGTAATCCGCAGGCTTGGCCACAAAGGCAACCTTGGGCGTGTGCTGACGCTTCGCGGCTTCATCCAGACTGGAAATCAGCCCCATGCGCAGCGCGCCGTAAGCCCGAATGGTTTCGAACATCAGCAACGCTTTCGGATCGCCATTGATCGCGCCCTGCAACTCGGTGCCGGTGTAGCCGATGTCTTCGGCGTTGACGAAAATCGTCGGAATACCGGCATTGATCATGGTCGCCTTGAACGTCCCGACGCCAGGCACTTCGAGGTCGTCCACCAGATTCCCGGTAGGAAACATCGAACCGCCACCGCCCTCCTCTTCCGCCGCCGGGTCCATGAATTCAAGCTGCACTTCGGCCGCTGGAAAGGTCACGCCGTCGAGTTCGAAATCACCGGTTTCCTGCACTTCACCGTTGGTGATCGGTACGTGGGCGATGATGGTCTTGCCGATGTTGGCCTGCCACACGCGCACCACCGCCACACCGTTGTGCGGAAGACGGCTGGCGTCGACCAGGCCGTTGCTGATGGCGAACGAACCGACCGCCGCCGACAGGTTGCCGCAGTTGCCGCTCCAGTCCACGAATGGCTTGTCGATGGAGACCTGACCGAACAGGTAATCGACGTCGTGATCGGCCTTGAGGCTTTTCGACAGGATCACGGTTTTGCTCGTGCTGGAAGTCGCGCCGCCCATGCCGTCGATCTGCTTGTCGTACGGGTCGGGGCTGCCGATCACCCGCAACAACAAGGCGTCGCGCGCCGGGCCGGGAATCTGTGCCGCTTCGGGCAGGTCTTTCAGGCTGAAGAACACGCCTTTGCTGGTGCCGCCACGCATGTAGGTGGCGGGGATTTTGATCTGAGGTGCGTGAGCCATGGGTGCTCCTTCAAAGCGGGCAGATTCCCTGCCCGCTACTCGTGTGTTAAACGGCAACCGCCGATTCTTCGAGGAAATCCTGCGCGAAGCGTTGCAGCACGCCGCCCGCTTCGTAGATCGACACTTCTTCAGCGGTGTCGAGGCGGCAGGTCACCGGCACTTCGACGCGCTCGCCGTTCTTGCGGTTGATCACCAGCGTCAGCTCGGCGCGCGGTGTGCGCTCACCGATCACGTCATAGGTTTCACTGCCGTCGATGGCCAGGGTGTGACGGTCGGTGCCCGGTTTGAACTCCAGCGGCAATACGCCCATGCCCACGAGATTGGTACGGTGGATGCGCTCGAAACCTTCAGCGGCAATCGCTTCCACACCCGCCAGACGCACGCCCTTCGCTGCCCAGTCGCGGGACGAACCCTGACCGTAATCGGCGCCGGCAATGATGATCAGCGGCTGCTTGCGTTCCATGTAGGTTTCGATGGCTTCCCACATGCGCATGACCTTGCCTTCCGGTTCCACGCGAGCCAGCGAACCCTGCTTGACCTTGCCGTTTTCCTGAACCATTTCGTTGAACAGTTTCGGGTTGGCAAAGGTGGCGCGTTGCGCGGTCAAGTGGTCACCGCGGTGCGTGGCGTAGGAGTTGAAGTCCTCTTCCGGCAGGCCCATTTTCGCCAGGTATTCGCCGGCGGCGCTGTCGAGCATGATCGCGTTCGACGGCGACAGGTGATCGGTGGTGATGTTGTCCGGGAGCACCGCCAGCGGGCGCATGCCCTTGAGCGGACGCGCACCGGCCAGCGCACCTTCCCAGTACGGCGGACGGCGGATGTAGGTGCTCATCTCGCGCCAGTCGTACAGCGGCGTCACTTTCGGACCGGTGTCTTCGTGGATGGCGAACATCGGGATGTAGACCTGACGGAACTGCTCCGGTTTGACCGAGGCCTTGACCACCGCGTCGATTTCTTCGTCGCTCGGCCAGATGTCTTTCAGACGGATTTCCTTGCCGTTCGCATCCAGGCCCAGCACATCTTTTTCGATGTCGAAACGGATGGTGCCGGCGATGGCGTAAGCGACCACCAACGGTGGCGAAGCGAGGAACGCGTTCTTGGCGTACGGGTGGATCCGGCCATCGAAGTTGCGGTTGCCCGAGAGCACGGCGGTGGCGTACAGGTCGCGGTCGATGATCTCTTGCTGGATCACCGGATCCAGCGCACCGGACATGCCGTTGCAGGTGGTGCAAGCGAAGGCTACGACGCCGAAACCGAGTTGTTCCAGCTCGTCAGTCAGGCCCGCTTCATCGAGGTACAACGCCACGGTTTTCGAACCCGGCGCCAGGGACGATTTGACCCACGGCTTGCGCGTCAAACCGAGCTTGTTGGCGTTGCGCGCCAGCAGGCCGGCGGCGATCACGTTGCGCGGGTTGCTGGTGTTGGTGCAACTGGTGATGGCGGCGATGATCACCGCGCCGTCCGGCATCTGGCCGGGTACGTCATCCCATTTTCCGGAGATGCCTTGCGCGGCCAGATCGGACGTGGCGACGCGGGCGTGCGGGTTGCTCGGACCGGCCATATTGCGCACCACCGAGGACAGGTTGAAGGTCAAGCCGCGCTCGTATTGCGCGCCCTTCAGGCTGTCAGCCCACAGGCCTGTGGTCTTGGCATAGTGCTCGACCAGTTGCACCTGCTCGTCTTCACGTCCGGTGAGTTTGAGGTAGTCGATGGTTTGCTGGTCGATGTAAAACATCGCCGCGGTGGCGCCGTATTCCGGGGCCATGTTGGAAATGGTTGCGCGGTCGCCGAGGGTCAGCGCGGAGGCGCCTTCGCCGAAGAACTCCAGCCATGCGCCGACGACTTTTTGCTGGCGCAGGAACTCGGTCAGCGCCAGCACCATATCGGTGGCGGTGATGCCCGGTTGCAGCTTGCCGGTCAGTTCGACGCCGACGCTTTCCGGCAGACGCATCCACGAGGCGCGGCCGAGCATCACGCTTTCGGCTTCCAGGCCACCGACGCCGATGGCGATCACGCCCAGCGCATCGACGTGCGGGGTGTGACTGTCGGTGCCGACGCAGGTATCAGGGAACGCCACGCCATCGCGCACCTGGATCACCGGAGACATTTTCTCCAGGTTGATCTGGTGCATGATCCCGTTGCCGGGCGGAATCACATCAACGTTCTTGAACGCTTTTTTGGTCCAGTTGATGAAGTGGAAACGGTCTTCGTTGCGACGGTCTTCGATGGCGCGGTTCTTCTCGAATGCGTCCGGATCGAAACCACCACGTTCGACGGCCAACGAGTGGTCGACGATCAATTGCGTCGGCACCACCGGGTTCACTTGCGCCGGATCGCCACCTTGCAGGGCGATGGCGTCACGCAGGCCGGCGAGGTCGACCAGCGCGGTCTGGCCAAGAATGTCGTGGCACACCACGCGGGCCGGGAACCACGGGAAGTCGAGGTCGCGTTTGCGCTCGATGAATTGCTTCAGGGAATCGGTGAGCGTGGCCGGATCGCAGCGACGCACCAGGTTTTCCGCCAGCACGCGGGAGGTGTACGGCAGGGTGTCGTAGGCGCCGGGCTGAATGGCTTCGACAGCCGCACGGACGTCGAAGTAGTCCAGATGGCTGCCGGGCAGCGGTTTACGGAATTCAGTGTTCATCGTCAGGACTCGGTCACGGTAGTTTCAAAGGGTGGGGCCTGGCGAAGCTCCTGAAGTTAACTCGGTCAAATGTGGGAGCGGGCTTGCTCGCGAATGCGGTGTATCAGTCGACATCAATGTTGAATGTCAGTCCGTCTTCGCGAGCAAGCCCGCTCCCACAATGGTCCCGGTTCATTCAGCAACCAGCGCGGGAGCCCACACCATTCAGCGTTGTTCGATTGGCACGAACTTGCGCTGTTCGACGCCGGTGTATTCGGCGCTCGGGCGGATGATGCGGTTGTTGGCACGCTGTTCGAACACATGCGCCGCCCAGCCGGTCAGGCGCGAGCAGACGAAAATCGGCGTGAACAACTTGGTCGGAATACCCATGAAGTGGTACGTCGACGCATGGTAGAAGTCAGCGTTCGGGAACAGTTTCTTCTGCTCCCACATGGTCTTGTCGATGGCTTCGGACACCGGGAACAACACGGTGTCGCCCACTTCGTCAGCCAGCTTTTTCGACCAGCCCTTGATCACCTCGTTACGCGGATCGTTGTCCTTATAGATAGCATGACCGAAGCCCATGATCTTGTCCTTGCGCTCGAGCATGCCGAGGGTGCCTTTGATCGCCTCTTCCGGTGACGAAAAGCGCTCGATCATTTCCATCGCCGCTTCGTTGGCGCCGCCGTGCAGCGGACCGCGCAGGGAACCGATGGCCGCGGTGATGCAGGAGAACAGGTCAGACAGGGTCGATGCACACACCCGAGCGGTGAAGGTCGATGCGTTGAACTCGTGTTCCGCGTAGAGGATCAGCGAAACGTTCATCACTTTGACGTGCAGCTCGCTCGGCTTCTTGTCGTGCAGCAGATGCAGGAAGTGGCCACCAATGGATTGTTCGTCGCTCACGCAGCTGATGCGTTTGCCGTCGTGGCTGAAGCGATACCAGTAGCACATGATCGCCGGGAACGCGGCCAGCAGGCGGTCGGTTTTGTCGTGCTGCTCGGAGAAGTCGTTCTCCGGCTCGATGTTGCCCAGGAACGAGCAACCGGTGCGCATCACGTCCATCGGGTGGGCGTCGGCGGGGATGCGTTCCAGCACTTCCTTGAGCGCTTGCGGCAGGTCGCGCAGCTTGCCCAGTTTGTTGATGTAGGCGTCCAGTTGCGCCTGGGTCGGCAGTTCGCCGTACAGCAGCAGGTAGGCCACTTCTTCGAACTGGGCGTCAGCCGCCAGATCGCGAACGTCGTAGCCGCGATAGGTCAGGCCCGCGCCCGACTGGCCCACGGTGGACAGTGCGGTTTGCCCGGCAACCTGGCCACGGAGCCCGGCGCCACTAAGTACTTTTGCTTCGGCCATTGCTGTCTCCAGTTTTCTTGAATTTGTTAGGGAAACTTGTGGGAGCGAAGCTTGCTCGCGAAAGCGGTATCTCAGACGACATTAATGTTGAATGTCAGTCCGTCTTCGCGAGCAAGCTTCGCTCCTACAGGGTTTGCATTACTTTTTGGCGGCGAACAACGCATCGAGCTTCTGCTCGAAGGTGTGGTAGTCGATGCGATCGTAAAGCTCCATGCGGGTCTGCATGGTGTCGATCACGTTCTGTTGCGTGCCGTCGCGGCGGATCGCGGTGTAGACGTTTTCCGCGGCCTTGTTCATCGCGCGGAAGGCCGACAACGGGTACAGCACCAGCGATACATCGGCACCTGCGAGTTGCTCGGTGGTGTACAGCGGCGTCGCGCCGAATTCGGTGATGTTGGCCAGGATCGGCGCTTTCACGCGGCTGGCGAACAGCTTGTACATTTCCAGTTCGGTAATGGCTTCCGGGAAGACCATGTCGGCGCCGGCCTCGATGCACGCCGCCGCGCGATCCAGTGCGGATTCCAGACCCTCCACCGCCAGCGCATCAGTGCGGGCCATGATCACGAAGCTGTCATCGGTGCGCGCATCGACCGCCGCTTTGATGCGGTCGACCATTTCCTGCTGGGACACGATCTCTTTGTTAGGACGGTGACCGCAGCGCTTGGCGCCGACCTGGTCTTCGATGTGAATCGCCGCCGCGCCGAACTTGATCATCGACTTGACGGTGCGCGCGACGTTGAACGCCGAGGAACCGAAACCGGTGTCCACGTCCACCAGCAGCGGCAGGTCGCAGACGTCAGTGATGCGGCGCACGTCGGTCAGCACGTCGTCCAGGCTGGTGATGCCCAGGTCCGGCACGCCGAGGGAGCCGGCAGCCACCCCGCCACCCGACAGGTAAATCGCCTTGAAACCGGCGCGCTTGGCCAGCAGCGCGTGGTTGGCGTTGATCGCGCCGACCACTTGCAGCGGATGTTCGCTGGCGACCGCATCGCGGAAACGCTGGCCTGGAGTGCTCTTGTTGGAACTCATGACTCACCTCGTTCAGTGGCTGTCTTAGTGGCGCCGTCCTGGTAATGACGGGCGATATTGCGTTTGGAAGCGCCGATGTGACGGCGCATCAACAACTCAGCCAGTTCACCGTCACGGTCGGCGATGGCGTCGAGAATCCGGTGGTGCTCGGCAAAGGCCTGACGCGGACGATTGGGCGTGGTGGAAAACTGGATGCGGTACATGCGCACCAGCTGATACAGCTCGCCGCAGAGCATCTGTGTCAGGGTGCGGTTGCCGCTGCCCTGGATGATTCGGTAGTGAAAGTCGAAATCACCTTCCTGCTGGTAATAACCGACACCGGCCTGAAACGCCGCATCGCGCTCGTGGGTTTCCAGGACGTGGCGCAGTTCGTCGATTTCTTCGACGGTCATGCGTTCCGCCGCGAGCCGGCAGGCCATGCCTTCGAGGGATTCGCGGATTTCGTAGAGCTCCAGCAGCTCGGCGTGGCTCAGGGAAACCACCCGCGCCCCGACGTGCGGCACGCGAACCAGCAGGCGCTGGCCTTCCAGACGGTGGATCGCCTCACGCAGCGGGCCGCGGCTGATGCCATAGGTGCGCGCCAGTTCCGGCTCGGAGATCTTGCTGCCCGGGGCGATCTCGCCCTTGACGATGGCCGCCTGAATGCGTCGGAAGACATTCTCGGAAAGTGTTTCCGAATCGTCCTGAACAATGACCGGGGGATCGAGTTGATCCAGCATATTGTCGACACCTTGAAAGCTGATGCGGCAAAAACTAGCGAATGCCGGCCTTTTAGTCAAAGGATAAATAGGTATTGTCGACAATCGTCTAATAACCGGTCGCACCATAACGAAGCAGCAGCTCTGTTTATAGCCGCCTCCCGGCGCTGGCGCCATAAAACCACCGTGCTAGAATGCCGCCCGCATTTGTTTGTGACATCTGCACTGCTTGTCATAAATAGCTGATAGGCATACGAGGGAGCTTGCGCAGCGATGCCAGGGCCTTGAATCGAAACACGGACCGCTGCGCACCAGGATTTATGAGACTCAAGCCCTTCCCCACTTTCCTTTATCTGCTTTGCCTGCCCGGTGTCGCCGCGGCGGGGGAAAAGACCGTGTACGGCCTCAACGAGTACGCCTCGCTGGACGGCATCAATCTGGAAGTCGCGGCCAAACTCGACACCGGCGCGAAAACCGCTTCCCTGAGCGCCCGTGACATCAAGCGCTTCAAACGCAATGGCGAGTCCTGGGTGCGCTTCTATCTGGCGATCGACGCGGCGCACTCGCACCCGATCGAACGACCGCTGGCCCGCGTCAGCAAGATCAAGCGCCGCGCCGGCGACTACGATCCGGACGAAGGCAAGAAGTACACCGCCCGTCCGGTGATCGAGCTGGATATCTGCATGGGTTCGGCATTACGCAGCATCGAAGTGAACTTGACCGACCGAAGTGCCTTCCAATACCCGCTCCTGATCGGCTCCGAAGCGCTCAAGCGTTTTGATGCGCTGGTCGACCCCAGTCTTAAATACGCTGCTGGCAAACCCGCCTGCGCCACCGACGCACACACCGCAGAGTAATTCCAATGCGCTCTCTTACCCTCCATCTGAAAATGCTGATCGCCATCCTGGTGGTGCTGGGCATTTCGGTTACGGCCTATCAGATCTTCGTGCTCGGCATTCCCGTGACCGAAGACGCCACCGACGACTTGTGGAACATCGACGCCAAGGTCGAGTTCGTCGCCAGTGCCAAGGATCCGGTCAAGATTCAGATGTTCGTGCCGCCGCTGAGCCGCGATTACGTCAGCCTGAACGAAAGTTTCATCTCCAATAATTACGGCGTGGCCGTGAACCGTGTCGACGGCAACCGCAAGGTCACCTGGTCGGCGCGTCGGGCCAAGGGCAACCAGACGCTTTATTACCGCCTGGTGCTGACCAAGCGCTACACCGGTGAAAAATCCAAGATCAAAGGCCCGACCTTCCGCGACAGCATCGCCGTCGAAGGCCCGGAAAAAATCGCCGCCGAAGCCCTGCTCGCGCCGATTCGCCAGCACTCGGCCGACGTCGAAACCTTCATCGGCGAGGCGATCAAGCGGGTCAACAACGTCAATGACGACAACGTGAAACTGTTGCTGGGCGGCGATCCGTCCAGCGGGCACAAGGCCAAAATCGTCGAACTGGTCCTGTCCATCGCCCACGTGCCGGTGGAAAAGGTCCACACCATCCGCCTGGTGGCCGACCAACCGCAAACACCGGAACTCTGGCTGCGCAGCTTCAACGGCACCGACTGGTTGTACTTCAACCCGGAAACCGGCGAGCAAGGCCTGCCGACCGACCGCCTGCTGTGGTGGACCGGCGATGAAAACCTGATCACCGTCGATGGCGGCAAGAAAGCCACCGTCACCTTCAGCATGAACAACAGCGAAATGAACGCCATTCGCCTGGCCAAGCTGACCGACGAAAACACCGACGCCAACTTCCTCGAATACTCGTTGTACGGCCTGCCGCTGCAAACCCAGCAGACCTTCATGATTATGGTGATGATCCCGATCGGCGTGCTGGTAATCCTGATCCTGCGCAACCTGATCGGCTTGCAGACCCTCGGCACCTTTACCCCGGTGCTGATCGCCCTCGCCTTCCGCGAAACCCAGCTCGGCTTCGGTATCGTGCTGTTTACCATCATCACCGCGCTGGGGTTGTCGCTGCGCTCCTACCTTGAACACTTGAAGCTGCAAATGCTGCCGAGGCTGTCGGTGGTGCTGACGTTCGTGGTGGTGCTGATCGCGGCGATCAGTCTGCTCAGCCATAAGCTTGGCCTGGAGCGCGGGTTGTCCGTGGCGCTGTTCCCGATGGTGATCCTGACCATGACCATTGAACGCCTGTCGATTACCTGGGAAGAACGTGGTTCCGGGCATGCGATGAAAGTCGCGATCGGTACCTTGTTTGCCGCCACCCTGGCACACCTGATCATGAGCGTGCCGGAGCTGATTTACTTCGTGTTCACCTTCCCGGCGGTCCTGCTGATCCTGGTGGGCTTCATGCTGGCGATGGGACGTTATCGCGGTTACCGCCTGACCGAACTGGTGCGTTTCAAGGCGTTCCTGAAGAAGGCTGACGCCTGATGTTCGGCTTCTGGAAGACCTGGAAGGCCCTGGAAGCCCGGGGCATCATGGGGATCAATCGGCGCAACGCGGATTACGTGCTCAAGTACAACAAGCGCAGCCTGTACCCGATCGTCGATGACAAGATCATCACCAAGGAACGCGCGATCGCCGCCGGCATCCATGTGCCGGAACTGTATGGGGTGATTTCCACCGAGAAAGAAATCGACAACCTTGACAAGATCATCGGTGGGCGCAACGACTTCGTGATCAAACCGGCCCAGGGTGCGGGCGGCGACGGCATCATTGTGGTAGCCGACCGCTTCGAGGGGCGCTATCGCACGGTGTCCGGCAAGATCATCAGTCATGAGGAGATCGAGCACCACATCTCCAGCATTCTGACTGGCCTCTATTCCTTGGGCGGTCACCGGGATCGTGCGCTGATTGAATACCGCGTGACACCCGATCAGATTTTCAAAAGCATCAGTTACGAAGGCGTGCCGGATATCCGCATCATCGTGCTGATGGGCTACCCGGTGATGGCGATGTTGCGCCTGCCGACGCGCCAGTCCGGTGGCAAGGCCAACCTGCACCAGGGCGCCATCGGCGTCGGTGTCGACCTCGCCACCGGCCTGACCCTGCGCGGCACCTGGCTGAACAACATCATCACCAAACACCCGGACACCACCAACGCGGTGGACGGTGTGCAACTGCCCTACTGGGACGGCTTCATGAAACTCGCCGCCGGTTGTTACGAGCTGTGCGGGCTGGGTTACATCGGTGTCGACATGGTGCTGGACCAGGAGAAAGGGCCGCTGATTCTTGAGCTGAACGCCCGGCCGGGGTTGAACATCCAGATTGCCAATGATTGTGGCCTGACGTTGCGCACCCATGCGGTGGAGGCGCGGCTGGAAGAGCTGAAGGCTCGCGGGATCACCGAGACGGTGCAGGAGCGGGTCGAGTTTGTTCAGGAGATGTTTGGGCATATTCCGGCCGTCGAAGGCTGACCTTGTGGTGAGGGGATAAATCCCCTCGCCACAGGTTTCGTGCAACCGCTGCTAATCGGTCACTTCGCGACATCCCTCTAGGAGCAATTCCCCGAGGGGACTACAATCGCCACCCCGCCTCGATGGCTGATCTGCCCCGCCCATGTTGACCTGTTCCGTACACCCGCTGCCCTATCGCGCCAACCCCGCCGAGTACTTCGCGGCGATCCGTCATGCCCCCGGTGCCGTGCTGCTCGACAGTGGCCGGCCAACGGCTGATCGCGGGCGTTATGACCTGTTCAGTGCCTGGCCGCTCGAACAACTGACGGTGTTGCCTGACGAAAGTGGCAGCGATTTCCTGCAACGCCTGCGCGCCAATCTGACCCGACTCGGTGAAGCGGTCGTTCCGTTTGATCTGCCCTTCGCTGGCGGCTTGATGGGCTATCTGAGCTATGACTTCGGTCGGCATCTGGAACACCTGCCTGTTCAGGCGCAAGACGATCTGCAGTTGCCGGATGCACGTTTCGGACTGTACGACTGGGCGCTGATCAGCGATCACCAACGGATGACCAGTCAGTTGGTCTTCCACCCGTCGCTGATCGACAGCGAGCGTCAGCGCCTGATCACGCTGTTCAGTCATCCCGTGGCTGAAGCAATCGAATCGTTCAAACTGAAAGCGCCGATGCACGCCGATCTGAGCGCTGATCAATATCGCCGGGCGTTAGAGCGTATTCAGCAGTACATCCAGGCGGGCGACTGCTATCAGGTCAACTTCGCCCAGCGTTTTCGCGCCGAGTGCGAAGGCGATCCGTGGGCCGCTTACTGCGCGTTACGGGCAGCATGCCCGACGCCATTCTCCGGTTTCCAGAGCCTGCCCGACGGCGGTGCGGTGCTGAGCCTGTCGCCTGAACGCTTCGTCAAAGTCAGCGAACGCCACGTTGAAACCCGCCCGATCAAAGGCACCCGCCCTCGCGGCCTGACCGCCAGAGAAGATGCGGCGAACGCCGCCGAATTGCTGGCCAGCCCCAAGGATCGCGCGGAAAACCTGATGATCGTCGACTTGTTGCGCAACGATCTGGGCCGGACCTGCCGTATCGGCTCGGTGCGGGTGCCGGAGTTGTTCAGCCTGGAAAGTTACCCGAACGTGCATCACCTGGTGAGCAGCGTGACCGGCGAACTGGCGGATGACCGTGACGCACTGGACCTGATCGCCGGCAGTTTCCCCGGCGGCTCGATTACCGGCGCCCCGAAGATTCGCGCGATGCAGATCATTGATGAGCTGGAGCCGACCCGACGCGGGTTGTATTGCGGTTCGTTGCTGTATCTGGACGTACGCGGTGAGATGGACAGCTCCATCGCGATTCGCAGCTTGCTGGTGAAGGATGGGCAGGTGTGTTGCTGGGGTGGTGGAGGGATCGTCGCGGATTCGGAGTGGCAGGCTGAGTATCAGGAGTCGATTACCAAGGTGAAAGTACTACTCGACACCCTGCAAAACCTATAAAAGCATCGCGGGCAAGCCACGCTCCCACAGGGTTTTGTGTTGATCGCACAATTGCGGTTCGACACAAAACCTGTGGGAGCGGGCTTGCCCGCGAAGGCGTCCTTGAAAACGACTACAGGCTCAAAGCCCGATTCGAAGCCTTGATGAACTCCTGCTTCAAATCCTCGAACGTGTGCACCGCCGGGAACTGCGGAAACTCGCGAATCACGTTATCCGGCGCATGGAACAGAATCCCCGCATCCGCCTCGCCCAACATCGTGGTGTCGTTGTACGAATCCCCTGCCGCAATCACCCGGTAATAAAGGCTCTTGAACGCCAGAACCGACTGACGCTTCGGATCTTTCTGACGCAGCTGATAGCTTGTTACCCGCCCGGCGTCGTCAGTAATCAGACGATGGCAGAGCAAGGTCGGGAAGCCCAGCTGACGCATCAGCGGCTGGGAAAACTCATAGAACGTGTCCGACAGAATCACCACCTGAAAGCGCTCGCGCAGCCAGTTGACGAACTCGATGGCGCCGTCCAGCGGCTTCAGCGTGGCGATCACTTCCTGGATGTCGGTGAGTTTCAGGCCATGCTCGTCGAGAATCCGCAGGCGCTGCTTCATCAGCACGTCGTAGTCGGGAATGTCCCGGGTGGTGGCCCTGAGAGATTCGATCCCGGTTTTTTCGGCGAACGCGATCCATATTTCCGGGACCAGTACACCTTCCAGATCCAGACAGGCAATTTCCACAAGACACTCCCATTTGTATTGATTATTGAGTCGAGCGAGCAAAAGGACTGCCGAACTCTAGCGACTCGGGCGGGCCTGCGCAACGCAGAGGGCGCGCCAGTCGTTGCAGGATTTTGTTACCATCAAGCCCATATAGAGCGCCCAGCGCCACCGACCTGTAGGAAGCCGCCCTGATGAGCCCATCGTTCGATGTCGTGGAACTCGCCACGACCTATGCCAACAAATCCGCCCAGGACATCCTGAAACTCGCGTTTGCCGAGTTCGGCGATGACCTGTGGATATCTTTCAGCGGCGCCGAAGACGTGGTGCTGGTGGACATGGCCTGGAAGCTGAACAAGAACGTCAAAGTGTTCAGCCTCGACACCGGTCGCCTGCATCCCGAGACTTACCGCTTCATCGATCAGGTGCGCGAGCACTACAAGATCGAGATCGAACTGGTGTCGCCGGACTACACGAAACTTGAGCCGTTCGTGAAGGAAAAAGGCCTGTTCAGCTTCTACAAGGACGGCCATGGTGAATGCTGCGGCATCCGCAAGATCGAGCCACTGCGCCGCAAACTCTCGGGCGTGACCGCCTGGGCTACCGGCCAGCGCCGGGACCAGAGCCCGGGCACCCGCAGCGCCGTCGCGGTGCTGGAAATCGACACTGCCTTCTCCACCCCGGAACGTACCCTGTACAAATTCAACCCGCTGGCGCAAATGACCAGCGAAGAGATCTGGGGCTACATCCGCATGCTTGAGCTGCCGTACAACAGCCTGCATGAACGCGGCTTCATCAGCATCGGCTGCGAGCCATGCACCCGTCCGGTGTTGCCGAACCAGCACGAGCGTGAAGGTCGTTGGTGGTGGGAAGAGGCGACTCAGAAAGAATGCGGGTTGCATGCCGGTAACATCATCAGCAAGTCCAAGGCCTGATACCGAGCCTTGTAAAAATCTACTGTGGGAGCGGGCTTGCTCGCGAATACGGACCAACATCCAACATTGATGTCGACTGACACTCTGCATTCGCGAGCAAGCCCGCTCCCACAAGGGTTAAGCTGAAACTTCAAAAAATGTGTACACACGAATGTCACCATAGGTGCCATTTATGTGTGCACTTTTTGTTTCTGCGCCCCAAATGGTTACATCCGCCCTTCCTGAATTCCTCCCTAAGCTTTCTCCGCGAATCCCGCTGAAAAATAAATACCTGTTTGATCGGTCAATTTATATCGCCTTTTTTTCAGTTACTTATCGCTGATCAATAACAAAACGAAATTACGCATAAATTCCTCAGATCGCCGACTGGCATGGATCTGGCTTAAGTGCATACATGTTTTGTATACAATAATATCAAAACATACACACACTTTAGATCCGCAAGCCTGAAGCGCCCTATCCCGTACAGGCTGCAGATGCCCCGTAACCAATGATGCTTGTTGCCCGCGACGAAGATTTGTCGAGCCCACGCTCATGCACAGTCATCGCGACGCCAAGCTCGGAGCCTGCCGGAATGCGTACTAGCCTCCCCAATAACAACATCGCGCTGGATCTGCCCTCCTTTCCACCCACCGCTCACGATCAAACCTTTCCGGAACCCGTGGTGCTCAGCCCGCGCCTGCACAACAAAGACCTGGCGCCGACCAAAGCCGAAGGCCGGCGCTGGGGCCGCTACAGCATCTTTGCCCTGTGGACCAACGACGTTCACAACATCGCCAACTACTCCTTCGCCATCGGCTTGTATGCATTGGGCCTGGGCGGCTGGCAGATTCTGCTGTCGCTCGGGATCGGCGCAGCGCTGGTGTACTGCTTCATGAACTTGTCCGGCTACATGGGCCAGAAAACCGGGGTGCCGTTTCCGGTCATCAGCCGGATCAGTTTCGGTATCCACGGGGCGCAAATTCCTGCATTGATCCGCGCCGTTATCGCCATCGCCTGGTTCGGTATTCAGACGTACCTCGCCTCGGTTGTGTTTCGCGTGTTGCTGACGGCGGTTCACCCCGGATTCGCCGACTACGACCACGATTCGATCCTCGGTCTGTCGAGCCTGGGCTGGGTGTGTTTCGTCGCCATCTGGCTGGTGCAACTGGCCATCCTCGCCTACGGCATGGAAATGGTGCGGCGCTACGAGGCGTTTGCCGGACCGGTGATTCTGCTGACCGTCGCGGCCCTAGCCGGATGGATGTACTTTCAGGCCAACGCGACCATCGCCTGGTCGATCCGCGAGCCGCTGACCGGCGGCGAGATGTGGCGCAACATCTTCGCCGGTGGTGCGTTGTGGCTGGCGATCTACGGCACGCTGATTCTCAACTTCTGCGACTTCGCCCGCTCTTCGCCATGCCGCAAGACGATCAAGGTCGGAAATTTCTGGGGCCTGCCGGTGAATATTCTGGTGTTCGCCGGCATCACCGTCCTGCTGTGCGGTGCGCAATTTCAGATCAACGGCCGGATCATCGAAAGTCCGACGGAAATCATCGCGTCGATCCCCAACACCTTCTTTCTTGTGCTCGGCTGCCTGGCATTCCTGATCGTCACCGTGGCGGTGAACATCATGGCCAACTTCGTCGCCCCGGCTTTCGTGCTCAGCAACCTGGCGCCGAAATACCTGACCTTCCGCCGCGCCGGGCTGATCAGCGCGACCATTGCGGTGCTGATCCTGCCGTGGAACCTCTATAACAGCCCGTTGGTGATCGTGTATTTCCTGTCCGGCCTCGGCGCCCTGCTCGGCCCGTTGTATGGCGTGATCATGGTCGACTACTGGCTTGTACGAAAAGGTCAGGTCAACGTGCCGCAGTTGTACAGCGAGGATCCCGCCGGCCCTTATTACTACAGCCGTGGCGTCAATTTACTTGCGGTGGCGGCGTTCATTCCTGCGGCGCTGATCGCCATCGTCCTGGCGCTGATGCCGGGTTTCCACCTCGTATCGCCCTTTTCCTGGCTGATCGGCGCCGGCATTGCCGGGATGCTCTACCTGATCATCGCCAAACGGCAGCCCCACTACGCCGACGTCAGTGGCGAAGCCATCGCGGTCGACAACGCCAGCCATTAACCCCATGACGGCCCGGCACCGTCGGGCCGCGGAACCACCCCGCTATAAGGACTTCCCATGCGAATTCTCGTGGTCAACGTCAACACCACTGAATCCATCACCCAGGCCATTGCGCGTTCGGCGCAAGCCGTGGCCGCGCCAGGCACCGAAATCGTCGGCCTGACGCCGCATTTCGGCGCCGACTCCATCGAAGGCAATTTCGAAAGCTACTTGGCCGCCATCGCCGTGATGGACCGGGTGATGTCCTACGACCAGCCTTTCGATGCGGTGATCCAGGCCGGTTACGGTGAGCACGGCCGCGAAGGCTTGCAGGAATTGCTCAACGTGCCGGTGGTGGACATCACCGATGCCGCCGCGAGCACGGCGATGTTCCTCGGTCATGCCTATTCGGTGGTCACAACGCTGGACCGGACGGTGCCGCTGATCGAAGACCGCCTGAAACTCTCCGGGCTCTGGGACCGCTGTGCGTCGGTGCGGGCCAGTGGCCTGGCGGTGCTGGAGCTGGAATCCGATCCGCAAAGGGCGCTGGAAGCGATTGTTCGTCAGGCTGAACGGGCGGTGATTGAAGACAAGGCTGAGGTGATCTGCCTCGGCTGCGGCGGGATGGCCGGGCTGGATGAACAGATTCGCCGGCGCACCGGGGTTCCGGTGGTGGACGGTGTGACGGCGGCGGTGACGATTGCCGAGTCGCTCGTGCGGTTGGGGTTGTCGACGTCGAAGGTGCGGACATATGCGACGCCGCGGCCGAAGAAGATCATTGGGTGGCCGGGGCGTTTTGGCCGGTAGACCGCGTTATCGTTCATCGCGGGCAAGCCACGCTCCCACAAGGGATTTGTGAACGACTCAGATCCAATGTGGGAGCGTGGCTTGCCCGCGATGGCAGCACCTCGGTCCAACGCCAGGCTCAAACCGCACTGAACCGCGCCCCCAACCCCTGCCCCGCAAACTGCTCGATAATGAAATCCACAAACGCCCGGGTCTTCCCCGGCAACAATTTGTGCTCCGCGTAATAGATGGAAATGTTGCCATCGTCGACATACCAGTCGGGCAACACCCGTTGCAACGTCCCCGCGTCCAGATACCCCACGGCAAACGGCATGCTCACCAGCGCAATCCCAAGCCCCTGAGTCGCGGTCGCACAGGCCGCTTCCGAATCGCTCATGGTCATCCGTGCCTTGAGCGTCAGAGGACTGTGTTGCCGGGTGCGACTGGTCAACTGCCAGGAACGCACGCGACCCGTCTGCGGAGAGCGAATGAGGATGCCATCGTGATGCTTGAGATCATCCGGCTCGACGATTGCCTCACGCTCCGCCAGATAGTCGGCTGAAGCCACCAACACCCGATGGGCCGGCGTCAGCTTGCGCGCCACGACGCCTTGCGGCAGCTCGAATCCCCCACCTATCGCGGCATCGAATCCCTGGGCGATCAGATCGACCTGTCGGTTATCGAAATGCCAATCCGGGTTGATCGCCGGAAACCGCCGCAGAAACTCGCCCAGCAACGGCACCACATACAACCGTCCGAACACTGTCCCCATGCTGACTTTCAGCGTACCGGCCGGACGACCTTCGGCGCTGGCAAGGTTAGCCACGGCATTCTGGATGGTGAGCAGGCTGGAACTGACTTCGCCGAGAAACAGCTGACCGGCTTCGGTCAACGTCAAGCTGCGGGTACTGCGCTGAAACAACCGCACGCCAAGGCGTGCTTCAAGTTTTGCCACACTCTTGCCCACCGCTGCGGGCGTCAGGCTCAGTCGCCGCGCGGCCTCGGCAAAGCTGCCGACTTCGGCACTGCGCACGAAGCATTCGATACTGCTGAAGGTTTCCATAGGCGCCACTATAAACTTCTGGTTTACACAGACTATCGCAATGACCGGCTACTCAGGGCGTAATCCGAGATCGATACTAGGCTCCATCAACCGGGGCATCTCGCCTCGGGACTTTGGAGATCGACATGACTACTCAGAACCTCAGCGGCAAAGTGGCTTTGATTCAAGGCGGGTCTCGCGGCATCGGCGCAGCCATCGTCAAACGCCTGGCCGCTGAAGGCGCGACCGTTGCCTTCACCTACGTCAGCTCCACGGCCAAGGCCGAAGAATTGCAAAACAGCATCACCGGCAGCGGCGGCAAAGCGCTGGCCATCAAGGCTGACAGTGCCGACGCCGAGGCCATTCGCAACGCCGTGAGCGCCACCGTCAAAGCTTTCGGTCGCCTGGACATCCTGGTCAACAACGCTGGCGTACTGGCCGTGGCCCCGCTGGAAGATTTCAAACTCGAAGACTTCGACCAGACGCTGGCGATCAATGTGCGCAGCGTGTTCATCGCCACCCAGGCCGCCGCGAAACACATGACCGAAGGCGGTCGCATCATCAACATCGGCAGCACCAACGCCGACCGCATGCCCTTCGCCGGTGGCGGCCCGTACGCCATGAGCAAAGCAGCGCTGGTCGGTTTGACCAAGGGCCTGTCCCGGGACCTCGGCCCACGCGGGATCACCATCAATAATGTGCAACCGGGCCCGGTCGATACTGACATGAACCCGGCCAGCGGCGACTTCGCTGAAAGCCTGATCCCGTTGATGGCGGTGGGTCGTTACGGTAAAGCGGAAGAGATCGCCAGTTTCGTTGCCTACCTTGTAGGGCCGGAAGCGGGCTATATCACTGGGGCGAGCCTGACCATCGATGGTGGTTTCGGCGCCTGATGGCTTAAACGCAAAGTAAAATGTGGGAGCGGGCTTGCTCGCGAAGGCGGTGGGGCAGACAACATTGATGTCGCCTGACACAACGCCTTCGCGAGCAAGCCCGCTCCCACATTTGCCAGTGTTTTTCTGCCTGTCGCGTTAAGCCCATTCGAGCGCGGGCAAACCGCAAGCACCTGGCGTGAACGCTTTCAACGTACGAAGAATGCCATCGGCGTGTGCGTATTTTTCGTCAGCCATCGCAGCATCCGGAATTGCAATCGCCGTCATCCCCGCCGCTTTCGCCGCCGTGACACCGAACGGCGAATCTTCGAACACCAGGCAATCCTCAGGCGCCACGCCCAGGCGTCGTGCTGCCGTGAGGAAAATATCCGGCGCCGGTTTGGCTGCGCCGACCTCCGGGTCATCGGCCGTAACGATGAAATCGAACAGCGCAAACCAGTCGCGATGCAAGGTGGTTTTCTGGCCGAACGACTGACGCGAAGAACTGGTGCCCACCGCAATCGGAATGTTGTTCGCCTTCAAGTGCCGCACCAGCTCCTCGGCACCGGGCATCGCCAGTGCGGTCGGAAAACGCTCGCGCATCAGCGGTTCGCGGATCACCAGGAACTCCTCGGCCGTGATCGGCAGTTCCAGCGCCTCGACCACATAACGCGCCAGATCGCCCGCGCCACGGCCGATGATGTTCTGCTTGACGCTCCAGTCGAAGGTCCGGCCATAGCGCCCGGCAATGATGGACGTGACTTCGGTGTAAATGCCCTCGGTGTCCAGCAGCAAGCCATCCATATCGAAAATCACGGCTTTGATCGGGCCGAACTCTTTCAGCGGTGCATTCATCGCATCTGATCCGTTTTTAATGACATCCCGACCGACTCAGGTACGGCTGAATCGCGGATTTGATTAAAGGGTTCAGCAGCATAACGAGCGCAGCCGACATAGAGCAACGGCCAATCTCCCGACGGTGACGGAACCCGTTGCGAAGTGCTGCCCACGATTTAGCGATTCGCCCTACACCAAACGCCTCCTTTCCCGACTTCTTTCCCCGTTGATCCCCCGCAAAGTCTCGCGATCAAAACCGACCCGCGCGAGGGACTGCGAATGTTCAACTCCGACAAGCTCCTGGCCTTGAACAACGCCATCGGTCTGCTCGTGGTCGCCGCCATGAATCCCGGGCAACCGGATGTCGAAGCGCTGCTCGGGGATTTTCGTCTCTGCCTCAACGACTACGACGCCTGGGCGGAAAACTTCTGGACCGGTTGGGCGCTGGACGTCGAGCAGGTGTTCAAGGTCGGCAACGACGTTCGTTTGAGCGCACCGAAGGATTCCACCGCGCCTGTCAGTTCCACACTCGCCACGTGCCCGGCCAGCGGTCCGTTGACCCTGGTGCACATGTTTGAAGCCGCGCGCTTCGTGCCGATCGGCGATACGCCGGTGAGGCTCGAACCCTTGTTGACGGAGGAAAACGGCGTACCGACGTTTGGCCAGCCGATTCACAAAGTCATAGGGCCCGGCGGCATTCTCGAAATCCCTGAATGCTGGCGCGGCCAGCGTTACCGCATCACGTTCTTTCCCGACGTTACCGTCCATCACGTCAAAGCGCTTTATGCCTCTTATCAAAGCGTGATCGACGAACTTGAAGGCTGGTTGCGCAACGAGTGGACGACCGAATTTGAACCACTGTGGGCGGGGTTTTCCGAGGCGGGGTTCACTGAGCGCTATGGCTTGCTGCAACAGGCCGATTGGCGTGGCTTCGAAAAATCGCTGCACGGTCTGTGGGATGACGTGAAGCAAGTCTTTGCCCTGATGGCAGACCTGCAAGCCAACAGCGAAAAACTCCTTGAATACCTGACCGCCATTGAGCTTGAGACGCTGCTGAACGCGCCGGCCGAAGCCATCTCCAACGTGCTGCTGGTGTTGAGTGATGAGCCGCTGATGTTCATTCATCTCGCAGCATTCACCAGTTGGTTGCGCCTGTTACCGCCGCAATACATCGCCGAGGTGGTGGCGGAAATTCGTACAGAGATACTGATCGGTTTCCTGCTGGTGCGCCTCACCGGTCCTGCCGGCCTGACCGTCGGCATGAGTGCCAAAGTGCTGGGCAAGATCAAATCCGAGCGCGCACGACAATGGCTGGCGGCGGCGAGTTTGCGACTGGCCGGGCTCACGGCGGGCGCGGACCTCACCCGTCACGCGGGTGCACTCAAACCGTTGCAGGTCAACGCCCGGCATGCACCGCTCAAACCTGCGCCAGCAGTTCCATTGGACATCAGCGTCAGTCAATCAGCGAGTGTGCAGGTCAATAATCCACTCGCCATTGCCCGCAACAAATCCCAGGCCAGGACCCGCCTGAGCCGGCAGGAACATCGCGATGACGCCCCTGCCCCAGCGAAAAACCCGAACGGCGACAGTGTCGATTCAGCGGACAACACCGCGACCAACGGCTGCCCGGTGTCGATGGTCACCGGCGAAGAACTGCTGACCTTGATCGATGGCTCGCTGGATGGTCCGTTGCCGTTCGACTTCACCCGCGTGTATCGCACCAGTGCCGTCGAAATAGACGGCGGGCTGGGATTTGGCTGGAGTCATTCGCTGGCGCATCGGCTGGAAATCGATGGCGACAACGTCAGCTGGATCGACCACGAAAACCGTTGCATCACGTTCCCTTTGCCGAACAGCGAACGACCGGCCATCCACAACAGCCTGTCGCGGGCGGCGATTTATCTGGGAGAAGCACCGGAAGAACTTGTCCTCGCACTGGCCGGCGAAGCGGCGCGCTTTTACCACTTCCGGACAGGACGACTGACGGCCATCAGCGACGCCTATGGCAACCGGCTGACAGTGCAGCGCGACAGGTCCGACAGAATCATGCGCCTCGACAACGGCGCCGGGCGATCACTGCGACTGCGCTATGACCGCCGACACCTCGCCGCCGTCGAGTATCAGAGCTTTCACCCGGCCGACACGCTGGAAGACGCCTGGCGTACCGAGCTGACACTGGTCACCTACCGCTATGACGCCTGTCATCGCTTGATCGAAGCCACTAATGCCCTCGGTGAAAGCGAACGCTACGACTATGACTACCAGCAGGTCATTCTGCAGCGGCAACTGGCCGGTGGCGCGAGTTTCTTCTGGGAGTGGGAAAGGTCCGGCAAGGCGGCGCGCTGTGTCCGGCATTGGGCCTCGTTTTCGCAGATGGATACGCGGTATGTCTGGAATGACGCGGGCAGTGTCACGGTCCGGAACAGTGACGGCAGTGAAGAGCTTTATCAACACGACGACCGCGCGCGCCTGGTGCGCCGGGTCGGACTGGAGGGTGGCGAAGCGCTCAAGGCCTATGACGACAAGGGTCGTCTGGTTACCGAGCAGGATCCGCAGGGTGCGGTCACTGAGTACCGTTACGACGATGCCGGACGGCTGATAGCGCTGATTCCACCGGAGGGCGAGCCCACGTCCTACGAGTACCGCAACGGTTTCCTGCACGCGCGGTATCGCGGCAAAGTGGTGTGGAAGTACCAGCGCAACCCTCAGGGAGACATCACCGAGGCGACCGATCCGGACGGTGAGACGACCCACTATCACTACGACGAAAAAGGTCTGCTGCTGTCAGTCCGTTACCCGGATAACAGCCGTCATCTCTTCGTCTGGAATGCCTTGGGGCAACGGGTCGAAGAAACCTTGCCGGGCGGTGGTCAGCGGCGGTTTTCCTACGATGCATTGGGCCGGCAGACGACCCGTCAGGACGAACACGGTGCGGTCACCCGCTATCAATGGGACGCCGTTGGCAGACTGGTTCTTGCGACGCTTCCTACGGGCGCCACCCGTGCCTTCAGCTACAACGCCTACGGAAAAATTATCGCCGAGCGCGATGAGCTGGGCCGCATCACGCGTTACGAATACGCCGACGATTTGCACCTGGTCAGCCGCCGTATCAATCCCGACGGTACGCAGTTGCGTTATCGCTACGACAACGCGCGGCTTTTACTCACCGAGATCGAGAACGAGTCCGGCGAACAATATCGGCTGGACTACACGCCCAATGGCTTGATCCGACAGGAAACCGGTTTCGACGGCCGACGCACCGCGTATGCCTACGACCTCAACGGTCATCTACTGGAGAAAACCGAGTTCGGCGACGACGGCTCGCAACTCGTCACCGCTTATGAACGAGACTCGGCCGGCCGCTTGCTGGTCAAGACGCTGCCCGATGGCATCAAGGTTCGGTATTGCTACGACAGCCTGGGCCGGCTGGTCAGCGTTGACGACGGTCACGATCACCCGTTGGAATTCGAGTACGACCAACAGGATCGGCTGATCACCGAACACCAGGGCTGGGGCACGCTGCGTTATGGTTACGACGCCTGCGGCCAGCTCAAGCGGATGCGTCTGCCGGACGGCAGCAAACTCGACTATCACCGTGCCAAGGGCGGCACGCTGACCGCCATCGATCTCAACGGTGCGCGGCTCACCACCCACCAATCCACCTTCGGTCGCGAACAGCAGCGCCAGCAAGGCCTGCTGCTAAGCGAATTTGCCTACGACGATCAAGGCCGTCTGAAGGCGCATGCCGTCAGCCAACACCAGCAACCGCTGTACCGCCGCGATTATGCCTACAGCCTCAACGGCAATCTCGACAGCATCGCCGACAGCCGCCACGGCCAGCGCAATTACCACTACGACCCGCTCAACCGCCTGACCCGCGTCCGCCATTCTCGCGACCAGCCACCGGAAAGCTTCGCCCACGACCCGGCCGGCAACCTGCTGACGCAGGACCGCCCCGGCCCGACCACCGTCAAAGGCAATCGCCTGCTGAGGCAGGGCGACCGCCACTACGACTACGACGCCTTCGGCAACCTGATCCGCGAACGCCGCGGCACCGGGCAAAAACTTGTCACCGAATACCGCTACGACTGCCAGCACCGACTGATCGGCGTCACCACACCGGATGGACGCTACGCGAGCTACCGCTACGACGCCTTCGGCCGCCGCATCGCCAAAACCATCGACGGCAAGACCACCGAGTTCTTCTGGCAAGGCGACAACCTCGTCGCCGAAAGCAGCCGCGAGCATTACCGCAGTTACGTTTACGAACCGGGCACGTTCCGCCCGCTGGCCATGCTTGATGGCAAAGGCCCGCTGAAGGCATGCCCGTTCTACTACCAACTCGACCACCTCGGAACACCGCAGGAACTGACGGATTACAGCGGCGAAATCGTCTGGGCGGCCCAATACAACGCCTACGGCCGCCTCACCCGCCTCAACCGCGACACCCACCAGATCCTCGACCAGCCATTACGGTTTCAGGGGCAGTACTTTGATGCCGAGAGCGGGCTGCACTACAACCGCCATCGGTACTACCAGCCGGATGTTGGACGGTACCTGACGCCGGATCCGAGCAAGTTGGCCGGGGGATTGAATCAATACCAGTACACGCGGAGTCCGACGGGGTGGGTTGATCCGTTGGGGTTGAGTGAGTGTCCGGGTAACGAGGGGTGTAAAACGCCATCGATTGGCGAGGAGGAGCCAACCACCAAAGCGACTGTAAAAAAAGCCGAGCCAACATTGCCCCAACCGAAAGGGGAAGGCGATTACTTATATCGAGGAGACAACCTAGATCCTCATGTGGTGTTTGAAAATGGCTTCAAAAGCAAGGGTGAAAGTAATGATCTATTGCTCCACTCAATCGACAGCGACAATCCACCGAGCAATTTCATCAGCACATCACCTTCCCGAGAAGTAGGGAAAAACTTTGCCACTGGCTTTAACACAAAAATTGGCTATCTATATACACTTCAAAAAATTCCTGGCTTCGATTTGAAGCAAGAGCTTGGAGCGCTATACGAATTCGATAAAGAAAAGGAGATTGCCATACAAAGCCGTATAAGCAATGAGGATGTGCTCGGAGCAACGCTTATAATAGATGATGGCCGAGAGTTCGGTTATTCCTTACCAAACCCCAATAGGAAAATTAAAAAATGATCTCCGACGTTAAAATAACAATCTGCATTGACGGAAAAACTGAAACAGCCCGGCTCGTTTGCGACAACAAAGCGGTTTCCATAACTTTCATAATGAACAGCGGACTCCTAAAACTCTACACGGACACCAACTTCTACAAATGCTTTGGAAATGTTCGTAAAGACAACCCCCACATACAGTTCCTTTGTAAAGGATCTAAGATCAACGTCCACCCCTCCAGTATGTCAACGCAGATGACTCTTGGGGTTAAAGCGTACGAATTAACACTAGAAAAAAAACCGTCACTCGATGACTTAATATACATTTTTGATTACGAAGAGAACAATTTGACAAATGACCCCAATGAACAGGAAGAGTTCTTCAAAAAATGGATTGCATCAAAAAAAGAATGACGCCTTTTTCATCAATACCATTAACACTCAACAACCGCAGAAAAAAGCCATGAAACATATAGAAATATTGGTTGAAAACAATGGAATAATAGAAAGATCCATAATTGGATTCCATAAGCGGCAACTAACATACAAAACAAAAAATGGATTAATAAAATTTTATAGCGACTACGATATGTACGAATGCTTCGGATCATTAAGGGCTGACCACCCTGAAATCAACTTTCTATGCAAAGGAGCTAAACTTAATGTCCATCCCTCTCGCATGTCTTCGCAAATGTCCAGCGGATTGGTTGCCTATGAGTTGAAACTTGGCACTCCTAGCGAGGAAGAGGATTTAGTCAGAATTTTTGATTATGACGATGAAAACCTCACAAACAATATTTATGAACAAAGAGCTTTTTATAAAAGGTGGATGGAATCGCTGAAAATAATCTAAACAAGAGTTAGGCACCAGCAAAAAAAGACATTTTTCAACCTGTCACAGAAGAACCTAACATGACTACACACCACATCAAATTAAAGATAGGCACTACCATTGAAGATGCAATACTTGAAGAGACCCCTAACTCTCTAACTTTTGTGCGAAAAGGTGGTTTTAGAAAAACATATATTGCCGACTACGATCTATTTTTTTGCCTGGCAGAGATTCGCAAGGAGTTTCCTGATATAAAATTTCTTTGCAAAGGTGCCAAGCTTAATGTGTTTCCCTCAAGAATGTGCTCTCAGATGAGTAACGGCTCAGTTGCTTATGAGGTAACCATGGGAGAAGCCGCGACGCGAGACAATATTGTTCACACCTTTGATTTCGAAAGCTGCAATATTGTCAGCGACATTTCGGAACAAATAGACTTTCATAAAAAGTGGCTAAGCCATGCGTAAACAATCAAAGACAAAAAATGATTCAACTCGGCTCATTGAAACTATCCTCCCCCGCAATATCCGCATCATCCGGCAGTGCCTCAACATCTGAATCACCACGTTCCACATCATCACTCGGCACCTGCTCCACCCCCGCCTCCTCATCATCCGGCGGCCGCTGATCGCGACTCAGCGAATCGGTCGGCGAAGGCAGTGGGTACTCAGGGGTGTCGTCGTCGGTGTCTTTGGGGTCAGCGTTCATAAAGCACCTCTCAAGGGGCCTGAATATAGGTCCTGAGATTTCGATGACGTCACGCAGACTGTCGTTCGATCAGGCGGACGATCGGTCGGCATGATACCCAACCCCAATCATTGCTCATCTTCGTCTTCGTCTTCTTCCTCGTATTCAAGATTCCCGACATCCCCCGCGTCGTCGGCATCGTTAAGCGGCACCGTTGCATCATCCATCAGCGACCCCGGATCCTCATTACCCGGATCATTGATAAACGGAAGTCCGCTCGGACCCTTTTCTTCCTTGCCTTCGGTTTCAGGCGTCATGGCATACCTCTCACTCTTCAGGTGTGTATGAAGTTCGAGGCACCTTGAGGGGCAAACGTTCCGGAGTACTTCTCGCGCACACAAAAAACCCGGCGCCTGGCCGGGTTTCTGCTGTCATCACTATCGGATCAGTGATGTTTATTTTTGTGTTTATTCTTGTGTTTGTTTTTATGCCCGTTACCGGAATGAGAACCGCCGCTGTCGGTGCCCAGGTTGTTACCCACCGCGCCACCCGCGGCTCCGCCCAGGCCTGCGCCGATGGTGGAACCGGTCGAGCCACCAAGGCTGTTACCAATCACCGAGCCGCCCGCCGAACCCAAACCACCACCGATGGCCGCTTCGGTGCGGCTGCCTTTAGGTGCGCCAACCGCGCTGCCCGCCGCGCCACCCACACCGGCGCCAATCGCTGCGCCTGTGCTGCCGCCCATTTGCTGGCCGACCACGTTACCCAACGCGCCGCCAATACCACCGCCAACAGCCGCGGTGCCATCACCGGCAGCCATCGCACCTTGAGCGACCAAAAGTCCCAGAACCAACGTGGACAATGTCAAACGCATGATATGAACCTCTAATTCCGCATCGGGGGAAAAGAACGCGCTGCGGATTGGCGGAGTCTAGCACCTGCCCCCGCTGAATCCGGCCAGCGATGACGGTTGGACCGCTAAAAATGCGCTAGCTGCGAAGGAGAAACAGCCAGATACAAAAAGCCCGGCATCAAGCCGGGCTTTTGCGCTGATCATTCAGTATCAGTGACGCTTGTGACCCTTGGCCAGGTTGCTGCCAACGCCACCGCCCAATGCACCGCCCAAACCGGCACCGATGGTGGAGCCAGTCTTGCCGCCCAGGCTGTTGCCGATCACCGAGCCGCCCGCCGCACCCACACCGCCGCCGATCGCGGCTTTGGTGCGGCTGCCTTTGCGTGCTGCCACGGCACTGCCGGCTGCGCCCGCTACACCGGCGCCAATCGCTGCGCCGGTGCTGCCGCCCATGCTTTGGCCGACGACGTTACCCAGCGCGCCACCCAGACCGCCACCCAGCGCGGCCGTGCCGTCGCCAGCAGCCATTGCACCTTGAGCAACCAACAGACCCAGAACCAGGGCGGGCAGTGTTAAACGCATGACAAGAACCTCAAAAAAATAGGGAGAAATCAAAAAGGGTCGAGATTGAATGCTTTAGCGACGAGAAAGTCCAGACGCACGGACCCAACCTCACCATTGGCGACGGTTGGACAACGTTTATGGGAAAGGTTTTATGACAGGCAAAAAAAAGCCCGCTGGGGAGACGGGCCAGGTGTTGCTTTCTAACGGATGAGTTGAGATTACGTAAGACCTTGTGAAAACTTTGTGAAAAAACCGGACAAAAAAAACAGGCGTTGGAAAAAATCTTTCAGGCATAAAAAACCCCGCTCGATGCCGGGGTCTGTAAATGGCAGCTACTTCCTGACCGGTGCCGCTACCTTGGGTAAAAATTTCGCCTTCGGTCCCTGGCGCACCATGGTCTTCATCTTGCCGAGCTTGGCCTGGTCATCACCAAAATCCACCACGTACTCCGTTTGGCCGCAATGCACGCAATTGTTGATTGGAAATTCAGCCCCGTCGTCTTCGATATACGGATCAGCCATCTTTTCACCCCTCTCAAATGCGGGATCGACACCGGCAAGCCCTATTTGCCTGGAACATATCGATCACCAAGCTTTTGAGACTAGTCGGTCATTACCGGACTTGTAATTCAGATTTCACGATGCCCGACGAATGGCCCAGCCGCTTCCTACAAAACCAGCACAACAATTCGTACCGGACTCACCTCAGTTTAACGGCGGTCCCGGTGACAAAAACCACCACCATCCCGCCCTTCCCCGCCGGCATGCTGATCTCATAATCGAGCCCCACCACCGCATCGGCCTGGAGCGCTTGTGCCCGCTCCTTGATTTCATCGGTCGCCTGAATCCGCGCTTCCTTCAACGCACGTTCCAACGTCTGCGAACGTCCGCCGAAAAAGTCGCGCATCCCGGCGAACATGTCCCGAATAACGTTGACGCCCTGCACCGACTCGGCGCTGACAATATCCAGATAAGCAGTGATCTGTCGGCCTTCAATCGAGTGAGTCGTGGTGGTGATCATGGGTTTTCCTTTTTCAGGCCTTGGCACTCAAGGCAGCCGAGATAGATGTTTAGCCAGCGCATCAAACGCCGGCAATGTAACGGGATCGTTGGCCGAGTTACTGGCAACGGGGTGGGAAGCGTATCGAACAATGACCATCTCCGCCGCAGGGTCGACGTAGATGCGTTGCCCATGAACGCCTCGCGCCATGAACGCCCCACCCGGCTTGTTCGTCACCCACCACATCGACCGGTAACTCCAGCCTTTCAACAAATCGTAACCGGCCTTGGCAAAGGCTTGCTTGTCGCCGCCACGACGAATGTCATCGACCACGGCTTTGGGCACGATCTGCTGGCCATCGAACCGACCGTCATTGCGTAGCATCTCGCCAAACCGCGCCAGGTCCCGCAGACCGGTATTCAAGCCACCACCGGCAAACGGAGTGCCGATGGAATCCACCGTGAAACAGGCATCCTGTTCGGCACCCAGCCGACTCCAGATCCGCTCCGACAATAACTGCGCGACATTGCGACCGGTCGCCCGAGCGATCACCCAACCCAGAACGTCAGTGTTGACGGTCTTATAGCCGAACGCGCTGCCGTGCTCGCCTTGCAGTTGAACCGTCTGCAAAAACGCGTAGTAACTTCGCGGGCCGGTGTAGTCCTTCGGCTTGGGTAGAGGGCTGCCAGCTTTCGCATGAGCCCAGACTTCGGCATTCGGATCGGCGTAGTCTTCGCTGTACTTGAGCGCGGTGGTCATATCGAGGACCTGACGCACCGTGGCACTGCCAAAGGCAGATGCGGCCAGTTCAGGAACGTAATCGGCGACACGCTTGTTCGCATCGATCTGCCCTTCGGCGACCAACATCGCGCCCAGCGTGCCGACCACGGATTTGGTCACCGACATCGCCGCGTGCTGGCCCTCAGGTTTCAGCACGCCAAAGTAACGCTCGTACACCACCTTGCCACGGTGCATCACCACAATCCCGTCGGTGTAAGTCGCCGCCAGGGATTGATCCCAGGTCATCGACGTCTTCGCGCCGAGCGGCGTGAACGTGAGGGTGTCGATGTCTTTGCGCAACGCGGACACCAATGGCACCGGTGCCCCCAACCCTCGCGAAACGTTGATCGTTGGCATGAGCTGGCGGAAGTTCGAGACGCTCCAGCGCATCGCCGGGAACTGGAAGTAACTGCCGTCTTCGAAACGCACAGTGCGATCGGCGGGCGGTGGCGAGCCGACCATCCAGCCGAGTTTTGCGGGGTCGCTTGCATCAGCGTCCGGGAAGGTTGCAGCGGTCGATGCAGTGGCCAATGAACAGGCAACGAACATCGATAAAGCGATCGGCATGGCTAGCCAACGGGATGCGACGACAGGATGAGCCATGATTCCGATTCCGTTCGAGGGGGCCTGGCAATCTTCAACGGGCGAAAACGCAGATTCCAGGCTCCTGATTATTGATACACAAAGAGGTCTTCAGCAGAGTCCACCTCGCCCCACTCTCCACTGTAGGCAACGGCTTGTATTGGAACCCGCCCCGCATCGATGACTTGCTGAAGGGTGTTCGTCATATGCACTTTGTCACATTGTTCCGGGGTTAAAACCGAGCGAAGCCGCACGACTTCCGCCCAACCTTCAGGCGTGAAGCGCAAAAGTCCCATGTATTGGCCTTGAACATCGTCGACTGATCTAGGTTTGTTGCCGATTTCCGCCAAGGTGTCATCAGCGTTCAGGCGGAACGTTTCGGCGTCCAGCAATGGATCGCCAAAACGCTCGGTCCAGAGTGCCAGCCAATTCGGGTCATAGGTGACGGCCAGTGAAGCCTTGCAGGTCATCAGCGACTGAACCGCTGCCGGGCTGTAGAAAATGTCGGAATAACTGACGATGCACGGTTCGTCCTGGAGCCAGGCTTGTGCACACGCCAATGACGACACCATGTTGGTTTGCGCCCAGCGCGGGTTATGAAATTCGATCAAGCCTTGCTCTGCCAACAACTCGCGTTTGTAGCCAGTAACAATGGCGATCTCGCTTATGCCTGCATCGCGCAACGCCGCCAGCTGCCACTCCAGCAATGTTTTTCCGCGCAACTCGACCATGCATTTCGGTCGTTCATCCGTGAGGCTTTTCATGCGGCTGCCACGCCCGGCAGCCAGAATAATGGCTTTCACAACGGTTCTACCTTATGAAATTTCGAATGGACTCGTTTCCGAGAACAACTGTTTCAATCGCTGAACGTCGTGTGCTGCAAAAACGTCCTCCCGCTCCGGGTGCCACATCCAGCCTTCCCAGGGTAAATCGAGGTGTCGGATGGCTTCGATTTCCCCATCCTCGCTGCGCGCCAAAACCTCGAACGCTTGCGGACAACCGGCCAGCGCCCAGCCGTGATAGCTGTTCACTTCGGCAACAATCTGCCCAGACAACCGATGCCGGGTTCGCACATGACCCGTCACCGGTTTTAGCTCGCCGCCGGACCAGTGCGCGATCATCTGCATTCCCCGACAAATGCCGAGCACGGGCAGGCGATGGGCGTTTGCATGGTCGAGCAATCTGCTTTCGGTCAGGTCACGGGTCGGACACTGGCCAATGTCATTCCCTCCTGAAAGCACAATGGCCTGTGGCGATACCGTGTTCAGCCAGTCCTGCAAGGCATCATCAACCCGCTCCCCGTCGACTGTTTGCAGACATAATCCGTTGGGAACCGGCACCGGCAAAAAGCCGGCCGCGAGGACAAAATCGATCAGTCGCTGGTCCAGCGCATCACGGCTTTCGCTGCGCTCAGGGAACGCATCCACACGCTGGCTGATGGCAACAACCTTCATGCCAGCATCTCCACCCAGCGGCCAGGACAGTCCAGGTGCAGGCGTTGAGCCGCCGACCAGCGGCGATAGAGCACTTCACCGGCACCGATGACTGCCGGCAGGCCGAGTTCACCGGCGCGAATCGCCATGTGTGAGTTGGCACCGCCCCACGCCGTGATCAACCCGGCAATCGGGTAAGCAAACAACCAGTCAAAACCCGGGTCCGCGTTGGGAATGCAGACAATCGCCCCGGCGAGCCTTTCTCGGTCATCACTGCTCACCACGGGGGCGGTCACCTGTTTCTGGGTGATGAAGTTGGGGGCTGTTTCCGGCCATTCGAAAGACCAGACATCCTCAGGTCGGGTAATCACCGGCGGCAACGACAACTTGAGGGTCTTCTCGTAGCGGGCCTTGCCCTGTTCAATGCTGCGCAACAGCACGTCTTTCGGGTCTGCTGCCGCAACGTGCAGCTCCTTGAAGGCCCCGATGTCGCAATAGGCCATGTCCTCGCGGCTAATGCCGTGCTGGGCGCCCACTTCGGCAATCAATGCCAGGGCATCCGAGAGATTGCGGGTGAAGTGGAACTTGGCCAGCTCACGCAGCTCGATCCCGGCTTGCATGAAATCCAGCAGTCCGACGGGATCCGGTTGCAAGCCGTGCTCCTCCAGTTGCTTCACGATTTCGCGCATCTGCGGAAGGGTCAGCGAAAAAGGTTGTACCGGTTCCGGGGCCGATGGACGTTGCGTCCAGTCAAAGTACAGTTCCGGCGCCTCATCGTAACGGGGTGAAAGGATGTCGTAGGTGCCCGGACGCAGGTGGCCGTAGCGCGCAAGAAAGGTCGCCTTGTCCAGTGTCGCTCGGTCACGCGCCAACTGGCCGCTCACGGTAGAGACGCCTGCCATGAAGCAATCGTAGTCAGCCTGCGAAAAAACGCCCACCGTCACCAGGGATTTAAGCATCTGCACCGCGACGAATCCGGCACGGGCCAGACCGGCGAATGGCAGCGTCCCGTAGCGTTTGGCATCCTCCAGCAGCCAGTAAATCCGCTCCAGAGGGTCGGCGTTGGAAGCCAGCAACTCTTCGCGTCGCGCATTCAGCGTGTCGAGCTTGGCGGCGTCGGCGCGCCATAAGCCGTCCTTGGGGTGAACGATGCGGTTGGTCAGCTTGCGCAAACTGGTGCTGATGGCCTCCAGCTCGTGCTCCAGGAACCCGGCACTGGCCAAACGCTCCAGCCGCTGCGACAAATCCAGTGTGTAGCACGAGAACACAATCTCGAACTCCACTTTATCGTGCAGCGTCGGTTCGGCCAGCAACCGATCGATGTAGTGATCGACCAGTCGCCCGGCCAACCCCTCATCCAGATCTGCCGGGATGAACGAGTTGAACGACAAACGTACATCGATGTACGGCAGCCCGAAGAAATGCGGCATCAGCGGGAAGCTGCGCAAGTTGCGATAGCCATAATTGTGGCGCTGGTAAGCCCAGATCGAATCAGTCACCAGATCCCGGTAGAGCGACAGCGCCAGCGGTTTGGGACGGATACCGATAATCTCGGCCGGATTCCAGTCCGGCATCACGCCATAGACGGTACGCTGGCCGATCAGGAATGGGTGCGGCTGCATGCCCCGCGCCACCTTGCGCTGGATACTGTCCAGACGGGCGGCCTGATCTGTTTCGGACTCCGCAGGTGCTGGCAGAACCAATGGCCGAGCTTGTAACAGCCACAGTACCTCGCCCGCTGCTTCGCGCGTGACAGCGAACTCGCAATCGACCGGGATGCCATCGAACAATTCCAGCAACTCTTCGAGCAAGGCAATCATGGGGACGAGGCTTGGCGGTGGCGACACTTCACTGCGTGCCGCTTGCTGCCACAACCGACCGCCCATGCCACTGGTGACCGATGCCGTGTCACTGCCTTCAGACCAGTTCACCACCCGATACGGCGCGCAGGTATTCGGGTCGTGGGAAAAGGCGACACCGGACCGAACCACATTCGTCAGCATCGGCTGAATCAGTACTTCGTCTGCCAGGTGAGTCTCGCCATAACTGGCGATCACCTGTTCAATGGCTGACTCCAAGTCTGCTTCAGTGACATCGGCGATCGAGAGAAAAGCCCCCGCGCAGGACGCTTGCGCGCCATCTTCGCGCAGACAACTGGAGCGCACGATCCACGGCCCGTCGCCCAATAGCCCGCGGACATCACGAAAACAGGCGTGCCGCCCCATCTGCCAGTCCCTTACGGTGAACGACAGCAAGGGAGCAATGCGAGCTGACCGCAGCCGCTCCTGAAGGCCGGTCAACGTGCCGGCCTTGGTAGAGAAATGCAGCGCCATCGGCATTATCTCAACTGAGCGACCCAGATATTGGTCGAGTACGGAATCTGGATCGAGGCCGTACCAAGGCTTCCCAGATAGTCGTCGATAGCGCTGATCACTTCATGGAAGTTAGCACCGGCTTGACGCTCCAGTGTCGCGTGGGAACGCCAGGCTTCCAGGCACTCTTCAATGCTTTGCTCGTGAATGACGCGCGCATCAAGATGAACAACCGGTCCGAAAAGCGCGCTGGCATCGATCACTGCCGTTTGATCTTCACGACGGGTGCCGTAACCGTAACCCTGTACCCGCTCTTTAATGATGGCTTCGATTCGGGCCTGGATCGGATCTTCAAGATTGCGGTGATTCCACATGCAGGCAAACCAGCCGCGTGGCTTGAGAATGCGCGCGGTTTCCTTGAGTGCCTGCTGGCGGTCGCAAACGTTGAAGGAACTACCAAAGGTGACCATGTCGAACGCCTGGGATGCTTGCCCCGTGGCTTCACCGGTGCCTTCATGCCAACGGACATTCGAGAGGTCGGCGGTACGCTTGATGCCATTGGCTCGCATCGCATCATTGGGTTCCACGGCAACAACATCCAGACCACGCGCAGCCAGCATGAGGGTCAGGTGTGCAACGCCTGCGCCGACATCGCAAAACCTGTCGCCCTTCTCGGCACCGGCAATGGAGAGCATCGCGTCGATCGCGGCATCGGCATAGTCAGGACGCTTCAAGTAAGCGTCGGCCAGAGTGGTGTAGTCCCATTCGGTTTTCATACCAACTTCCTTTTTAAAAAATAGTGCAGCACGTTATCGGTCAATGTTTGTATGGAGCGGTGAGGGTCAAACTCCACCACCCAGTCAGCCGCGTCCGGTTCATCAATCGCTAGATCGAGCCCCGCGACGTTGTTCAACTCGCCCGTATCGAACCGGCGATATATTCCCTTGGGATCCCGGCGGCGCAACTCTTCCACCGGCACCTTTAAATAAACCTCGAAATAACCAGGCAAGTGGGCACGGTTCCAGGCATGAACTTCGCGGAACAGTGAAATCGTGGCGATCACGACAGTGTGTCCTTGCGCCGCAATGACTTTGCACAGGTGGGCGTATTGCATGGCCAGCGCCAAACGCCCCTCACGCCCATGGTTTTGCGAATTGGCGGCTGATGCGCCAAAGACTTCGCGCAGCTCGTCCCCGTCCAACATGACAACCGAGTGGCCACGGCTTCGAAGCCCGGCAACGAACTCGACAGCCAACGTTGATTTACCCGCGCCCGACAGACCGGTAATCCAGACGACTTGCCCGGTTGGATCAGCGTTCATATGTCGTGACTCACATTGTGGTTCAAAAGTATTCATGCCCGAGATCCACGATCACTGCGCCAGACTTTCCGGATGCCTGACCTGTCGTTGGTTAATTGTTCCGTAGGAGTCGATCATGAACTGGCAATAAACAGACTCGTGTTCTTTCTCAACCAGATCTCGAAACACTTCATCCGGATGGCAAAGCCCGCTGTATTCCGACTCGTAGAACTTCTTGTATATAAAATAAACTTGTTCGGATGTAAGCACGGTAAATCCAAGCGCCATATCCTTAAGTTCATCGCTGCTTCTGGCGATTGGCAACAAGCCATCCATTTGCTTCAGCCAGGACTGAATAATGGGATTGCTCTCACCGGCAGCGGGGACGTAATAAATCGGAAGCTTGCACGTACTCAACATAAAAGAAACGCCGCCGGTAGAGGCGTCAGTGATCACGGTGTCACATTGATTATAAAATTCTTTACTGCTTTTTTCGGTTTCATCAATGGAAATCCATGCACACTGCGAAAGCTGCCTGCAAATATCCATTACAACCGGATGTTCCCTGTCCGTCATGTAAGGTCGCAAAATAAAACTGGCGTGGGGAATCTGCTGTTTTACCGCATTAATGACAACTTCCAGGTTCTCATACAGATTGGCGCCATTGGGGCATATTCCAAGCTGGGTCGGCAGAAGACCTACTACATATTCTCCGGCGGTGCGTGCCTGCTCTTGGGGTTGTTCAAACATTGCGGGGACTTTGACTGGCAGCACAGAGACAGCGCTGGTGTTTCGAAGATCCGATCGCCACACCTCTTCTATCGGCGCTATGAGCGATGCACGCCGGTCACGCCGATACAACCCAAGACCGGTTTTAACAAGATCGAAACCCGATCTGGACGAAGAAACAATCGCATCCCAGAAAGACATCCACGCAGAGTAATAATATTTATCCTGAGTGGGCATGCCGACATTGCCATGCGCTACATAAACACTGAAGTTCGACACATCAAGCAGACGACCGATTGATGCATCGTTCGAGAAGATGACTTTCGACCTCAGCGCCAGGATAAACTCCAGTTCTACTTCTTCAACTGGATAGTTCAGAACCTTTTCTGCGTCGTACTTGCTGATACCGGCTTTATCTGTCTGAAGCACTGTGCAGTCATATTGATCACGAAGAGAATTCAATATTGGCAGTAGATACTCAACATAAGTCTTACCGCCATTTAATACATTGCTGACCAAGTAAACGCTTTTCATAAAAAAATGTGCACCCTCAAAGCTTTCCCAAGCAAACCGTTTCCAGGAAAATAAACGCAAAGAGGTGGAGAAGAATTTGATCTTGCCCTTGCGCTTCTCCCTTCAGCGCGTGTACGTCCTTGTTGTAAGGCATTTCAGACTAACGTCGTATTCAACTTCCTTTAAAAATCTACTACGGAGCTTCAGCTCCGGATCACGAATGGATCCAATATACCACGCGTTGGCAGATTGCCACCCTGTCGAGCGGCGATTTCTTTTTTGAGGCACCAGAAACCACAAAACCCCTGACTTCTTTCGAAATCAGGGGTTCTGGTTACATCGAATTTGGCGGTGAAGGAGAGATTCGAAACTACCCGTTCGCGAATTTCGAAGCATACCCCCCCGGTTTATAAGGGCTGCAGCCTGGCTGCGTCGGCGATCTCAGTCCCATGGCAGTCCCATGGATTTACGCACCAGGCTGCAGCATGAGGTCTCGACATGCATTTTCTGAGTTTTATGTTGACCCATGGGAAAAAGGTAATTTTGGTAATACGTTGAGGCATTGCCGGTAGAAGCCTTTAAAGCCGGGACGTTGATAGGGTTTTGTGAAGGTAATAATGAGGTAAGTATGTGGTTAGAAAATTACCTTTAAACTGAGTAATCCTTCATAGCCCTGAAACCCAGTAAAATAGGGCACCTCAGAAAATATTACCCTGCCCCTTACCTAAAATTACCCTTTGAGGTAATGACTGAAAGCAAAGCACGATAAGGGCTGTAGCTCATTTCTATCCCCCGATTACCAAAATTACCTTTTCCCCAGCCCACGTCTGAAAAACGGCCAAGCGCCCCCTATTTTTTGCATTTGTCGCACCCTCTACATCGGCACTGACATCCAGAAATTTCTTGGTGACATTGTGCAATGGTGCAAAACACCGGAGAACCTTAGGGGCTGGGCCTCACAGCTGCTTTCACTATTGGGCTCGGCGATCACAGAAACGCACCTGGTGCTAACCGTACGGAAAACGAAAACTCCGTCTTCAGACGGTTTTCACAACCATAGTCCCCGTAACCCGGGCACCTCACATGCACGAGCAATCCCTACCGCCCCGTGGCGCTTGTGCAAAGCCACTGCACTTCTTTGCAAAGCCTTGCACTCTGTGAAATTGCCGATCGTCTGCAGAGCCCCACGGCCCGGCTGGGCTACAGGCTCATTTGCACTACATTCGAATTTGCATAAAAAACGGAAGCAAAGCCCGTCGGCGGGAGGGGGATAAGTGCTTTTTCTGGTCGTTTTTTTTCGCCGACTCCGATTTGATTGGCGTGCAGGGGTTCGCCTGCCCCTGATGTAACCGATGACCAGAAGCAGTCGACCAAGGACAACGAATGCAACCAGCTCATTCCGGTACTGCTCTACGAGGAGGGGGGGACGGCGGAGTTAGGACTAGTCAATGCGCTGGCGACAATAGTTAAGAGAATGCGAAGAGAGATGTTGACTCTGACCTATATCACTAGCTTGGGCCAGCTATGGTCTGTAGGATCGGAAAGATCAACCCCTTGGACGCAGCACACATGGCCGTGAACGTCGGTAATCAGATATCTGTAAGCACTTTCGACCAGTCGTACAAAATAAAACCAAACGACTTAACCAATTTTTTTATGCCGGACTTTGAACGATGGGGATGGTTAGAAAACGTTAAGTCACAAGAAGCTAGTGAGTATTACTATACCCATGTTCAAGCAGCAAGGGATACGATATATAACACCCAAACATCCCCTAAAACCCCATCATCGATAGAAATCGATAAATATGTTATGTCAACTGGCGAGTTGGGCGCCTTTATATTTCAGACCAAACATGTGCACGGAGACTTAGTTGCTTATTACGCCCTGCAGATTGCAACAAGCGATTCAGCAAAAAATGACAACTACTCATTCGGCAGGTCAGAAGCATTAAGGAAATCGGCAATTTACGAATACCACCTTGCGCACTACTTGTATTTTCAACACATAAACGCAGCAGAATACATTATCGGCAATGTAAAAAAATCTCTAACAAACATTGTTGAAGAATTTAAAAAAACAGCTGCAAACTCCTTGGAAAGTATCGCGCGTACGGAAGACTCAGCCAATGAAATCCTTACGGCAACGAATCATGAGTATAGCCGTATTAACACGAAGCTAAGCAAGAGACATAGCAGGAGGGTTCGACGCTACAGACAGGTTTTCGAGGCAGTCAGGAAAGAAGCTGCCCTGGCAGGAGATTCAGCAAGGAACGACTTGAAAAACGCCTACAACACATATCATGCACAGGTGGCTTATCAGGCTGCTGCTACCTACTGGGGCGAAAAAATAATACAGCACGATAAATTAAAGTGGAGATGGTTCTGTGCGGTTATATTTACGATACTGCTAACATTTGCATCACCAATCATATATTACGCGCTTGGAGGCGTTTCTGCGCTTGCTACTGGAAGACACCAAATTTTGCCGGCAGAACTACAAGTATTAGCGACTAATAATGCACAAAAAAAACCAGATGCCGCAATAGATTCAGACATAAAAGAGCAGTCAAAAACAGTCGCAGAAACGACAAGCACGATTGAAAAAGTTGCTTTTGCAAGCGGTATTGCCGATTTGACTGGAGCAGCGCTGTTAGTAGCGCTCTTATCGGTCCTGCTAAGGCTATGCTTACGCCAATACAATGTAAGCATACATCTAGGACAGGACGCGGAAGAGCGGGTGACGATGCTCAACACTTATTTGGCACTCTCAAACGAAGGCAAATTGACGAGCGATGGAGATATGAAATTAGTACTAGACGCGCTTTTTCGGCCATCACAAACTAACGGAATACCCGACTCAACACCCGCAACTCCGATTGAGTTAATAATCAAAGCCATTACCGATAAAAAATAAATTCTTATCAAAATGTGATGGCTTTCAGGGATGTAGAAAGCACCGCCGCTTCGGTTGCTTCGGCGATGAAACTCGTAGAGTTTGCGGGTACTGGACTGGAACCGTGGACATGGCCGGAGATCTGGGTGGCCATCTGCTCAATCAAATCCAGTGTGTCGCAGAGCACCTTGAAGATGTTCACCGATTCTGACCCAACGTGATTTTTCGGCGCCACCAGGCACTGGCTTATGCCGGCTACACTCCTACGTAATCCTTTGATCTTCTCCTGCATGTCGCCACCCACCGTGGCGTTATGCTTCTGCCCCACCACCAGGTTCAGGTCGCGGCCGGTGGCTTGGTGCAGATCGTCCACCGCCGCCAGGCTCGCGGATCCGCCGGACGCCAGCTTGAGTGCACCCAGCGCCTCGATCGTTTTGATTCCCCCCACCGACTCGGTCGAATGGTCGTCCACCGTCCTGGTGTGATTCTGGAAGCTTTCGGTGTTGTCCAGGGCTTCGACTTCGCGCTCGATCGCCTTGTCCTGGATCTTCCCGTCTGTCTGGCGCAGCCAGTTGCCTTCGGCGTCGACGCGTTGCTGGCAGGCTTCGCTGTGTTGCCACACCTGGTCGCCTTTCGGCACCCGGGGCAGGCTCAGGCCGTGCGGCAGAATCTGCGTGATAAAGGGTTTGTTTGGCATTCCATAGGCGAAGCTGATCACTACGGTGGTGCCCTCCTCCGGAAAGCCGAACATGCCGGCTTCCTGTCCCCCCATCGGTGCCGGTAACGGCAGGCTGTGGAGGATCGGAAGGTCCGGATCTGGTTCGCCATCGGGCAGCAGCACTTCGACGTCGACGCCAAAGCGTGGCCGGAAGTCGTCACACAGTCCAGGCGCTGCAGGCGCATCAGGGACGGCCACCACACGGCCAAAGCGCGGCAAGTGGTAACCGCCACTCAGTTCAGGGAATTGCCGGTCTACTGCGCGGCGGATTGCGTCTTCCATCGGATGGCCATCTGGTTGCCGGCGAGCGTCACGGACGTGATCCGATCGCCTTGGTTGATCGATGCACCTGGTCGCAACCCGGGAAGGGCCGCGACCATCGCGCTTTGATTGCTCTGGTAGCCGTCGAACAGCTCGGCCGGTAGCTGCAGCGGTCCCCGGGCGCCAAAGAAGCTGTCCGCCCAACTGCCGACAAACACCTCGCCGTCCCCTTGCTGCTGCCAGATAAAGTCGGGGATGTTGAACACCGTGGCCAGGCTGTCCATCGCCTGGTAACCGGTGGCCAGTCCATAGAAGTACGGTGCCTTGACCTTCGCATAGGGCTGGTCCGGCACACGAAACCGCAGCCCGGTCTTCGTGCTGATCTCGGCCAGCACTGCCTGCAGGTCCACATGACGCAGGTTCAGCGGCAGTGGGTTGGCCAGGATCGCGGCGAGCTCGCGACAGGCCAATACCTGCTCGGTGCTCGAGGCCGTGGTCGATCGCTCAACGTAGCCGATGAAGTGGCGCTGCAGCGGGGCGTCGTTGTAACCGACATCGAGCATCACCAGGCCCTTTACAGCGGTGCCGGCCTGAATGGTGAACGTCGCCCGGCCGGGGCTTTTCAGATCGAGGCGGACGTCCTCTTTGACCAGCGGGTAAACGGTGCCATTGATCGTCAGCACCTTGTGCAGCTTCATGCTCATTGCGGCGTTCCGCCCAGGTAGTTGTCGAGCTTCTTAAGCGTGGCTTCAAAGCCCGACAGTTCCTCGCCTTTGCCATCAGCACCGCCGGCACCGTCGCCGGCGACGGCTTGCCCTGGTGCGGATTGTTTGGCTACGCTGTTGCCGGCACGGCGGTTTTCCACGCGTTCGGGGTTGGAGAGTTTTTCGGACAGGGTGAACTGCACCTGCCAGGCGTTGAGCGAGTCGTCCTCCCGGGCGCTGACACCTTCCGCGAACTCGACCTCACGGATGCCGAACGCGGCGGCGGTGTCGTTGACGATGCGGTACTTCTTCAGCTGGCCACCGCTCGCCGTGGATTCGGCCAGTCGCATCAGCGTGCGCAACTGGTCCTTGTCCGCAAAGGGGATCATCAGCGTGACCGCCAGGGTCTTGGGTTTGAATCCCTTGTGCCCCTTGTCGGTGCTGCTGGTCTGCCCCGACATGTCATCGGCTTCGATGCGCAGGTTGGCGGTGACCTTCATTTTCTTGCCGAGGATCTGCTCGCCGTCTAGTAGCAACGTCATAGGCCCACCAATTCGCGCACAAAGCTCAACCCTTCCGGCGATCCCACCAACAGCACGCCGGCGGACAGCACCCATTCGTGCCCCGGGGCATCGCCCTCGAGCAGCGATCGGCGCAGCTCGTTGACATCACCGGGACCGATCAGCCGTGCGCGCGTGCTGCCGTCTGCTGTTCCGCCGGCGAGCAACGCCTTAAGGTCATTCAACTGCTGATCACGGCCTTGCTGCTGGGCTGCCTTGCGTGTGGCCAACGCGGCGAGCTCGCCCATTGGCGAACTGTCGGCCGCATAACCCTCAAGCACCGCCAGTTGGCCCGACATCGACTGTTTGGCAGCCTTGACCACGGTGCATCGCTCAAGCGGCAGCGTTTGCCAGCGCGGCAACGGGCCAGAACTGGGGATCACCCACTTTTCCGTCTCCAGCGTCGACAGGTGTCGCGCCCGACGCTCAGCGCGCACCAGGTCAGGAATCGGCAGCAACGCATTGAAGCGCGACAGCGTGTCGGCCCACTGGCCGAAGTTCGTGCCCAGGAACAGCAGCGACAGCGCGTATTGCGGCCCGGTTGGGCGACCAGTGTCGGTTCCATCGGTCAGTTTGCTGGCCAGCTGCTGCAGCAGGTTCGGTGCTGACAGGAAACGTTGGTTTCCTCGACCCTGACCAATGCCGCTTTGAAATGGCGTCACCACCAGGCATGCCGGCGCCTCGCCCATCTGCTGGGTCATTGCAGCACGGCCGGCAGCGATCGCGCTTTCTGCAGCGGCGCCGACTGGCCCCGGGTTGGTGCTGGTCATTCCGTTGAGGCTGGCCAGGCGTAACGCGGTACTGGCCAGCTCGCCGCCGGCCAGATCCTTGGCCGCGCCCAAGCCGTCCATCCACTGGGTAGCCTGTTCGGGCCAGCGCATGGTCACCGGTGCCCAGGGGTTAATCATTGGCGAATTCCAAAAGCGGCAGTTCAGCGACCAAATCCTGCGGGGTGAGCATTGCCCGCTCACCGCTTTTTACGGCTGCGAGTTGTGCATAACAAAACTCCCAACAGGCCGACCGCCACGCACGAAACGCCTGCCCTTCACGCTGAAACTTGGGCACCGCCGGTTCTTCGGCATAGGTGATGGCATTGCCGATATCGTCATAACCGAACCGCTGGGCACTGGAGTCCATCCAGTTTTGCACCGTGTTGGTGAACTCCGCGATCAACTGCTGCTCGGTCGGTGGCGGGAGATCGACCAGCACGGGCAAGCCATCAGGGCCAGGCGCAAGGCGTTTGGCTGCCGGACGATTGGTCACCACTTCGGCGAACAGAGCGTCACTGATGATTACGGCGTCTGCCGGAATCGCCATATGAATGCTGTCAATGTAGGTGCCAAGGGTCGAGGGGCTGAAATAGCGAGTCATCTTTAGGCCTACTTCCCGAACGCGACGACAAACGCGTTGCGGTCGATGGTTGCGGAGTTACTACCGTCGATCACGACAGTGAATTGAGACGTGCTGGTGGCGATGCCATAGCAGCCCCAGTTACCTACGATCGCGGCACCATGTTTGACGGTGGCGAGCATGCCGAACACCATTTCGGGAAAGGCGATGGGAAAGGCGTTGCCCGTGCTCACAAAGTCGGTCGATCCACTGCCGGCCATGATGTTCGCCCACTGGATGACCAAGCCTCCCAGCCAGCTCGGGAACACGATGTAGCCATTCATTCCCAGGCTGTAGGCGACGCCCCAGCGTAGTTTTTTGGGGGTGATAAATGCAGTGTCATTGACGCCCGCATTGGTGCGCGTAATGGATGCTATCTCTGCAGTACCGGCGGAGATCTCGGTGGCTACGGTGCCGACAGCCGTCAGCGTCACATCGGCAGAGCCGTCGAATGTGGTCTCCCCGACAACGGCACCACTCAGGGTGATTTTCCTGGCGGTTGCCAACTTGGTCGCCTTCCCGACGACGGTAGCCCCCGACACGATATTGGCGATGGCCGTCCAAAGCAGCGCAGTAGCCGACTTGACGGCCTTGGTGGTGGCCAGGATCACGCTGCTGTTGGTGTTCTCGTCGTCGCTGATGGCGTTGGGGATATTGCCCAACAGCACGTCGTCCTTGGTCGTCGCCCGGGCACGCAAGTTGGCGTAGTCCCCGATACGGGCGGCAAAATGGGTGACCAAGGAGCCATTGATAGGCTCCACGGAACGCCGATCGGTGATGGTCGCGCTGTTAACCAGGTCGGCGAGTGGTATGCAGTAGTGACGCACCCCGGCCGTGTCGGTGTAATCGGCTTTGGCTGCACCGAACACCACTTGCCAGCTCGCCGTCACATCGCTGAGTTGGCGCTGCAGCGACACATCCACCCACGCGGTCGTCGGCAGCGCCGGCGGTACGATCGGCACGGCCGCCGAACTCACGATACGAATGCCCTCCAGGTAAGCGGTGCCCAGTTTGACCTGGTACACGCTGCCGACCTTTTCCACCTGCAGCGAACTTCCGAAGAAACAGGCGCGACCGAACACGTCACGGTTGCTCTGCCGCTCGCGCTCGTCGATGCCGGCCAGGCGCACAGTGAAGTCATGCTGCCAGGTGTTGGCATCGATCGTGACGCCGGTCAGCGCCTGGGCACCGTCGAACACCACCAGGAAGTTGCGGGTCAGGTTGTTGCCGATCTGCAGCGGCGGGATATTGCGTCGCTTCTGCTGCACTGGCACGTAGGCCACGGCAAACAGTACGTTTTCGGCCGTTTCCAAACCGATCCAGTTGAAGTCCCAGTCACCGATATCCGACCCGATCTGCGCGCTGTACACGATCTGGTTGGGATTCACATAGCCGGCGTTCTCTTCCGGAATCGGATAGCTGTGGACGATCTGCGCTGCTGCAGGCTTAGCTGCAGCGCGATTCACCGGCACGCTGGTGTCCAGTCCCGGGACATTGGCGAAGATGAAGCGGGCCACTTTCAAGCTCGCATTGGCGGCTAGTTTCTGCGCGATCAGGCTTTCACCTGCAAGGGTAATGCTGGCTCCCATGGGGGCTCCTACAGGCCGGCGACCAGCGTTTGCTGATCGTCGTGGAAATGGATAATGGCGGTGGCTACCGTCACCGGTGTGATGGTCGAGAAGTCATAGCGCCGGCAGGTGCGGCCGTATTGCTGAATCAGCACGCGCAACAGCTCGGGGTTCTGCGACAGTTGGGAGTCGGAAAAACGCAGCAGCACCACGTCCCAGTCGCGGTCGGGCTGTCGCTCCTCGATCTCGACATAACCCACGCCCAGGCGCTGCAGAATGCGCTTCATCCCGGCGGTGCTGCCGGCGTCGACAGCGTTGATAAAGGCGTACTTGACCCGCAGCCGGTAGAGGCTTTCGGGCTCGCCCTTGAAGCGAGTGATATCGCGCTGCCAGGCCAGCAGATCGAGCACGGTCAGGTGGCAGGTGTCGGCGTCGAGCTGCAGCAGTGGCCAACGCAACCACCCCTCGACTTTTTCCCACCAGGACTGGGCAGCGGCGGTGAGTTTTTCCAGTTCGGTGCCGCCGAGCCAGAAACGCAGGCTGAGCTTAATCATTGATAAGCACCTCCAGGGTCAGGATCCGGGGGATGTTCAGTTCCGAGAGGATGTCGTCGTTGTCGAAGTGCAGCGACTCGATACCCGGGAACTGCTGGTGCAGTTCTTCACCGAGGCGGCTGAAGGAAAAGCGCGACTGCGGGAGCGTCAGCGTCGGCTGGTAGTCGCTGCTCGTGCTTTCACGAAAGGCCGCACGAATGAACAAGGCGGTTTCATCCAGCAAGGTTTGGCGCTGGGCAGCGGTCAAGGTCGAACGCGGCCAGAGCGTCACACGCAGGGCGTGCAGCGTCTCGGGCATGACCATGACTTGAAGATCATCGCCGTGGCCATGGTTGCCCTGGTCCCGAATGTGCGCGTTGATTTGCGCCAGGTACGTCGCCGCCGGCACGTCCGCATCGAACAGCACAAAGGCATTAGCGCTACCCGGACCACGCGGGGCGCCGTGCTCGAAATACACGCCATCCGGACGCACGCCTGGGAAGGCGGAAATCATCGCCCGATACACCGCGTCGGTGTGCCATTGGTTGACCGCCGAGAACTGGTTTCGCACGCGCAGACGCAGCTCGTCGTTGGGTTCCTTGTCCGCCCCGGGCGTGGTCAACCAGCCATCGACGTTGGCCACCTGGGCAATGCCGGGGATCGGCACCGGCAACACGGCGTAGTACCCCGGCGCCAAGTTGAAGCCGCTGCCGACGTCCACGGCTTCGACCGGGATCTGCAGCTGCATGGCGCCGTCAGTGAAAGTGCCGACCGCTGTCGTCACCAACTGGTAAACGTGGCCATTGATCGCGGCCGACTGCACCACTGTGCCCTTGGCGACCTCGAGGGCGCCGCCGGCGGCGACCCGGGTGAACAGCAAAAAGCCCTGGGCCTTGGTTGCGCCCTTGCGCTCGACGTTCACGCCCCAGGCCAGCATATCCAGCCAGGCATCGACGGCGGTTTTGACGAAGAAGTTCGGCAGCACCGTGGCAATGAAGAAATCGAGGATCCACATCACGGGCTTGGTCACCAGCGCGGTGACCACGCGCCAGAACGGCGACCAGCTGCTGGTGTTGCTCAGCTTGCTGCCCTGGGCGACCACTTCCGCTTCCCACGCCTGGCGCAGACCTTCCTCGGTGGTCGGAATGCCGGCATCGCTCAATGCCTGCTTGAAATTGACGTCGCTCACACCGTTACCTCGATCGTGCCGAACTTCATGGTTTTCGCCGTCACCAGATACTGCCCGGGCTCGAGCTGGGTGATCAGTGCCGTGCCCGGTACCAGACGTTCATCCGCCTCGACCAGCAGCTCCAGCCGCTGGATGCAGTCGCGCTGTTTCAGGCTGTTGCGCTCGGCGACCAGGGTCACCAGCAGGCCGCTGTCGCGGATCATGTGCGCGATGTCCTGGGCGATGCTGGCCCGGTCATCGATGAGCACCGGTTGCCGAGAGGGATCGAGCACCAGGTCGTTGTCGACGATCAGCAAATCGATGTATTCGCTCATCCACCCACCGCCATGCTCACCATGTTTTCCATCTCCAGCGGGGTCATCGGCTTGTTGTTCTGAATGGTCAGGTTCTCCACGTGAGTGCCCTTGTTCTGGCTGCTGGTGTTGTTCTGAATGCTGCTCAGCAACCCGCCCGGTGGCACGGCCGAGGCACGTGTCGGAGACAGGCTCGGGATCGCCGAGTTGATGGACTGCTGGGTGTTCTGCGCGGCACTGGCGGAGCTGGCCGCGTTCATGGCCATGTCGGCACCCGGTACTTCTGGCATGCCGCCAAAACGCGCTTCGATGTTCACACCGGGAATGCTGTTGATCATCTCGATCAGGCTGTTGATGGCCTTGTAGAACACGCCGACGATGCTGTCCCATGCGCCCTTGGCCATGCCGGACCAGCCGCCCATGGAGTTGAACCAGTCGGACAGCACCTTGAATTGCTCGCTGACCCCCTTGAAGGCCTCGCTGTTCATCAGCGCGGCCGTCCATTCGTCCCAGTAATAGACGGCGAGCGCGACGATGGCGACCAGCGCGGCGATGCCCATCACGATGACCCCGATCGGGTTGGCGGTCAGGGCCACGTTGACCAGCCAGATAGCGGCCTGCCAAGCCAACATGACGCCTCGAACGACCAGCATGGCCGCGCCGAACAGCGTCAATATGGACAGGTAGGCGAGGATGGCCAGCTTCTGCAGCACGAAGCCGGCAACGGTGCGCAGGTTCAGCAACTGCACCACTTTCCAGACCGTCACCAACCCGAGCCAGGTCATCCGGCTGATGCCGATTACCATGGTCAACGCGGACATTGCGAAGATGATCCCGAAGATCGTCAGCGTGACAATGCCAATCACCCGAGCGATGTTCGGGAACAGCTGCGTCCAGCGGGTCAGCGTCGCGCCGATCGCCACCAGCTTGTTCATCAGCGGAGTCAGGATCGGGATCAGCACCTGACCAAACACCACGCGCAGCGCTTCGACGGCAGCCGCGAATTGTTGCCACGGGTCCACCATCGCCTTGGCCATGTTCTCGGCGTTCTCCAGGCCGCGAACCTTGCCCAGTTGATCCATGCCATTGCGCAGGCGATCGGTGTCTTTGGTCAACGCGGTGATGACGCGGGCACCTTCACCGCCGAAGGCCTCGATCAACTTGGCGCCGGCGTCTGCGCTGTTCAGGTCGCCGAACTTGCCCTCGAGCTTGCTAAGGATGTCCATCATCGGCAGCAACTTGCCGTTCTGGCCGGTGAACTTCATCCCCAGCTTTTCCGAGGCTGCGCCAATGTTTTCGAAAAACGCCTTGTAGATCCCGCCGGCGTCCCCGCCTTCCATGGTGCTGCTGAGGGAGCCGATCACCGCGAACTGCTCAGCCAAGTCCACACCAAAGGTGGTGGCGATCGAGCCGACCTCCTTGAACGCGTCCTTGAGCTGGGCACCGTCGGTGCGGAACAGCTTCACCGCAAGCGCCGTTTGGCCACCGAGTTTTTCAACCCACTCAGCTTTGCCCATGGCGTCGGCCTGGCCCTTGAACAGGTTGTACATGGTGCCCACGTAGGCGCCCATGGTTTCCGCATCGCCCTTGGTGGCCTTGGCCAACAGGTTGCTGGTGTTGGTGAAGGTGGCCAACTGGTCACCGGTGAGGCCCTTGATCGCGCCTTCGATGCTGTACGCCGACGCGACAAAATCCCGGGCGTTTTCACCGTAGGCCACGGAGAACTCCAGGGATTTTCGATTCAATGCATTCAGCGCGTCCTCGGCCACGCCCAGCGATCGGACCTCGCCCAGGGCACGGTTCATCTCCAAGGCCGGCGCCAATGATTCGGTGATGCCCTTGCCGGCGCCGATCATGCCGCCCAGCCCCATGCCCATCGTCTTGATGTTCTTTTCGCTCTGCTCGGCAAGGTCGTTGAAACCCATTTTCACCTTGCCCAGGGGCGCGGTGACCTTGTCGGTCAGACTCAAAATGAAGGCCAGGCGGGCAGCGCGATCAGCCATGCGTATTTATCCGTTCAATGCCTGGGCGATACCGTTGGCAACGGCGATCCCCATGCGGTGCCAATATTCGTCTTCCAGCCACTTGGCAGTGCCCATCACCTCGGGTGTGGGCGCTTCACCAGGAAACCAGCGACCGGACAGGGCCAACAGTTGGCCTAGCCCGTCCTCTTTCAGGCGCTCAGCGTGCTCGAGGGCTTTTTTACGATGATTTCAACGTCCGGTCCGTACTCTTCCATCAGGGCGCCGGCCATTTGCATGACCGTCACCGGGTTGACCAGCAGTGACTTCAGCGTGGCGCGTTGTTCCTGTTTCACGGTGTTGACCAACAGGTTGTTGGCAGGCGCCACCTTGTTGTTCTGGGTCATACCGTTGAAGTACTTGGTCACGTCCTGCGGCGTCAGGGTGAAAGTGAATTCTTTGTCGCCGACTTCCAGGGTGATATCGCGTGTTTCGCTCATGATCTTTTCCGTTGTGGGGGTTGGTTAAAAAGGTGCTGCAGCCGCTGTTCCAGCCGGTCTTCCAGCTTTTCCATGGCCTTGTCGATGTGCTCGGCCCGGACGTATCGTTCAGCGACCTCGATGCGAAACTCGAGGTGTTCACGGCGGGCCGCGCTGATCTGTTTGAAGAGGTACACCTGAAAGCCCGCGACGCCGGTCAGGACCAGCTCGGTGATCATCAGCAGTACGCTCACGGTCATGGATGAAAGCTCCATTTCATGCGCTCCAGTTGCCACGGCCGCCAATCCGGACGGCGGTGTACATCAGCCAGGCCAAAGGCTTGGGCATGCCCTCCTCGAGCAGGGCGTCGTAAAACACCAGGTCGGCTTCGGCTTTGGTGAATTTGCGGGTCAGGTTGGTGTAGATGTAGTCGTGCACCACGGCAGGCCGCCGGGCCAGTTCATCGTCACGCGGGACCAGCCACCACACCGGGCGCGGTACGCTGGCCAGATCCGTGCGATAGCCGGCTGGCACCGTCACCGGCCGACCATTGGCAGTCACAAAGAACAGCGGCCGGACCAGATCCCACAGGGCCGAACCGTTCACCGCCTTGACGATCAGGTCGCTTCTAAAGGGCATCGGCGGCGCACTCCACGCGGATCTTGTTCGGAGCCGCATTTGCGTCGATGAGCTGACGCATCGTGCTGCGTAGCTCTGCCGGCGCAAGGCAATATGCGCCGGCCACAATGGCCACGTAATCCGCATAAGTGCTGTCGAAGTAATCGGTGAATCTGTCCATGTGGTTACCCGCCAACAATGCGAGCACACCGATAAATGCCACCACTCGTGTGCGGTGCATGTCAGTAGCTCCAGATCGCAGGGCTGGGGAAACGGCCACCGGCCGGCGCCATGCCCAGGTGAAGGAAACGAGCGTTGCCACGCTGACTGATGCCGAAGCGGGTGAACTTCAGGTTCATCGCCAGGCGCAGGATCACCACGGCGTCTTCGCCACGGCAGCGCACGTCAACGGCCAGGCCGGTGCAGTGTTCACCTGGTGCAGGCTTGCTCACTTCCACCGGGTGCTTCGGGCAGCGGTAGGCGCTGCTCAGCGCCATCGGCTTGCCAAACTGCTGACGCAGGGTCACCAGCTCGGCCATAAACGCCGGATCCATCTCGGCGCCGGTGCTGTTGCATTTGCCGCACTTGCAGCGCAATTCAGCTGCAGCGAAGTACGGCCAGGTGATGGTGCTCATCGGCGTTTTCCTTGCTCAGAAAGGGATTCGCAGGGCGTGCAACGGATGATTCCAGGTGCCGCCCGACGCTTTTCGGGGATCGGTTCTTCGCAGTCCAGGCAGTGAACACGGCTCGGCCCTGTCGGACGTTGTCGGGCGAGCTGGGCCTCGATCACGCGCTCACGCTCCAGCTCGGAGATCGACTTGGCGTCGTCGACCCAGTCCCCCATCAGCGCAGGCCCTCGATCTCGGTAGCGTCCAGGTACGGCACGCCGTTGATGCGGATGAAGTCCGGGCTGGTGACGTCGAACGGCACTTTGTGCTTGGACTTCTCGCCGCCTTTGGGATCGATGGCCAACAGGCTCGACACCTTCAACTTGCAGCCGAAGGCCTCGACGCGCAGCTCTTCGTCGCCAGCGGCCGCGAAGAACACCACGTCGAAGGTGTCCAGCTTGCGAAAGCTCCCAGCCGATCGGGCGGATTCGATCAGCAAGTTGAAGTTGCTGGTGTCGAATTCCATCTCGCCGCTGGCCGAGACGTCGCCGTCGACGTGCCCGTTGGGTACGCCTTTGCTCTGCGCCACAGCCGTGTTATCGGTGATGTCGAGGGTGATGTTGTCGACATGAACCTGCAGGTCGCCCAGGTTCACATCGAAGTTCTTGCCGCCGATACGTGCGGTCATGGGGACTACTCCTGGTTGTCGTCAGAAAGATCGAGGGCGATGTTCGCCGTCAGGTCTTTCGGGCAGTTGAGCGGGCGGATCTTGATGTAGATCTCAACCTTGGTTTTGCTGTGCCACACCAGGACGATGTCGCCGTCCTGGGGCGATTCGATTTCCCCCGGGAACACCTGGCCGGCGAAGGTGGTCGACTTGGCCATCTGGCGCAGCGGCTTCATAAACGCGCTGATTGCTGCGGCCATGCTGTTGGGCGAGTTGTTCAGGCGGCGATCGCCGACACGACGGATCAGCAGCGGGCGAACCTGACGAGCAGCCTTGTCGGCCAGGCGCAGGTACTCGACCACCTGGAAGTCACTGGCCGGTGCATCGAGCATGTTGCCGTCGCCCCAGAACACACCCGGGTAATCGGGATAGGTCTGCGATACGGAGAAGCGTGCCTTATCCAGTTCGCTGCGGATCGCCGATGGGAGTGGCACGCCTTCCTTATCGACGGGAACAGGACCGAGGCCCAGCACAGCGCCGCTGGCCACCCGCATGGGGCTGTCGGCAATGCTCACAGCCGCGTCGGCCAATCGACCGGCCAGCACGCCCAGGTCATTGCCATGCAATTGCGGAACAACCAAGACACGCGGCGCAGCCAGGTCTGCAGTGATTGCCTTCTGCTCGAGCAGGTATTCATCCCAGGTCTGCTGCAGCGTGATGCCGGCGCTCGCCGCCATCACGAACGCGCGCCGGCCGAAGGTGTTGTTCAGCGACACGGCCGCGTCATGCATGGCCGACAGTTGCGCGCCGGCGGTGACCGGCTTGGTAATCACCACCGACTCAACGGAAAAGCCTTGTTGCTGGGCTTTTTCCAGGGCCACGGACCATTCGCCGTCTGCAGCGATCGGAGCGGCCAGGCACGCCCAGCGATCGCCACCATTGAGGCGTGCAGCAGTGATCTGGGTTTTCAGGTCGCTGACTGGAATGCCCAGGGCGCCGTCGAGGTCGCTGTCGGTGTTCAGGGCGAGCAGTTGGCCGACGTTTTTGGCGCTGGTGCCGATGAAAAGGAAATAGCGTTCGATCTCAGTCACGGCACCTTGGCCCAGATTGAGATTGTTTACGCTGACTTTGCCGAGTGCCATGCAGTGCCTCGCTAGCGGGGAGAATTAAGGATTTGTTGGAGCACCTGGTTCAGCAGCAAGCCGGTGTCTCGTTCGGTGCTGACGCCGATGAACTGGCGCTTGGGCAAGGTGATGTCCCAGCTCTGCGCGCCGCTGCTCTCGGTTTTTTCGTCGTCCAGAATGCGGATCAGTAGCCCCGCCTTGGCGTAGTTCACGTGTTCTTGAATCCAGGCCACCGACGGCCGGGTCAGGGCCTTTTTGCCTTCCTGGCGAACCTTGAAGCCCAGGCGGCGTAAGCGTTTTGCCTGCTTGTCGGTGGCTGCCAGGCCGGCGGGCACGTTGTTCCAGCGCTTCATCTGGGCAGCCGTGCGGCGCTCGCTGACGCCGTTGTGTTGCTGCGCCGCGACCCAACTGGTCAGGGCGTTTTTCCAGCCCAATTCGGCTTCATCTGCGCTGACCCGGGTGACCTGCATCAGCTTGGCCAGGCCGGCTTCCATCTTCTTTTTGCCCTTGCCTGTGCCCTTGCGCTCTTCGAACGGAGTGCCGTCCAGGTTCTGCTGGTCACGCACACGCTTGCGGCTCATGGTCCGCACGCGCTTGGTCACGTTGTTCAGCAAACGCCGGCGCAACTGCGGCGGCAGGCGCAGCAGCGCCAGTTGCTCGCGCACGCCCAGGTAGCCCCGAGCATCGAGCTCGAAAGTGCTACGACCGGCCATGGCTGGACACCTCGCCGTGCTCAGCGACCCACAGGTCAAACGGCACGAATGACCAGGTCTTTCCGAAAGCCACGATCTCGCCTGCAGGATCCTCGGCCAAGTACTGCGGCTCGATGAATTCCAAGGTGATGTCGACGTCGGCCAGATCGTTGTCGAGCATGGTGATGTCGAACTTCGCCGCCGGCAGATCGTCGCGGTCCTGGTCGTTGCTCTCGAGCCAGCTGCCCACCAACGCCATCAGACGCCCCGGGTGATCGGCGAAACGCTCCAGCGCGATCGTGGCGCTGTAACGCATGTCACCCATGTGCATGCCGCCGACGTCGGGCTTCCAGATCAGTTCCAGGTTCACCTGGTCGGTCCAGCTGTCGAGCTGTTCAGGCTCCACAAGCCGGCGCTCGATCAGGTAGGTGGTCAGGGCGCGGAGTTTGATCACAGGAGCGCCGCCGTGATGCGGCCACGGCCCTGCAGTGAACGGACGGCCTGTTGGCTGAACTCGAGGAAGGCTTCGCCACGTTCGGGCAGTTCTTTGCCGGTGTTCTGCGCACTTTCACGACGGGTCACGGTGGCGAACTGAGTCAGCAAAGTGGCCTTGGCGCGGCAGTACACAGCACGCTTGTACGTCGCTACGTGAAATGTGCGCTCGGGCAGCACCGTACTGTCCGCAGATTCCACGGTGGTGATGCCCACGTTCTGCCATTGGCTTTTGCGCTTGGCCAGATCGCGATTGACCTCGGTCATTGCCGTGGTCAGTTCAGCGGCCAGCATGTCTACCAGGTACTCCGCCGGCAGGCGGTAACCCTTCTGGAACTCGGCCACGGAGAGGTCCGGCCAGAAGCCGTCGTTCTCGATCGCCTGTTCCACAAAGGTCGTGGGTTTCCCGGAAAAGCTCATTGCTTGGCACTCGAATAGGGGCGGGAAAACTGCTTCAGTGGGTCAGGGCCATAAATGGTTGGCTCACATCCACAGTTTCTCGCCGGGGGGGTAGTCGGGTTATTCGGTGGCTTTGGTAGCCAGTTCTTTTGCCAGGGCCTTGCGAGCGCCCTCCAGGCGTGTGCCCACACCAACAGCGGCGTGCAGTTCAGTGGCGCGCTCAAAGTGCGTGATCGCCTTCGTCCACTCCCTGGCGTCCAGGGCGCGGATCCCAAGCAACTTGTGGTACTTGGCCGGGATCTGCTCGGTGAGCTGCCATTCGCCATCGACACGCGGCAGCAGGTCGGACACATACGGTTCCGGACTGCGGCCGGCCTTCTGCTCGGCCTCGGCCCACTCAATCACCGCATCCGCGACAAAGGTCGGCACGTCGCGCTTGAAGCGCTCAGGCATTGGCTGGTTTTGCTCCATGGCGAAGTTCGCCAGGTCCAGGCCTGCTTCGAATTGCACCGTGTCGAACAGCCAGACCAGAACCTGCATCACCACCGAGTTCGGGAAACTCAATCCGGAATCGCGGTAGCGCTGCACATAGTCCAGGTACTTGGGCAGCAGCTCGTCACGCTTGAGCTGCTGACGCAGTTCGCGGCTGTTGATCGCGCTGACGCGCTCCAGGTCCTGGGCCAATGCGTCTTCCATCAACTTCAGGTGCTTCTTGGCGTTGGCTGGGCTGGACAGTGCGGTGGCGGATGAATAGACCACCGCTTCGGCACCGGCGCGTGCAGCAGCTGCAGGGCCTTCGGCTTGAACGCGGCGCTTGTGCGCCAGTGCCAGGCTCATCAGATCAACTCCACGTTTTCAGCGGCCGCGAATTTCTCCAGCTGCTCGATCACGTAGCCTTCGTTCCGACCGTTGTAATCCTCGACGCGGGAGCGCTTCGGGTTCTCGATCAGGTGACGACGCCAGCTGCTGTCCTGGAAGTAGATCGACAGGTTGTCCCAGCTGGTGACGACCACGGCGTTGACCGGAAAGTGCGGCACGGTAAAGGTCGGCAGACCGCCGTAGGTCGCAATGACCTGGGCGCTTTCGATCCGTTCCTTCTCGGTCGGTTTGCCGGCCTGGCTCGAATACAGCTTGGCCTTGTCAGATGCCAGCAGGTCACTGCCAACGATCGCCACCAGGTCGCCGCCATCACGGAACACAGAGCTGATCATCTGCTTGGTGTCGTGCACCAGGGCGTCGAGGTTTTCGTAATCGCCGCCGGCACCGAGTGTGATTTTCCCGGCCGTCGCACCTTCGTGCAGGACCTGCTCGGGGATCTGCTCGCGGGCCAATTGCAGCCAACCCTTGTTGACGTCCTGCAACATCGGGTGCGTGGCCAGATCGGTCTGAGCAGCGGCCGTTACGCCGTGCCAGCCGATCATGATGCGATCGAGGGCAATCTGCTTCTGCACGGCCGCCGAGTAACGATCGGCGAAGTCCGGGAACTTGGCCCAGCTGTCGATCTTGGCGAATGGCAAGCCAACATCGGATTCGGTGGCGAACAGCTCGTAGCCCTCGCCATTCAGGTCGGAAACGTCCTTGGCTTCGCGATCGGTGGTCTTGGTGTTGGTGCGGCTGGTCACGGGACCATTCACACCAAACATGACCTTCTGGCCCTTGATTTCAGTGACCGGCACGACGTTGATGCGCTCGAGGAAATCAGCGCGCTCGGTGATCTTGTCGTTCAGTTCCTGGGCAATGCTCGGCTCGACGTTGAACTGGCGAGTCACGTCGACGGCGTAGGTCTCGGCGATCGCCAAACACAAAGCCGAGTATTGCAACAGCGCGCGATTGGACAGAGATTGTTGGCTCATATCACAGCACCCGCTTTTTGATGTCGGCTGGCCCGGTGGAACGCGGCAGCTGACGACCTTGGGGAGTGTTCAGCAACGTAGCGAACTGCTTTTCCAGCTTCGCCATGCTGGCCAACACGGCTTTGTTGCCAGTGTTTTGGCGACTGAGGTTTTTTTCTTCCTCGGCGGTGGCCACGATGTCGTCCACGGCGGATTGAACGTCATCAATCGGCTGCTGCTCGGGCTCAGGTGCTGACTCGGCAAAACTGTCGACCAGAGCCTGCAGACCAGCAGTCACGATCAACTGCTGCTCGATCAGGGCCTGAATCGCCTTGGCTGTAGCTTCATCCATTGGGGGTTTGCTCTCGGTTGGGGTTTGCGGGGATGCGGGGGTTTCTTCGATGCCGAAGCGCTTGAGCAACCCCGAAAACAAGGCGACAAACTTGTTCAGCTCGCCTTGCGGCTGTTCGTCACGTAGTGGGCCAAGCTCATGAGAGGCGGCGAAATACGCGGCCTTGCTGGTCTTCTTCGAGAAGTAGAGTTCTTGAGTGCCCAGGCTGGCGGGTTCATCGGTCACCGCCAGGCCGGTCAGATAGGCTTTACCGGTGTTCGCGAAGTTGGGGGTGATCTCGATGCTGGTGAACAGCTTTTCGCCTTGGTCGTTGAGCCACAGCAATTTGTCGTTCGGTTTCAACTGGGCCTCGAGGGCGATCTGCCCCGGGGCCAGGTCGTCGCCCTCTTCCACCAGGCGCACCGCAAAGACGGTGCCATGGGAGCCGTACCAGCGTTCGTGCTCGCACCAGATCACCGCCGTGTAAAGGGCGGCTTTGTAGGTCTCAGCGATATCACGCAGTTCCTGGGGAAGGATCTCGCGGCCATCTACGGTCGGGCCGCTGGTGGCGACACGTTTCCAGAACGAAACAAGGGAACGGGGCATGGGCGATAACTGCGCTCAATCGGTGATTTGAGCCGCCAAGATATGGAGCCGATCGCCCTCTAACAAACGGTTAACTTTTGCGTTGGTCCTATTTCTCCGATCTAGGTGGAACGCGGATTTTAACCTCGCGTTTCCTGCGTTTTCGCCGCATAGACTGCGGCAATGCCATACGCCCCCGAACTTAAAGAAGCCGCCAAACGCCTCTATTTACGCCGCTGCAAGCCGCGTGAAATTCAGGCGCAACTGTCCTTGCCCAACATCCGGATCGTTTACTACTGGATCCGCCAGGGTGAATGGGACGACATGCTGTCGGACGAAGAACCGCTGACCGCCGTCGGCCGGCGAATCACCCTCCTCCTGGACAAAGCCACGTCGCTGACGAAGGCCGACCTGGACGAGCTCGACCGGTTGACCACCGTTCGCGAACGGTTGCTGAAGCAATCGGTGAAACCGGCGCCAGCGCCGATCGGAGAGCCGCCGGCGGACGATGGCCATCGCCGAGACAATCAACGCAATGACCGTCGGGACCGAGGCGATCGCGGCGACAAGGGCGGGAAGAAACGCGAGAAGAAAGCCAAAAACGAAGTCGGCGAGCTGACGGAAGTCGACTTCCTCGACAAGTTCATCAGCAAGATGTACGGCTATCAGAAGGAGCTGTTTGCCGCCAAACAGAACCCGCTGACGGCGCGGATCCGCAACATCCTGAAAAGCCGCCAGGTAGGCCTGACCTACTACTTCGCCGGCGAAGCGTTCATGGACGCCGTGCTCACCGGTGATAACCAGATATTTCTGTCCGCCAGCCGCGCCCAGTCGGAGATTTTCCGCAGCTACATCGTGTCGTTCGCTCAGGAGTGGTTCGGCCTCGAGCTGACCGGTAACCCGATCGTGCTGAGCAAGAACGGCAAGCCATGGGCCGAACTGCGCTTTCTCAGCACCAACAGCAGCACCGCTCAGGGCCACCATGGCCACGTCTACGTTGACGAATATTTCTGGATCCGCGACTTCGAGAAACTGAACACCGTCGCCAGTGCCATGGCCACCCACAAGAAGTGGCGCAAAACCTACTTTTCCACGCCGAGCGCGGTGTCGCACCAGGCGTACCCGTTCTGGACCGGCGAGAAATTCCGCAACAGCAAACGCAAAAACGCCAAGGATCCGTGGCCCAGCGAAGCCCAAGCCGCGGCTGGCACGCTGTGTCCGGACGGGCAATGGCGCAAGGTCATCACCATCCTCGACGCCATTGCCGGCGGCTGCAATCTGTTCGACCTCGAGCAGCTGCAGCTGGAGTACGACGAGGACAAATTTCAGCAGCTGTTCATGTGCAAGTTCATCGACAGCACTCAAAGCGCCTTCTCCCTGGTCGACCTTGAGCGTTGTTACTCCGACCTGTCGCTGTGGACCGAATACGACCCGGACGACCCACGCCCCTTCGGCAACAGCCCGGTGTGGATCGGCTACGACCCGAGCCGCACCCGCGACGATGCCAGCTGCGTGGTCATCGCCCCGCCGCTCGAGGACGGCGGCAAGTTCCGGATCCTGGAGAAACACAGCTGGCGGGGGCAATCGTTCAAGTACCAGGCCGAGCAGGTCAAGAAACTCACCGAGCGCTTCAACGTCCAGCACATCGGCATCGATACCACCGGCATCGGTTACGGCGTGTTCGACCTGGTGCGCGATTTCTACCCGCGTGCAACCTCGATCCACTACAGCCTCGAAACCAAAAACACCCTGGTGCTCAAGGCACAGGACACGATTCAGGGCAGCCGAATCGAGTGGGATGCCGGCTGGAACGACATCGCTCAGGCGTTCCTGACGATCAAGCGTGGCACCACCGGCGGTGGCCAGGTCACCTACAGCGCTTCGCGCACCGATGCCTCCGGTCACGCCGATATCGCCTGGGCAATCATGCACGCCCTGGCCCACGAACCACTCAACACCAACAAACAGCGGCGCAGCCGCTACACACTCAGCGGACCAAGCACCCATGGGCAAACCAGCAAAAAACCAACCGCAAAAACCAGCACCAGGTCCGATGCGGGCATTTTCATTCGGTGCGCCGGAACAGGTCCTGACCGAGAACATCGGGCATTACCTGGGCGTATTCGCCACTCACGACGGCAAGACCTACACGCCGCCGGTGTCGCGCCAAGGCTTGGCCAAGTTGCTGCGCGCCAACGCTCACCACGGCGCCATTCCGGGGTTCAAGCGCAATCTGTTGCTGCGTGAGTTCATCGCCTCCGAGGGCTGTTCAGTTCAGACCATGAGCCGCGCCGGTTTGGATTTCATGGTGTTCGGCGAAGCGTACTTTTTGCGCAACCGAAACGCTTTCGGCCAGGTGCTGCAAATGGATCATCTGCCGACGATCAACATGCGGGTCAGGGTTGGTGGTGGGTTTGTAATGCTGTTGCCGGACGGCAAAGAGGTGGAATTCGAAGAGCATGAAGTCGAGCACGTCATGAACTACGACGTGGAGCAAAATATTTACGGCGTGCCCGACTACCTGGGCGGCATGCAGGCGCTGTTACTCAATGAGGCCGCTACCCTATTCCGCCGTCGCTATTACAGCAACGGCGCGCACGCCGGTTACATCTTCTACACCAACGACCCGAACCTGACCGAGGAAGACGAAGAGTCCCTGCGCGATCAGATCAGCGCGAGCAAGGGTGTGGGTAACTTCCGTTCGATGTTCGTGAATATCCCGGGCGGCGCCGAAAAGGCGATTCAGATCATCCCCGTGGGGGATTTCCAAGCCAAGGACGAACTGGAGAAGGTCAAGAACATCACCCGCAACGACGTGATCGCCGCCTGGCGTATGAACCCCGCGCTGGCCGGCATCATCCCGGAAAACAGCGCCGGCTTTGGCGACATTGAAAAGATCGATCGCGTGTACACCAGCAACGAGATCCGGCCGATCTGTCAGTTGTTCAATCAGCTGAATGAAACGCTACGCGAAGATAGGCGATTCACCTGGAGGAAGCAAGATGAAGCAGTTGATTCCACTACATCAAGTGCATAGCTAAGAGATTACCACTACATATTGTGGCAGTATAGTGGCGATTGGTTGCCCTGGGGAGGGACACAATGCGAGTTGAATGCAAGTGCGGACACAAGGGGCGGATCGCTTCTAGAGAGAAGCTGTCCACGGATTTCGCAAAGCTTTATTGCCAGTGCCTGGACGCGAAGTGCGGACACACATGGGTGGCGAATTTGACGTTTTCACACACGGTGAGCCCGTCGGCTCAGTCATTTGAAAGGATGTTGTTCGACCGATTGAGAGATATGCCCAGGGCAAAGCAGCGAGAGCTGTTTGAGCAGCTTGGGTCGCAGGCGGTGGCGTGATGTGCAAACCGCCGACTCGGTATGGTCGGCGATCGGTTACAGGGTTATCAGCTTCCGACAGTTTCTTCTGGATTGGACGCCAATAGCTCTGACATTCGTCGCAGTTGAAGTTGCTCCTGCTCACTCAACAGGCGGTACAGACGTATAAGCCGACGTTCAATTTTGGTCAGGCTGAGCCATTCGAATTCCGGGATTCCAACGTAGACTCCGTCGTTTTTCGTTCGATCCAACATGCTTACTACTCCATAAAGTGCATTGCTGAATCGACGTTATCGGGGCGGAAATTGGCTTTAGAACGGGGGCGCGACGAATGTCGTACATGCTTTGTTACGGGTTAATTCCTTTGGCGAGCGGCATCGTCCGCCATGGCTTGCAAGAAACGACGGATCGCCTCCTGATCGAATGCAGTGATGCTTCTGTACTGCTTAACCAGCCGATCTTCTACTTCGGAAAGCGAGTCCTGGGTAAGGGTCGTTCGAACGCCGTTGAGAATGTAGGGGATATCAAAACCGATCTGACTCGCCGCTTTGCTCAGGTAGGACGCCGTCGCGTCGCTGGTTCCCGCCTCATAGTTTGCTTGCGTCCGCTTAGCAATTCCGAGCGCATCAGCAACCTGATTCTGCGTCATGCCATATCGCTTCCGCTCTTCTTGCAGCCGAGAACCTATATCTTCAGAAAGATGCAAAATTATTCATCCGGGTTATTTACAAATGCACCGAAGTGCATCATTGTGCATTCCACACCACATGAAACTGCACGGAATTGCACTATGCCCAACACATGCATCACTGAGCAAGCCCGCAAACAAGCACGTGAAGCCCTGGAGAAGCGCGGTCAATCCGCGAAAGACTTTGCTGAATTGCATGATCTGAACCCCAGCACCGTGTACGCGGTGCTGAGTGGCCAGAGCCGTTGTCGCCGTGGGGAGGCACATCGCGCCGCCGTGTTACTCGGCATCAAAGACGGCGTGATTGAAGAGTAATGGCACTGGGCCATGGGAGAAAACAGAACATGAAGAGCTCAGTTCTAAAGACTCGGCGTCAGGCAGTCAGCGCAGTGATCTGCGCCTACCCAGGCGGACGCGAATGTGCGGCCGCTCGCATCGGTCTGTCACTTAAGAAGTTTGATAACCGCGCCTACGAAAACAATAACAGCAGCCCGTTGACCGACGCGCAGATCTATCAACTCGAGCTCGAGGCAGGTACCACTTTCTTACCCGAGTATATCGCCGCGATGTACGGCGGAATGTTCGTGCCCGTAGCTGAGCCCGATTCACTGGACAATGTCGAGATGTATGCCCGGTGTGTCCAGGCTGCAGCAAAAAAGGGCACGGTCGACCACCTCATCGCCGAGGCGTTGAACGACGGAACCATTAACGAAGCCGAGGCCGAAGCGATTCTGCACGCTGACTCCCTGCATCTGGCGGCCAGACATGCCGAAGTGCTCGCTGTCATTCAGTTGCACAGCAGAGCGAAGGTTGGGAGCTAGTCATGGGGAGTTTTCAACCTTTACCGAGTCGCGCCTTTATCTCTTTCAAGGCCGTAGCAACGTCGTCCACTGCAAAGCGGATGTCTTCTGCCTTCACTGCTAATCCCGGCACTTCGCTTGTTGCGGACATCTTCGTGGTTTCTCGTCCCTGCATGATCTTTACCAGCGCGTCATATCGGTCCTGCAGGCGGACCATCAATCCTTCAACATCTTTTTTTGAGTGAATCGCCATGAACAATTTCCTTGATAAAGACCTGGATTATTTAAGTGCACTGCTGGTGATCGCCCAGCAACGGTTGGACACACTAAAACAAACCGTCTCCAGCGCCAACGAGACTGCCTCTGCGTCGGACATCCGGATTGCCATTGGCGATGCAATCACACCATTGAACATTGCCTACGAAGCGGCAGAGACACTCTAAGCACCCGAGGTTTCCAATGATTGATTTACCGGCAGTACAGGAATACCAGGACGTGCTCAAAGCCGCCGCGCTTGTTTTCCTCGAGCGTCACCACTGCGAACACCTGGGCGACGATCAACAGTTGTTCGAGCGCGCCGTGCAGCACCTGGTCAGTGACTATGACGTGCTCACACGGACCGCTGAAAAACTGGTGCATTTGGCCTGCAGCGATATGACCGCCGTTCGCGATCGGCAGCGCCTGGACATCGTCAGCAGCACGTCGACACACACCGTCATCATCGACCCGGCCACCGGTAACGCCTGGGCCGTCCCGGTCAGCCTAATCTACGAACGCATTCTCAACGCACCAGACAACGGTCGTTTCCGCGTAGCCGCACCGTAACCCCCAACCAAAAAACCCGCCTGCCCCACCCCCGTGGGTATGGGTGAGCTGCGCCCGAAATTGAGGTTAGACGATGGAAAACGCCCTGAACATCAACGCAAAGCTGCCGCCGGATCAAGCTCAGGCGCTCTTGGCCAACCTGCGTGAACAGTACCGTCTCAGCCTCAATGACCTTTGGTACGCAGACCAATACCGCCTGATTCCCGAAGGCCTGCGCCACGGATCGATCCTCACCAACGATCCAGTGATGGCCGCTCGCAAACACCTGATCGGCGCTCTCTCCGGCGCCCTGACCCAAAGCCTCAAAACAGTGAAAAAACCATGAGAGACGATCTGCGTCACGACGTCCTGCAACGCCTCCAGTCCGACTACGGCTTGAAACACCGTACCGGCACGGACTACATGCGCGGTGGCACCTGCCCCAAATGCAGGAAGAAAGAGCTGTACTCACGATTCGATACGCCGTGGATGATCATCTGCGGTCGACCGGAAAAGTGCGGCCATACCCTGCATGTGAAAGAACTCTACGACGATCTGTTTGAGGACTGGAGCAAGCGCGCCCCGGCAACCGATCAACACCCTACCGCGACTGCACGCGCCTACCTGGAGTTTGCCCGAGGCTTTCGCCTTGAGTTGATTCAAGGGTGGTTCACCCAAGAAACGTTTTATTCGGCCGAGTTTAATGCCGGCAGCGCCACCGTACGCTTCGCCTTGGAAAAAGGCGGCTGGTGGGAACGCCTGATCGACCAGCCACACCGCTTCGGGAAAATGAAGGCCCGGTTCAAGCCAGGTGAAAGCTATCGCGGCGTGTGGTGGTGCCCGCCGTGCGTGGACCTGCTCGAGGTCAAAGAAATCTGGATTGTGGAAGGCATCTTTGACGCAATCGCGCTGGTGCACAACGATCGCGCCGCCGTGTCAGCCATGTCCTCCAATGCGTTCCCCGAGGAATCGTTGCGGGCACTTGCACGCAGTCGAGAGGGCAATCTACCAAAGCTCGTCTGGGCTCTTGATAACGAACCCGGTGCCCATGTGTACACCAAGCGCTGGGTGCGCCAGGCACGTGCCTTGGGCTTTGTCTGCGAAGCCGCGCAGATCCCTCTGCGTGACGGCCGCAAGACTGACTGGAACGACCTGCATCAACGCTGGGGATTCATCGACGACGAAAGCCAGCGAACCGATCAGATCGCGGCGGATCTCAAGCAAGCCCGCCACCAGGGCGCATTGCTGCTGGCTGAGAGCGCAGCCGAAAAGGCGCTGCTGATGTACGACTGGAACAAGCGCGGTGAATTTCACCTGGGCTTCGGCAGCCGTCTCTACTGGTTCAAGCTGGACATGGAGAAATTCAACCGGGCGATGCAGGACATCGAGGACAGCGAGAATCACGACGACCAACTGCTCAACCAGTCGCAACAGCGCGAAAAAGCCCTGCAGCAATCCGGCAGTGTGGTGGAGATCGCCAACTGCTACCCGCAAGCCTTGTATTTCCAACGCAACGAAGTCACGGATGAGTCCTGGTACTACCTGCGCGTCGACTTTCCGCACGACTCCGAAAGCGTAAAAAACACCTTCACCAGCGGCCAGCTGTCGGCCGCGAGCGAATTCAAAAAGCGGCTGTTGGGGATGGCGGCCGGTGCGATGTTTACCGGCAGTGGCCAGCAGCTCGACAAGCTGATGAAAGACCAACTGTTCGGCATCAAGACCGTTTCGACGATCGACTACGTGGGCTACAGCAAGGAGTACGCCTGCTACGTCTATGGTGACATCGCGATCAAGGACGGCATCACCTACAAGGTCAACAGCGAAGACTATTTTGAGTTCGGCAAGCTGCGCCTGAAAACGCTGCAGAAGGGTGTGCCGATCAAACTGCAGCGCGAAGCCAAGGGTTTTGACGAAAAGTGGGTGCAATTGCTGTGGACCTGCTTCGGGGCCCAGGGCTTAGTCGCCCTGGTGTTCTTCTTCGGCTCGCTGTTCTGTGAGCAGATCCGCGCCCGCTACCAGTCCTTCCCTTTCCTGGAAGCGACCGGTGAAGCCGGCGCCGGCAAAACCACCCTGCTGAACCTGTTGTGGAAACTGCTCGGCCGCGAAGGCTATGAAGGCTTCGACCCGATGAAGTCCACCAAGGCAGGGCGTTCTCGCCTGATGGGTCAGGTCTCCGGCATGCCGGTGGTGTTCCTGGAAGCCGATCGCCACGGCGATGATCGGGCTCACGCTAAAACCTTTGAATGGGACGAGCTGAAAGACTTCTACGGTGGCGGCACCCTCGCCACAAAGGGCGTGAAGACTGCTGGTAACGAAACCTACGAGCCGCCCTTTAGGGGAACGATCGCGATCAGCCAGAACGCGGCCGTGGTCGCGCATGAAGCAATCATGACGCGCATCGTAAAACTGCATTTTGTGCGCCCGACCGTGACGCCGGAAAGCCGCGCTGCAGCGGATCAACTCAATGCCTTGGATGGCGGCACCCTCAGCCACTTCCTGTTGCGTGCCGTGGGCAAAGAGTCCGCGGTGCTCGAGCTGTTCGCCCAGCGCATGCCCGAACACGAAGCAAAGCTGCGCCGTTTGCACACCAATTGTTTCGCCTGCAGCACCACCTATGCCAGCGACCTGGGCAACTGCAGCAGCTGCGGTTATGACCTGCGCGGTTACATCCGTGTTGAGCGCATCAGCAAGAACCACGCTCAATTGCTTTCGCTGCTGGACGGCCTGCGCCTGGTGCTGAAACTGAGCGATCCGCAGGTCGCCGCCACCCAGCGCCAGATCGTGCGAATGGCCATCGAGCGCCAGGCCTCGATCAGTTCCGACCATGCGGCCGTGGCCGAGTTTTGGGAGGTCTACGACTACCTCGAATCATTGAGCGAAGACCCGGTGGTTGACCACAGCAGCGACCCCACCGTGATCGCGATCAACCTCAACGAATTCTGCGAGCGCGCCGCCGAACACAAACAGAAGCTGGCCGACGTGGCCACCTTGCGCGACCTGCTCAAAGAGTCCCGGTCCCGCAAGTTTCTGGACAGCAACAAGGCCGTGCACAGCGCCGTGCGTGCCGCCTTCAACCACCGCAATCCCTGCTCACAACCCCGGCCGACCACCGTCAAGTGCTGGACATTCAAGGCGTAAAGGAGAGCAAGACCGATGCAAATCCAAGTGTTTATGGGCAGTGCCGGCGACGGCCAAACCAGCAAGCTGCAGTCAGTGCTAGACCGTCTGGACTTCGCAGGGCAAAGCGCGCCGATCGTCCAGGCCGGTGCTTATGGGGAGGATGGCTTGCTGCAGATCCTGGAAGTCCGGGCAGCCGGTGGCCAGCGCGAAATCCTGGTAGACGACTGCAGCCGGCAACAGATCTTGAGGGTACTGGAGTGGCAATCATGTCATGAACATGAGCCGGAATTTGACGGCCTGGTGATCCACCTGGCCCGTAAAGACTGATCAAAATGAAACAGTGCCGAGGAGTTGCAGCTCCCCGACACCCACCACAACAGAGGGCTATAGCATGCAAGCACAGAACCTAAGCAGCAGCGACACGAAGGCTACCATACCGGCTCGGCACCTGGTGGTCACCGCGATCATCGGCGCGGCCGTCATCGGCTACCTGGTGCACAAAACCCCCGAGTCAAGAACCCGTCTCGAAAGCCTCAGTGAGATGGCCCGCACCCTGGGTGAACTGAGTGAAAGGGATGCTGCCGTGGTCAGCCTATTGCTCGACGCCCCCGCCACACGGGGTGAATCACGCCATGTCTGATCGCCCTGCATTCACGCGCGTACGGCGCTTTCCCTGGAACATTGATCACACCAGCGTTTGCGACCAGTGCGGCAAATGGCGCGCCCAGGGCAACCACCGCACCTGCAGCCGGCGCCGCCAGCGGCAGAATGCCCATCTGCGCGACCACAAGCCCAAGCCATAAGCCACGTCCACCAGAAGACATGCTTCCCAATACTTGGCCCGGAAACGGGCCTTTTTGTTTCCGATCGTCAGACTGTCGATACACCAGCACAGCGTTAGGGGTTTACATGAGTGGGGTCGAAGCTCGCGGTAATTCCGTGAGAATCTATTTTCAACACAATGGGGAAAAGTGCCGGGAAACCATCCCGGGAGGCAACACAGCGGCCACCGTGGCCCAGGCCAGGCGCGTGATTGATATCATCGAATACGAGATCCAGACCGGCACATTTGATTACGCACGGCACTTCCCCAACTCGGCCAAGCTGGTCGAAAACACCTTTGGCCACTACCTGGACCTGTGGCTCAAGATCAAGGCCAACAGCGTCGCGGCCTCAAGCTATCGAGGCTACGCCAATAAGGCAGAAGTCCATGTGCGGCCGCGCTGGGGCAAAGTCCAAATCAACCAGATCGATCACCTGGACCTGCAGGAATGGATTCAGGGCACCCTGTCCAAAACCCTCAAGAACAAGACCATCCGCGACATCATCAGCAACGTGCGGCAGGTGTTCCGGTTGTATCGCACCCGAATGAAAGTGGCGCACGACCCCACCGAGGGCTTGATGGTGCGCCTGCCCGATCCGGAGGCGCCGGACCCGTTCACCCGGGCAGAGATCAAACAGATCCTCGAGACGCCCACCAGCCGCACGCAAGAGTTGTTGATGATTCAGTTCATGTTATGGGCGGGGCCTCGCGTCTCGGAGACGATCGCCCTGGCCTGGGAGGATGTCGACTTGGAGCAAGGCACGGTGACGTTTCGTCGGTCAAAGGTGCGCGGGGCTTATCGGGTGACGAAAACCCGGCGATCGACGCGCAAGGTTCGCCTACTTGCTCCAGCCTGGGATGCGTTGCAGAAGATCGATGCGCTGAATCGAAAAAAGAAGGCGGAAACCGTTGATATCGTTGAGCGGGATAACAAGACCGTACGGCAACACAAATTGCACTTTGTCTTCCTGAATACGAAAAGCGGCTTGCCGCACGTCAGCGACTTCGTGGTTCGGGATAGATTCTTCAAGGCTCATTTGCTCGCGGCCGGGGTTCGCTATCGCGGGCCTGGTCAGTGCCGGCACACGTACGCCAGTCAGTTGCTGACAACAGGGATAGCTTCGATCGACTGGATCGCCGAACAAATGGGTCATACCAACGGGAACATGATCCGTCAGCATTACGGAACGTGGATCAATGAGGACGGGCCGGATGTCGTTGGGATGCTGCAGTTAGCATTAAAGCTTTGACCGTTGCTTTTAAGAAGCGTCATCGCCTCTGAGCTGAATCAGTGACCACTTACGGCGCCAATCAAACCCCGTCTCCGTCTGGTAGAGAATTAGATTCGACCGGTACACTGCGCCTTCACGCCAGTAAGGTGGTTTTGCGATGGAAGAAGTTATGGCAATGGGGTTAGGTGACAAGCTAAACCTAATTGGACTTGCCTGTGCTGTGGCGGGTGGATTAGTAGCAATAGTGGGCACGATATTGATGTATATCGGTGCTGGCATGGCAGGGGAAAGCGTATTTCAAACCCTCAGAAAAACTCAATTAGTTGCTGAGCAGTCGACTGTGAAGCAAGAAGAACAGTGGACACCAACTCAGCGAATGGTGTTAGACGCGTTCGCTCCCCCAACTGCAACGCATATTTCTCTCGCTTACCGTATGCACTCCGCAGACACACGAGTGCCATTAATGATGAGGATTTCGACTAGGGATGGGGAAGGATTGCTTGCCTTCGCATCAGGCGAGATGGGGGAAGTAGAACTGATGCTGGATGGAGGCGAAGCTTTTGTTAGCGTTTCTCATCCGTCCATTCAATGGACTGTTAGCGCGATGGGGTGGACGGACTCGATTTAGGTATTTCAGTACCGAGGAAAAAGGCTCCTACACCAGATCAGGTGTAGGGGCCTTTTTTACATAAAAGGCGTTACTCGTAACGCGGCGGCCTACTCTTCCACCGGCTGCAAGGTCGTAGCCTTGGCGATCACCACCTCGATCCCGTGCGCTGCCTGCTTCTCTCCCTGCCCCAGGATGTACAGCATACCCTCGCCGGTGCCCGTCGCCGCCAACAGCTCCCAGCCCTCGCCCAACAACCTGTTGGCGGCGTGATCGTTGTCGACGCTCTTCACGACCTTAATGTGTTCGAAACTCATGGGTAATGCTCCTTGTGTGGGGCTGGCCAGCGTAGCGCACTGGCTATGCCGGAGGGGTTCCTTTCTGGGGAAAATTGATCCGATTAAAAGTATAGCTTTCCCGGTTCGACCAATAGGCGTTCAATTCGAGTATTTAGATCAAGGGAGATTCACCTCGTGAATCTCAACTCTTCCATCTTCACCCTCGAAAATTATCGTGGCCCGCGTATCTTCACTAATAGTTAAAAATGGAACGAAGGTGTCGTCCACTGCTAAGTCAGTTCTAAAATAGCGACACGTAATTTGCGAATCGCTTTTAAGCCTTAATTCGGAAGGTGGAAATCCGTGCTTTGATTGTCGATTGAAGTGATCGGTAGCAGCTTTATCGCAAGCTTTTATCAGCGTATTCGGCAACTCATTTCCGGTGTCGGAACTGGCATAAATCAGTGAGAAGCCTTCCGGCAAAAACTGAGTTTTATAGACAGGGGATGAACGACTATTGATGGCGTTGTGAAGCCCTAGTTCTGTGTCAGTGATGATCCCGACACTGAATTTATGATCTGCGCTGTACCGTTTCTGAGAATCTAATTCCTGAAGGGCAATTTCCAGAACAGCAGCGAGTTCAGGGTTACCGTAACAATCATATATTTCTAGCAGCTGGGCTGGGCCTACCGGGACTAGCCTATAGCCTTCGCTCTCTCTTTTAAGTTGAAATGCAACGAAACACGCAACCGATATCTTTACCCCGTGGAACAGTTTGCTATTGGTGTCGATGGCGAAAAAATAATCTAGCTTTGCGAGTTCAGCGAGCCCGCCGATTGAAATCGCTCCGGCAGTTGCTGCATTTTTGGTACGAATCTTTGGCCCTTTTGTCGCGGTGTCACGCTCATGGCTCACGGTCCGTGCCGCGCTCAATTCTGTGAGCTTCTTTCCTTCCCCGTCGACTATAGAGAAATGGTCTCCTTCCTGCATCAGTTTGAGAGTTCCATCATTCCGACCTTTTAGTTCAAACGATATAGCAAGGTCGGTACGCTTTCCCTGATCCCGCTTTTTACCCATATTTCATCCTCCTGATGACAATTCATTAGGACTGCCGTAGTCGCATAATCGCATCTGCAATGGCTTTTGCATTTGTATCCAGGATTTCCATGGCGCCGACTGCGTTATCTGCAACACCCTCTACGCCATTCTCTGAAAGCCAATTAGTGATCTCCTCTATCGCCGCACCTAGGGCATGCTGGTTGTGCAGGAGCAATGTCAGAGCGTCAGCAGTGGCGATTTTGCAGTTTGAATTATCTAGCATGGCAGTCGTCCTTGATCAGTGGTGCGGAAAGCCTAGTTCAAGCAGCCCTGAACCGCGTTCTGGTGCGAGCGAGGCCGTTTGAGTCCATTGGCTGAATCACCACTTTTCACGCGCCAGAACAGGGCGCCAGTCCCATGGCAGTCCCATATGGCCTTTTTTCAGACGCCAAAAACCACAAACCCCCGACTTTCTCTAGGAAAATCAGGGGTTTGCGTTTTCAGAATTTGGCGGTGAAGGAGAGATTCGAACTCTCGATACAATTTCTTGTATACACACTTTCCAGGCGTGCTCCTTAAGCCACTCGGACACTTCACCGTATCTCTTCAAACATGTTCTGTCTGTCGAGGCGCGCTAATGTAGTCGAAAGCTTTTCTGATGGCAAACTTTTTTTTGAGAATTTTCATGCGGTTAGCGATTTAGACGTTCCGCGGGTTTCGGGGTATGGCAAACCTGCCAATCTCCGGCGTCGCGCCCTCTTCTCTATATAGAAGGGAATGCACGGCAGGAGTGGCGGGCCGGGCTTGTCCAAAGGGGAAAGGGTGACTGGCGGGTCAGTCACGGCGCTTTACCTGGCCTGCGGCGGTGGGTAACGTCTGCCTACTTTCATACAAGGAATAGCGTCATGAGTGAGTTGATTTCCTACCACCTCGAAGACGGTATCGCGACCCTGACCTTGAGCAACGGCAAGGTCAATGCCATCTCTCCGGACGTGATTGCTGCGTTTAACGCTGCGCTGGATCAGGCGGTGACTGATCGTGCAGTGGTGATCATTACCGGTACGCCGGGGATTCTGTCCGGTGGTTACGACTTGAAGGTGATGACAGCCGGCCCTAAAGAAGCCGTGGCGCTGGTGACGGCCGGTTCGACCCTGGCCCGTCGCCTGCTGTCGCACCCGTTCCCGGTGATCGTTGCATGCCCGGGGCACGCGGTGGCCAAAGGTGCTTTCCTGTTGTTGTCGGCGGATTACCGCATCGGTGTCGACGGCCCGTTCAGCATTGGCCTGAACGAAGTGCAGATCGGCATGACCATGCACCACGCCGGTATCGAGATCGCGCGTGATCGCCTGCGTAAATCGGCGTTCCACCGTTCGGTCATCAATGGCGAGATGTTCAATCCGCAGAGTGCCGTGGATGCGGGCTTCCTTGACGTGGTGGTGTCCGCCGAAGAGTTGCAAGGCGCGGCACTGGCGGCGGCTCGTCAACTGAAGAAGATCAACATGACCGCGCACAAGAACACCAAGCTGAAAGTGCGCAAGGCACTGCTGGAAACGCTGGATAACGCGATCATCCTGGATCAGGAACACATGGGTTAAGCCCAAACGCGCGCCACCGAGAAGCCCGACCGTCGTGTCGGGCTTTTCATACGAACTCTGTTGAAAAGCCTACAACCGCTCTAGAACACGTCTGACCAATTAGTCGGAAACATGCGCTCAAACATCGGCTATCTCCTACCTCTATAGCGGCAATTGCCGAATACAGTGCACATCCGTACACTGCGCCACCTTTTGTCCCGGTGGGGCCTGTAAATGCTGTTCGTGTTTCGTATGTTATTGATGGGCCTGCACTTTATCCTGGCCGGTGTGCTCGGCGTGATCCTGGGTCTGTGCCGGCCGTTCAATCCGGACAACAGCCGTTTGTGCGCACGCCTGTATGCGTGGCCGGCGATGTGTATTTTGCGTTGGCGGGTGAAGGCTGAAGTCGGTCCGTTGATGGACAAGCCTGACAGCTGCGTGATCATCGCCAACCACCAGTCCAACTACGATCTGTTTGTGTTCGGCAACGTGGTGCCCCGCCGTACCGTGTGCATCGGCAAGAAGAGCCTGAAGTGGGTGCCGTTGTTCGGCCAGTTGTTTTGGTTGGCCGGCAATGTGTTGATCGACCGTGGCAATGCGCACAAGGCGCGCCAGTCCATGCTGACCACGACGCACACCTTGCAGCATGAAGACACCTCGATCTGGGTATTCCCGGAAGGCACACGCAACCTCGGTGAGGAACTGCTGCCCTTCAAGAAAGGCGCGTTCCAGATGGCGATCGCAGCCGGCGTGCCGATCGTCCCGGTGTGTGTCAGCAGTTACGTCAAGCACATGCGATTGAACCGCTGGCGCAGTGGGAAAATTCTGATCCGCTCACTGCCGGCAATTCCTACCGCCGGACTGAGCCTGGACGACATGCCCATGCTGATCGCCCAGTGCCGCGAGCAGATGCGCGATTGCATCGCCTCGATGGATCGGCAACTGCAAGCCGCGTGAAACGAAACCCGCCCTGTGCGGGTTTTCTTTTGCCTGCGAGCTTTTGCCTTCGAACTCTGCAGATTTCACTGACTCTCAAGCAGCAGACAAGGCTAAGCTGATCACTGCCTGCTCCCGCCACCTGCCAAATAAGAAGTGAACCTGAATCATGGGTAGAGTTGTTGCTGCTGCGGTTTACAGCGCTGGAAAGAAAGTCACCAATATCACCCTCGACGAAGGCGCTGCCTGGGCTGCCAAACCTGGCCACTTTGTCTGGATCGGCCTTGAAGAACCCAATGCCCTGGAACTGACGAACCTGCAACGCCAGTTCAACCTGCATGAACTGGCCATCGAAGACGCTCTGGAGAAACACAGTCGACCGAAGCTGGAAACCTTCGGTGATGCACTGTTTATCGTCACGTATTCGCCGATTCGCAACGAAGGCAAACTGGAGTTCATCGAGACGCATATCTTTGCCGGCAATGGTTACATCATTACCGCCCGCAACGGTCACTCGGCGTCCTACGCCCTTGTCCGACAGCGTTGTGAGGCGCGTCCGCTATTGCTGGAGCACGGGGAAGATTTCGTACTCTATGCCATCCTCGATTTTGTGATTGAAAACTACCAGCCCGTGGGCGAAGCGATCCATGCCGAGATCGATGAGCTGGAGCGGAACGTGCTGTGCAGCGCGCTGAATGAACATGACATCCAGAAGCTTCATGGCCTGCGCCGAGACGTATTGCGCCTGCGTCGTTATGCGGCGCCGATGGTGGAGATCGGCGAGGAACTGCAGAAACTGAATTTTCCGTTTATCGACAAGAACATGCGCCCGTATTTTCGCGATGTGCAGATTCATGTGACACGGCAGATGGAAGACCTGACAACCCTGGCGGATATTGCCAGCCAGACGATTGAAGTTGGAGTGTTGCTGGAGGCGTCACGGCAAAGCGTGGTGCAGCGCAAGTTTGCGGCGTGGGCGGCGATTCTGGCGTTCCCGACGGCGGTGGCCGGGATCTACGGGATGAACTTCCAGAACATGCCGGAGTTGACCTGGCATTACGGGTATTTCGCGGTGTTGGGGTTTATTGCGGTGGGGTGCGTGGGGTTGTGGACGAGTTTCAAGAAGTCGGGGTGGTTGTAGCCAACATCGCGGCGGCTGTGAGATTCGCGGGCAAGCCTCGCTCCTACAAGGTCACGGTATACCGGTAGGAGCGAGGCTTGCCCGCGAAGCTTTTAGCTTCAAACTGTCTGAGGCTTATGCGCCACAAACCGCATCATCCACTCCGCAACGGTAGTGCCGTGATGCTCATGCTCAAGGCTCGCCATGCCTTTCGAATAGATCTGCTCGCCCAGCACTTCCTGGCGAATATCCAGCAATGCCCGCGAATAATCGTGAATGAACTCTGGATGCCCCTGGAAGCACAGCACCTGATCGTTGATGTGGTACGCGGCAAACGGACAGAATTCGCTGGAAGCGATGACCGTGGCGTTTTCCGGAAGCGAAGTTACCTGGTCCTGGTGACTGATCAACAACGTCAGCTCTTCACGCAACGGGCTCATCCACGGCGCCTTGGCCGCCAGTTTGTAGCTGTGCGTGCCGACGCCCCAGCCTTGGGTCGCACGTTCGCTCTTGCCGCCCAGCAGCAACGCGAGCAACTGATGGCCGAAGCACACGCCCAGCAGTTTGTCGCCGCGTTCGTAACGGGTCAGCAGGTAAGCGCGGAGGGTCTCGATCCAAGGGTCGGTGCCGAAGGAGTCGGCCTTGCTGCCGGTGACGAGATAGGCGTCAAAAACCTCATCATCGCTCGGGTACTCGCCCTGCATCACGTTGTAGACGGTGAACTCGGCCGCGATGGGCTGCTGCGAAAACAGACGCTGGAACATCTGCCCGTAACCCTGATATTGATCGACCAGTTCCGGACGCAGGATGTCGGTTTCCAGAATGCAGATGCGTAACGACATAAAAAATACCTGACACGTGATGGGAATAATGCACACCTCAGAGCCTGCCTCGAAACAGGGTGACAAGGCAAGCCCCGGAGTGCGTCACCGGTCCCTTAAAACGCCTCCCCGCTGGCGGCTTTTTGCAGGAGCAACGCCGGTGGTGCGAACCGTTCGCCGTACTGTTCGGCGAGGTATTGCGCGCGGGCGACGAAGTCTTTCACACCGTACTGGTTGATGAATTGCAGTGCGCCGCCGGTCCAGGCCGCAAAACCGATACCGAAGATCGACCCGACGTTGGCGTCCGCCGTCGAGGTCAGCACGCCCTCCTCCACACAGCGCACCGTCTCGATGGCTTGCACGAACAGCAAGCGGTCTCGCACATCCTTCGGCGAAATCTGCCCGTCGGCTTTCTCGAAGCGGGTTTTCAGCTCGGGCCACAAGTGCTTCTGGCCACCGGCCGGGTATTCGTAGAAACCACCTCCGGCGGCTTTGCCCGGACGCTTGTATTCGTTAAGCAGCAAATCAATCACCGCAAAGGCCGGGTGCTCAATCAACGGTTTCCCTTCTACCTGCAGGTCTTTCGCAGTCTGCTGGCGGATATGGCTCATGAGGCTGAGGGAAACTTCGTCGGAGATCGCCAGAGGCCCGATCGGCATGCCGGCCTTGCGCGCTTCAGTCTCGATCATCGCTGCGCTGACGCCTTCGCCGAGCATGGCGATGCCTTCGTTGGTGAAAGTGCCAAATACCCGAGAGGTGAAGAAGCCGCGGCTGTCGTTGACCACAATCGGCGTTTTCTTGATTTGCAGTACGAAATCGAAACCGCGGGCGAGAGTTTCGTCGCTGGTGTGGGCGCCTTTGATGATTTCCACCAAGGGCATTTTTTCCACGGGGCTGAAGAAATGCAGGCCGATGAACTTGCTCTGGTCCGGTACGGCAGTGGCGAGTCCGGTGATGGGCAAGGTCGAGGTATTGGAGGCGATGACCGCGTCCGGGCCAACGACGTGTTGCGCGGCTGAAGAGACTTTGGCTTTCAGTTCGCGGTCTTCGAACACGGCTTCAATGATCAGGTCGCAACCGGCCAGATCGGCATCATTTTCAGTGGTTTTGATCCGCGCCAGCACCGCATCGCGCTGCTCGGCGCTTAACTGGCCGCGGGCAACTTTTTTGTCCAGCAACGCCGCCGAATGAGCCTTGCCCTTCTCCGCTGCCGCGAGGTTGATGTCCTTGAGCACCACGTCGATGCCCGCCGATGCGCTGACAAAAGCGATCCCGGCGCCCATCATCCCTGCACCCAGGACACCCACGCGACGCGTCACATAAGGTGCAAACCCTTGAGGCCGCGAGCCGCCCGCATTGATCTCGTTGAGCTGGAACCAGAACGTGCCGATCAGGTTTTTCGAGATCTGGCCGGTGGTCAGCTCGGTGAAGTAGCGGGTTTCGATCAGGTGCGCGGTATCGAAATCCACCTGCGCGCCTTCAACGGCGGCGCAAAGGATCTTCTCCGGCGCGGGCATGCAGCCCTGGGTTTTATTGCGCAGGATCGACGGCGCTATCGCCAGCATCTGCGCGACTTTTGGATTCGATGGCGTACCGCCCGGTATCTGATAGCCCTTCACATCCCAACGCTGTACAGCCGCTGGATGGGCGATGATCCAGGCCCGGGCCTTAGTCAGGAGTTCTTCGCTGTTCGCTGCCAGCTCATCGATCAAACCTGCCTGCAACGCTTGTTGCGGGCGGACCTTCTTGCCTTCAAGCAGATACGGCAAGGCTTTTTCCAGACCGAGCATGCGCACCATGCGCACCACCCCGCCGCCGCCCGGCAACAGGCCGAGGGTGACCTCCGGCAAGCCTAGCTGCACGGAGGCATTGTCCAGCGCCACGCGGTGATGGCATGCCAGGCAGATTTCCCAGCCACCACCCAGCGCCGCGCCGTTGATCGCGGCGACAACCGGTTTTCCGAGGGTTTCCAGCGTGCGTAACTGGCCCTTCAGCGTCAGCACCATGTCGTAGAATGCTTTGGCCTCAGGCTTGCCGACCTTGATCAGTTCATTCAGGTCGCCACCGGCGAAAAACGTTTTCTTGGCCGAGGTGATGATGACACCGGCGATGCTGTCTTTTTCAGCCACCAAACGGGCTACACAGGCGGCCATGGCCTCCCGGTAGACCGCGTTCATGGTGTTGGCGCTCTGGCCCGGCATGTCGATGGTCAGGACGACGATCTGATCCTGCCCTTTTTCGTAACGAATGGCTTCAGTCATGGTTCTTTTTTCCTGAAATCGGGGGCTCAGAGACGTTCGATGATGGTGGCAATGCCCATGCCGCCGCCGACACACAGCGTCGCCAGGCCATAGCGCAGACGACGGGTTTCCAGTTCATCGAGCAGCGTGCCGAGGATCGCGCAACCGGTAGCGCCGAGTGGGTGGCCCATGGCGATGGAGCCGCCGTTGACGTTGACCTTGTCCGGATCGATGCTCATGTCCTTGATGAACTTCAGCACGACAGAGGCAAACGCCTCGTTGACCTCGAACAGGTCGATGTCTTCGACCCGCAGCCCGGCCTTGGCCAGCGCCTTGCGCGTAGCCGGCGCCGGGCCGGTGAGCATGATGGTCGGGTCGGTGCTGGTAACCGCCGTGGCGACGATCCGCGCCCGTGGCTGCAAGCCCAGTGCGCGCCCCTTGGCCTCGGAGCCGATCAACATCAGCGCCGCGCCGTCGACGATCCCGGAACTGTTGCCCGGCGTGTGCACATGGTTGATTCGCTCGACGTGGCTGTAGACCCGCAGCGCGGTGGCGTCGAAGCCCATCTGCCCCATCATCTCGAAACTCGGCTTGAGCTTGCCGAGGCCTTCGAGGGTGGAGTCGGCGCGGATGAATTCATCGTGATCAAGCAGGAGGATGCCGTTCTGGTCCTGCACCGGCACCAACGACTTGTTGAACGAACCGTTGGCCCGGGCCCGCGCGGCTTTTTGCTGTGAGTGCAGCGCGTACGCATCGACGTCCTGACGGCTGAATCCTTCAAGGGTGGCGATCAGGTCGGCACCCACGCCTTGCGGCGTGAAATGGCTGTGCAGATTGGTTTCCGGGTCCAGCGCCCAGGCGCCACCGTCGCTGCCCATCGGCACCCGCGACATCGACTCGACGCCACCGACCACCACCAGCTCTTCAAAGCCGGATCGCACTTTCATCGCCCCGAGGTTCACCGCCTCCAGTCCCGACGCGCAGAAGCGGTTGATCTGCACACCCGCCACGCTGACGTCCCAATCGGCCACTTGTGTCGCGGTTTTGGCGATGTCGGCGCCTTGATCGCCGACCGGCGTCACGCAGCCCAGCACCACGTCATCGACCTGGCTGGTGTCCAGGGAAGTGCGTTGTTGCAGCGCCCTGAGCAACCCGGCCACCAGGTTCACCGGTTTGACGCTATGCAGGGCGCCATCGGCCTTGCCTTTGCCGCGGGGCGTGCGTAACGCGTCGAAAATCAAAGCTTGGGTCATGACGTCCTCGAACCTGACGGTGAAAATACTGAGCCTTCACCTTATGCCGAGCCACCGCCGATTCAATGACCGCAATGCTCACAGACGTTGACGGACACGCTCAGACGGACGGTAGTGTGCTACCGGATTAACCGTTTCAGGACACCGAGCTGTCTAGCAAAAGGCCGCCAAAGAAGCTGGCAATAGGCCTCATACCTTTTTTAAAGCAATTAGTGCGCGCTCCATACGAAAGGGATCTAAACCACGAGTGACGCGGGCCCTAAGGTGAACATATGCGAAGTTGTCGTCGGGTTTTGCCGAGGCGCTCGCCCTACAGGAAGTGCAACGCGCTGCCGTCATGGAGATATGCAGGCAGGCATCAGGAAATAACAAAAAAGGCGGTCAAGCCATGTTCAAACATTCGAAAGTACGTCAAGCCGGGCTCATTCTTTTCGCCACTACGCTGTTGTTGATTTTGCCGAACCTGACGAAGGTGATCGGCTAGTCGGTCATTAAAAATACGGCGCCAAGGTTTTTTATCGCCTCATCAAAAATGTGACTGGCTCGCTACCCGGGCCAGCGTGGGTGTGCCAACCTTCACGGCACTTCCACGACATGGCGGCGATCTTTTGAAAACGCTCATTCTGCTCGGGGCCCTGCTGTTCGGCTCGCCCCTTTATGCCGCACAGCTGAACCTTGAGCTGGGCGCGAACAGTCGTAACTGGCAGACCGAGGAATTGCTCAAGCATCCTCAGGTACAGACCCTCACGGTTACCAACGACGTTTCCTATAAACGGGACATGAGCTATCGCGCCGTGCCCCTGGCGGCGTTGTTGACCGGCATCAAGCCTGATGATCACCTGCAAGCCGTGGCGCTGGATGGTTTTGCCGCTGAACTGGCGGCCGCGCCCTTGCTCAATGCCACGGGCGCGCGGGCCTGGCTGGCGATTGAAGACCCGACCAAGCCGTGGCCTTCACTCTCCGAAGGCAAGCCGAGTGCGGGGCCGTTTTATCTGGTCTGGACAGACCCGCAGGCGGGCAACATCAGCCCTGAACAATGGCCCTTTCAAGTGGCAAGCATCAAGCGCATGGCGCCGGTGGCCGAGCGCTTCCCTGCCCTGCTGCCTGATCCGGCGTTGAAGGCGGATCATCCGGTGAATCTGGGATTTGCGCTGTTTCAGAAGAACTGTCTGGCGTGTCATCGACTCAATGGCGCCGGGGATGCGCAGTTCGGGCCGGATCTGAATATCCCGTTCAGCCCGACCGAGTATTTTGGCGCGGACTTTCTGAAGCGGTATATCCGTGATCCGCAAAGTTTGCGGCAGTGGCCGCAGGCGAAGATGCCGGGGTTTTCGGCGCAGGTGTTGCCCGATGGTGATCTGGAGATGTTGGTGGGGTATTTGAAGCATATGGCTGGGCGCAAACAGATGTCAGCCAAGTAACACGCACCTGTGGCGAGGGGATTTATCCCCGTTGGGTCGCGCAGCGGCCCCGAAACCTGCCTGAGGTAATATCTCTGACACACCGTGCTTTCTAATTTGAGGGCCGCTGCGCGGCCCAACGGGGATAAATCCCCTCGCCACAGGTAAACCACTTCTGCACGGATTTGCATTACTGCTGCTGGACCGAGATCACAGGCAGCGGCGTCGGCGAAACAAACACCTTCGCATGCATCTGCTCACACCCGCCGCCGCGACGCATCCCGCGCACCGGGCAGGCATCCAGGTAATCCAGGCCCACCGCCAGCTTCAAATGGCGCTCCGGCCGCGCCAGTTCATTGGTCACGTCAAAGCTGTACCAGGCGTCATCCAGCCAGGCTTCCGCCCACGCGTGACTGGCCAGGTGTTCGCAGTTCTCGCTGTACAGATAACCCGACACATAACGCGACGGAATGCCCAGGCTACGGGCGCAGGCGAGGAATGCGTGCGTGTGGTCCTGGCACACGCCCGAACGCCCGGCGAAGGCCTGGGCCGCGCTGGTGTCCACTTCCGTGGAGCCTGGCGTGTAGGTCATGTGCTGGTTCAGCCCATGCATCAAATCGATCAACGACGTGCGATCCCGACGCTTCTTACATTCTTTCTCGGCGAACGCACGCAAGGCTTCGTCGGCTTCTGTCAGGCGTGTGAAACGCAGGAACGGCAGCGCCGACTGGCTCTCGTGCTCGGCTTCACGCAGTTCGTCGATGTCGACCTGACCACGGGCGCCGATGATGATCGCCTCGTGCGGCTCGTCCATGGTCAGCACGTGCAGGATATTGCCGAACGGATCGAGTTGCGCGCGCACCGGGCGCGGCAGGTCGAGTTGCCAGCTGAGCACATGCTGTCGCTCGCTGTCGTGGGGTGTCAGTCGCAGGTACTGGATGCTCGCCCGCACCTGATCTTCGTAGTGATAGGTGGTCTCATGGCTAATGGAAAGTCTCATGCCGCCTCCAGGTAGGAACTGTGTATGGCGTTACCCAACTGGCGCACCAGCGGGATGAACTCGGTCAGCCAGGCGTGCAGGCCTTCGTCGAGAATTTCGGTGATGCCGGTGTAGCGCAGGCGTGCGTCCATCTCGGCGGCCAAGCGTTGCGCGGGACGGCCGTTGGCACCGGGCAGCTGGGCGAGGATCTGGTCGATTTCTTCAGTGCAGGCCCGCAGCGAACGTGGCACATCAGCACGCAACAGCAGCAGTTCGGCCACATGCCGGGCACCGGGCGCGTCGCGATAGATTTCGGTGTAGGCCTCGAACGACGACAACGCCCTTAACAAAGCGCTCCACTGGTAATAGGCGTGGGCGGTGCCGTCGCTGACCGCTTCGGCCTGATCGCCGGCCATTTCGTAGCGGGCGTCGAGCAGGCGCAAAGTGTTGTCAGCCCTTTCGATGAAAGTCCCCAGACGAATGAAACGGAACGCATCGTTACGCATGATGGTGCCGTAGGACGCGCCGCGAAACAGGTGCGAACGTTCCTTGATCCACTCGCAGAAACGGCTCATGCCGTAGCGACTCAAGCCCTGCTCGGCGATCCCGCGGATTTCCAGCCAGGTGGCGTTGATGTTTTCCCACATGTCGGCGGTGATTCGCCCACGCACCGCATGGGCGCTGGCCCGTGCGGCGCCGAGGCAGCTGTAGATGCTCGCCGGGTTGGCCGCATCCAACGCGAAGAAATGCAGCAGCCGTTCGGCATGCAGCTCGCCGTGTCGCTCCAGGTAATCGTCCAGCGTGCCGGTAATCAGCAGGGGCATGGCCAGTTCGTGCAGACCGTCACCGCGACCATCCTGCGGCATCAGCGACAGCGAATAACTGATGTCGAGCATCCGTGCGAGATTTTCCGCCCGCTCCAGGTAACGCGACATCCAATACAAATCCGAGGCAGTTCTACTTAACATGGCAGGCTTCCTTCAATCCTCGACCACCCAGGTGTCCTTGGTTCCGCCACCCTGGGAGGAATTCACCACCAGGGAGCCTTCACGCAGGGCGACACGGGTCAAACCGCCGGGCACGACCCGGGTTTCGCGGCCAGACAATACAAACGGACGCAGGTCGATGTGGCGTGGCGCGATGCCGTTTTCGACAAAGGTCGGACAGGTCGACAGGGACAACGTCGGTTGCGCGATGTACGCGTGGGGCTTGGCCTTGATGCGGGCGCGGAACGACTCGATTTCCGCCGCGGTCGCCGCCGGCCCCACCAGCATTCCGTAACCGCCGGAGCCCTGGGTTTCCTTGACCACCAGATCCGGAAGGTTGGCCAGCACGTGGGACAGTTCGGAAGGATTGCGACACTGGAACGTCGGCACGTTCTTCAGGATCGGTTCTTCATCGAGGTAGAAACGGATCATGTCCGTGACAAACGGATACACCGATTTGTCGTCCGCCACCCCGGTGCCGATGGCATTCGCCAGCACCACGTTGCCCGAGCGGTAGGACGACAACAGCCCCGGCACGCCGAGCATCGAGTCGGGGTTGAACGCCAGCGGATCGAGGAACGCATCGTCGAGGCGACGGTAGATCACGTCGACCGCTTTCGGCCCGTCCGTGGTGCGCATGAACACCTTGTCGTCACGCACAAACAGGTCCGCGCCTTCCACCAGTTCGACGCCCATTTCCCGAGCGAGAAACGCATGCTCGAAAAACGCACTGTTGAAGCGCCCCGGCGTCAGCACCACGACGCTAGGGTTATCGATCGGGCTGGAGCTTTTCAGGGTATCGAGCAACAGGTTCGGATAGTGGTCGATCGGGGCGATGCGCTGAGCCGAAAACAGTTCGGGGAACAGCCGCATCATCATCTTGCGGTCTTCGAGCATGTAGCTCACGCCGCTCGGTGTACGAAGGTTGTCTTCGAGCACGTAGTACGTGCCGTCGCCATCGCGCACCAGGTCGACGCCGGAGATGTGCGAGTAGATATCCCGGTGCAGGTCCAGGCCTTGCATCGCCAACTGGTACTGCTCGTTGGCCAGCACTTGCTCGGCCGGGATGATGCCGGCCTTGATGATGCGTTGCTCGTGATAGAGGTCGGCGAGGAACATGTTCAGCGCCTTGACCCGCTGGATGCAGCCGCGTTCGACGATCCGCCATTCGCTGGCGGGGATGCTGCGCGGAATGGTATCGAAAGGAATCAGGCGCTCTGTCCCCTGCTCGTCCCCGTAGAGCGTGAAAGTAATCCCGGCGCGATGAAACAACAGATCGGCCTCGCGTCGCCGTTGGGCCAGAAGTTCGTCAGGCGTCTCGGCCAGCCAACGGGCAAACTCCCGATAATGCGGGCGGACCTGGCCGCCGGCATCGTACATCTCATCAAAATAGGTGCGGATCATGCCGTACTCCTTGTCACCCGGACATACAGGCCTTCGCAAGGCCCGTGCCATCGGCATAAACGCTTTGATATCAATCGGTTGGATATTCGTCGCGCACCCACCGCACCATTCCTGTGCGGTAAATGCCCCAACCTGATCGCCCCCGCTTCATTGCGAAGCAATGCTTTCGCCTATCACCAGCATAGCCAGAGTTGATTTCACTGCCCGGCCGTGGCTGAGGATAATCGGCGCATTCGCTGGAAATGCGCATCGAACTTCCCTTTTAGCCGCCTTGCTCAGGCGGCTTTTTTTTGTTTCGGGATTTGTGGAGAGAAAGGATAAGGGCGTAGCCGGTGGCTTTTTCTGTGATCGGGAGGACCCTTCGCGGGCAATCCTCGCTCCTACAAACAGCAAAGTTCGGCTTCAATATCGGCACAAACGAAAACGGCCAACCCGAAGGTCAGCCGTTAGTGGATGTTGTCGCTGTTCATAGTGTTATGCGAGTAGCCCTCGTACCTCCTGCTTGACGCCCCATCCTTCAATGATGCCGCCCAAAGGTTCGACCACTGCCTCGAAGTCCTGCTCAAAGTCGCCGATGCCGTCATAGGTGGCGGACATCACTTTACTCAGTTCCAGGGCCCAAGCGCCGTCGTCGCGTACGCTGATCTGTGCATTCATGGATTCGCCGGAATAATGCCCTGCCGCCCTGCGTGCCCGCTCCTCGTCCGGGAAAATGGCGTAGAACTCGATCGGATGGAATCGTGAAAAGTCAAAACCGCCTTCTTTCATGCGGCGCAGCACCGAGCTGCTGATGTCTTCTTGATAGGCTGTGCTCATGAAACGTCCTCCTCAAACCGATGGATAGACTTTCCGTACTCCCGACGCCCGCAACCGAATGGTGCAAGCACTGCGGCAACCACGTTGCCGATGGGAAACAAGCATGTAGCTGACAAGACCAGACCTTAGCGATCCAATCGCTGATCTCGCTTGCAGAGTAGCCTCAAGTAAGCGCCGCTGCCAAGGCCTGGTGTTTCACGAGTGTGCCAGAGGGTGTTTCAGACGGGAGTAATGCCGAGGATTTGTATGCTGTTCTGCGTCTTGAGATTCTTGACGCTCGCATCAACAGTGCGCCCCTCCAGATCATTCAGATCCAGTTCGGCAGCGACAGGAAGGAGCCGGGCCTTGATGAGTTTGGCGGCGTGCTCGTTGTCCGGGCATTCGTCGCACTCAAAGACTTCGTCGACTGTTTCGCCGTGATCATCCACGAAAGTGATCTTCCACTTTTGCATCAGTGCCTCCTCGAACAAACCCGCAAATGGGCTTACACCTATCTGGACTTTTGGCCAGAGTGATCGTTCAAACGGATTACCACACGCAACCATGAAAACCACAGGGCCTTGTGGGAGCGGGCTTGCTCGCGAATGCGGTGTATCAGTCAATACACAGGTCAACTGGTACACCGCATTCGCGAGCAAGCCCGCTCCCACATTGGGGTATGCGTACTTCTTTAGTTTAGTCGTTGCTTGGCTTGTTGATCGCTTGCAGCACGTATTGCGGCAAGGCAAACGCGCCGATGTGGATTTCCGGGTTGTAGTAGCGGGTGATGATGCCGCTGCCGGCGAAGCGCTGTTGCAGGGTTTCGCGGGACAGTTTGCGATAGGCCGTATTGGTCGCGCCCCAGGCAAATGTCATCGAACCGCCGATGTAGGTCGGCACGGCGGCCTGATAGAAGTGCCAGTCCGGGAACAGGCTGCGCAGGCGGCCGGCGGTGGTTTTGACTTCTTCGATCTGCATGAACGGCGTGCCGTTCTGGGTCACCAGGATACCCCCCTCGTTCAGGCAGCGACGGCAGGCCTGATAGAAGTTTTCCGAGAACAGCACTTCGCCCGGACCGATCGGGTCGGTGGAGTCAGAGATGATCACGTCGAATTTTTCGGTGGTGGTGGCGACGAAGCGCATGCCGTCATCGATCACCAGGTTCAGGCGTGGATCATCGAACGCACCCTTGGAGTGGTTCGGCAGGAATTCCTTGCACATATCGACCACGGTGCCGTCGATCTCGACCATGGTGATGTGCTCGACGCCACCGTGTTTGGCCACTTCACGCAGCATGCCGCCGTCGCCGCCACCGATGATCAACACGCGCTTGGCACTGCCGTGCGCCAGGATCGGCACGTGGGTGAGCATTTCGTGGTAGATGAATTCGTCGGCTTCGGTGGTCTGGATCACGCCGTCCAGCGCCATGACACGACCCATGCGCGGGTTCTCGAAAATCACCAGGTGCTGATGTTCGGTGCGCACTTCGTGCAGCAGTTTTTCCATGCGAAAACGCTGGCCGTAGCCTTCGTAAAGGGTTTCCAGGTACTCGCTGGTTGGGGTGTTGCTCATGGGAAGTGCTCCGATGAATGCGGGTGGCAACGGACGGTTACCCGCCCATGATGGCCAATCGATCAGCTCGATTGCCCGGGAAAGGCGCGCATTCTACGTCGCGGAAGATGACAGGTCGAACCTTCGTCATCGAAGTACACACAGAGCAATGTGGGAGCGGGCTTGCTCGCGAAGGCGTCGTGTCAGTTGACATTAACTTTTACTGATACACCGCTTTCGCGAGCAAGCCCGCTCCCACAAGGGAAATGTGTCGACCGTGAGTGAGTATTCAGATCCGGACATTGCCCCGTGGCCCGGCGATGGCCCAGATGATCAGGCCCAGGACCGGCAGCAGCAGGATCAGCAGGACCCAGACGATTTTCATCCCGGTGTCGGCGCCACTTTTCAGCACGTTGATGATTGCCCAGATGTCCAGGGCAAGAATGATCAGGCCAATCAGGCCGTTGAACGTGGATCCCATGGTGTCGCTCCCTAAGAGTGATGTGCAGTCTTAGGATAGCCGGCCCCTGCGAGGGTTCCGTTTTATTCCTTCAAACGTGGATAGCCACTTTCAGGGCTTCCAGGGAAGGCGCGGCCGCAATGCCGACCTCGGCGCACAACTCAAGCACGCGCGGCACGTCGTTGCCAAAGACCAGCACCACTTGCAGTTCGTCGTCCAGCAACTGGCTGAAGTTCATCAGCGTGTAACCGCCGTTTTCCTTGTTCATGCTGCCCATCTGCACCTGGATGCGATTGAGCGCGGTCAGGGCTTCGGTCTTGGCCAGTTGCTTGGGTTTGATATTGAAATCCACGCCCGGGCCGAACGACGCGACGATCTGCGCGAACAGGTCCACGTAGGTATCGGCCTGGAACAGCACGGTTTCCGGCAGGCTGCCGACGACGACCCACTCGCCCAACGGAATCGGGAAGGTGTCGTCGTAGTTGATGTCCGGATTGGCCGTCAGAAAAGCCTCTGGATCGGCGTAGGCCTGGGCCGCTTCATCAGCGACCTTGAGGATTTCGTCTTCGCTCATGCACCCGGAGCTGATTTTGCTGATGAGTTCGACGAGTGCGGCTTTCATGGGGCGGAATCCTGTAGCGAGGGAATTTTGAAGGCGCGAAGGATAGCGCATTACGCCCTGTAATTGCTGCGTGTGAGCACGGTCGGGAATGTTGACGCATATCAAGATCCGGCGCCTTGGCTAGCGGCACAATGCTGGCACCTTGCCAATGCTGTTTCCGCTATCAGAGAAGACCTCCATGGGTGCCTGGCTTAGCAACATCTCGCTGAAATATAAATTCTGGGCGGTCAACGCTGTCGCCTTCGTCACCACCCTGTTGTTGGTGCTGTACGCCGTGCAACTCGAGCAGCAGGCCCGCAGTCATGCGTCTCAAGCGTCTGCTCAGGCGCAGGCACGATTGCTCAACGCCTGGCCTGCCGGGCAAACGCTTCCCAAGGCCGATAACCTGCTGACGTTCAGTCGTGGGCAGGCGCCGTTGCTGAACGAGCAACCCCTGCTGGAGCTGGCGGATGCCAACGGCTGGGTCGAGATCAACTCGATGCCGCTGTTCGGCGACAACCCGCTGATGGGCGCTGAAGTGCTCACGCGGGCCAATGGCCAGCAAGTGGCGGTGATCGCTCATGGCCCGAGCCTGAGCCAAGTGTTTGGCGAGCGTTTCGCCAACTACGCCGTGGCGGTTCTCATCCTGATGCTGGCGATGCTCGGCGCGTCGCAACTGTTGATCCGTTTTCTGCTCAGCCAGCTCAACACCTTGAAAGACGTGATGCTCCACGTTGAGAAAACCGGTGACCTGTCCGCCCGTGTGCCCCTGGCCTGCACCGACGAGGTGGGGCAGATGGCCGGCGCGTTCAACGCCATGCAGGCCGGTTATCAGCGGGTGGTGAACACTGTCGCCAGCACCGCCCGGCAACTGGATGTCGGCGCGGCACGCCTGGCCTCGAGCATGAACGAGGTGCGTCACGGCATGCTTGGCCAACAAAGCGAAACCGACCAGGCTGCCACCGCGATCAACGAAATGACCGCCACCGTCTATCACATCGCCCAGCACGCCGGCGCCACCCGCGACCTCTCGCAAACTGCCGACACCCTGGCAGGCAGCGGTCAGGAAGTGGTCAGTCGCGTGCAGAAATCGATTGCCGGGTTGTCCACAGGCGTACAGCAGACGGCCGAGATGATTCAGCGTCTGGCCGAGGACAGTCAGAAGATCAACGGCGTGGTCAATGTGATTCACAGCATCGCCGAGCAAACCAACCTGCTGGCGCTGAACGCCGCGATTGAAGCGGCCCGCGCCGGGGAAATGGGCCGTGGCTTTGCGGTAGTCGCCGACGAAGTGCGCAACCTGGCCAAACGGGTGCAGACGTCGACCGACGAGATCACTCTGATGGTCGCCGCGTTGCAGGCCGGAACCCGGGATGCGGTGGATTTCATGCAGGAAAGCTCGTTCAAGGCCGATGATTGCGTGCAGCAGGCTCAAGAGGCCGGGGCCGCGTTGGCTGAGATCACCAGTGCGGTGGCGCAGATGCGTGAAAGCAACACGCAAATCGCGGTAGCGGCCGAGCAGCAGAGCCAGGTGGCGGAAGAGATGAACCGGGCGGTGGTGAGCATTCGCGATGTGACCGAGAACACGGTGCAGCAGACGGTGGATTCGGCGACGACCAGTAATGAGTTGGCGGCGTTGGCCGGGGAGTTGAGCAAGGCCATAGGGCAGTTGAAACTTTAAGGTCCCCTTCGCGGGCAAGCCTCGCTCCTACAGGTTGTGCGCAGACCTTGCAGGAGCGAGGCTTGCCCGCGAAGGCGCCAGCCCGGTCAACATCAATCCGGACCATGACACCTATCACTCCGATAGCCATCCTTGATTCGCCGCCCGCCCAAGCCGCGCCTATTCTTCACTCATGTGTTCAACATGGATCGAGGATCAGCATCATGGGCAAACGTCACCCCAACCTTCCCGCCTGGCAATGGCGCGCCTACCCGGACAACCATCAGCACCCGGCGAATCTGGTGCTGCACCTGATTGCCGTGCCGCTGTTCATCGTGGCGTTTCTGCTGCTGGTGTGCGGGGTGTTCAGCCTGAGCTTTGCGAACTTCGCGATTGGCATCATTGGCCTGCTCGCTGCGTTGGGTCTGCAACGCCACGGCCACAGCCTGGAGGTGCAAGCCTCCGAGCCGTTCAGCGATCGCAAAGATGCGGTATCGCGCCTGCTGGTCGAGCAGTTCCTGACCTTTCCACGGTTTTTCCTCAGCGGCGGTTGGTGGCGCGCCTGGCGTGAGCGCCACCGTCGTCACTGATCAGGCAAAGATCGTCACGGTCTGCCGGCTCATGGCAATCAACTGACCGTCCGCGCTCCACAGTTTCGCGGCCGCATGACCGTAGCCGTCAGCGGCATGTTCGATTTCAACGAGGTATTTGCACCAGTCCAGCGTGCTCAGGTCGAGCAACGGCTGGACGAATTCGATGGTCCAGGTCAGCGTGCTGCCCATCGCGACTTTTTTCAGGTGCGGCAACAGCGCAGGCGGCCAGGCGTCCACCAACGCCAGGATATGCGACTCAGTGACCGCCTCTTCCTTCACATCACCACGCAAGCGTACCCAGCCGCCCATTTCGCGGGATTTATTGCCGGTAAACGGCAGGCCGCCAACACTCCAGCGCATCGCCAGATGGCGCATGAATTCCGGGGTCATGCCTTTGACATACGGCAGCTCCTGGCACTCGTCCCAGTGCTTCATTTCCGGGGCCGGCGTGGCGGCTACCGCCACTTCGGACGGTCGCGAGGCGCCGAAGCTGCCCTGGATCAGCGTCACCACCTGACCTTTCTGCATCGCCCGGCCCAGCACCTGGCTGACCGCCTTGCCTTCGCGCAGGACATCGACTTCAAAACTGACCGGCACTTCCGGTTCTACGGGGCCGACAAAGGTAATCGCCAGCGAGCGCACAGGGCGATCCGCTGGCACCCGAGCGCGCATGGCTTCGTATTGCAAAGCCGCGACCAGGCCGCCGAAGCTGGCACGCCCCTGTGCCCATTCGGCCGGAATAGACAGCTCCAGCGGCTGGCTGCGGACGGCGTCGAGCAGATCGGAAAAGCGCATGAAAACCTCAAGGGCAGAAAAGGATGGAGGAATGTTAACCAGCCACGGGGGATGACACAGCGCTTATTCTGGCCAAAAGCACTGACAGATGAGCCGCGCTTCGAACATCAATTCCAAAATTCAACAGTGATCTACTGTGGGAGCGGGCTTGCTCGCGAAAGCGGTGTGTCAGTCACGATTGAAGTTGACTGACACACCGCTTTCGCGAGCAAGCCCGCTCCCACATTTTGATTTGTGTTGTTCTCAGGATTTGAAACAGGCAGCACTGAGTTTGTCGAGAACTCGGTCGGCACGGGCTTCGGCCTTGGCCATGGTGGTTTTCCACACGGCCACACAAGGTTGCAGATCTGCTTCCTGTTCGGCCCGGGCCAGCCATTGCCAGCAATCGTGCCAGTCACCCAGGGCAGCCTGAGCCGACTTGAGCCTCGGCAAAGCCGGTTTCGGCAAACGGTCCAATTCGGGGTAGGCCTCGATCCCATAGCGCACACGTTTGATCAACAGGCGCAGTCGATGCCGATCATGAGCAGGATCGTGCAAAGCCTCATCGAGTTTTTTCCACTGCTTGCCCAGGCGCTTCTCGATGCGCTTGCGCAGTCCCTTGAGCAAACCCTGTCGCTGGGATGCCCGCAGAAAACGCGGGAAGGCGTCGAAAATCATCAGCAACTGCGCCAGCTCGGAACTCGCGGCGACTGCAGGATAGGCCGCGGCCATCTGCGCCATGCGTCGCTGCGCTGCCTCAGGTTGATCGTGCTCGAGCAAATACGCCGCCAACACTTCACGATCGCGCAACGGCGTGGTCAGGTCACCGACCCGGGACGCCGCCACTTCCAGCTGCTCGACCCCGGGCAAGCCGCGCAACGGCCGCAGCAGGCTGCGCAAACGGCGAACCGTGGTGCGCAGATCGTGCAATGCTTCCGGGTCGGTGCGGGCATTCAGCCGTGCCTGACAGGACAGCAGGCGGACTTCCAGGCCAAGAACATGAGCCACCAACCGATCAACCAAGGCAGACATCGTTTTCTCCCTGAACTGAATTTCTGATGCCTACATCATGCCTCAACGGCCAGCGCGTGACTCACGAATATAGAAGCGCGCCTTCTCGGCTTTCTTGGTGCAGCCTTCGAACGCTTCGAACTGCTGCTGGGTCTTGGCGCCGGTCAGCAGCGACAGGGCCTTGGAGTAACTGACGGTGCCGGCAAAACCTTCGGCCTTGGCCAGGTCCAGCTCATGCCACGCGGCATCGATTCCGCTACCGCAGCTGTCACGGTAAGCGGTTTTGCCGGCGCAACCGGCGAGCGCCAGCGCAATCAAAGGCACACAGATCCAGGCTTTCATCACTCACACCTCAAAGATAGGTAAACAGTCGTGCAGGTAAGACGGTCTGGCGCGTGAAAAGTGCCTTGGCCCCGCTGCGGAAACTATAGCGCTCGGGAGAATAACCATCTGCCGCCATGGAGTGTCGAAAAAACGACGCGTTCACTCCGCCGAGCGACCTTAGCGATTGAAGCACGCCCCTCGATGGGTGCATTGTTGAACCTTGTCAGACGAGGGCGATTCATGAAAAAGCGTGTCGCACTGGTGCTGGGTTCCGGCGGAGCCCGGGGCTATGCCCATATCGGTGTCATTGAAGAGATCGAGCGGCGTGGCTACGACATCGCCTGCATCGCCGGTTGTTCGATGGGCGCTGTGGTCGGCGGGATTTATGCCGCCGGCAAACTGGATGAATACCGCAACTGGATCGAGAGCCTGGATTACCTCGACGTGTTGCGTCTGGTGGACGTCAGTTTTCGACTGGGCGCAATTCGCGGGGAGAAGGTCTTCGGGCAGATCCGCAAGATCGTCGGCGAGATCAATATCGAGGACCTGCGCATCCCCTACACGGCGGTGGCCACCGACCTGACCAACCAACAGGAAATCTGGTTCCAGGAAGGCTGCCTGCACCAGGCGATGCGTGCCTCGGCGGCCATCCCGAGTCTGTTCACGCCGGTGATGCAGGGCAATCGCATGCTGGTGGACGGCGGCATCCTCAACCCGTTGCCAATCGTGCCGGTGGTGTCGAGCCATTGCGACCTGATCATCGCGGTCAACCTCAACTCCACCAACCAGCGTCACTACCAATTGCCGGTGATCCAGCGCCCGGCTGCGTTCAAGACCCGGTTCGACAGCCTGATCAGCTCGTTGGGCTCGAAGCTGCCGTTCCGCCGCAAACAAGCGGAACAATTGCTGCTGCTGGAAAAGGAAGCGTTGATGGCCGAGGCAGGCGAGATCAACCCCTGGATCGAATCCGCCGAACCTGAAGCCCAGCAACCGGCGGCCGCCCCGGAGCGCGATGGCGCGCCGAAGTCCGCCACGGGTTCGTTCATCATCGACAACGTGGGGCCGGCGTCCTTGCTGGATTTGATCAACCAGAGTTTCGAGGTGATGCAGACGTCGTTGGCGCAGTACAAGATTGCCGGTTATCCACCGGATATTTTGATCAACGTGCCGAAGCGGGTGTGCCGGTTTTTCGAGTTTTACAAAGCACCGGAGTTGATCGCGCTGGGGCGGGAGATTGCGCGGGATACGTTGGATCGGTATGAGAGTGAGCGGGATTCCTGAGGTTCTCGAGTGAACGTGAGGGCCTCTTCGCGGGCAAGCCCGGCTCCCACAGGATTTGTGTCGTTCACAAATGTGGTGATCACCTCAAAACCTGTGGGAGCCGGGCTTGCCCGCGATAGGGCCGGATCATTCAACACAAAAACCTAAAGCCCACCCTCACTCAACAACCGATACCCAACCCCCGCCTCGGTCACGATAAACCGCGGCTGCGTCGGATCATCCGCCAGCTTCTGCCGCAAATGCCCGACCACAATCCGCAAATAATGACTGTCCTCGGTATGGGTCGGGCCCCAGATATCCTTGAGCAATTGCTGCTGGGTGATCACCCGCCCCGGATGCCGCGCCAGTTGCGCCAGCACCGCATATTCCTTGCGGGTCAACGCCACTTCGACGCCGTCGAGCAGCACCCGGCGATAGGCCAGGTCCACAGTCAACGGGCCGAACGCCAGTGCCGCTTGCTGCGCCTCACCCACCGGTGCCTGACGCAACAAGGCACGCACTCGAGCCAGAAATTCCTGGATGCCGAACGGCTTGGTCACGTAGTCGTTGGCACCGCGATCCAGCGCCTCGACTTTCTGCCCTTCGCTGGCGCGCACCGACAGCACCAGCACCGGCACCGTCGACCATTCGCGAAACTCGCGCAGCACTTGCTGGCCGTCCATGTCCGGCAGACCGAGGTCGAGCACCAGCAGGTCCGGCTTGTTCAGTGCGGCCTGTGCCAATCCCTCCGTGCCTGTGCCGGCCTCCAGCACTTTATAACCCTGGGAAGCGAGGCTGATGCGCAGGAATTTGCGGATCTGGGGTTCGTCGTCAATGACCAAAATGGTCGCGGTCTGGCTCATGGTGTCTGATCGTGGCATGGAGAGGTCCAAAGGGTATCAGGCTTCACTGTCAGCGCTCATGTTCAACTCTCGTTTTCAACATCGGGTTGTTCCTGCAAAGGCAAGTGCAGGGTGATGCAAGTACCACGCCCTTCGATACCGTCGCCGACGCTGATTCGCCCGCCGTGTGCACCGACCATGCCCTGACAGATCGCCAGTCCCAGCCCGGTGCCCTGCCCCCCACGATCACCGCGCGCGGCGGTGTAGAACATGTCGAAAATCTTCGCCCGTTCCTCTTCAGGAATCCCCGGTCCTTCATCACTCACCGAGAAGAACAGCTCGTTTTCATCCGCTCCGGCGCGCAATTGCAAACGCCCGTGAGCCGGCGAAAACCGCGCGGCGTTTTCCAGCACGTTGACCAGTGCCTGCTCAATCAGCGCGGCATGAACGTACAGCAGCGGCAATTCAGGCGGCACTTCGGTGCTGACCTGCAACGGCGCCAGTACCGCGCGCAGGCGATTGAGTGAACTGCCGACGATATCGGCGGGTGATACCCAGTCCCGCGCCAGCTTCAACGCGCCGTGACCGAGACGGGTCATGTCCAGCAGGTTTTGAATGTAGCGATCGAGGCGCTCGGCTTCATCGCGGGTGCCTTCGAGCAATTCGCGGCGATCCTCCAGCGGGATCGCCTCGCCCAGCGCCAACAGGCTGTCGATGCTGCCGCGCATGGAGGTCAGCGGTGTGCGCAAATCGTGGGACACCGACGCCAGCAAGGCACTGCGCAGTTGCTCGGTTTCCCCGTGCAGCCGCGCCGCTTCCAGGTCTTCGGCCAGTTGCGCACGAGCCAGCGCCTGGGCCAACGGCTGACTCAGCGCCGTCAGCAGACGCCGACGCTGGCCACTCAAGGTCTGTCCCTCCTTGGCACAGACGCCGAGCAGCGCCAGCGGCCCGTCTTCCACGGACAGCGGCCACCACCACCAACGCCCGAACGGCAGCGTGCCGGTGCCTGCACCCGCCGGTTGATCGTGTTGCCAGGCCCAGTCAGCGGCCGCGCGTTCAGCTTCGGAAAACTCCAGCGGGCCACCGGTTTCGACTTTCCAGCCGCTCTGGCCATCGCGATTGAGCAGGCACAATTGCAGATCGCTCCAGCCCTCGAGGTGCTGAGCGGCGGCCTTGATCACGGCCTGACGGTCAGTGGCCGCCGTCAGTTTGCGCGACAGGTCGAGCAGTTCGGTGGTTTCCTCCTGGGTGTCGCGCAAGGCCTGCAATTGCCGGCGCTGGCGTGCCGCAAGGTTGCCGGTGAGCGCCGCCATCAGCAGAAAGAACAGCAAGGTCAGCACGTCTTCTTCGCGCTGGATGCTGAAGGAAAAATTCGGCGGAATGAACAGGAAGTCATAGGTCAGAAACGACAGCGCCGCACAGGCCAGCGCCGGGCCGAGACTGCTGCGCACCGCCACCAGCAACACGGCGGCGAGGAATACCAGCGAGATGTTCGGCAGCGGCAAGACACTCGCCACTGCCCAGGCCAGGGCACTGGCGAGCACAGTCGCGACCAGCGCCAGCGCATAGTCGAACCACACCAGCGGCTGTACCGAGCGTTTGCGTGGCGGGTCCTGTTCGAGGTCGCTGTCGATGACGTTGATTTCCAGCCCGCGCGCGTGGCGCAGCAAACGTGCGGCCAAGCCGCCACCGAACAGCCGACGACGCAATCGCCGCCGGGACTGGCCGACCAGGACCAGGCTGGCGCGTCGTTCAGTGGCGTGCTGAATCAGGGTTTTCGCCACCTCACCGGCCCGCAGCAACACCACTTCGCCGCCGAGGCGTTCGGCCAGTTGCTGGGCACTTTGCAGACGCAGGCGTGATTGCTCGTCACGCACGCTGCCGTTGTCCACATGCACCAGGCTCCATGGCAGATGCCGACGCTGGGCGACGCGGCTGGCGTGACGCACCAGACGCTCGGCCTGGGCATCGCCATCGACACCGACCAGCAATCGACCGCGCACCGCCGGGGCGGCCTGTCCAAGCTGACGATAACCCTGGGCCAGGTCGTTATCGACCTGAGCCGCTGCGGTTTGCATCGCCAGTTCACGCAGGGCGGTGAGGTTGGTCTGGGAGAAATATGCATCGATCGCCGCCCGCGCCTGCTCCGGCACATAGACCTTGCCGTCTCGCAGTCGCTCAAGCAGCTCGCGTGGAGGCAAGTCGATCAACAGCAATTCGTAGGCTTCTTGCAGCACCCAGTCCGGGAGAGTTTCACGGACCTGCACGCCGGTGATGCCGCGCACCTGATCGTTGAGGCTTTCCAGGTGCTGAACGTTGACCGTGGTGTACACATCAATGCCGGCGGCGAGCAGTTCCTGAATGTCTTGCCAGCGTTTGGCGTGACGACTGCCCGGTGCGTTGGTGTGGGCCAGTTCGTCCACCAGCACCAGTTTCGGCTTGGCGGCGAGTACGCCGTCGAGGTCCATTTCTTCGAGGGTCACGCCGCGGTATTCCGAGCGCACCAAGGGCTGCTGCGGCAAACCGCCGAGCAGCGCCTCGGTCTCGGCGCGGCCATGGGTTTCGACGACGCCAGCGATGAGTTTCACGCCTTGGCGAAGTTGGGTATGGGCGGCTTGCAACATGGCGTAGGTCTTGCCGACACCGGGTGCGGCGCCGAGGAAAACCTTGAGCCGGCCACGGCCGTCGCGGGGCAGGTCTGCTAACAGCGCGTCGGCGCGGCCGGAGTCACTCATGCTTGAAGCTCTCTTTATTCAGGTAGTTATGTGGTGCCTGTCAGGCCGTCTTCGCGAGCAAGCCCGCTCCCACACTGGATGGATGTCGTACACATATTTCGTGACCACTGAAGATCAAATGTGGGAGCGGGCTTGCTCGCGAATGACGCCACCACCGATCTACAGTTTTTCCAACGCCATATTCAGCGCCAACACATTCACCACCGGCGGACCCACCAACGGTTGCTCGATGTGCGCATCCAACAGGTTCTGCAGCGTCGCCACCGGCAGATTCCGCGCCGCCGCAACACGCGCCAGTTGATAGGCAATCGCGGCCGGTGGCAAGTGTGGATCGAGGCCGCTGCCAGACGTGGTCACCAGCGCCAACGGTACCGGCCCCTGCCCCGGCACCAGCTGTTTGTTGGCATCGTCGATCACTCGAGTGGCCAGGGCCGGATTGCTTGGCGAGAGGTTACTGGCGCCGCTCGACACCGTGGCGAAAGCACCGGCGGATGGCCGTGGATGGAACCAGGCATCACCGACGAAATCCTGGGCAATCAGCGACGATCCACGGACCTTGCCGCTGGCGTCGTGTACGAGGCTGCCATTGGCTTGATCCGGGAACGCGACCTGGGCGACGCCGGTGACCACCAAGGGATAAGCGACGCCGGTGATCAGGGTCATCAAGACCAACAGGCTCAGGGCCGGACGTATCATTGTGGACATTTCAAAATCCTCGAATTCAATAATTGAAACCGCCACCGCTTTCCGTGGCGAGGGGATTTATCCCCGTTGGGCTGCGCAGCAGCCCCAAAACCTGCAAATTCATTTCTTCAGACATATTGCATGTAACGGGTGGGGGGCCGCTGCGCAGCCCAACGGGGATAAATCCCCTCGCCACAGAGCCCGCACAACCCGATAAATCGTCAAACCAGATGCAACGCCGTCAACAGCATGTCGATCGCCTTGATGCCCACAAACGGCACCAGAATTCCGCCCAGTCCATAGATCAGCAGATTGCGTCGCAGCAACGCCGCCGCGCTCGCTGCCTGCACTCGCACGCCGCGCAAGGCCAGTGGAATCAGCACCACAATGATCAAGGCGTTGAACACGATCGCCGACAGAATCGCGCTCTGCGGACTGCTCAGATGCATGACGTTCAGCACGCCCAGTTGCGGGTAGATCGAGGCGAACAGCGCCGGCAGGATCGCGAAGTATTTGGCCACGTCGTTGGCGATGGAAAAGGTCGTCAGCGCACCGCGGGTCACCAGCAATTCCTTGCCGATCTGCACCACGTCCAGCAACTTGGTCGGGTCGCTGTCGAGGTCAACCATGTTCGCCGCTTCGCGCGCTGCTTGCGTACCGTCGTTCATCGCCATGCCGACGTCTGCCTGGGCCAGGGCCGGGGCGTCGTTGGCACCGTCGCCGCACATCGCGACCAGACGCCCGTCGTTCTGCTCGTGACGAATACGCGCCAGTTTTTTCTCCGGCGTGGCTTCGGCCAGCACGTCGTCGACGCCTGCTTCAGCCGCAATCGCTGCTGCGGTCAGCGGGTTGTCGCCGGTCACCATGACCGTGCGAATCCCCAGTTTGCGCAGCTCGGCAAAACGTTCGCGGATACCGGGCTTGACCACGTCCTTGAGGTGGATCGCACCGAGCAATTTACCGTCGGCGCAGACCAGCAATGGCGTGCCGCCGCTCTGGGCGATCTTGTCGATTTCCCGGGACAGGGCTGGTGCGAGATCGGCGCGTTTCAGGCCGACGAACGCCAGCAGCGAATCCACCGCACCCTTGCGATACACGCGACCTTGATAGTCGACACCGGACAGGCGGGTTTCTGCGCTGAACGGCACCGCCGTCAGTACCTCAAGGGAAGGCTCCGGTTGTGGATGAATCCCGCGCAAGTACTCGACGATGGACTTGCCTTCGGCGGTGTCGTCGGCCAGCGAAGCGAACAGCGCGCCCTCGGCCAGTTCCTTGGCGCTCACTCCCGGTGCGGCATACACCGCGGTGCAACGACGGTTACCGAAGGTGATGGTGCCGGTCTTGTCCAGCAGCAGGACATGCACGTCCCCCGCCGCTTCCACGGCGCGGCCGGATTTAGCGATCACGTTCAGGCGTACCAGGCGGTCCATCCCGGCGATACCGATGGCCGAGAGCAAACCGCCGATGGTGGTCGGAATCAGCGTGACCAATAACGCCACCAGGAACACCAGCGGCAGGCTGCCGTTGGCGAAGTGGGCGAACGGTTGCAAGGTGACGACCACCAGCAGGAAGATCAGCGTCAGGCCGATCAGCAGGATATCGAGCGCCACTTCGTTCGGAGTTTTCTGCCGTTTGGCGCCTTCGACAAGCGCGATCATGCGGTCCAGGGTCGACTCACCGGGGTTGGCGGTGATGCGCACCAGCAGCCAGTCAGACACCAGGCGAGTGTTGCCGGTGACGGCTGAACGGTCGCCGCCGGACTCGCGGATCACCGGTGCGGATTCACCGGTAATCGCCGCTTCGTTGACCGCCGCGATGCCCTCGATGACCTCGCCGTCGCCGGGGATCATTTCCCCGGCTTCGACGCGCACCACATCACCCTTGCGCAGGCTGGTGGCCGGCACCACTTGAAAGGCGTCGTTGCTGGTTTTGCGACGGGCGCTCAAGCCTTCGCTGCCAGCCTTGAGGCTGTCGGCGCGGGCCTTGCCGCGACCTTCGGCCAAGGCTTCGGCGAAGTTGGCGAAGAGCACGGTGAACCACAGCCACAGCGCGATTTGCGCGGCGACGAAAGTCGGCACGGCGCTGTCGGGAATGAAGCACAAAACGGTGGTCAGCACGGCGGTCAGTTCGACCACCAGCATCACGGGCGCACGCTGCAATTGCCGTGGGTCGAGCTTGACAAAGGCTTGCACCAGCGCCGGGCGCCAGAGGGCCGAGATCGCGGTTTTCGGTTGTTCCGGCGCCTTGACGGTGGCCGCTTTAGTTACGGGCATATTCATCATTGATTCCTCAGAAGCCCATGCTCAAGTGTTCAGCAATAGGGCCCAGCGCCAGCGTCGGCAGGAAGGTCAGGCCGCCCACCAGCAAAATGGTCACGGTCAACAGGGTCACGAACAGCGGACCATGAGTCGGGAAGCTGTTCTGGCCGATCGGTGCGGTTTTCTTCATCGCCAGGCTGCCGGCCAGGGCCAGTACCGGGAGGATGTAACCGAAGCGACCGATCAACATGCCAAGACCTAGCATCAGGTTGTGGAACGGTGTGTTGGCGCCGAAACCGCCGAACGCCGAACCGTTGTTGGCACTGGCCGAGGTGTAGGCGTAGAGCAACTGACTGAAACCGTGGGCACCGGGGTTACTCACCGAGGCCACCGGACCGGGCAGGCTCGCGGCAATCGCACCGAGCACCAGCACGCCAACCGGCATCACCAGCAAGGTCACCACCAGCAGTTGCACTTCCTTCGCCTGCAGCTTCTTGCCGAGGTATTCCGGCGTACGGCCGATCATCAGGCCGGCGAGGAACACCGCGATCAACACGTTGAGCAACATGCCGTAGAGCCCGGCACCGACGCCGCCGAAGATCACTTCGCCAACCATCATGTTGACCAGCGCGACCATGCCGCTCAGCGGGTTGAGGCTGTCGTGCATGCCGTTGACCGAACCGTTGGACGCCGCGGTGGTAGTCACCGACCACAGCACCGTGGCGGTGGTGCCGAAGCGCGCTTCCTTGCCTTCCAGCGGCGCGGTCTGTTCGACGGCGACGTTGTTCAGGGTCGGGTTCGGTTGGTATTCAGCCCACAGCGAGGTGGCGCCGCCGATCAGGAACAGCGCCAGCATGCAGGCGATGATCGCGCGGCTCTGACGCAGGTCTTTCACGTAGTGGCCGAAGGTGAACACCAGGGCAACCGGGATCAGGATGATCGAACCGACTTCGAACAGGTTGCTCCAGGCGGTCGGGTTCTCGAACGGGTGCGCCGAGTTGACGCCGAAGAAGCCACCACCGTTGGTGCCCAATTGCTTGATCGCAATCTGGCTGGCGGCCGGGCCGAGCGGGATCACCTGATCGACGCCTTGCATCGTCACGGCGTTCACGTACTGCGCGAAGGTTTGCGGCACGCCCTGCCAGACCAGATACAGCGCCAGCAGCAGGCACAGCGGCAGCAAGCCGTAGAGGGTGGCGCGAGTCATGTCGACCCAGAAGTTGCCGAGGGTCTTGGTCGATTTGCGACCGATGCCGCGGCACAGGGCAACCAGCACAGCGAGGCCGGTGGCGGCGCTGACGAAGTTCTGCACGGTGAGGCCGGCCATCTGACTCAGGTAGCTCAGCGAAGCTTCGCCGCTGTAGGCCTGCCAGTTGGTGTTGGTCATGAAACTGACGGCGGTGTTGAACGCCAGCGTCCACTCCTGACCCGGCAGGTTTTGCGGGTTGAGCGGCAGGTGGTCCTGGAACAGCAGGATCATGAACAACAGCGAAAAGCCCGCAAGGTTGAAGGCGAGCAAGGCCAGGGTGTATTTCTGCCAGCTCTGTTCGGCCTGCGGATCAACGCCGGCCACCCGATAACAGCCGCGCTCCACAGGACCCAGGATCGGTGTCAGCCAGGTGCGCTGACCTTCCATGACCTTGTAGTAGAACCGCCCGAGAAACGGTGCCGGGATCAGCACCACGGCGAAGAAGGCCAGGATCAGCCAATAGTCATAACTGTGCATAGCCGCTCCTAGTTCCGGTCCGCGCGCAACAGCGCAACCAACAGATAAATGAACAGCCCCACTGCCAACAGCAGTGACACCCCGTCCAGAACGCTCATGGAAGTTCTCCGTGTTACGGCGTATTGCCGCGTGTGGAGTCATTGTCGGGAGGAAGGCTGTAAAGGAGCGAGGTCGAGGGGTGTGGCGGAGCATAAAGAAGGCGTAAAGAGTGGGTTTATGGCTTTGTTACAGCCAAGTTTGCGGCGTTTGTTCGGCCTCTTCGCGAGCAAGCCCGCTCCCACATTCGATCGGCCTCGAACACAAGTTCTGTGTTCGCTGAAGATCAAATGTGGGAGATTCTATGTTTGGGGGCAACCCCCAAACATAGAACTTGGCTTGTACTCGCTTTGATTTTTCATCAAGGCAAACAGTACTCTGGCCAGCTTACGGGCAAGTATTACCAAGGCTTGAGTGCCCTTCATGCCTCTTGCCAGATAGCTTTGATAGTAAGGTTTCCAGGCTGGAGAGCGACTCGCGGCCATGGCGCTGTTATGAAATAAGCGCCGGAACTCCGAATCGCCTCGTTTGGATAAGTATCGTTTCTGATCCTTCTTTCCCGATTGTCTGACTCGCGGATCCATTCCTAGAAAGGCGATGTAGCCATCGCTGTCGGAAAAATCTCCACGCATAAAGGCGGTGACTGCAGCTGTAGCCGTCAGGACGCCTACACCCTCAACCGCTTGGCAGCGTTTTACCTGCGCGTCCATGTCAGCTTCGCTGACAATGCTCTTCAGCACTTTCTGTATGTTTTTTTCAATCTGCTCAAGGCATGCCAGATAGTCGGCCAATGCCTCTTCGAGCAACGGTTCGTCCTTCCAGCTTTGTTTGATGGCCACACGATGCCGAACAAGCTCGGCCCGACGACGCAGCAAGCTTTTGAGTTGTGTGTAGGCCTTTGGAGGCGGACTCCAAATCCTCAACTTGTCGGACTCTTTACTCAAGTAACGAGCCAGCAACGCTGCATCCAGGGCATCTGTTTTAGCCCGAATACCTATCCCTTCGCGGTATCGATTAAGACGGCTGCCATCGATAACGTAAACGTCATGACCCATTTCATGGGCCATCTCTGTCGTATCGAGGTGATAGGTGTTGGTGGCTTCGAGGGCAATGGCGCTGTTTGCGGGCAGCGCCTTGAGCCACTTCTTAAGGGTCGATCGCTCGTTCGAAACAATCAAGACTTGCTCCAGATCGGATCGATAAACAACGATCTCGTCCTTCGCGACATCCACACCCACGACCACCTGCGAAACATGAATTGTCATGGCACGCCCTCCGAGCTAGGGTTTAAAGACTTGTCGGGGTTCACCGTTGCGCTGGCTTGTTTCTATCGTCGGTCTAGGCCGATGCATTCCTTATCGGCGCATTAGGTGAAGGGGCGGGACGAAGTCTCCCACGGTCTGTACTGGTCAGAGTCAGAAGCTAGGCTTTAGTCCCGCCCACCCCTTCAAGTCTAAACATACAAGCGGGCTTGCTCGCGAAGGCGGCATTACAGGCAACAACGCCCCCAACTGACGCATAAAAATGCATGCATCCAGCGCCGAACATCCCCGATACGACACCTTTTTACGCTTTACGACTGCCATCACAACACTGGCACGCCCACTGCACACGCCCTCCCCCGAGCTTTCCAAACCGTTCAGGGAGCAAACGATGAACACACAACTCAAACCCACGCTGGGCACGCTGCACCTGTGGGGCATTGCGGTCGGGCTGGTGATTTCCGGTGAGTATTTCGGCTGGAGTTACGGCTGGGGCGTGGCCGGGACACTTGGCTTTCTGGTGACTTCCTTCATGGTCGCCACCATGTACACCTGCTTCATCTTCAGTTTCACCGAGCTGACCACCGCCATTCCCCACGCAGGCGGTCCCTTCGCCTACAGCCGCCGCGCCTTTGGCGAGAAAGGCGGATTGATCGCCGGGCTGGCAACGCTGATCGAATTCGTCTTCGCCCCACCGGCCATTGCCCTGGCCATTGGCGCGTATCTGAACGTGCAATTCCCGGCACTTGATCCGAAGCACGCAGCCGTCGGCGCCTACATTGTGTTCATGGGCCTGAACATCCTCGGCGTGAAACTGGCAGCGACGTTCGAGCTGGTGGTCTGCGTACTCGCGGTGGCCGAATTGCTGGTGTTCATGGGCGTGGTGGCGCCGGCGTTCAGCTTCAGCAACTTTGCGCTGAATGGCTGGGCCGGTTCCGATGTGTTCGGTGCACCGGCGATTGCCGGGATGTTCGCGGCGATTCCTTTCGCGATCTGGTTCTTCCTCGCCATCGAAGGTGCGGCCATGGCCGCCGAAGAAGCCAAGGACCCGAAACGCACGATTCCGAAGGCGTACATCAGCGGCATTCTGACCCTGGTGCTATTGGCCATGGGCGTGATGTTCTTTGCCGGCGGCGTCGGCGACTGGCGCACCCTGTCGAACATCAACGACCCGCTTCCGCAAGCGATGAAAACCGTGGTCGGCGAAAGCTCCGGCTGGTTGCACATGCTGGTGTGGATCGGCCTGTTTGGTCTGGTGGCGAGTTTCCACGGCATCATCCTCGGCTACTCGCGGCAGTTCTTCGCCCTCGCCCGTGCCGGTTACCTGCCGGCTTCGCTGGCAAAACTCTCGCGTTTCCAGACGCCGCACCGGGCAATCATCGCCGGTGGCGTGATCGGTATCGCGGCGATTTACAGCGACGGTTTGATCAATCTGGGCGGCATGACGCTGACGGCGGCGATGATCACCATGGCGGTGTTCGGCGCGATCGTGATGTACATCATGAGCATGCTCAGCCTGTTCAAACTGCGTAAAACCGAACCGAACCTGGAGCGCACTTTCCGCGCCCCCTGCTACCCGTTGGTGCCGGCCATTGCACTGGCGCTGGCGGTGGTGTGCCTGGTGGCGATGGCCTGGTTCAACACGCTGATCGGCTTGATCTTCCTCGGCTTCATGGCGGCGGGCTTCGTGTACTTCACGCTGACTGCGCAATTGCGTGCGGATGCACCGGCGGACGCGATGTTGACCGGGTTGTAAATCAGCGCACGTGGCGCTGTCATATCAGGCATAGAATGGAACCACTGCGAAATTGAATCGCTCAAAGTGGTATGCACGATCGGTTGGCGAAACCCGTCAGCCGGCCTGCCCTCAAGGAGAGCCCCCTATGCCCTGGTATGCCTGGTTGATTCTGGTCGTTGCAATCGGCTCGATCGTGGGTGGTTTGATGATGTTGCGCGACACCGCCAACAAAGTCGAACTGACCGAAGAGCAACGTAGACGCGTCGCTGAACGCAACGCGGAAGCGGATGCCAAGGATGCGCAGGACCGCTAAAAAAACGGCTGAGCCGCTTTTTGTAGGAGCAAGGCTTGCCCGCGAAGGCGTCCTTGAGATCGCCTTCGCGGGCACGCCTTGCTCCTACAAGGTAGTGCTGATTATTTTTCCCAATCCGCCTTGGCGATGTGCAAGCCATGCAGCCCTTTGTAGGCCGCACGCTCCGGCTGGCTCCAGCCTTCCAGCAACGAATCCTCCAACCTGTAAATCTCCACTCCCAGCGGGCGACACACGCTGAGCGGGTCCTGCGCGTCCGGCCCCCACATGGCCAGCGACAGATCGCCGCCCGGGCAGGTCGACAGCGCGCACAACAGATCAATCTCGGCAAAGAACTCCAGGTAATCGCCCTTCTGCGCCGGACAGGCTTTCATGAAGTACATGTCATCGTGGTTGAGGCCCGTGCACTGGAAAATGTTCAGCACGTCATGCACGTCGAACTCGGTCAGACCATGGGGCAAAACAGCGCGTGTCAGGTTCGAGTGGCAGTGGTGATGGAAGTCTTCGCCGGTGAGCATTTTGTTCACGTAGGGATCGCAGCGAGTGCCGAGCAAATCATGCAAACGACCGCCATGTTCGTCGATCCCGTAACCGGCCAGGCTGTCATCGGTGATCGTCACCAGCGGCCGTAAAAAAGGCAGGTTCGACCAGAGCCGGTCATGGGTGCTGACGTGGGCGCCCTGCAATTGCCGGGTCCGCGCCGCCCACAAGCGTTCACGCGGATCATTGGCATTCCAGACGTTGAAATCGCCAACTTGCGGACCGACCGGCGTGGTCACGCGAAACACATGCCCGGCCTGGACTTTCCAAGCGCGACCGGTGCGGATCGGCACTTCGAACTGCTCGATCAACGTGCGACTGTCCTTGCTGTCACGGATCCTTTCGTAAAAGGCTTTATCCACCTGCAACGCCGAGCCTTTGCTGACTTGATAAGCCGCCGGATAGTCTTTGTACATGGCACGCATCCTCGATCAGTGATGGGAGTTTGGAGCAAGCATTTGCAACAGGTGCTGTTCGGAGTCGTCGAGATAAAGACTCATGGCATCCCCGGCAGCGCGCTTGTCGCCTTCGGCGAGCAGCTCATGGATCTGCCGGTCGCGCGCCAGCCAGGGCGCCTGAAACCTCGATTCATCGGGAGCGGTGCAAAACACCAGACGCAATTGCGCGACGACATTGGTGAAGAACTCATCGAACAACGGACTGCGCAGCAATCCGACGATGTGTTGATGAAACGCCAGACTGTGCGTGCCGACGGCGCGCCAGTCCTCGCGTTCACGGGCCAGTTCAGTGGCTTCCAGCGCTTCCAGCATCCGGTCGGACTGATAATCGCGCAACGGCCGACTCGCGCTGATGGCTTGCAATTCGAGGGTGCGACGCACATTGAACAGGTCACGCACATCCTCGGCCCCCAGCCTGCGCACCATCACGCCTTTGTTGCGCACATAACGGGTCAGACCTTCCTGCCCCAAACGATGCAAGGCTTCGCGAATCGTGTTGCGAGACGCGTTGTAGGCCGAGACCAGATCGTTTTCCACCAACGCCATGCCAGGCAGCAAACGGCCGCCAATGATGTCGGTACGCAACTCCAATGTGATGTGATCGGCCAGGGACAGTCCGCGGCTCATGCTCATCGCCTCTTGATTGTTCAACAATCGTCAGCGAATGAGTAATCACTATCCGTGCCAGTTCATTGAATGCACTCTGACGGAGTTGGACGCATCTGCATGCTTTTTAGAAGTAGAAGTACAGTCACCATCCCATTTTCATTGGTTAAGATGGCGCATTGTTGCGGAGATTCATGATGCGCTATTCGCAGGACCATAAAGCCCAGACCCATCAACGCATCATCAAGGAAGCCTCAGCGCGGTTTCGCCGTGACGGTATTGGTGCGACCGGCCTTCAACCTCTGATGAAAGCGCTGGGTTTGACCCACGGTGGCTTCTACTCGCATTTCAAATCCAAGGATGAACTGGTAGAAAAAGCCCTGCAGGCGGCTGGCGACCAATGCGACGCTGTTTGCGCCGAGCTGTTCGCGCAGGAGCGTCCACTGGAGTCGTTCATCGACACCTATTTATCCGAATGGCACCAGACTTCGCCGGATGAAGGTTGCCCGCTGCCGACCATGTCATCGGAGCTCGGCTTGCGTGGACAGCCAAGCCCCACCTCGGATGTGGTGCTCAACGCCCGGCTCGAACAGATACAAGGCACCTTGGAAGGTGAGGACGCCGCCGACCAGAGCATCTTCATCATGTCCGCGCTGGTCGGGGCGTTGCTGCTGTCGCGCAGTGTCGAGAGCCCCGAACTGGCTCAGCGGATTCTCGACGTCACACGCGCATTTCTCAAAGAACCACGGGATTAACCCTGCCAGCGTTTGAACAATACGCTGGCGTTGACCCCGCCAAAGCCGAAACCGTTGGACAGCGCGTACTCGATCGCCATCGGACGCGCCTTGCCGTGGACGATATCCACACCTTGCGCTGCCGGGTCCGGATTATCGAAGTTGAGGGTGGCTGGAACGATCTGATCACGGATCGCCAACAACGTGAAGATCGCCTCGATCCCGCCCGCCGCGCCGAGCAAATGCCCGGTGGCCGACTTGGTCGACGTGACCGCGATCTTGTTGTCTGAGCCGAACAACGACTTGATCGCCGCCAGCTCCCCCAAATCCCCGACCGGTGTCGAGGTGGCGTGAGCGTTGAGGTGCTGCACCTGGTCCGCAGAAATACCCGCCTGAGCCAACGCCAGCGCCATCGCCCGCCGCGCACCACTGCCATCTTCCGGGCCCGCCGTCAGGTGATAGGCGTCGGCGCTGGTGCCGTAACCGACCAGTTCCGCCAGCGGTTGCGCGCCACGAGCCAGAGCATGTTCCAGGGATTCGATCACCAGAAGTCCTGAACCCTCGCCCATGACGAAGCCATCGCGATCACGGTCGAACGGCCGAGAAGCACGTTCCGGGGTGTCGTTGAAACCGCTGGACAAGGCCCGGGCAGCGGCGAATCCAGCGAGGCTGACGCGATCAATCGACGCTTCCGCGCCGCCACACACCGCAATATCCGCTTCGCCACAACGAATCAGCCGCGCCGCATCGCCAATCGCCTGAACGCCCGCCGCGCACGCCGTTACCGGAGCACCCAGTGGACCTTTGAATCCATGCTGGATCGACACATGACCAGCGGCCAGGTTGACCAGGAAAGAAGGAATGGTAAATGGCGACAAACGCCGTGGGCCACGGCTGTCCGTGGTGCGCACCGCATCGGCAATCGCGCCGAAACCACCGACGCCCGAACCGATAATAGTAGCCGTGCGCTCCTGAGCTTCAGCGGTTTGAGCCTGCCAACCGGCTTGCTCGATCGCCTGACGCGCCGCTTCCATGGCGAACATGATGAAACGGTCCATCTTCTTCTGTTCTTTGGGTGGCGTTGCCCGGTCAGGGTCAAAACCCGCCTCGGCATCATCCGCCAGCGTCGGCACTGCACCGCCGACCCTGGCCGGCAGATCCGCCACGACGTCGTCCGGCAAATTGCGCAAACCGGAACGTCCGGCCAACAGCCGCGCCCAGACCGCCTCGACACCACTACCCAGCGGCGACACCAGCCCCATGCCTGTTACAACCACTCGACGATTACTCATACCGCAATATCCTCATGCCGATTCCTGGCGTTTTATTGGTAACGCGCAGCGGCTTTGCTTTTCGAAAGGTTGGGCGCCATCACGTATCGCGCCGCAACAAAGGCATTCCAGTCGGCGGCATCCGGTAACGAAGGAATGGTAATCAGCTCGCCCTGGTCCAGGCCTGACAGAGCCGCGTCGACCATCTCCCCTGCCTCCATGACCATGTCAGCCGGGATCTGGCTCGCGTCGATACCGGAGCGCTCCCAGATTTCGGTGCGTGTTACGCCGGGCAACACGGCTTGCACTTTGACACCGGTTCCATCGAGTTCGGCGTTAAGAGACTGAGTCAGGCTTAACACATAAGCTTTGCTGGCGCTGTAGGTGGCATTGAAACGCTCGGGAAACAGCGCCACCACGGAAGCAATATTGATGATGGTGCCTCGGCCCGCTTTCGCAAAACTGGCGGCCGCCGCCGATGCCAGGCGCGTGACCGTCGTCACATTGAGTTGAATCAATCGCTCCAGCTGATCCAGATCGGCGTTGGCCAGCAAGCCATCCGCCGCGACACCGGCATTGTTCAGCAACAGGCTGATACTCGAATCACTGCGAAGGCGCTGCTCGAGCTTGAGCACATCATCCTTTTGCGTCAGGTCCGCCTTGAGCACTTCGACTTGAACGCCATGCTCGGCGCGCAACTTGCTCGCAGCCGCCTCCAGCCGCTCCTGATCACGAGCGACCAACAACAAATCAAAACCGCGCGCTGCCAACCGCTCAGCGTAGATGGCGCCGATACCGGAAGAAGCACCGGTGACGAGAGCCGTACCTTGGGTCTGGACAGAATTCATGACAGTGCTCCTGGAAATAAGGGGAAGACAATGCCCGCGTTTCAGAACGCTTTGGCCGACAACAAATTTATTATAGGCATAATTTAATGACAATATGATAGTCGTAATTTTTACTGTGCCGACGGGAGGCAATCCATCGTCATAGACGCCAAAAAACAAAAAGGCCGGTCAATGACCGGCCCCTGGCGCTGAATTACTAGCTTAGTTCACCTCGAGCTTTTCGCGGTTTTTATCGAGGATGGCTTTGCCAATGCCCTTCACTTCGAGCAGTTCGTCTATCGAAGAAAATGGCCCATTACTCTCCCGATACGCAACAATCGCCTTGGCCTTGGCCTCCCCCACGCCAGCCAGTTCCCGTTGCAGGGTTGCCGCGTCGGCCTGGTTCATATCGATCTTGTCAGACTCTGCTTTCGGTGAAATCTCCATGACCAAAGGTGCGTTGCCAGCCTCGGGCTTGACCGTCGGCGCCGCTATTGCGGCAACCGAGGTGCTGGTGAGCAGGGCAAAAACCAGAGAGTAGAAGTAGCCAGTACGCATAAGTGAAGCTCCATGACATCGATTGAGAAAGCAGCTTTTCCGAAGCTGCCTTCCAAACTTAGGCGATGTATGGGGTCTGTCAAAAATGTGTTGGTTACAGAATATGAAACAGTCGGCGGCGACGGGAGGACGAATGATCCACGACAGCGTTGCCGAGAAAGTTGGTAAAGGCACCTGACGGACCAGTTATACTTGCGCCTCTATGTCGCAGGCACTTCAGCGCAGAACCGTTCTCCTGGGTAAGAAGGCAATTTCCCAGCGCCTGTGCAGATCGTTCCACGTCGATATCACCCCTATTCGTAAACTTTCAGGCAGTCTCCCACTGAGCGTTAACGCAGCATTGGGAAACACTGCGATGCATTTTCGGGAACATCAACAACAATGATTTACTTGTGGCTGGCACCGGCTCTTGCTCTTCTATCTCTCGCGTTAACGGCTGCCCTGCGGCGATATGCGTTGTCACGTAGCATCATCGATATCCCTAATGCCCGTAGCTCCCATACCATTCCAACGCCGCGCGGTGGTGGGGTGGCTATCGTCATGACCTTCCTGCTTTCGCTACCGGTTTTTGGGGCGCTTGAACTGGTCCCTTGGCAGCAGCTGATCGCAATAGGCGGAAGTGGAGCGATCGTGGCTGTTATCGGCTTTATGGACGATCATGGCCACATTGCGGCACGGTGGCGACTGCTGGGGCATTTTGCAGCCGGTATCTGGGCGCTTGCCTGGCTGGGCGGGCTTCCTCCGATAGTGTTTTTCGGTATCTCCCTGAACCTGCATTGGATCGGCAATTTCCTGGCGGTGATTTACCTGGTCTGGCTGCTCAATCTCTACAATTTCATGGACGGAATTGATGGCATCGCAAGCGTTGAAGCGTTGTCCGCTTGTCTCAGCGCATGTTTGCTCTACGGATTAAGTGACGCCTCGACGCTTATCTGGGGACCACTGACGATGGCCGTGGCCGTAGTCGGCTTCCTGTACTGGAATTTCCCGCCAGCGCGAATATTCATGGGGGACGCAGGGAGTGGATTTCTGGGCATTGCCTTGGGGGTTTTGTCTTTGCAGGCCGCCTGGGCTTCTTCAGATTTATTCTGGGCCTGGCTGATTCTGTTAGGCGTATTCATCGTCGACGCAACCTTCACGCTGATACGTCGGTTGCTTCGCGGCGACAAGGTCTATGAGGCTCATCGCAGCCATGCCTATCAATTCGCTTCACGCCAATATGGCAAGCACTTGCCTGTAACGCTCGCAGTGGGCGCCATCAATTTGTTTTGGTTATTGCCAGTTGCTTACTGCGTAACTCAATTGGGCCTTGATGGCACCTGGGGAGTCGTAATCGCGTACGCCCCGCTGATTATTCTCGCCGTGAAATTTCATGCAGGTCAGCTCGAAGCTTCTGTATCGACTTGATTGCCTTCGGGCGTTCTGAAGGGGGCCGACTGGGAGCGAACAGATACAGTGATCGAGACATGGCAGTTTCAGGAGCGGGCCTCTGCATAGAGTGCTCCGCTTCTCATTCAGCCTAATCCTTTAAGCCATCTCTGCGCTTGCTTCGACGCCTGATTCCCTTGCCTATAACCAGACTCATTACCGGACCCGCGCCCCACCCCAGCAGCAGTGCCAACACTACATAGATGGCAATGGGTAATTGTGGAGTCGACCATCCGAGAAAGGTTAGTGCTGCAGGCTGATTGTTTTCCAGGATGAATACGACCACCAGCGCAACTAGCAACACGATCAACGTCAGTGCGGTTACTCGCTTTGCGCTAGTCATCTAAACCTCTTGCCGATAATCAAAGATCATTCTCTTCATCCTCATTCACCCGATCCCGCAACTCTTTCCCCGGCTTGAAATGGGGAACGAATTTGCCGTCAAGGCTGACGGACTGACCGGTTTTCGGATTGCGGCCTACGCGCGGTGCGCGGTAGTGCAGGGAGAAGCTGCCGAACCCACGGATCTCGATGCGATCACCGGTGGCCAGACATTGGGACATTTGCTCGAGCATGGTCTTGATGGCCAGCTCCACATCCTTCGATGAGAGCAGCCCTTGATGGGTGACAATTCGTTCGATCAACTCCGACTTCGTCATATTTTTCCCTTCTTTTTCAAGCAGCTAGGAAAAGCGCTTCAAAGGTTTTAGCATGCCCGGAAGAATTTGAACAGCCCGAGGTCTTACATATCTTTAGCGGCATTCAGCGTGAACATTGATCGTGCCCTGGGCCCGCTCATCGGCAGATAACCAGCATGGTGCGCGTCAGGTAACCCGCAGGATTGAAGCCGAAAGGATATTCATCTTCCTCTTTGGCATCATCGGATCGCGTGACCACCTTGTAACCAGCCCCCTTGCACTCCTTGGCAGCGCGCTTGTGACACTTTTCCCATCCCGACCCCAACCCGGAACAATCGACCTCAATACCACTGACCCCGCGCACCGCATGGGTCTTGGCATTAGTGGTACAACCCGCCAATGTCATTAATGCTATTGCGACAATGAGCCTGTTCATTCTTTTCCTTATGCCGGGCGCCCTGCCCGACTGCCGTTCGCTTCTTGCTAAAGACTAGCTGCAAATAAGCGATTGATCCGATTAAAGAAAGAGACAGCTTCGTGGGACTGTTGGTTTCATGGGCCAACATTCTGTACCGGACGAACCTTGGCAACATCAAATCGCGGGCACAAAAAAGGGCGACCGAAGTCGCCCTTTTTCTATGGTCTGACAGAACTTAGTTCTGTTTTTCCATTTGTGCACGCAACAGGTCGCCCAGAGTGGTAGGACCAGCAGCGATGCTATCCGAAGGCTTGTCTTTCAAGCTCTGGATGGCTTCTTTCTCTTCAGCATCGTCTTTCGACTTGATGGAGAGCTGGATTACACGGCTCTTGCGGTCAACGCTGATGATCTTGGCTTCTACTTCCTGGCCTTCTTTCAGAACGTTGCGCGCGTCTTCAACGCGGTCACGGCTGATTTCGGAGGCTTTCAGAGTCGCTTCGATATCGTCGGCCAGAGTGATGATGGCGCCTTTAGCGTCAACTTCTTTCACGATGCCTTTAACGATTGCGCCTTTGTCGTTCTCTTGAACGTACTCGGAGAACGGATCGCTTTCCAGTTGCTTGATACCCAGGGAGATGCGCTCGCGCTCTGGGTCAACCGACAGGATAACGGTGTCCAGCTCGTCGCCCTTCTTGAAGCGGCGAACGGCTTCTTCGCCCACTTCGTTCCAGGAGATGTCGGACAGGTGAACCAGGCCGTCGATGCCGCCGTCCAGACCAATGAAGATACCGAAATCGGTGATCGACTTGATGGTGCCGGAGATTTTATCGCCCTTGTTGAACTGGCCAGAGAAATCTTCCCATGGGTTAGATTTGCACTGCTTGATGCCGAGGGAGATACGACGACGCTCTTCGTCGATGTCCAGAACCATGACTTCCACTTCGTCGCCGACTTGTACGACTTTCGAAGGGTGGATGTTCTTGTTGGTCCAGTCCATTTCGGAAACGTGTACCAGACCTTCAACGCCTTCTTCCAGCTCAGCGAAGCAGCCGTAGTCGGTCAGGTTGGTTACACGAGCGGTAACGCGAGTGCTTTCTGGGTAACGGGCTTTGATAGCAACCCATGGATCTTCGCCCAGTTGCTTCAGGCCCAGGGAAACACGATTGCGTTCGCGATCGTACTTCAGAACCTTGACATCGATCTCGTCGCCAACGTTGACGATTTCGGAAGGATGCTTGATACGCTTCCAAGCCATGTCGGTAATGTGCAGCAGGCCATCGACGCCACCCAGATCGACGAATGCGCCGTAATCGGTGAGGTTCTTGACGATACCTTTGACTTGTTGGCCTTCCTGCAGGGATTCCAGCAGAGCTTCGCGCTCGGCGGAGTTCTCGGCTTCCAGGACGCTACGACGGGAAACGACAACGTTGTTGCGCTTCTGGTCCAGCTTGATGACCTTGAATTCCAGCTCTTTGCCTTCCAGGTGCGTGGTGTCGCGCACTGGACGGACGTCAACCAGAGAACCTGGCAGGAACGCACGGATGCCGTTAACGTCGACAGTGAAGCCGCCTTTAACCTTACCGTTGATAACGCCCTTGACCACTTCTTCGGCTGCGAAGGCTGCTTCCAGAACAATCCAGCATTCAGCGCGCTTGGCTTTTTCACGGGACAGCTTGGTCTCGCCAAAGCCGTCTTCAACCGAGTCCAGAGCAACGTGAACTTCGTCACCGACGTTGATGTTCAGTTCGCCAGCGTCGTTGTAGAACTGCTCAAGCGGGATGAGTGCTTCAGACTTCAGGCCAGCGTGAACGGTTACCCAGCGAGCTTGGTAATCGATATCAACGATAACACCGGTGATGATGGAGCCTGCCTGAAGGTTCAGGGTTTTTAGGCTTTCTTCAAAGAGTTCCGCAAAGCTTTCGCTCATTTTAATTCCTGTTGATGAGGGCGAAGAATACGCCCATCTCCACATCCCAGACGATGTGGGTTAGTTTCATTTAGAAGAAGCACCGCAGGACTATGACTGGTCCCCTGCCAAGCTTCTTGGTCACCCGGCGATATCGCGGATGGCGATCTCACTCATGATGCGTTCCAGCACCTGGTCGATGGATAATTCCGTGGAATCCAGCTGTATGGCGTCAGCCGCCGGCTTGAGCGGGGCTACCGCTCGCTGGGTGTCACGCTCATCGCGTGCACGTATCTCATCTAGCAGACTCGACAGACTAACACCATCGACTTTGCCCTTCAACTGCAAGTATCGACGGCGCGCACGCTCCTCGGCACTGGCGGTCAGGAATATCTTCAGCGGTGCATCAGGAAAAACGACAGTGCCCATGTCGCGGCCATCGGCCACCAGACCCGGTGCTTCCTGGAACGCGCGCTGGCGCTGCAACAGCGCTTCGCGCACGGCGGGCAAGGCCGCGACCTGGGAAGCGCCGGAACCAATGCTTTCGGTGCGGATGACGTCGCTGACTTCATCCCCCTCAAGAATGATGCGCTGCAACTGACCGTCGGTCGCCGCGATGAACTGCACATCCAGATGAGCGGCAAGCTTTTTCAGCAGCTCTTCGTTGGTCAGGTCGACGCCATGGTTATGCGCGGCAAACGCCAGCAAACGATAAAGCGCACCGGAATCCAACAGATTCCAGCCCAGACGCTTGGCCAGGATCCCGGCTACAGTGCCCTTGCCAGAGCCGCTTGGCCCATCAATGGTGATGACCGGTGCAATGATTTTCACGACTGAGCCTCTTGTGCAACACGGATACCGACCTGAGCGCACAGCGCCAGGAAGTTCGGGAACGAGGTCGCGACGTTGGCGCAATCATGGATGCGGATCGGTGCAGTGGCGCGCAGTGAGGCCACGCTGAAGGCCATGGCAATCCGGTGATCGCCGTGACCGTGCACTTCGCCGCCGCCGATCAGGCCGCCGTCGATAATGATGCCGTCCGGGGTCGGTTCGCATTTGACACCCAGTGCCAGCAAGCCATCGGCCATGACCTGGATCCGGTCCGACTCCTTGACTCGCAGTTCTTCCGCACCGCGCAGGATGGTCCGTCCTTCAGCGCACGCCGCCGCCACGAACAGCACCGGGAACTCGTCGATGGCCAGCGGCACCAGCGCTTCGGGAATCTCGATACCTTTGAGTTTAGCTGCACGAACGCGCAGGTCCGCTACCGGCTCGCCGCCGACTTCACGCTGGTTTTCCAGGGTGATGTCAGCGCCCATCAGGCGCAGGATGTCGATTACGCCGGTACGGGTCGGGTTGATGCCGACGTGTTCGAGCACCAGCTCGGAACCTTCGGCGATCGACGCCGCCACCAGGAAGAACGCCGAGGACGAAATATCGCCCGGCACTTCAATGTGGGTCGCGGTCAGCTTGTGCCCGGACTCGACCGACGCCGTTGCGCCGTTGACGGTGACCGGGTAGCCGAAGCCGCGCAGCATGCGCTCGGTGTGGTCGCGGGTTGGCGCAGGCTCGGTGACCGTGGTCTTGCCATCGGCGTACAGGCCCGCCAGCAGCAGGCAGGATTTAACCTGGGCGCTGGCCATCGGCATGGTGTAGGTCAGGCCTTTGAGCTTGTTGCCGCCACGGATGATCATCGGCGGACGACCTTCTGCAGCGGTCTCGATCACGGCGCCCATTTCACGCAACGGATTGGCCACGCGATTCATCGGACGCTTGGAAAGCGAGGCGTCACCGGTCAGGGTGCTGTCGAAGTTCTGCGCAGCCAGCAGGCCAGACAGCAGACGCATCGAGGTGCCGGAGTTGCCCAGATAGATCGGGCCCGGCGCAGGCTTCAGGCCATGCAGGCCGACGCCGTGGATGGTCACGCGCCCGTGGTGCGGACCTTCGATCACGACACCCATGTCGCGGAAGGCCTGCAAGGTCGCCAGAGCGTCTTCGCCCTCGAGGAAGCCTTCGACTTCGGTGACGCCTTCGGCAAGGGAGCCGAGCATGATCGAGCGGTGGGAAATCGATTTGTCGCCCGGTACACGAATCCGCCCAGTCAGGCGGCCACCAGGTTGTGCCAGGAAAATCAGGTCGTTGGAGTTCATAGCGTCCACATAAGCCCGGCGGGCCAGGATTTTACTGAAATGTTCGCGGGCAACCCGGGCGCGCGTGAACACGCCCAGCAATTGATGCCCATCCCCTGCATCGACCGCGTCGCGCAAGGCGTCGAGGTCGCTGCGAAATGTATCGAGTGTGCGCAGGACAGCTTCGCGGTTGGCGAGGAAGATGTCGTGCCACATGACCGGGTCGCTTCCCGCGATTCTTGTGAAATCGCGGAAACCGCCGGCAGCGTAACGGAAGATCTCAAGGTTTTCATTGCGCTTGGCCAATGAATCGACCAATCCGAACGCCAGCAAGTGCGGCAAATGGCTGGTCGCCGCCAACACTTCGTCGTGGCGCTCGACCTGCATGTGCTCGACATCGGCGCCCAGTTCGCGCCACAAACGGTCGACCACTGCCAGGGCTGCCGGATCGGTTTGATCCAGCGGTGTCAGAATCACTTTATGACGACGAAACAGTTCGGCGTTGGAGGCTTCCACCCCGCTCTGCTCGGAACCGGCAATCGGATGACCCGGCACGAAACGCGCCGGCATGCCGCCAAACGCTTCAGTCGCGGCACGCACGACATTGCCTTTGGCGCTGCCGACATCGGTCAGAATCGCTTGCCCAAGGTCCATGCCGGCCAGGCGCCCAAGCATTTTTTCCATGGCAAGGATCGGCACGGCCAACTGAATCACGTCGGCGCCCTGACAAGCGACCGTCAGGTCTTCTTCGCAGCGATCGACCACACCCAACTCCACCGCGAGCTTGCGCGACTGCGGGTCGAGATCGACGCCAACCACCTCGCGGCACAGGCCGCTTTCACGCAAACCCTTGGCAAACGAACCGCCGATCAACCCCAGACCGACCACCACCAGGCGACCGATCACAGGTTCAGCAGATTGCAGAGCAGTGACATCAACCACGAGCCAGAACCTTGGTCAGCGCCTCGAGGAAGCGGCTGTTTTCCGCCGGCAGGCCGATGGTGATGCGCAGGTGGTTCGGCATGCCGTAGTTGGCCACAGGACGCACGATCACGCCTTCACGCAGCAAGCCCTGGAACACCGGAGCCGCTTCGCGCGCCAGATCAACGCAGATGAAATTGCCTTTGGATGGAATCCAGCTCAGCCCCAGCTCGCGGAAACCCGCTTCCAGTTGCTGCATGCCGGTTTCGTTCAGGCGACGGCTTTCAGCCAGGTATTCGGTATCTTGCAGTGCAGCGCAAGCAGCGGCCAGGGCCAGGCTGTTGACGTTGAACGGCTGGCGTACACGGTTCAGCACATCGGCAACCACGGCGGTGGACAAGCCATAACCGACCCGCAGCGCCGCCAGGCCGTAGGCCTTGGAGAAGGTGCGCGAGACCAGCAAATTCGGGTAGGCCGCCAGGTAGTCGAGACCATCCGGCAGATCGCTGCCTTCGGCGTATTCGATGTAAGCCTCGTCCAGCACCACCAGCACGTGTTCCGGAACGTCCTGCAGGAACTCGTCCAGCGCTTCGGCGCCAAACCAGGTTCCGGTCGGGTTGTTCGGGTTGGCGATGAAGACCACGCGGGTATCGGCGTCGATGGCAGCCAGCATGGCCGACAGATCATGACCCCAGTCTTTGGCCGGAATCACTTTCGCGGCAGCGCCGACGGCTTGCGTGACGATCGGATAGACCGCAAACGCGTGCTCGCTGAACACCGCGTTCAGGCCCGGAGCCAGATAAGCGCGAGCGACCAGCTCCAGAATGTCGTTGGAGCCATTGCCCAGCGTCACCTGATTCAGCTCGACGCGGCACTGGTCGGCCAGCAGGGTCTTGAGCGCAAAACCGTTGCCATCCGGATAACGGGTCAGTTCGGCCAGTTCTTCACGAATCGCCGCCAGCGCCTTCGGACTGGCGCCCAACGGGTTTTCGTTACTGGCCAGCTTGACGATGCTGGCCGGATCGATATTCAGCTCGCGCGCCAGTTCGTCCACAGGCTTGCCCGGAACGTAAGGCGAAAGTTGTTGCACGCCTGGCTGTGCCAGAGCGAGGAAGTTGCCACTCATTTGCTACCCCTTAGAGAACTGCTTTCGGGTAGGAACCCAACACTTTAAGTGCCACTGCTTCCTGACTGATTTTTTCCAGCACACCTTTGACCAGCGGATCACGGTGGTGGCCGACGAAGTCGATGAAGAACACGTAGGTCCATTTACCGCTGCGCGAAGGACGCGTCTCGATTCGCGTCAGGTCGATCCCGTTGTCGTGGAACGGCACCAGCAACTCGTGAAGCGCACCGGGTTTGTTGCTCATCGACACAATGATCGACGTCTTGTCGTCGCCGGTCGGCGGCACTTCCTGGCTGCCGATCATCAGGAATCGCGTGGAGTTGTCCGGGCGATCCTCGATTTTCTCGGCCAGACGGGTCAGCCCGTACAAGCCTGCCGCCATGTCGCCGGCAATGGCCGCCGAGTTCCACTCACCCTTGACCCGCTTCGCTGCTTCGGCGTTGCTCGAAACCGCCACGCGCTCGACATTCGGGTAGTGTGCGTCCAGCCACTTGCGGCACTGGGCCAGCGATTGGGCATGGGAATAGATGCGGCTGATGCTGTCGGTCTTGGTGTTTTCACCGACCAGCAAGTGGTGGTGAATCCGCAACTCGACTTCGCCACAGATGACCATGTCGTGTTCGAGAAAGCTGTCGAGGGTGTGGTTGACCGCGCCCTCGGTGGAGTTTTCCACCGGGACCACGCCAAAGTTCACCGCACCGGCCGCCACTTCGCGGAACACTTCGTCGATCGCCGCCATAGGCTTGCTGATCACGGCGTGGCCGAAGTGTTTCATGGCCGCCGCTTGAGTGAAGGTACCTTCTGGGCCGAGGTAAGCCACTTTCAGCGGCTGCTCGAGGGCCAGGCACGAGGACATGATTTCGCGGAACAACCGCGCCATCTCTTCGTTGCCCAGCGGACCCTGATTGCGCTCCATCACGCGCTTGAGCACCTGAGCTTCGCGCTCAGGACGATAGAACACCGGCACTTCGCCTTCGGCCAGCGAGGCCATCTTTACTCGCGCAACTTCCTGGGCGCAGCGTGCGCGCTCACTGATCAGCTCCAGGACTTTTTCGTCCAGAGCATCAATGCGCAGGCGCAGTGCCTTGAGTTCTTGCTCAGACATTAGCCGTGTTCCTTCTCGAACTCTGCCATGTACGAAACCAGTGCGTTGACCGCAACGATGTCGACGGCGTTATAGATGGAGGCGCGCATGCCGCCCACGGAACGGTGGCCCTTGAGGTTGAGCAGGCCACGTTCGTCGGCACCGGCCAGGAATGGCTTGTCGAGACGATCGTCAGTCAGGCGGAACGGCACGTTCATCCACGAGCGGTCGGACTTGTTGATCGGGTTGCTGTACAAGCCGCTGGCGTCGATGAAGTTGTACAGCGTGCGCTGCTTCACTTCATTGAGCTTGCCGATGGCTTCGACACCACCCTGCTCTTTCAGCCACTCGAACACCAGGCCGGACAGGTACCAGGCCAGGGTTGGCGGGGTGTTGTACATCGAGCCGTTATCCGCCGCGACCTTGTAGTTGAGCATGGTCGGGCACAGGGAACGGGCATGACCCAACAGGTCTTCGCGAATGATGTTGACGACGATACCGCTCGGGCCGATGTTTTTCTGGGCGCCGGCGTAGATCATGCCGAAACGCGAAACATCGATCGGACGCGAGAGAATGTCCGAAGACATGTCGGCGACCAGCGGAACGTCACCGGTTTCCGGGACCCAATTGAATTCCAGACCGCCAATGGTTTCGTTCGGCGCGTAGTGAACGTAGGCCGCGTCTTTCGACAGCGTCCATTCGTTTTGCCCGGGAATAGCGAAATAGTCGTAAGGCTTGGCGGTAGCGGCAACGTTGACGTGACCGTAGCGCGACGCTTCTTCGATGGCTTTCTGCGACCAGATACCGGTGTCGATATAGTCGGCGGTTCGACCTTCCGGCAACAGGTTCAGAGGAATCTGAGCGAATTGCTGGCTGGCGCCACCTTGCAGGAACAGCACTTTATAGTTCGAGGGGATATTCAGCAGATCACGCAGATCCTGCTCGGCCTTGGTGGCGATGGACACGAACTCATCACTGCGATGGCTCATTTCCATGACCGAGAGGCCCTTGCCGTGCCAATCAAGGAGTTCACCCTGGGCGCGCTGCAGGACAGCTTCGGGAAGTGCCGCAGGACCGGCACAGAAGTTATAGGCTCTCTTGCTCACATCCAATCTCGCTCTGATTTGGTGGTAGTCACGCAATAAATCACAACATCAATCGACACAGAACTCATGTGGGAGCGGGCTTGCTCGCGAAAGCGGTGTTACAGACGACATCTGCGGTGAATGTCAGTCCGTATTCGCGAGCAAGCCCGCTCCCACAAGGGATCTCCATGGGTGCCGATACTTTCGTACAGGACAAACAACAAGGGGGCGAATTCTCATCCGCCCCCTGTCTGTCCGCTTATTCCTGCGGTTCTTCGTCGGCTGCGGCGTCGAGTTGCTGATCTTCGACAACGTCGTCGATCACGACTTCGCCGTCGAACACTGCACCTTCTTCGCCCTCTTCACCTTCCAGCTCCTCGCCTTCGACTTCCGACGGCTCCTGGACCCGCTCCAGACCTACCAGCGTTTCATCGCTGGCCAGCTTGATCAGGGTCACGCCCTGGGTGTTACGACCCAGGCTCGAGACTTCGTCGACACGGGTACGAACCAACGTACCTTGGTCGGAAATCAGCATGATTTCCTCGCCGTCGAGCACCTGAACCGCGCCGACCAGACGGCCGTTACGGTCGTTGCTGACCATGGCGATAACGCCCTGACCGCCACGCTTGTACTCAGGGAACTCGGTGATCGCCGTGCGCTTGCCGAAACCACGGGCCGAAGCGGTGAGGATCTGGCTGCCTTCTTCCGGGATCAGCATCGAAATCAGCTTCTGGCCTTCCGGCAGACGCATGCCGCGGACACCGCGAGCGGTACGGCCCATGGCGCGAACGTCGGTTTCCTTGAAGCGAGTCACCTTGCCACCGTCGGAGAACAGCATGACTTCGCGACTGCCATCGGTAATGGAAGCAGAAATCAGCACATCGCCTTCATCCAACTCCAGTGCGATCAGACCGACGCTGCGTTGACGGCTGAAGGATTCCAGCGGGGTCTTCTTCACGGTGCCTTTGGCGGTGGCCATGAAGATGAAGTGACCTTCGGTGTATTCCTCGACCGGCAGCATGGTGGTGATGTATTCATCACTGTCCAGCGGTAGCAGGTTGACCAGCGGACGACCACGGGCAGCGCGGGACGCTTCCGGGATTTCGTAGGTTTTCAGCCAGTACACCTTGCCTTTGCTGGAGAACAGCAGCAGCGTGGTGTGGCTGTTGGCGACCAGCAGGTGAGCGATGTAGTCCTCATCCTTCACGCCGGTAGCCGATTTGCCTTTACCGCCACGACGCTGGGCCTGGTACGCAGCCAATGGCTGGGTCTTGGCGTAGCCACCGTGGGAAATGGTCACGACGCGCTCTTCTTCCGGGATCATGTCACCCAGGGTCAGGTCGAGACGGGCATCGAGAATCTCGGTGCGACGCACGTCGCCGTATTCGGCGCGGATCACTTCCAGCTCTTCGCGGATCACTTCCATCAGGCGCGTGGCACTGCTGAGGATGCGGATCAGCTCGCCGATCTGGTTGAGGATCTCTTGATACTCGGCCAGCAGTTTTTCGTGTTCCAGACCGGTCAGGCGGTGCAGACGCAGTTCCAGAATGGCTTGCGCCTGTTCTGGCGACAGGAAGTACTTGCCTTCGCGCAGACCGTATTGCGGGTCCAGGGTCTCTGGACGGCACGAATCTGCGCCGGCGCGTTCAACCATCGCGACCACGGCAGAAGATTCCCACGCGGTCTTGATCAGCGCTTCCTTGGCTTCCGACGGCGTCGGCGAGGCCTTGATCAGGGCGATGACCGGGTCGATGTTCGACAGGGCAACCGCTTGACCTTCAAGGATGTGACCACGTTCGCGGGCTTTACGCAGTTCGAACACGGTACGACGGGTAACGACTTCGCGACGGTGACGAACGAAAGCTTCCAGCAGGTCCTTGAGGTTCAGGATCCGCGGACGGCCGTCGATCAGCGCGACGATGTTGATACCGAACACCGCTTGCAGTTGTGTCTGGGCGTAGAGGTTGTTAAGGATCACCTCAGGCACTTCACCGCGACGCAGCTCGATCACGACGCGCATACCGTCCTTGTCGGACTCGTCGCGCAGCTCGGTGATGCCTTCGAGCTTCTTCTCTTTTACCAGCTCGGCGATCTTCTCGATCAGACGGGCCTTGTTCAGCTGGTAAGGGAGTTCGGTGATGACGATCTGCTGACGGCCACCGACCTTGTCGATGTCTTCGATCATCGAGCGGGCGCGCATGTAAATACGGCCACGACCGGTGCGGTAGGCTTCGATGATGCCGGCGCGACCGTTGATGATCGCGGCGGTCGGGAAGTCCGGACCGGGGATGTATTGCATCAGCTCATCGATGGTCAACTCGGGGTTGTCGATGAGGGCCAGGCAACCGTCGATGACTTCACCGAGGTTGTGCGGCGGGATGTTGGTCGCCATGCCCACGGCGATACCGCTGGAGCCGTTGACCAGCAGGTTGGGAATACGGGTCGGCATGACCGCCGGGATCATTTCGGTGCCGTCGTAGTTCGGCACCCAGTCCACGGTTTCTTTGTGCAGGTCGGCCAGCAGCTCGTGCGCCAGCTTGGTCATGCGCACTTCGGTGTATCGCATGGCCGCGGCGTTGTCGCCGTCCACCGAACCGAAGTTGCCCTGGCCGTCTACCAGCAGGTAGCGCAGCGAGAATGGCTGCGCCATCCGAACGATGGTGTCGTACACCGCGGTATCACCGTGCGGGTGATACTTACCGATCACGTCACCGACAACACGGGCAGATTTCTTGTACGGCTTGTTGAAGTCGTTGCCCAGCTCGCTCATCGCGAACAGCACACGCCGGTGCACGGGCTTCAAGCCATCGCGCGCATCCGGCAGTGCCCGCCCGACAATTACGCTCATCGCGTAGTCGAGGTAGGACTGCTTCAGCTCGTCTTCGATATTGACCGGGAGGATTTCTTTGGCCAGTTCGCCCATGAGAAGCCTGATTCCTTTTTCTGGTGAAACTTCGTCACATCCATATGGGACGAACGAAGCTCGCCGATGCAGGCTGAGTGCCAGTGCACCGACTTACGACAAATCAACGAGTTATGCCATGGATCTGCGCAGTAAAGGCAGCCACATCGGGCTACCTTGGAAACCGCCGGATGTTATCACAAGAGCCGCCACGCACCTATCCCCCAGATGCGCATGGAGTGTAGTTAGTTGACTGGTGGCAGGCTTAACGGGGACGAGAGGGGCTTAGAGGGTTGCCGAATGCAGAATTCAGGCTGATTTATTGACTTTGCGGGCCTCATCGCGGGCAAGCCCGCTCCCGCAGGGATCATGGAATGCCCGAGATTACCAGCACAACACAAAACCCTGTGGGAGCGGCGGCGCGACGATTCGACTTGCCCGCGATGGCGATATTTCAGACACCAGAAAAGGTCAATGCAGGCGCTTGCGGCACATCAACTGCGCCATCTTCGCGGTATCCGGGCGTTCAACGATGCCTTTTTCGGTGACGATCGCATCGATCAGATCCGCCGGCGTTACGTCGAACACCGGGTTGAACGCATCGACATCCGCCCCGACCCGCTTGCCGCCGACTTCCAGCAACTCGCGGCCGTCACGTTCTTCAATCGGAATATCGTCGCCACTGGCCAGGTTCATGTCGATGGTCGAGCTGGGCGCCACCACCATGAAGCGCACGCCGTGGTGCATGGCGTTCACCGCCAGTTGATAAGTACCGATCTTGTTGGCCACGTCGCCATTGGCGGTGATCCGGTCGGCGCCGACGATGACCCAGGTGATGCCTTTGGTCTTCATGATATGGGCGGCGGCGGAGTCGGCATTGAGGGTCACGGGAATGCCTTCGTTGGCCAGTTCCCACGCCGTCAGACGCGAACCCTGCAGCCACGGACGGGTTTCGTCGGCATAAACGCGCTCGACCATGCCTTCGATGAACGCCCCGCGAATGACGCCCAGCGCGGTACCGAAGCCGCCGGTGGCCAGTGCGCCGGTGTTGCAATGGGTCAGGATCGCTTGAGCGTTACCCTGATGCTTGCGGATCAGATCCACACCCAGTTGCGCCATGGTCAGGTTGGCCTCACGATCACTTTCGTGAATGGCAATAGCCTCTGCCTCCAGCGCCGCCAGAGGGTCGGCATCACGCTTGATACGATCAAGGCGGTCACGCATGCGACTCAAGGCCCAGAACAGATTCACCGCCGTTGGACGGGAATCGGCCAGCAACGCGTAATCCTCTTCCCACGCCGCCTGCCAGTCACCGCCCTCGGCAATACGGGCGCGGGCTGACAACACCATGGCATATGCGGCACTGATGCCAATTGCCGGCGCGCCACGTACCACCATCGAGCGAATGGCCTCGGCCACGCCAGCCGCGCTGGTGTAGGCAATCCAGGTTTCCTCGAACGGCAAAACACGCTGATCCAGCAGATACAGGGCGCCATCACGCCAATCGATGGCCTTCACCTTCTCCGCAGCCAACAGTCGATCGCGCATCCCACACCCCGTACTCAGTAACAAAGCGGCCGATTATAGCGATCCACCCGCGAAGACGCTCGGGTATACTTCGCCATCCTTTACAAAAGCACTGGAACCGACTCTCGATGCCGAACACTGCCGCTGCGCTCGACCTGTTATTGCTGCCGACCTGGCTGGTACCCGTCGAACCCGCTGGCGTTGTCCTCAAAGAGCATGGCCTGGGCATTCGCGACGGGCGCATTGTCTTTATCGGCCCGCGCGCGGCTGCGCTGAAGCTTGATGCAACCGAAGTCCGCGAACTGCCGGACATGCTGCTCTGCCCCGGCCTGATCAATGCTCACGGGCATGCGGCGATGACACTGTTCCGCGGCCTGGCAGACGATCTGCCGTTGATGACCTGGCTGGAAAACCACATCTGGCCCGCCGAGGCCAAGTGGGTCGATGAAGACTTTGTACGCGATGGCACCGACCTTGCCATCGCCGAACAGATCAAAGGTGGCATCACCTGCTTCTCTGACATGTATTTCTTCCCGAAGGTTGCCAGCGAACGCGTGCATAACAGCGGCATTCGCGCGCAGATCGCGATTCCGATCCTTGATTTCCCGATCCCGGGCGCCAGCACGGCGGACGAAGCCATTCGTCAGGGCGTCGAACTGTTCAACGATCTCAAGCACCACGAACGCATCAAAGTCACCTTCGGCCCCCACGCGCCTTATACCGTAGGCGACGAAAACCTGGAGAAGATCCGGGTGATCGCCGAAGAGCTGGACGCGTCGATCCACATGCATGTCCACGAAACCGCTTTCGAAGTGCAGCAGGCGGTCGAGCAGCGCGGCGAACGCCCGTTGGCCCGACTCGCGCGCCTGGGTCTGCTGGGGCCGCGCTTCCAGGCGGTTCACATGACGCAGATCAGCGATGAAGACTTGGTAATGCTGGTAGAAAGCAACACCAATGTGATTCATTGCCCGGAGTCTAACCTGAAACTGGCCAGCGGTTTCTGCCCGGTGGAGCGGTTGTGGCAGGCGGGCGTCAACGTGGCCGTCGGCACGGATGGCGCGGCCAGCAACAATGACCTCGACCTGCTCGGCGAAACCCGCACCGCCGCATTGCTCGCGAAGGCTGTCGCCGGTTCTGCCACCGCGCTGGACGCCCATCGCGCCCTGCGCATGGCCACGCTCAACGGCGCCCGCGCCTTGGGCATCGAGGCGGAGGTCGGCTCGCTGGAACTCGGCAAAGCCGCGGACATGGTCGCGTTCGACCTTTCCGGCCTGGCGCAGCAACCGGTCTACGACCCGGTTTCGCAGCTTATATACGCCACCGGTCGCGACTGCGTGAAACACCTTTGGGTGGGTGGCAAGCAACTGCTCGACGACCGTCGCCTGACGCGTCTGGATGAAGAACAGCTTTGCGCCACGGCCAAGGCCTGGGGCCAGCGCATCAGCGGCCACACCGAATCGTAAGCCCCCCGGGGCGAACCGCCGGGGCAACAGGATTTTTCAAGTTTTAGAGGATGAACCATGAGTAACGTCGACTACGCCGAAATCGCCAAATTCGAAGCCCTGGCCCATCGCTGGTGGGACCGCGAAAGCGAATTCAAACCGCTACACGACATCAACCCGCTGCGGGTCAACTGGATTGACGAACGCGTCCACCTGGCCGGCAAGAAGGTTCTCGATGTCGGTTGCGGCGGCGGCATCCTCAGCGAAGCCATGGCTCAACGCGGCGCGACCGTGATGGGCATCGACATGGGCGAGGCGCCGCTGGCCGTCGCTCAGTTGCATCAGCTGGAATCCGGCGTGAGCGTCGAGTACCGCCAGATCACCGCCGAAGCCCTGGCCGAAGAAATGCCGGAGCAGTTCGACGTAGTCACTTGCCTGGAAATGCTCGAGCACGTGCCGGACCCGTCGTCGGTGATCCGCGCCTGCTTCAAAATGGTAAAGCCGGGCGGCCAGGTGTTCTTCTCCACCATCAACCGCAACCCGAAGGCGTACCTGTTCGCTATCGTCGGCGCCGAATACATCATGAAGCTGCTGCCGCGCGGCACCCACGACTTCAAGAAATTCATCCGCCCTTCGGAGCTCGGTGCCTGGAGCCGCATGGCCGGCCTGACGGTCAAGGACATCATCGGCCTGACCTACAACCCGCTGACCAAGCACTACAAACTGGCCTCCGACGTGGACGTCAACTACATGATCCAGACCCTGCGCGAGGAGTAAGCCGATGCGTATCAGAGCAGTCCTTTTCGACATGGACGGCACGCTGCTCGACACCGCGCCGGACTTCATTGCGATCTGTCAGGCGATGCGTGCCGATCGCGGCTTGCCGCCGATGAATGACAAACACATTCGCGACGAGATCTCCGGTGGTGCGAAGGCGATGGTCGCCGTGACCTTCTCCATGGACCCGGAATCTCCGGGCTTCGAGGAGCTGCGATTGGAGTTTCTTGAGCGCTACCTGGCAGGTTGCGCGGTGCACAGCAAATTGTTCGACGGCATGAGCGAACTGCTGGCCGACATCGAGAAAGCCAACCTGATCTGGGGCGTGGTCACCAACAAGCCATTGCGGTTTGCCGAGCCGATCATGCAGCAACTGGGGCTGGCCGAGCGTTCGGCGCTGCTGATCTGCCCGGATCACGTGAAGAACAGCAAGCCGGACCCGGAGCCGTTGATCCTCGCGTGCAAGATGCTCGACCTCGACCCGGCCAGCGTGCTGTTCGTGGGCGATGACCTGCGAGATATCGAGTCCGGCCGCGATGCCGGCACCCGGACGGCCGCCGTGACCTATGGCTACATTCATCCGGACGATAATCCGCGGCACTGGGGTGCGGATGTGGTGGTCGATCATCCGCTGGAGTTGCGCAAGGTTTTGGATAGCGCGCTCTGCAGCTGCTGATCTGATGGCTTGCCGGGAACACTGTGGCGAGGGGATTTATCCCCGTTGGGTCGCGAAGCGGCCCCCTGCAATTCCGTCAGTCACACCGAATTGTTCAGGGTTTACGACTGCTGCGCAGCCGAACGGGGATAAATCCCCTCGCCACAAAAGCCTCTCGCCAAAAGTGCGATGCCTGCCTATTGAATTGTTGTGAGGTTTTCTATGTTTGATTATTCCGCCCGCCCTGAATTGCTCAAGGACCGGGTCATTCTGGTCACCGGCGCCGGTCGCGGCATCGGCGCTGCTGCTGCGAAAACCTATGCCGCCCACGGTGCCACCGTACTGTTGCTGGGCAAGACCGAAGCCAACCTGACACAGGTCTATGACGAGATCGAGGCTGCCGGCCATCCACAACCGGCCGTGATTCCGTTCAACCTGGAAACCGCCCTGCCCCATCAATACGATGAGCTGGCGGCGATGATCGAAACCGAGTTCGGCCACCTCGACGGCTTGCTGCACAACGCATCGATCATTGGTCCGCGCACGCCGATCGAGCAACTGTCCGGCGAGAACTTCATGCGGGTCATGCAAGTCAACGTCAACGCCATGTTCATGCTCACCAGCACCCTGTTGCCGCTGTTGAAGCTGTCTCAGGACGCTTCGGTGGTGTTCACTTCCAGCAGCGTCGGCCGCAAGGGCCGTGCGTATTGGGGCGCTTACGGCGTCTCCAAATTTGCCACCGAAGGCTTGATGCAAACACTGGCCGACGAAGTCGACACCGTGGCCCCGGTACGCTCCAACAGCATCAACCCTGGCGCCACCCGCACCAGCATGCGCGCCCAGGCTTACCCCGGTGAAAACCCGCTGAACAACCCGACGCCCGAGGAGATCATGCCGGTCTACCTCTACCTGATGGGTCCGGACAGCACCGGCATCAACGGCCAGGCTTTCAACGCCCAGTAACGCCGTGCGTCGCTTTTGTGCCGTGGCGAATTTTTGTCACGGCACTCAACAAGTGCCATAACTGCGGTTTGTTTCAGTCAAACAAATGCCACCTGTTCAGGCGAATAACGCCTGAACACCGCCCAAAATATTGATTTACAAGCCTTTTAATCCAACTGAACCGAATGGCACGACTTTCGCTCTATATCTGCTCAGACACGCCGTGTGAAAGCAGACGGGCCGATGCTCGCGTCGACAGGTTACTAATCTTCGACAAAGCAGATTAGACTTGCGCCAAATGTCCTACGGGACTGATGGACCAGTACGACGCGCAGCCCAAAGCCGCTCTCACCCAGCCTGTAAGACAGCCTTACTGCTTAGGGGCGCACGCCATATGAAATCACCTTCCCAGACCAACGCAATTGACTTCGATAGCGCCAAATTGCAACGCCTGGGCTTTGGTCAACAGCCCCCGCTTCTGAAGCGGCCAGTCAGCCTTGCGCAAGTGCGCCAGCAACTGAGCCTGCAACTGCAAACCAGTCTTGAACCACAACGCATTCTCGGGCTCTTCTTCCGTGAAATTCACCGACTCGTGCCGCTCGACGCCTTGAGCTACCAGCACAAGGCCAGCGATTTGCGCCTGGAGTTCGGCCAGCGTGGTCACCACTCGATCAGCTACACCCTCAGCCATGAAGGCGAGCACCTGGGCGAACTGGTCTTCCGCCGCAACCAGCGTTTCAGCGAGGAGGAACAGGGCAACCTCGAGTCGCTGCTGTCCACATTGCTGTACCCGATGCGCAATGCCCTGCTCTACCGCGCCGCCACCCAAAGCGCCTTGCGCGATCCCCTCACGGACACCGGCAATCGCATTGCCATGGACCAGACGCTGCAACGGGAAATCGACATGTCGCGTCGGCATCTGCAACCCCTGTCGCTGCTGATGCTGGACATCGATCACTTCAAACACATCAACGACACCCATGGCCACAGTGCCGGCGATGACGTGCTCAAGGCGGTTGCCGCTTCGATCAAAAGCCAGCTGCGCAACGTCGACATGGTGTTTCGCTATGGCGGCGAAGAGTTCCTGATTCTGCTGTCCAACACCGGCCGCGAGGCCGCGGCCATGGTCGGCGAGCGACTGCGGTTTGCCGCGCAGGCCGAGGATTATCTGGCCGATGGCAAGCTGATCGAACTGACCGTCAGTCTCGGCTGTTCGACCCTGCTGCCCGGCGAGTCAGCCGAAAGCCTGTTGCGACGGGCCGACAGCGCGCTGTATGTGGCCAAGCGTGAAGGACGCAACCGATTGGCGATGGCGGGCTGAACACTCGCCGACGGGCTCGCAAGCGTAGCGGCCCGCATCGACAGGAATCAGCGCGCAGCGCCACGCAACTCCCCGACCAACCCTTGCAGCCTGGCGGGCTCTGCCGCCTCGACCGCCACCGCTGGCCCCGCCACCAGGGTCACCCGCGACCACAACCGACGGAATACGCCTTTGTCGGGATCGCGACTGAAGAAACTCCCCCACAGCCCCTGCAATGCCAACGGAATCACTGGCACCGGCGTCTCTTCGAGAATCCGCGTCAGCCCGCCCTTGAATTCGTTGATCTCGCCATCGGCGGTCAATTTGCCTTCAGGGAAGATGCACACCAGCTCACCGTCCTTCAGGTATTGAGCGATGCGCGTGAAGGCTTTTTCGTAGATCTGAATGTCTTCCTGACGTCCCGCGATAGGAATCGTCCCGGCCGTGCGAAAGATGAAGTTCAGCACCGGCAGGTTGTAGATCTTGTAATACATCACAAAGCGAATCGGCCGACGTACCGCGCCGCCAATCAGCAACGCGTCGACAAAGGACACGTGATTGCACACCAGCAACGCCGCGCCTTCATCCGGAATCGCCTCCAGATTGCGATGCTCCACGCGGTACATGGAATGGCTGAGCAGCCAGATCATGAAGCGCATGCTGAACTCGGGGACGATTTTGAAGATGTAGGCGTTGACGCCGATGTTCAGCAGCGACACCACCAGGAACAGGTGCGGGATCGACAATTCGGCCAGGCTCAGCAACACGATCGAAACAATCGCGGAGACCACCATGAACAGCGCGTTGAGGATGTTGTTGGCGGCGATCACTCGCGCCCGCTCGTTCTCCGGGGTGCGTGACTGGATCAGCGCGTACAGCGGCACAATGTAGAAACCGCCGAAAACCCCGAGACCGAGAATGTCGATCAATACCAGCCAGGTATGACCAAAGCCGAGAATCTCGATCCAGCCATGGCCGTTGACGCTGTCGGGAATTCCACCGGAATGCCACCACAGCAGCAAGCCGAACACCGTCAGACCGAATGAGCCGAATGGCACCAGACCGATCTCGACTTTCCGTCCGGAGAGTTTTTCGCAGAGCAGCGAACCCAGTGCGATACCCACCGAGAACACGGTGAGAATCAGCGTCACCACGGTTTCGTCGCCGTGCATCCACTCCTTGGCATAGGCCGGGATTTGCGTCAGGTAAATCGCCCCGACAAACCAGAACCATGAGTTGCCGACAATCGAGCGCGACACCGCCGGGGTTTGCCCCAGGCCCAGTTTCAAGGTGGCCCAGGATTGACTGAAGATGTTCCAGTTCAGGCGCATTTCCGGCGATGAGGCCGCCGCGCGGGGAATGCTGCGACTGGCCAGATAACCCAGCACGGCAATGCCGATGATCGCCGTGGACACGATGGGCGCGTAATGCGCGGACGACATCATGATCCCGGCGCCGATGGTCCCGGCGAGGATGGCCAGGAAGGTGCCCATTTCCACCAGACCGTTGCCGCCCACCAATTCTTCTTCGTGCAAGGCCTGGGGCAGGATCGAGTATTTCACCGGCCCGAACAGCGCCGAGTGGGTGCCCATGGCGAACAGCGCCAGCAGCATCAGCGACAGGTGATCGAAGACAAATCCGACTGCGCCGACCGCCATGATGACGATCTCTCCGAGCTTGATCAGGCGAATCAGCGCGTCCTTGGCGAACTTCTCGCCGAACTGCCCGGCCAGCGCCGAAAACAGAAAGAACGGCAGGATAAACAGCAGCGCGCACAGATTGACCCAGATCGAACGATCACCCTCGATGGTCAACTTGTACAGAATGGCGAGGATCAGCGACTGCTTGAAAACGTTGTCGTTGAACGCCCCGAGGGACTGGGTCACGAAAAACGGCAGGAAGCGCCGGGTGCGAAGCAGGCTGAACTGTGAGGGGTGACTCATCTTCCGTGTTCCTGAATTTGGGTAGAGAGTGGCGTGGATACTATTGTTGGAATGTCGATCGTCGATCCAGGCCACACCTTACCTAATCTTTGCAGGTTATTTGTTTAATCCTGCAATGCACGGCGAGACAAACAACTCGCCCCGCCATGCGCCCTGCACCGTGCGTTTGGCGACGATCAGCCACATCACCGCCAGCATCGCCACCAGCACACAGCCAAAGGCACTGAAAAACGTCAGGTTCAAGGTGCTGGCCAGTTTCAACGTTGCCAGAGAATAGACGCCCAGCGGAAAGGTGAACCCCCACCAGCCGAGGTTGAAGGGGATACCGGCGCGCAGGTAACGGCCGGTGATCAACAACGCGATCAGCATCCACCACAGACCGAAGCCCCACAAAGTGATCCCGGCCACCAGCCCCAGCCCGGCGGCGATGTCACCGATACCCGGCAAACCGTTGGCGGCAAAGATCGCCGGCGCGTCAGCCCCCAGCAGCAACATGCCCAGCGCCCCGGTGCCAATCGGGCCGAGCGCCAGCCAGCTCGAAGCGGCCATGTTTTCGTGGGGCAATTTATGCAGCGCCATGCGCAGCAACAGGATCGTCAGAATGCTGAACGCCACCGGCAGGGAAAATGCCCAAAGCACATAGCTGGTAACCAGAACCACCAGTTGTGAATGGGTGTCGGCCAGATGCGGCGCCAACAGGCCACCGCTGGCAGCCGCCACTTCCGCAGCCACCACCGGCAACAGCCAAACAGCAGTCATCTGATCGATGCTGTGTTCCTGGCGGGTGAACATCATGTAAGGAATCAGCACACCGCAGGCCAGCGACATCGCCACATCCAGCCACCACAGCACTTCGGCAACATGAATCACACCTTCGCCCCAGCGCGGCAGCCCGAACACTAGAAAACCGTTGATGATCGTCGCCAGCCCCATGGGAATGGTGCCGAAGAACATCGATACCGTGGAATGGCCGAAAATTCGCCGCGCCTCATCGAAAAACAGTACCCAACGTGCCGCGTACAGCGCCGTGAATAAAGCGAACAGAAAGATATTGAACAACCAGAGGGATTCGGCAACGGCGTGCAAACCCGGGTTTGCGATCGGCAGCTGCGCCAAGGCCAGCGCTAAAACGCCGGTGCCCATGGTCGCGGCGAACCAGTTCGGGGTGAACTGACGAATCACCTCGCGCGGATGCTGCAAATGACTGAAGGGTTTGATGCCGGGTCTGGCGGTATTAGGGCATGTCATGATCGAACTCCTGTCCTCTGTTGAGGTGGAGTCCATGGTAGATCCGAATCGAATATCGATATAACGGGTAATATCTCTAACTGTTATCTGTTTCGTAGATATAGCCGTCAGACGCTACCTTCCGATTCGATCACCAATATCCTCGCCACACCCAGCGGATGCGCCACATGCTCGGTGCCCACGGAGGCGTAAAAGATATCGCCTACGCTCAACAGCACCTCTTGCTCCAGACCCTCTTCGCGGTAGCGCATCTGCACCTGCCCATCAAGCACGACGAACACTTCCTCGCCGTCATTGACGTGCCATTTGTAGGGCTGATCGGTCCAGTGCAAACGGGTGGTGATGCCATTCATGTTGGCGATATCGAGCGCGCCCCAGGCACGGTCAGCGGTGAAGGATTGGCTGCGGATGATTTTCATGGGCGGTCCGTCGAGATGAAGGGCGGTGCCAAGGCTAACCCAAAGTGGCGAACAGCTGCGCCAGCCAATCGATAAATACCCGGACTCGGTTACTCAGGTGTCGATTCGGCGGATACAGTACGTGAAACGGATAACGAGGTGGCCGCCAGTCCTGAAGAATCGGCACCAGCTCCCCACGTTCGATGTGCGGCTGCACCGTATAGGTGAAGGTGTGAATGACGCCGAGCCCGGCCAGTCCGGAAGCCAAGTGCGCATTGCTTTCGTTGACGCTGAACAGGCCCTGCCCGCGGATCTCGAATTTTTCTCCGCTGCGTTCGAACCGCGCCGGCATTACCCGTCCGCTGCGGGCCGAGTGATAGCTGATCAGGCGATGATTTTTCTCCAGGTCGCGCGGATCGGTCGGCGTGCCGAATCGCTCGAGATAGCCCGGCGTTGCGCAGGTGGTCCACGACGACAGCCCCAACGGCCGCGCAGCCATGGAGAGTTCGGTCAATGGCCCGCCGCGGATCACACAGTCGACGTTCTCTCTGATCAAATCCACCGGCCGATCACTGACACCCAACTCGATCTGAATGTCCGGATACCGGGCATAGAAATCCGGCAACGCGGGGATAATCAGGATCGTCGCTACCGAGCCGCCGACATCGACGCGAATCTTGCCGCGCGGGTGGCCCTGGGCGCTGGCGAAACTGTTGTCCAGATCATCCAGTTCCACCAGCAACTGCAGAGCGCGCTCGTAATAGGCCATGCCGTCCGCCGTCACCGTGAGTCGGCGGGTAGTGCGCTGCAACAGCCTCGCACCCAAGTGTTCTTCCAGTTCGGCTACCAGTTTGCTGACCGAGGTTTTCGGCATGTTCAACGAGTCGGCGGCCCTGGTGAACGAACCGGCCTGCACAACGCGGGCGAAAACGCGCATGGCCAACAATTGATTCATGGCAAAAAACTCAAGTGACGAATCCTGAGTATTGTCCACAACCATGTACAAACAAACCTGATTCTGATGATTTTTCCGCAGAATCTTCCGGCATAGAGTCTGTTCAACGGCGCACGACATCGCCAAAAACTTCCTACATGACTCAGCGGAGATTCACACCATGAGCAGTACTCTCAAAGGCAAGGTTGCACTGATCACTGGCGGCACCACCGGCATCGGCCTCGCGTCGGCGCAAGCATTCGTCGATCAGGGCGCCACGGTGTTCATCACCGGTCGCCGCCAGGCCGAACTGGATGCCGCGGTCAGCGCCATTGGTCACAACGTTACCGGGATTCAGGGCGACGTCTCGAACCTTGCGGACCTGGACCGGATCTTCGAAGTGATCAAGGCACAAGCCGGCTATCTGGATATCGTTTTCGCCAATGCGGGCGGCGGCGACATGCTGGCGCTTGGCGCGATCACCGAAGAACACTTCGACCGGATTTTCAGCATCAACGTCAAAGGCCTGCTGTTCACCGTGCAGAAATCCCTGGCACTGCTCAAGGACGGCGGTTCGGTGATCCTCACCGCGTCCACGACCGCTACCAAAGGCACGGAAAATTTCAGCGTTTATAGCGCCAGCAAAGCCGCCGTGCGCAACTTCGCCCGCTCGTGGTTGCTGGATTTGAAAACCCGCAGGATTCGCGTCAATGTCATCAGCCCCGGCCCGATCCACACGCCGGGCCTGACCGAGCTCGCCCCTGAAGATCAGCGGCAAGGCTTGCTGGATTACCTGGCTGGCCAGGTTCCGATCGGCCGCCTGGGAACGCCGTCCGAAGTGGGCAAAGCGGCGGTGTTCCTGGCGTCGGATGACAGCAGTTTCATCAACGGGATCGAGTTGTTTGTGGATGGTGGGTTCGCACAGATCTGATCTGTGCACGTACGAGAGCGGCGCCTTGCAAGGCGCCGCTTTTTTATGGGTGACCGCTGGCGCTGCACACTGCCGCGGACTGTTGACGCAGCAACGCCAGTAACGCACCGACAGACAGGACAATCAGCACCGCGCCATAGCCATCGGTGGTGGTCACCAGGCCAAACGTCCGCGCCAGGCTCCCTGCCAGCAACGACGGCAGACAGAACGCCAGGTAACTCAGCACATAAAACGCCGACATCAACCCTGCCCGCTCATGAGGCAGCGCCAGTGGTACCAGGCTGCGCACCGCTCCGAGGAAACCGGCGCCGAATCCGCAACCGGCCACCAGTGTGCCAAGGAGAAACAAGGTCAGGCTGGCACTGTGCACGCCCAGTAACAGCAACACGATGCCCGTTGGCAGGAAGGTGCCACCCAACAGCAGCGCCTTCGCGGCGGGTTGATTGCGCAAGGTGAAGATCGTCAGCGCGCCGGTCAGTGTCAACGCCGCGACTGCCACTCCACCCATCAGATTCGAGGTTGAGCCGGTGGCCGTGCGTAACAGCGAGGGGGCGAGCGAGGCAAAAAAACCGCCGAGCGCCCAGGTCGAGATATTCAGCGGCAACACCCGCCACAAGGTGGCCCGTGCCTGGATCGGCACATGCAGGGTCGGACGCAACGAGGCCCATGCGCCCGGTTGCGGACTGACGCTTTCCGGCAGCCGCCAGACGTACAGCGCCTGCATCAAAAACAGCGCGAGCAACACCCAATAGGTCAACTGCAACGGCAGCGGCGCAAACTCGGCCAGCAAGCCGCAGCCCATGCCGCCAATCGCCATGCCGAGCAGCGGTGCAACGCTGTTGACCAGCGGCCCCTGCTGGCGATCGGTGTCCAGCAGCGCAGCACTCAATACGGCGGTGGCCATCCCGGTGGCAAACCCCTGAAGCACCCGTGCACTGATCAGCCACGCCACACTGTCAGCATTGATAAACAGCAGCATCGCCAGCAGGTTCAGTATGACGGCCGTGAAAATAACCGGCTTGCGCCCCAGATGATCCGAAAGCGAACCGACCGTCAGCAGCGCCGCCAGCAAACTGATGGCGTACACACCAAAAATCACGGTCAGGGTCGCTGCCGAGAATTGCAGTTGCTCCTGATACAAGTGATACAACGGCGTCGGCGCCGTGGAAGCGGCGAGAAAACTGAGTAAAGTGATCGCCAGAAACCACAGGCTTGAACGCTTGGAAGCTGAATTCGACATGTGCACACTCCGCAAAAGCTAATTTTTCGCTTTTGCGGAGTGTGCTACTCGCTAGCGCTTAAAGCAAATTCTTTGTGTTAAGGTCCGATCCATGGCTATTAAAGAAGGTTTACGCCCGGGTGGACGCAGCGCCCGGGTGCAAGAGTCGATTCATTCGGCGGTCCGCGCGCTCCTGGAAGAGCAGGACCGCTCCACCGTGACCGTCCCGCAAATCGCTGCGCGCGCCGGGGTTACGCCGTCGACCATTTACCGGCGCTGGGGCGATCTGTCGGCGTTACTGGCGGATGTCGCCCTCGCACGCATGCGGCCCGACAGCGAGCCAGCCAACACCGGCAGCCTGCGCGGAGATGTGCGAGCGTGGGCGGAGCAGTATCTGGACGAAATGAGTTCCGAACCGGGGCGCAACATGCTGCGCGATGTGCAATCGAGCCCGACGCCAGGCTTTTGCGCGGCCCTCATTGGCGGGCAATTGCAGACGATTCTGGATCGCTATCCTGATGAGCCGAGACCGAGTGTCGATCGACTGATCAATCTGGTCGCGGCGCCTTCGGTGTTTCGCATTCTGTTTTCGGCGGCACCGTTGGAGGTTGAGGAATTGCATCGGTTGATCGAGATTGCGTTGAGTCAGTCATGACGCCTTCGCGGGCAAGCCTCGCTCCTACAGGTTTTGTATTACGACACAGAACCTGTGGGAGCGTGGCTTGCCCGCGAAGAGGCCAGCGAATACAGCAAAAATCTGCCTGACACGCCGCCGTGCGACACCCCGCCACGCCACGACCTTGGTCGACACTGACTAACGCAGACGGTCGTGCGAGACTGTCTGTCCGGGCGGGAGTCCCGGGTGTCTTTTGTCTGGAGTTCCCATGTCGCTGTCCAGCGGGCTGATCGCCGCCGTCGCCCTGGCCTATATGGCCATCATGTTCGCCATCGCTTTCTACGGTGACCGCCGCAGTGCGCCGTTGCCGCCGCGGGTGCGCGCCTGGGTGTACAGCCTGTCGCTGGCGGTCTATTGCACCAGCTGGACGTTCTTCGGCGCCGTCGGCCAGGCCGCCGAACAACTCTGGTCGTTCCTGCCGATCTACCTCGGGCCGATCCTGCTGCTGGTCTGCGCACCGTGGGTCCTGCAAAAAATGGTGATGATCAGCAAGCAGGAGAACATCACCTCCATTGCCGACTTCATCGCTGCCCGTTACGGCAAATCCCAGTCGCTGGCGATTGTCGTGGCGCTGATCTGTCTGGTCGGCGTGCTGCCCTACATCGCGTTGCAGCTCAAAGGCATCGTGCTCGGGGTAAACCTGCTGATTGGTGCCGGTGCCGACGCCATGGGCACTCGCGCCCAGGACACGGCGTTGATCGTGTCGCTGGTGCTCGCGTTGTTTACCATCGTGTTCGGTACCCGCAACCTCGATGCCACCGAACACCACCGCGGCATGGTGCTGGCGATTGCGTTCGAGTCGCTGGTCAAGCTGTTCGCGTTTCTTGCGGTCGGCGCGTTCGTGACGTATGGCCTGTACGACGGTTTCGACGACCTGTTCAATCAGGCGATGCTCGCCCCGCGCCTCGAAGAGTATTGGAAGGAAACCATCAACTGGCCGTCGATGGTGGTGCAGACCGGTGTGGCGATGATGGCGATCATCTGCCTGCCCCGTCAGTTTCACGTGACCGTGGTGGAGAACATCGACCCACAGGATTTGCGCCTGGCCAAATGGGTATTCCCGGCGTACCTGGCGTTGGCGGCCTTGTTCGTCGTGCCGATCGCCTTGGCCGGTCAGATGCTGCTGCCCAGCTCGGTGTTGCCGGACTCGTTTGTCATCAGCCTGCCACTGGCGCAAGCCCACCCCGCGCTGGCGATGCTGGCCTTTATCGGCGGCGCCTCGGCGGCGACCGGCATGGTGATTGTGGCCAGCGTGGCGCTGTCGACCATGGTCTCCAACGACATGCTGCTGCCGTGGCTGTTGCGCCGCAATAACGCCGAGCGGCCGTTCGAAGTGTTCCGCCAGTGGATGCTCTCGGTGCGCCGCGTCAGCATCGTGGTGATTTTGCTGCTGGCGTATGTCAGCTATCGCCTGCTGGGGTCCACCGCGAGCCTGGCGACCATCGGCCAGATCGCCTTCGCCGCCGTGACCCAACTGGCACCGGCCATGCTCGGCGCGCTGTACTGGAAACAGGCCAACCGCCGCGGCGTGTTCGCCGGCCTCGCCGCCGGCACATTCCTGTGGTTTTACACGCTGATCCTGCCGATTGCTGCCCACAGTCTCGGCTTATCATTGAGCAGTTTTCCCGGTCTGGCGTGGCTGCACAGCAATCCGCTGAACCTGCCGATCACCCCGCTGACCCAAGGTGTGGTGCTGTCGCTGGCCGGCAACTTCACCTTGTTCGCCTGGGTGTCGGTGCTGTCGCGCACACGGGTTTCGGAACACTGGCAGGCCGGCCGTTTCATCGGCCAGGAAATCAGTGCCCGCCCCAGCGCCCGTTCGATGCTGGCGGTGCACATCGAGGATCTGCTGCAACTGGCCGCGCGGTTTGTCGGTGAAGAACGTGCCCGTCAGAGTTTTATCCGTTTCGCCTACCGCCAGGGCAAAGGCTTCAACCCGAACCAGAACGCTGACGGTGAATGGATCGCCCACACCGAGCGTTTGCTGGCCGGTGTGTTGGGGGCTTCTTCGACGCGTGCGGTAGTAAAAGCCGCCATCGAAGGTCGGGAAATGCAGCTCGAGGACGTCGTCCGAATCGCCGACGAAGCCTCGGAAGTGCTGCAGTTCAATCGCGCGCTGCTGCAAGGCGCGATCGAGAACATCACGCAGGGCATCAGCGTGGTCGACCAGTCGCTGCGACTGGTGGCGTGGAACCGGCGTTATCTGGAGCTGTTCAACTACCCGGACGGTTTGATCAGCGTAGGCCGGCCGATTGCCGACATCATTCGCTACAACGCCGAACGCGGTCTGTGCGGTCCAGGCGAAGCCGAAGTGCACGTCGCCCGCCGTTTGCACTGGATGCGTCAGGGTCGCGCCCACACCTCTGAGCGACTGTTCCCCAACGGCCGTGTGATCGAGCTGATCGGCAACCCGATGCCGGGCGGCGGTTTCGTCATGAGTTTCACCGACATCACCGCGTTCCGTGAAGCCGAGCAGGCGCTGACCGAAGCCAACGAAGGCTTGGAACGACGGGTCACCGAGCGCACCCACGAGCTGTCGCAACTCAACGTCGCCCTGACCGAAGCCAAGGGCACCGCCGAGTCGGCCAACCAGTCGAAAACCCGTTTCCTCGCGGCGGTCAGCCACGACCTGATGCAACCGCTGAACGCCGCGCGCCTGTTTTCTGCGGCCCTGTCCCATCAGGACGACGGCTTGTCCAGCGAAGCGCAGAAACTAGTCCATCACCTGGATACGTCGTTGCGCTCGGCCGAGGACCTGATCAGCGATCTGCTGGACATTTCCCGCCTGGAAAACGGCAAGATCAACCCGGATCCGAAGCCGTTCGTGCTCAATGAACTGTTCGATATTCTCGGCGCAGAATTCAAGGCGCTGGCCCGGGACCAAGGGCTCAAATTCAGGGTTCGAGGCAGTACGTTGCGAGTCGACAGCGACATCAAGCTGTTGCGACGAATCCTGCAGAATTTCCTGACCAATGCCTTCCGTTATGCCAAGGGGCCGGTGCTGCTGGGGGTTCGTCGGCACAAGGGGGAACTGTGCCTGGAGGTCTGGGACCGTGGGCCGGGGATTGCGCAGGACAAACTGAAAGTGATTTTCGAAGAATTCAAACGCCTGGATAGCCACCAGACCCGCGCCGAGAAAGGCCTGGGACTGGGCCTGGCGATTGCGGACGGATTATGTCGCGTTCTGGGCCACACCTTGCAGGTGCGCTCCTGGCCGGGTCGCGGCAGTGTGTTCAGCGTCAGCGTGCCGATAGCCAAGGCGCAAATCGCGGCGCCGGCCAACGTCACCGAGCTCAACGGCAAACTCCTGAGCGGCGCGCAGGTGCTGTGCATCGACAACGAAGACAGCATCCTGATTGGCATGAACAGCCTGCTGACCCGCTGGGGTTGTCAGGTCTGGACGGCGCGCAATCGCGACGAATGCGCGGCGCTGCTGAGCAATGGCATTCGCCCGCAACTCGCACTGGTGGATTATCACCTGGACGATGGCGAGACCGGCACGGACTTGATGGCCTGGTTACGAACCCGCCTGGGCGAGCCGGTGCCGGGCGTGGTGATCAGCGCCGATGGACACCCGGAAACGGTAGCCCGGGTGCATGCGGCCGGGCTGGATTACCTGGCGAAGCCGGTGAAACCGGCGGCATTGCGGGCGTTGTTGAGTCGGCATTTGCCGTTGTAGCGCGCCCTCGAGCGCCCCCAAAACCTGTGAAAAACGGTGCGGCGCAGCCCAGCGGGAGCAAGCTCCCTCGCCACAGGTCAGCGAAAACCAAAGATTTATTCGGGCAACTCGGCCAACCCGTCGACATCGGTCATCGCCCGCTCCAGCAAGTCCGCCGGCAAGCTCTTGCTCGCCCGCGCGCCGAGCAACTTGAGCTGTTCGCTGCGACTGACCAGATTGCCGCGGCCCTCTGTCAGCTTGTTGCGCGCAGAACTGTAGGCCTTGTCCAGCTGCTGCAGGCGGTTGCCGACTTCATCCAGATCCTGGATGAACAGCACGAACTTGTCGTACAGCCACCCTGCCCGCTCGGCGATTTCCCGGGCGTTCTGACTCTGGCGCTCCTGCTTCCACAGGCTGTCGATGACACGCAGGGTGGCCAGCAACGTGGTCGGGCTGACGATCACGATGTTGCGGTCGAATGCCTCCTGGAACAGGCTCGGCTCCGCCTGCAACGCCGCGGAAAATGCCGCTTCGATAGGCACGAACAGCAACACGAAATCCAGGCTGTGCAAACCGTCGAGGCGCTTGTAATCCTTGCCGGCCAGGCCTTTGACATGAGTACGTAGCGACAGTACGTGCTGCTTGATGGCGATCTGGCCGATGGCGTCGTCTTCCGCCGCGACGTATTGCTGATAAGCCGTCAGGCTGACCTTGGAGTCGACCACCACCTGCTTGTCGCCCGGCAGATAGATGATCACGTCTGGCTGGAACCGCTCACCGTCCGGACCTTTGAGGTTGACCTGGGTCTGGTACTCGCGGCCCTTCTCGAGGCCGGCGTGTTCAAGCACCCGCTCAAGAATCAGCTCACCCCAGTTGCCCTGGGTTTTCTGGCCTTTCAAGGCACGGGTCAGATTGGTGGCTTCGTCGCTCAGGCGCAGGTTCAGCTGTTGCAGACGCTCCAGCTCCTTGGCCAGCGAGAAGCGCTCGCGCGCCTCCGCTTGATAACTTTCCTCGACGCGCTTTTCAAACGACTGGATGCGTTCCTTCAAAGGATCGAGCAACTGGCCCAGACGTTGCTGACTGGTTTCGGCAAAACGCTGCTCGCGCTCGTCGAAGATCTTGCCCGCCAGTTCAGCGAACTGGGCACGCAATTCGTCCCGTGAGCCTTGCAGGTCGTTGAGGCGTTGCTGATGGCTTTCCTGTTGTTCGCGCAGCTCTGCGTTGAGGGAAGCGGCCTGAGCGTCCAGGCGCCGCAACTCAGCCTCTTTGCCGGCGCGTTCGATATTCCAGGCGTGGGACGCATCGCGGGCGTCATCGCGTTCGATCTGCAGCAGTTCGATTTCACGGCGCATCGCGGCCAGGTCTGCCTGTTTGGCGGCGTTGGCCTGTCCCAGATCGGCGATCTCGTCGCGGCAGGTTTCGAGTTGGGCGTTCAATCCATCCTGGGCCAGGTGGGCCATGGCCAGACGCTCTTCCAGCAGCGCAACGTCCGACTGCGAGGCGCTCGCCCGGCGCTGCAGTTGCCAGGCCAATGCCAACAACGGCAGTGCAGCCCCCGCCAGCCCGAGCAATATGCTGGTCAAGTCCATCGCCATCGCCATTCCTGCCCATTCGATAAAGCTTGAAGGTTAACCAAGGTGTCAGGTCTTGGACAGCTCAGTCTTCGATCAGACCCAGTTCCTGTTGGGCGCGTCGATCCCCCGCCCGCGCGGCCTGACGCAAAAGGTCCTGGCCGATACGGCGATCCCGGGCGTTCCCGCATTCGCGGCACATCAACTGGCCCAGACGGCTTTGTGCGGCCACGACGCCTTCCCGGGCCGGTTGCTTGAGCAAACGCCCGGCGAAGTGTTTGACGTTGGTGTTTTCACCCAGGCGCGGGCTGTCCAGCAGCCACTCGGCCACACGCATGGAAAAGCGCTTGGGCGGGGTAACACGGGGAGGAATAGAGGTTACAGAATCTGATACTGAGCGAAACTTCATAAAGCACTGTGGGGCAGATCGGAAGGCGCGCCACTCTACTCTTTTTTTCTTACAGGTAAAGCCTAAAAAACCCGGCACGCCCGTCCTAGAGCAAGCGCTCGGGACAATCCACAGAAGCTGTGGATAACTCAGTGGACAACCGCCCTTGAACTCTCGCAAACCCCTGTGGAATGGGGCTCGCAGTCAAACTGACGATTTTTTCACCAGTAAAAAAAAGCGATGTTTTTCATTGACTTAAATTTTGGATACAGGCACCCACTCTGCTTGAGGGCAAGATGACAGTGGGGTGACAACTCGCGCAACTTATGTGCACAAGTACCTTCGAGGCAGTTATATCGATGCGCTTTTTCGGCGCATTTTGTTACCCGACCTGGGGATAAACCCCGGCAAACCCTTGGTCCAGGCTGAGTCCGACCCGATGAACGTAGCAGACCGACCGTCGGATTTTGAGCTATTGCAGGGCGAGGCAGGCGCTCAAGGCCGCCAATGCACTACGGCGCGGCGGTATCTGGAAGATGTTTTTGGCTAACACACTTCCCTTCTGCAATTCAATCCGTTAGTATCCGCGGCGTTAGTACCAAGCTGAAAGTCAATTCTGGTCGAACAATCCCCCCGGTCTGCCTTCCCACAGGAAGCTTCAACCGAACAAGCGGGCTCGACCACCTCGATGGTTTCCAGGTAAACCTTGCGTCAACACTGCCTTTGAATCGAAAGCAAAGGGTGTTGCGAAGCTCACTTACTCTGACCGAACCAGCCTGCAAATTGATCAGGATCTTCACCTGGGGCCCAGAACCTTTGCCCTTGATGTGTTGCCTGCCCTCCTAAGTACCTACCTGCCAGCCCAAGCGCGCCAATTTAATCAGCGCTTCAAACTGGCTGCTTTGTTCCAGTCGGGTTCTTCGTTCGACCAATGGTGGTCGTCGTCACTGGAACGTTTTAACTTTGCACGGTTCTTATCCGTGTCGCTTGTAGGAACACCCATTAATGACTACTCAAATCCACACCCAGGATGCCATCCGCACCCTAACCAACGCTTTTGCACCAATGAACTGCCTGATCATGGCCGCTCGCAAAGGCTGCTTCAGCTTCACACTGGTCAACGAACACGGCATCGCTCGTCACAGCGAACGCCTGTACCCCGATCAATACTCCAGCGCCGAGCCGCTGCAGGCCGTGATCGAGCGTACCCGTCAGGCACTGGTTGCCTGATACGCCGGAAAGCTGAAACCTCAAAAGCCTCGCTTGAAAAGCGGGGCTTTTTATTGCCCGATATTTCTCTTTTCACGCCCGTTTCGCGCCCTCCGCGTAAGCACTAACCGATATAACGGTTATAACTCGCTGCCAGAAATATTTTAAAAACAGTCCTTTACAGCGCGAATATGACACTACACTTCAACTCAAGCGGCCTGAGCCGCTTCCGGCGAGCCTGATTCGATCCACCCGCTGCCAACGCTACCTTCAGGACTCGCCGACCACTTCTCGTTCGAGGGTTTTATGGGTATCGCTGCCAGCGAACTGTGCCGCTATGTGATACGCCCGACATTGATTTACCTTGGGCGCCATAGCGCAACCGCCGAATCCCTGCTGCTGGGCATCGCCGCCAGTCAGTCAGCCCTCGGTTCCGCCCTGCACGACCGCCGTGGACACGGCCTGTACCGAATCGCCGAACCCCGCCACCAGGCACTCTGGGACCATTACCTGGCACTTGATCCGGAACGCGCCAGCCTGGTCCGAGGCCTGGCCAGCCAACATGCTTTCCTGAGTGGCCCGCACCTCGAACTGACCGTCAACCTGCGTTACGCCACAGCCATCGCCTGGCTGCTGGTCGAAGAACAGAACACTCCGCTCCCCGAAGCAGACGACTTGCTGGGAATGGCCCGCATCTGGCGCCAGACCTTCCAGCCTCAAGGACGCCTGAGAGACTTCACCTACGCGTGGCAAACCTGTGTTTCACCGCTGAACCTGGTCGCCTGCTGATCCCCCCTTTCCGAAGATCGCGCAACACGCCGCGATTTGGTCGGATTGTCCTACAAAACCGCTCTAAATCAAGGCATACAGCCTATGGCGCTGGGACGAAAATGTTGGTAATTTTCGCCCCGGTGATCACCAGGAGTTCTAATAATGAAAAAAGTAATGCTCAAAACCACCCTTAGCCTTGCCGTTGCCGTGGCATCCACCCAAATATTCGCAAGTGGCTTTGCCCTCAACGAACAAAGCATCAGCGGTATGGGGACAGGTTTTGCCGGGCGATCTTCTTCTGCCGACGACGCATCCACTGTTTTTGGCAACCCTGCCGGTATGGCTCGCCTCAAGCGCGAACAAGTGACCGGTGGTGTTGCATTCATCGACGCCCATGCTGACATCAGTGATGCCAGCTCCCGCCCTAATGGTGGTACCAACAAAGGTGACATGGTCCCTTTCATGGGCGTCCCTATGGGTTACTACGTCAAGCCAATCGATGACCATTGGGCATTCGGTATCGGTGTATACGCACCGTTCGGCCTGGTGACCGACTACGAGAGCAACTTTGCCGGCCGTTATTTCGGCAGCAAGAGTGAAGTCAAAATCGTCACCGTGCAGCCAACCGTCAGCTATGCCTTCAACGACAAGGTGTCGATCGGTTTCGGTCCGACCATCAACCGTATCGACGGCACCCTGGAATCGAACCTGTCGGCAACGCAGCTCCGTCCAGACGGCAAAGTCAAGATCGAGGGTGACGACACCGCGCTTGGCTACAACTTCGGTATCCTGGTTCAAGCCACCGATAGCACTCGCGTCGGCCTGACCTACCACTCGAAAGTGAAATACAAGCTCGATGGCAACACCAAGGTCGACTACCAACTCTTCGCGCTGCAGGGTCAGAACCCGAGCCAGAAGTACGACGCGTCGCTGGACATCACCACGCCTGAGTCGGTCGACTTCTCGGTCACTCATCAGCTGGACGACCAGTGGACTCTCTACGCAGGCAGCACCTGGACTCGCTGGAGCCGCCTGAAAGAGATCACCGTCGAGAACGAAGGCGTCCCAGCGGCCCTGCGTCCCCAGTTCGGTACCATCACCGAAGAACAGAACTGGCATGACACCTGGGCTCACGCCATCGGTGCTTCGTATCAGGTCAACAAGCAATGGGTCCTGCGTACCGGCTTCTCCGTCGATCAGGCACCGACCAACAACGAGAACCGTTCCCCACGCATTCCGACTGGCGATCGCAAGATTTTCAGCCTGGGCGCCGGCTGGAGCCCGACCGAAGACCTGACCATCGACGTCGCGTATTCGTACCTGATGGAAGAGTCGGTCAAGATCAACGAGACCAACGCTCGCAACCAGAACTACACCGCCAAGTATGAAAACTCGGCAAACGGTTTCGGTGTCGGCGCAACCTACCGCTTCTGATGATTCACGGCGAGCCTGAACCACTCGCCACTTGAATCAAAAAAAGCCCCGCTCTCTTGTACAGAGGCGGGGCTTTTTAGTGGATGTCGATCAGGGTTGCGAGGCCAGTGCTTTTTCCACCGCCTCGATAAACTCGGGATCATCAGGCGTGGTCAGGCTGGAAAAATTGGCGATCACTTTGCCCTTGCGATCGACCACGTATTTATAGAAATTCCACTTCGGCTCATCGCTCTGCGCAGCGAGCACCTCGAACAGGTGAGTCGCGTCATCACCGCGGACTTTCTGCGGCTCGGTCATGGTGAAGGTCACGCCGTAGTCCACGTAGCAAACCTTGGCGGTTTCCTCGCCATCCTTGGACTCCTGCTTGAAGTCGTTGGAAGGCACACCAATCACCTCCAGCCCCTGCCCCTTGTAACGCTGATTCAGCGCTTCAAGGCTTTTGAACTGCGGGGCGAAACCGCAGAAGCTCGCGGTATTGACCACCACCAGCGGTTTCCCGGCGAAGCGCTGGCACAGGTCGATCGTTTCCTTGGCGCGCAGCTTGGGCAACGAACCCTGCAAAAGCTCCGGGCACTCGGAGGCTTGTGACAATCCGGTAAACGCCACCAGTAACGCGGGAACGGCAAGCCAGCGTATCAGCATGTCCATGCCTCCTTGAGAAGTCGTCTGAAACGAACTTACTCGCCCTCACATCGTGCTAGCAAGCGCCCATGCCCAATTGCATCAACGCCAGCCCGCCCTGATGCCAGCCCCACCACGCCAGGGCCAGCAGCAATACGCCGCCCGCTGCCACGGCGATCCGCGGCCAAAGGCTGTTCATGCCGCACTCATCCGGGTTTGCAGGCGCGCCACCGGCCGCTCACGCACCGGCCAGTTCAGGGCAGCCGCCAACAGACTCAAGAGAATCGCTACCTGCCAGATCAAGTCATAGCTCCCGGTCCGGTCATACACCACCCCGCCCAACCAGCCGCCAAGGAATGATCCGAGCTGGTGGAACAGGAAAACGATCCCACCGAGCATGGACAGATTTCGCACGCCAAACAAGGTCGCCACGGTGCCGTTGGTCAACGGCACCGTCGACAGCCACAGGAAACCCATGGCCATGCCAAACAGGTAAGCCGTAGTCGTCGTGACCGGCGCCCACAGAAACAGCGCAATCACCACGGCCCGCAGCAAATACAGACCGGTGAGCAAGCGCGGCTTGGACATCCGTCCGCCGAGCCAGCCTGCCGTGTAAGTGCCGAAGATGTTGAACAAGCCGATCAGTGCCAACACCGTGGTCCCGACGGTCGCCGGCAGGTGCTGATCCACCAGATACGCCGGCAAGTGCACGCCGATGAACACCACCTGGAAACCGCAGACAAAAAAGCCGAACGACAGCAGCCAGAACCCCGAATGGGAACAGGCTTCGCGTAGCGCTTCGGTCAACGTTTGCTCATGACCGAGGACCGGCAACGGATTGTCCTTGAGCATGCTCACCAACGGCACGATCAACGCCACCAGCAAGCCCAGCACCAGCAAGGCCGCTGACCAGCCGAGCCAGCCGATCAACCCCAGCGTACCGGGCAACATGGCGAACTGGCCGAAGGAACCGGCGGCACTGGCAATGCCCATGCCCATGCTGCGTTTCTCCGCTGGCACCGCGCGGCCGACCACGCCAAGGATCACCGAGAACGAGGTGCCCGACAGACCGAGACCGATCAACAATCCGGCGCTCAGCGACAGGGTCACGGCCGAGTCCGACAGGCCCATGAACACCAGGCCCAATGCGTAGAGCACACCACCGACCAGCACCACTTTCGCCGCACCGAAGCGGTCCGCCAGTGCACCGGTAAAGGGTTGCGCCAGCCCCCAGATCAGGTTCTGCAAGGCGATGGCAAAGGCAAATGTCTCGCGCCCCCAGCCGAATTCGGCGCTCATCGGCGCCAGGAACAGCCCGAAGCCGTGTCGCACGCCCAGAGACAACGCAAGGATCAGCGCACTCCCCACCAACACCCAACCGCAAGTACGCCACATCGATGTCATTCTTATTCTCCGGTAGCGGGTATATACCCGCTTGAGGTCGGAAAAACCGGCGTCAGGCCAGTTCGTCCAACAGCTTCAGCAAGATTTCGCGTTTTTCGGCACCCAGTCGATCAACCAGTCGCTGCTGCGCCGCCTCCCAGGCTGGCAAGGCCGCTGACAGGCGTTCAGCACCGGCCTCGGTCAGCCTGACGATGCGATTGCGCATGTCTTCGCCCTCGACCAGCCTGACCAGGCCTTCGCCCTCCAGCACTCGCAGATTGCGACCGAGGGTGCTGCGGTCCAGGCCCATGGCTTCCGCCAGGACGGAAATACTCGGTTGATTCAGACGCTGCAGATTACACAGCAAAGAATACTGGGCAACGTTGATTCCGAAGCCGTCGAGAGCGCCGTCGTAATGCCTGCTGACGCCACGGGCGGCGCGACGCAGGTTGATGCATAAACATTGGGAGTCGAGCATGGTGCGTGTATATACCCGCGGTTAAATGAAAGCAAATTTTTAAAGACATGTTACCTGCAGGAGCGAGCGGTGCGGCGATCCGACTTGCCCGCGAAGAACGATTACCCGGTTTACCTGCGAGACAGCGGTGTGGCCTTCGCGGGCAAGCCTTGCTCCTACAAAAACAAAGCAATACCCACCAGCACCGCAACCTCCAGCAATTCCAGCAACGCCCCCGCCGTATCGCCGGTCGTCCCGCCCAATCGCCGCAGCATCACCTGCCGCAACCAGACAAACACCAACACCGCGAGCCCCACAGCCAAGGCACCGCTGAAGCCTGCAATCAGAACACACATCAACGCACTGACCGCCAGCACCCACTTGCCCGCCAATCGCGGAAGATGATCCGCCAGCGCCTGCCCCAAACCACCTGCCCGCACATACGGCGTAGTCAGGAACAACCCCAACAACGCGGCGCGGCCAATCAACGGAACGATGATCAGAAAAACGCTGTGCTGCTGCTCGATCAATGCCAGCACTGCGGCGAACTTCAGCAGCAACACCAGCACCAGCGTCACCACCGCGGTCGGACCGCTGCGTGGATCCTTCATGATGGTCAGCGTGCGTTCACGGTCGCCGAACCCACCCAGCCATGCGTCGGCGCTATCGGCCAGCCCGTCAAGGTGCAACGCTCCGCTGAGCAACACCCAAACCGTCAGCAACAACGCCGCGTGCAGTAACAACGGCGTGCCGAGCAGCAGCCAGTTCAGCGCCCACAAAATCGCGCCAAACAGCAGCCCTACCAACGGATAAAACAGCAGCGAACGCCCCAACTCCTGCGGAGCCGGCATGCCCGGCAGACGAATCGGCAGACTGCTCAAAAATTGCAGGGCGATCCAGAACGGCAACATGGTCAGATCGCTTCCCTTAACAAAACACCGGATTCAACCGACAGCGAAAACAGCGCACCATGGCCGACTTCAACGTTAAGCAACTGCTCACGTGGCAAGCCCCGCGCCTGCGCCAGCAACAAACGCATGACGCCGCCATGGCTGATCAACAAAACACGTTCGCCCGCATAGGCCGCGTGCAACCGAGCAACGGCCGCCACTACCCGCGTCGAAAAATCCTCGACCCGCTCCCCTTGAGGTGGCGTAAACGAATAAGGGTCGGCCCAGAACAGGCCCAGCGCTTCGGCATCGGTTTCCATCAACGCCGCCGCGCTCTGCCCTTCCCACGCGCCGAAATGCAGTTCCTGCAGGTCCTTGTCCAGCTGCACCGGCAAGCCCAGCTTCACCCCGAGCTCTTCCGCGAACCGCGCACAGCGTTGCAACGGCGAACTGACCAGGCGATCCCAAGGCCCCTGCTCGACCACCGCCGCGCGCATCTGCGCCCAGCCTGTTTCGGTCAATGCATCGTCGAGGCTGCCGCGCAGGCCGCCGCCGAGTTCGGTTTCGCCGTGGCGCAACAGGTCCAGGCGCAAAGTCATGCCGGACGATCCGCCACGGCCGCTTCGGCGAACGTCGCCATTTGCCCGTGAAGGTCGCACGCCAGGCGCAACAGCGGCACAGCCAGCGCCGCACCGCTGCCCTCGCCCAGACGCAGGCCGAGGTCGAGCAAGGGTTCGGCATTCAAGGTTTCCAGCACATGGCGATGACCCGGCTCGGCACCGCGATGACCGAACAGCAGCCACGGGCGGCAGTCAGGATTCAAGCGCACCGCCACCAACGCGGCGACGCTGCAAATGAATCCGTCCACCAGCACCGCGATGCCTTCCTGGGCACACGCCAGATACGCGCCGACCAACGCTGCGATTTCGAAACCGCCAAGGTTGAACAAGGTTTGCAATGCGTCGCCACGCTGAGCGCTGTGCAAGGCCAAAGCGCGTTCGATGACCTGGGCTTTATGGCTGACACCCGCCGCGTTCAGGCCAGTGCCCGGTCCGGTCAAGTGCACCACCGGGCAATCCAGCAACGCACAGGCCAACGCACTGGCTGCCGTGGTGTTGCCGATGCCCATTTCGCCACCGATGAACAACTGCGCACCGGCGGCGATCGCACGCTGCACACTGTCACGACCGGCGTGCAGGGCAAGTTCACCCTGCGCTTGAGTCATGGCTGCGCCTTCAACAAAATTCGCCGTGCCCGCGCCGATGTTCAAGTGCCGCACGCCTGGCAGGTTCAACGACGGCGTTACCGTGCCGAGGTCGACCACTTCGAGAGAAGCGCCGAGCTGACGTGCGAGCACACTGATCGCCGCGCCACCGTTGACGAAGTTATGCAGCATCTGCCCGGTGACTTCCTGGGGAAACGCCGACACGCCTTCGGCGACGATGCCATGGTCACCGGCAAAAATCGCGATCCACAGCTGATCCAGGCTCGGCTTCACCTGCCCCTGCAACCCGGCCAATTGCACCGCCACCGACTCGAGCCGCCCAAGGGAACCGGCGGGTTTGGTCAACTGTTGTTGCCGGGCTTGAGCCTGTTCGACGGCTTGAGCGTCAACTGGCTTGCACGGGTTCAGCCACCAGGATTGAGTCATAACGCAGTTCCTTTCAAAGTCAGGGGCAGGCCGGCGACGGTCAGGACGACTCGCTGACAGCGCTCGGCCAAGGCTTGATGCAGCCAACCGGCTTCATCGACATAGCGGCGAGTCAATTCGCCCAGCGGCACGACACCCATTCCGGTCTCGTTGCTGACAAAAATGATTTCGCCCGGCAATTCCGCCAGGCCGTCCAGCAAGGCTTCGCGCTCGGCAGTCAGTCGCTCGGTGTTATCGAGCATCAGCAGATTGGTCATCCACAGGGTCAGGCAATCCACCAGCACGCAGCGATCGACGCGGGCCGTTTCACGCAGGACGCGGGCGAGTTCAACGGGCTCTTCGATCAACGCCCATTCAGCCGGACGACGAGCGCGGTGATGGGCGACCCGTTCGTTCATTTCACCGTCCAGGGGTTGGCTGGTGGCGATGTAGGTCACCTGGAGTCGGCTGTCTATTGCCAGTTTTTCGGCCAGACGACTTTTGCCGGAGCGGGCGCCGCCGAGGATCAGTTGCAGCATGGTTCATTTCCTAAAATGTGCGGTGACTGTGCCGGCCCCTTCGCGGGCAAGCCCGCTCCCACAAGGATCGCAGTAGTTCACAGGTTTTTTGTACACCCACAAAACCTGTGGGAGCGGGCTTGCCCGCGAAGGGGCCGGTACAGTCGCCTCAAATCCCGCAGAGCTCACGCAACAACCGGGTATCCAGATGCTTCTCCACCAGATCCGCCAACCGCTCGATATCACGCTCGCGCAACCCGTGGTAATCCACGTCCTGCACATCCTGCAAACCCGCCCACCGCAACAGCGCACTGCACGCCGCTGGCGATTCGAACAGGCCATGCAGATAAGTGCCGAAAATCTGCCCGTCGCCACTTTGCGCGCCGTCGCAACGACCGTCGTCCAACTGCACGGCGGCGTTTTCCAGCGCCGCTCCGGTAGTCACGCCGGCGTGAATTTCATAGCCGCTGACTTCAGCATTCTCCAGCGCCAGGCGCCCGCGCACATTGCGCAGTTGCTTCTCTTCTTCGAGCTGCGTTTCGAACGCCAGCAAACCCAGACCAGCGCTGGAGCCCGGCGCACCTTCAAGGCCCAACGGGTCGTGCACCTGCTCACCGAGCATTTGCAGGCCGCCGCAAATCCCCAACACCTTTCCGCCATAGCGCAAATGCCGTGCGATGGCGGTGTCCCAGCCATTGGCGCGCAAATACGCGAGGTCGCTGCGTACGCTTTTCGAGCCGGGAAGAATGATCAGGTCAGCGGGTGGAATCGCCTGGCCGGGGCCGATGAATTGCAGGTCCACTTGCGGATGCAGGCGCAGCGGATCGAAATCGGTGTGGTTGCTGATGCGCGGCAACACCGGCACAACGACCTTCAGCACCTGATCGGCCTTGTCGGTCTGGCGCTGATCGATACCGTCCTCGGCCTCCAGATGCAGGTCCATCACATACGGCAGCACGCCGATCACCGGTTTGCCGGTGCGCGCTTCCAGCCAGTCGAGGCCCGGTTGCAGCAAGGCAATGTCGCCGCGAAAACGGTTGATGATGAAGCCTTTGATCCGCGCCTGCTCGGAGGGAGAAAGCAACTCCAGCGTGCCCACCAGATGGGCGAAAACGCCGCCGCGATTGATGTCGGCGATCAGCAGTACCGGGCAATCCACCGCCTCGGCGAAACCCATGTTGGCGATGTCGCCGGCACGCAGATTGATCTCGGCCGGCGAGCCTGCGCCTTCGACCATGACCACCGGATACGCCGCGCTCAGCCGTTCATGGGAAGCGAGCACCGCTTGCATGGCGATGGCTTTGTAGTCGTGATACGCGACCGCGTTCATCGTCGTGACGGCGCGACCATGAATGATCACTTGCGCGCCGGTGTCGCTGTTGGGTTTGAGCAGCACCGGGTTCATGTCGGTGTGCGGTTCGAGATGAGCGGCCTGAGCCTGCACCGCTTGCGCGCGACCGATCTCGCCACCGTCAGCGGTCACGGCACTGTTGAGTGCCATGTTCTGCGGCTTGAACGGCACGACGCCTACGCCCTGGCGCGTGACCCAGCGACACAACGCCGTCACCAGCGTGCTTTTACCGGCGTCCGAGGTCGTGCCCTGCACCATCAACGTTGTCATCGGGTTTCCTTGGCATAGGCGTCGAACGCTTGATCGAGTCGGGCCCAGTCGGCTTCTTCGCCGGGCAGGCCGAAACGCAGGCTGCTGTTGTGGGTGAACAACCGCAGCAGAATGCCGTGGCGGGCCATGAAATCATGCAGTGCTTCGGCGCGTTCGGTGGTCAGCCACTGAAACAGGGCGCAACCGCCCTGAGGTTTGTAACCATGCTTTTCCAGCAGCGCAGCCAACCGCTCGCTGGCCTCTTCAGCGCGCACACGCTGTCTGGCATGTCCTTCGGTATCCTGCAAACAGGCTTGCCCCAACACGCGAGTCGGTCCGCTGACGGCCCAGGGGCCGACTTGTTCGGCGAGCAGTTTGAGCAGCTTGCGCTCCGCCAGCACGAACCCCAGCCGGACACCGGCCAGACCAAAAAACTTGCCGAACGAGCGCAGCACGACCAAGCCGACCTGATGGGCACACGGCGCCAGGCTCAGGTGTGGTGTGTTGTCCATGAACGCTTCGTCCACCACCAGCCAGCCACCGCGTTGGGCCAGTCTGGAATGCCAGTCGAGCAGACGGCTCGGGGTCAGGCTCAAACCCGTGGGATTGTTCGGGTTGACCACCACCAGCACGTCGAGACTGTCGAGAAAGAAGTCGACCTCCTGCTCCAGCACTTCACGCACGATGTAGCCGCTGCGGCGCCAGGCTTCGGCGTGCTCGGCGTAACACGGCGACAGCACGCCGACCTTGCCGACCCGGCGCAAACGCGGCAGCAACTGGATCGCCATTTGCGAACCGGCCACCGGCAACACCTGCGCGGCACCGTAGTATTCGCAGGCGGCCTGCTCCAGTCCGTCATCGGTTTCCGGCAATCGCGCCCAGGCGCGCAACGGAATGTCCGGGACGGGAAACGGCCAGGGCGCGAGGCCGCTGGACAGGTCAAGCCAATCGGCTTCGGCGATGCCATATTCGAGCGCCGCCTTGCGCAACCGTCCACCGTGCTCAAGCATAAAATTCAGCCCCCACGCAGAGAATCAGCAGCCATAACCATACCCCGCGCTGGACCAATTGCCAGCCTCGGTCGATGGAGTCGGCGTCCGCAGGCGCGCCTTCGCCCAGTTGCGGACGCTGATGCAGTTCACCGTGATAAATTGCCGCCCCGCCCAACTCGACACCCAGTGCACCGGCTCCGGCGGCCATCACCGGACCGGCATTCGGGCTGTCCCAGGTCGGCCCCTGGTTACGCCAGCATTTCAGGGCGAGTCGGGTTTTGCCCAGCAGCGCGTAGGTCAATGCCACCAGTCGCGCAGGAATATAGTTGAGCACGTCGTCGATCTTCGCCGCGGCCCAGCCGAACCGTTCGAAGCGCTCGTTGCGATAACCCCACATCGCATCCAGCGTATTACTCAATCGGTAGAGCACCACGCCGGGCGCGCCCGCCACTGCAAACCAGAACAGCGCGGCAAACACCGCGTCGCTGCCGTTCTCCAGGACGGATTCGGTGGCGGCGCGGGCGACTTCGGTTTTATCCAGCTCACTGGTCTGGCGGCTGACCAGGTAACCGACGCGCTTGCGCGCTTCCTCCAGATCATCAATGCGCAGCGCCGTGGCCACCGGCGTGACGTGTTCACCGAGGCTACGCATGCCAAGCGCGCAATAAAGCGCGAGAATCTCGACGATCCAACCGACATAAGGCGCCCAGGAAAAAGCCGTGGCGAGCAAGGTCAGCGGCACAACCGCGATCACCCAGGCGGTAACGCCGTGGCTGCGCCAGCCGCGCCCCTCACCATTGAAACGTTGTTCGATGCGGTCGGCAAAACGGCCGAACGCCACCAGCGGATGCCAGCGTTTGGGTTCACCCAGCAGCGCATCCAGCGCAACCGCGGCGACACTCAACAACGCCACACTCATTGACTCACTCCCCAATAATTCTCATACAGCAATTCGCTTAGCGGACGCGCCTGCGCCCAGCCTTCGAGTACCAGCATCGGCGCCGGATAGAATTCCTTGACCGGCCCGAGGCAAAGAATCGCCAAAGGCTTGGCCCCGGCGGGCAAACCCAGCAGGTCGGCCAGGGCTTGCGGCTCGAATAAAGAAACCCAGCCCATGCCCAGTCCTTCGGCACGGGACGCCAGCCACAGGTTCTGGATCGCGCAGGACAGCGAGGCCATGTCCATTTCCGGCAAGGTGCGGCGGCCGAAGATGTGGCGCTCGCGATCGTCCATCAGCGCAGCGACCAACACCTCGGCACAGTCGTTGATGCCTTCGACTTTCAGCTTCATGAATTCGTCGGTGCGTTCGCCGAGGGCTTCGGCGGTGCGGATGCGTTCCTGTTCCACCAACAACTGGATCTTGCCGCGCAAGGCGCGATCGCTGATGCGGATGAATCGCCAGGGCTGCATCAGGCCGACGCTCGGCGCCTGGTGCGCGGCTTCGAGCAGGCGCCGGAGCAACTCGGGTTCGACGGTGCCGCCGCTGAAGTGGCGCATGTCGCGGCGTTCGGCGATCGCGCGATACACCGCTTCCCGTTCGGCCTGACTGAAGGCGTTGTCGGTCATGGCCTCTTCGCGAGCAAGCCCGCTCCCACAGTTGACCGCGTTTCTTCAGGCAACGCGCTGATTAATGTGGGAGCGGGCTTGCTCGCGAAGGCGGCATCAAGGTCCGGTGCAAACAACGCGGCTACCGCAGATGGATTCGACGGGAAATAGAAGTGCACATAGGAAGCCGTCATCCGCCCCTCACGATAAACCGCCTCCGCCCCGCGCCCGCCGTTAGGGCTCAGGCCGCGAGCAATCGGTTCAAGCTCGGTGCTGGTCAACGAATGATGATAGGTGTGCCCGCGCAGCGAACCTTCCGGCAAGTCGACCGCCTGCAACGCCAGCGCCGCCAGCCGTTTCTGCATCACCGCGTCACCGGCCAGCAACCCCACCAGTTCTGCGCGAGTGCCTTCGACATCGGTCAACGAGTCGAGCAAATACAACATCCCGCCGCACTCGGCCAACAACGGTTTGCCCGCCGCGTGGTGAGCGCGAATCGCGTCAAGCATCGGGGTGTTCTGTGCCAGCGCCACATGGTGCAATTCCGGGTAACCGCCTGGTAGATAGAGGCTGTCGGTTTCCGGCAACTGTGCATCGCGGATTGGCGAGAAAAACACCAGTTCAGCGCCCATGGCTCGCAGCAAATCCAGGCTCGCGCCGTAGGTGAAGGCGAAGGCTTCGTCACGGGCCACGGCAATCCGTACACCGGCCAGCAACGGCTCGGCAGCGATCACTTCTGGAGCGGCGAACTCCACCGGCGGCGGCAGCGCAACGTCACAACTGTTGGCCAGTGATTCGGCCGCCGCATCGAGGCGCACGTCGAGATCGTTCAGCTCACTGGCCTGAACCAGACCGAGGTGCCGACTCGGCAATTCAATCCCGGTTTCCCGGGACAACGCGCCGTACCAGCGCAAGCCTTCAGTGAGACTGCCTTCAAGCAACTGTGCATGACGCAAGGTGCCCACACGGTTGGCCAGCACCCCGGCGAACGGCAGGTCCGGCTGATACTTAGCCAACCCCAGCGCCAGCGCACCAAAGGTCTGCGCCATCGCCGTGCCGTCAATCACCCCGAGCACCGGCACACCGAAATGCCGCGCCAGGTCAGCGCTGGACGGCGTACCGTCAAACAAGCCCATGACGCCTTCGATCAGAATCAGATCCGCTTCGCCGGCGGCTTCCCACAACAGTCGACGACTTTCCTGCTCGCCGACCATCCACATGTCCAGTTGATACACCGGCGCACCGCTGGCGCGCTCGAGAATCATCGGGTCGAGAAAATCAGGGCCGCATTTGAACACGCGAACCTTGCGCCCCTGGTTGCGATGCAAACGGGCCAGCGCGGCGGTGACGGTGGTCTTGCCCTGACCGGAGGCCGGCGCGGCAATCAAGACCGCCGGGCAATGACGTGGTTGACTCACAATTCGACGCCTTTTTGCGCTTTGATCCCGGCCTGGAAGGCGTGCTTGATGACGCCCATTTCCGTGACGGTGTCGGCCAGTTCGATCATTTCCGGCTTGGCGCCGCGACCGGTCACCACCACGTGCTGCATCGGCGGCCGCGCCTGCAAGTCGCTGAGCACCTGATCGAGGTCGAGGTAACCGTGCTTGAGGGCGATGTTCAGTTCATCCAGCACGACCAGACCGATCGATGGATCACGCAGCAGTTCACGGGACACGGCCCAGGCCGCTTCGGCGGCGGCGATATCACGCTGGCGGTCCTGGGTTTCCCAGGTAAAGCCCTCGCCCATCACATGAAAACGCACCTGCTCGGGGAAGCGCCGGAAAAACAGTTCTTCGCCCGTGCTGTTGCGGCCCTTGATGAACTGCACCACGCCGCACTGCATGCCGTGGCCCATGGAGCGGGCGAGCATGCCGAACGCCGAGCTGCTTTTGCCTTTGCCGTTGCCGGTCAGCACCAGCAGCAGGCCGCACTCATTCGGCGAATTGGCGATGCGTTCGTCGATCACGGCTTTTTTGCGCTGCATGCGCGCCAGGTGGCGTTCGTCACGATCGGGAGTATCAGTCATGGGGGAGCTCTCCGTTGAGGCTGGATAACGGCGGGCAGGCACAAGAATAGACGGCAAGAAGCCTGGCATCGCCCACCGTGATGCCGCTGGATGGATCAGGCCGGTCTCCGGGCTCATGAGCGGCGTTACGCCTGACTGCGCGCCTTCCCATGCCGATATCGACACAGTGGCAAAAATGCGCAGTCTTCACTCATTTACCGTTGCGGGGGCAGCGCCGGGATCGTGATTGTTCATGAAGTGAACGAACGCACTCACCGGCTTCCCTGTTTCACTCTGTCGACCAAGGCCACAGAGCACCTGAAACAAGCCGCGAAGGTTAGAGGGTTGAGGGTGGAGCGTCAATTAAAGCCGGGACGCCGTCCGGCGAATAACTGCCGTCGATCAATTATCTGACGCCAATCTTGTGCCACACTCTCAGCAGTGATATCAAAGCGCCACAACCTGACAACACAATAACAAGGGTGAGCCACATGCAAGGCATGATCATCAGCAATCCGAAGCTGGAATTCCTGCGCCCGGTGCTGGAACGCTGGTTTGACTGTATCAACCGCTACAACGCCGTGCGCGGCGATAACGACACGCCTTACTGGTACGACGAAAAAGCCAACCTCGGCTTGCTCTCGGCCGCCGCGTGGATGGCGGAAATGGTCACGCTGCAAAACACACCGACCCGTAAACAGAACGAGGAAGGCGAACGCAACGCCCGCGCCGACCTGTTCATCGCCACCAGCGAAGAGCGCGCCTACCTTCAAGCCACGCAACGCTGGCCGCGGGTCAACAGCCTGAACCTTACACAGGCGCTCGCCGATATCACCAGCGACGCCAGGCGAATCAGCTACGCCAGCGACCTGAAACTCGGCTGCCTGTTCGTTGCACCGCAAAAAGCCCAGCACGGAGCTACCCCGGAAGAACTCCAGGACATGGTCGACGACCTGCAAAAGGAACACACCTGCGCCGTCGCCTGGTATTTCCCCTACGCCTACCGCAAGTTGCGCAATGAAGCGGGCAACTATCACCCCGGCATCGCCGTGCTGTTCAAGGAAGCCCGGGGCTGACCGGTTGAACCATCGCGGGTTTGCGCTTCTCTATTGATCAGGTCACTGCATTTATAGGGAAATCAGCATGCGCAAGCCCCAGCTCGTTCTCGTCATCGCCCTCGCCGGAGGGCTCGCCGCCTGCGGTGAAACCTCCAGCCTGCAAGTCTCCGACGGCACCGGCCCGACACCCAAATTGCCAGAACCGAACAAAACCCTGATCCCGACGGTGAACATCGCCCCGGCGATCGGCTGGGCTGACGGTGCCAAACCCACCGCCGCAGCGGGCACTCAGGTGGCTGCGTTCGCCGAAGGCCTCGATCACCCGCGCTGGCTGTATGTGCTGCCGAACGGCGACGTGCTCGTCGCCGAAACCAACGCGCCGCCCAAACCCGACGATGGCAAAGGCGTCAAAGGCTGGGTCATGAAAAAAGTCATGGGCCGCGCCGGTGCCGCCGTACCGAGCCCGAACCGCATCACGCTGTTGCGGGACAAGGACCACGACGGCATCGCCGAAACCCGCACAGTGTTCCTGGAAAACCTCAACTCGCCCTTCGGCATGACGCTGGTCGGCAACGACCTGTATGTCGCCGACACGGATCGCTTGCTGCGCTTCCGCTATGAGGATGGCGACACGGTAATCAAGTCGCAGCCGATCAAAGTGGTTGATCTGCCGGGCGGGACGCTGAATCACCACTGGACCAAAAACGTCATCGCCAGCAAGGACGGCAGCAAGCTGTACGTGACGGTGGGCTCCAACAGCAACGTCGGCGAAAACGGCATGGACCAGGAAGAAGGTCGCGCGGCGATCTGGGAAGTGGATCGCGCCACCGGCAATCACCGGATCTTCGCTTCGGGGATTCGCAATCCAAATGGTCTGGCCTGGGAGCCCCGGAGGGGTGCGCTGTGGACGGCCGTCAACGAGCGGGATGAAATCGGCAGCGACCTGGTGCCGGACTACATCACTTCGGTGAAGGACGGCGGTTTCTACGGCTGGCCTTACAGCTACTACGGCCAGCACATCGACATTCGCGTCGAGCCGCAAAACCCGGACCTGGTGGCCAAGGCCATCGCGCCGGATTACGCAGTCGGCCCGCACACCGCGTCGCTGGGCCTGACGTTTGCGGAAGGCAACACGCTGCCAGCGCAATTCAAGGAAGGCGCCTTCATCGGCCAGCACGGCTCATGGAACCGCAAGCCGCACAGTGGCTACAAAGTGATTTTCGTGCCATTCAGTGCCGGCAAGCCGACCGGGCAACCGGTGGATGTACTCACGGGTTTCCTCAATGACGATGAGAAAGCCATGGGCCGGCCGGTGGGTGTGGTGATTGATCAGCAGGGTGATTTGCTGGTGGCGGATGATGTGGGGAACAAGGTGTGGCGGGTTTCTGCGGCTAAATAACGTATTGCCGCGAAATGCATAATCCTGTGGGAGCGGGCTTGCCCGCGATAGGGTCGGTACATTCAGCATCAATGTGACTGAAAGATCGCTATCGCGGGCAAGCCCGCTCCCTCAAGGACCGCGTTACCGTTTACGGCAGAGTGTCAATCCATCCCCCAACGGCAACAGCGACAGATCCACACGCGAGTCATCCTTCAAGGCGAGATTCAGCGCCTGGATGGCTCGGGTGTCTTCACTCTCGGGATTGCGCTCAAGCACCCGCCCGCTCCACAGCGTGTTGTCGAACACCGCCAGGCCACCGACGCGCAGCAGACGCAGCGCGTGCTCCAGGTAGGCGGGATAGTTAGCCTTGTCGGCATCAATGAACATCAAATCGAATGGTTCGGGCTGGTCCAACCGAGCCAGGGTTTCCAGCGCCGGCGCCAGGCGCAGGTCAATCCGCTCGGCAAGTCCTGCTTCCTGCCAGTAACGGCGCGCCGTGGCGTTGTAGTCACCAGGAATGTCACAGCAGATCAGCGAGCCGTCCTCCGGCAACGCCGCCGCCATGCACAACGCGCTGTAACCGGTAAAGGTGCCGACTTCCAGCAAACGCCTGGCGCCGGTGAGCTTCACCAGTAATGCGAGAAACTGACCCTGCTCCGGCGCTATCTGCCAGCGCGCCATCGGCAACGCCTGGGTTTCATCGCGCAAGCGTTTGAGCAGCGGCGTTTCCCTCAGGGAAACGTCGAGCAGGTATTGATACAGTGAGTCGTCGAGATTGAGCGTGCGAGCGGTCATGACAACCTCTGCGTTCTATGGGTTACGCGCCAGGTGCTCAGGTTGCAGGACGCGCTTGGCGCTGAGGTAGGCTTTTTGCCAATAAGCCTTGGACAAGCTGTCGAGCTTCACCGTGCCACCCGTGGCCGGCGCATGGACGAAGCGACCTTCGCCGACATAGATCCCAGCGTGGCTGACCTGAGAGCCGCCATTGGTGGCGAAGAAAATCAGGTCGCCGGTTTGCAGGCCTTCCTTGCCGACATTGGCCGCTTGCATGCTGATCATCTCGCGGGTGGTGCGCGGCAGCGAGATGCCGGTGACGTCACGGTAGACATAACCGATCAGGCCGCTGCAATCGAACCCGGAATCCGGCGTGTTGCCGCCCCAGCGATAAGGTGTGCCAACCAGGCCCAACGCGCGAAACAGCACGTCTTCAGCTTCAGGAGAAAAAGGTTGTGATGACCCGAAAACAATCGGCGCGCGAACCACTGGCGCAGGCGGCGGTGTACGGCTGGCGCAGGCGCTGAGCAGCGCTGCGAAGAACATGAGTGCGAGGCGGGCCGACATCGTCATAAGCAGAACATCCTGATCTGGCTGCGGCTTTTTTCTGCCGACAGGGCAGAAAAGAAAACCGCCTGCGCAGGACGCAGGCGGTTTGCCATCAATAATAGATCAGGATTCTAGCGGCTATGCGGCAAACTTCAAGTAAGACTTTAAGTTCGCCTTACAAACTGTCCGCCTACTCTGTTGCAGAGCGGCTTTTTGTCGCCACCGAAGTGACGACAGGCTGAAGCATTACTTGCGGGCCGTGACCACGGTCGGGGCCATCGCGAGTGCACGCTTGGCTTCGATGAAGGTCTTGCTCCAGTAGCTGTCGCCCAGGCTATCGACCCGGACACCACCGCTTTTGCGGCTGCTGGAGTGGATGAACTGGTTGTCACCGAGGTAGATCCCGGCGTGACTGACACGACCGCGACGGCCGTTGGTGGCGAAGAACAGCAGGTCGCCCGGCTTGAGCGCACTGCGAGCAACCAGCGGTGCGTCCACGTTGATCATTTCGCGAGTGGAACGCGGCAGGTTCATGCCGGCCTCTTCGCGGAACAGATATCCGATGAAACCGCTGCAATCGAAGCCAGCCTCGGAGGTGCCGCCGAAACGGTAACGGGTACCGATCAGGGACATGCCACGTTCGAGGATGCTGTCGGCCAGAACCGGAAGCTGGTACGACTTGCCGTCGGCGAAGTCAGCCAGTTCTTTGTCGGTGGCCAGCTCTTCCTGGAAAAGAACGGAAGAAGATTGCGCAGTAACTGAATTTTTAACCTGCTGTTGAGGCGCTTGCTCCGACACTGGAGTGTGGGCTGCGCAACCGAACAACAGGGTGACGAGTGCGAGAGGCACGAGGGGTGCAAAGCGATTTAGCATGGGCACGACCGTGGCTGATAGTTGTAAAGAAGCCGAGACTATGCCCGCTATCATCCTCATTTGCAAATTCAATCGAACTTTATGTGACTTTCCGGTTTCGCGTTTCCATCTAAGCGCTTAAGCCCCATTTAGACGCTTGCGCGGCCTACACCCTGTAGGAAAGCGAACTTTTTGGCGCCTGAAATATGCCAAAACCCTTGCAGGACTTGGGCTTTACCAGCCCAGCGTCTCTTTAAGGAACGGAATGGTCAGCTTGCGCTGAGCTTGAAGAGAGGCCTGATCGAGACGCTCAAGCAGTTCGAACAGCGCGCTCATGCTGCGAGTGCCACGGGTCAGGATAAAATGTCCGACTTCATCGGTCAGGTGCAATCCACGACGGGACGCACGAAGTTGCAAGGCACGCAATTTGTCTTCGTCGGACAGCGGTCGCATCTGAAAAATCAGCGCCAGCGTGAGACGGGATTTCAGGTCCGCCAGCTTCACCGGCAATTCACGCGGTGACGTCGACGCGGCAATCAGCAGGCGCCGACCGCTGTCACGCAGGCGATTGAACAGATGGAACAACGCTTCTTCCCAGTCCGCCTTGCCGGCCACCGCCTGCAGATCATCCAGGCAGACCAGTTCGTACTGTTCGAGGTTGTCGAGAATTTCGATGCCGCGATCCATCAACTCGGCCAGTGGCAGATACACCGCCGTTTCACCCATCTGTTCGAAGCGCAAACAGGCCGCCTGCAACAAATGCGTGCGCCCTACCCCGTGCTTGCCCCAGAGATAAATCAGGCTTTCGGTCCAGCCGGCGTCGGCTTCGCACAGCCGCTCGACATAGCCGAGTGCAGCGGCATTGGCGCCTGGGTAGTAATTGATAAAGGTAGCGTCATCACGCAGACGCACACCTAGGGGCAGCTGAATCGGTTTCATGCTGACTGAACAGTTCCAAAGGAACCGTTAGTGGCCTCTGTGTAAAGTTTGCGAAGTTTATACCCGTGAAGCTGACCGCACAATGCGACAGACCATAAGCAAAATCAAAGGTTTGCGTTATCGCACCGCTTTCATGGGCGTTTCTTTGGCGGCGCAAGTGACAGTTGCGCAGGTGGCACGGGCCAGCCTGGCACTGAACCAGACTGCCCGCGACGCGTCATCGTACCCCCTTAGAGCTCAGGTTCGTCGACACCACTGTAGATATCAGAATCTTTATACAAATCATGCACATGGCGCACCAGAACCATGATCACCGCCGCTACGGGGAGCGCCAGCAACACGCCGGTAAAACCGAACAGTTCACCACCCGCCAGAATCGCGAAGATCACCGCCACCGGGTGCAGACCGATCCGGTCACCCACCAGCAACGGCGTCAATACCATGCCCTCCAGCGCCTGGCCGACCATGAACACCGCGACGATGCCAAACATGGGGTACAAGTCGCCACCGAACTGGAACAGGCCGGCAATCAGCGCCGCGCCAATCCCGATGACAAACCCCATGTACGGCACAATCGCCGCCAGGCCGGCGATCATCCCGATCAGCAACCCCAGCTCGAGCCCTACCAGCATCAGGCCCGCCGAATAGATCACGCCCAGCGCCACCATCACCAGCAATTGCCCGCGCACGAACGCGCCGAGCACTTCATGGCATTCACCCGCCAGGACCACCACGCGTTCTTCACGGTCACGAGGCAGCAGGCTGCGGATCTTGGCCATCATCAGGTCCCAGTCCCGCAATAGATAGAAGCTCACCACCGGGATCAGCACCAGATTGGCCAGCCAACCGATCAACGCAAGGCCGGAGGCGGTCGCCTGACTCAACACCACGCCGACAATGTCAGTGGTCTGGCCCATGTGCTCGCTGATCGCCGCTTTGAGCTTGTCGAACTTCCAGAAACCATCCGACAACCCGAACTTCGATTGCGCCCACGGCAACGCGGTGTGCTGCAACCAGTCGAGCATCTGCGGCGCCAGTTCGTACAAGCGAAACAACTGCTTGGCGAGCATCGGCACCAGCACCAGCAGCAATGTGGTGAAGATCAAAGTGAACAGCGCGAACACTGCCACCACGCCCCAGGTCCGGGACAGGCCGGCCTTTTCCAGGCGATCCACCAACGGGTCGAACAGATAGGCCAACAGCAGCGCCACCAGAAACGGCGTCAGAATCGGATGCAACAGCCAAATAAACGCGCAGAGCAGAACCACCCCACCCAACCAGAACCAACGCCGCGTATCGGCCATGTACCACTCCATCTGCATCTATATAAAGAAAGAAAACCTTACCAACGGAAACGCAGTTGCGGCACCGGCGCAGGCGGTGGCGCGACAGCGGGCGCCGATCCTTCGGCCACCGGCTGAACAGGTGCTGTCGGTGCCGGGGCCTCACCCGCCGGAACCTCTTGCAACTTCGCCAGCGACAACTGTGACCGCAACTGTTCGGCGCTGCCGTTGACCCGGTAGAGAACCCGGTCAGCGTCAACACTCTGCAGGCGCGCGCCAAACGGCTCGAGCAAACGCCCAAGCGTCGCATAACGCTCCAGATTCATGCCCTGTACTTCCAGCAACTGCTCGCCCGACATCCCGGGCTTGACCACAAAGCGTGGCGCCAGGCGCTGACTGACCGCCAGCATCACCGCGTCGGCCACGGCAGCCTGATCCGCGCCCTGCACGCTGCCCGCTTCCTTCTGATCGCCCAGCCACAGATGCCATTTGGCCTGCCATTGGCCACTCTCTTCCCGGGCATGCACGGCCAGCAAGGCGTCAGCGTTGTAGCGATCCGATGCGCCGCGCAACGGCGCCGCATCCGTGCCTTCAAGATTCGGCGCCGTGGCGACCAGTTGCTCGCTCAAGTCCGCCAGTGGCAGACGCAGCGGCAGGCCACGGTGTTGTGCCGCGCGACGTAACGGTGCAGCACTGGCCTGACCATCACCGACCAGACTCGAACCTTCCGTTGAGTCGTTCAGCCACCACGTCAGAATCGATGGCCGGTTCGCACCCCACAAGGACAGCCCGGCGCGGCGCAACGCCTGCTCGGTGCTGGCCGGATCGAAATCCACCTTCAGCACTTCCGGCGGGCCGGCCTCGAAACCGTATTGGCTGATGATCTGCTGCGGGTCCTTGCGAACGGCCGCCAACCCCGGACTTTGCACGGCCTTGGGATCGCCGGTCAGGCGCAACACCAGCGTGTCGAGCGCACGCTGAGTGGCTTGATCACGCTCTTCCGGTGCCTGACTGGTGACAGGCTCGCGCACCAGATAAAGGCTTTTGACGGTTTCGGCATGACTCGCCAGGCTGACCAGAGACAAACAACCCACAAACAATGATTTGAAAAAACGCATGGAAGATTCCTGACGACAAGAGCGGCTGGAACTGAGCGCATGAAGATAATCGAGCAAGGCTGTGACCATCGCCCGGCGCAAAACATTCACACGTCCCGGTTAAGTTTTTCGCACTGCCATAACGATAGACGGTTAATCGCGATACCTTATACAGCCAAGCGGGAGGCAACCAACACGGGCAATAACGGTTTTTTTGTATCGATATGCCCCTGCTGTCGGCCTGAGGATGGCCGCTGCCCCTCAAGCCTGATAAAATCGCGCGCCTTCGCAGACCGGCAACAGCCGGGCGCCCTGAAATTCGCGCAAGGCACATGCCCTTCGTTTGTTTCGGCGGTCCCACTGGACTCGGTCGTTACCCCTGAATCCCCCCTAAAGGCCTGGATCATGAGCAAGCAACCCTCCCTGAGCTACAAGGACGCCGGTGTAGACATCGACGCCGGTGAAGCATTGGTCGAACGCATCAAGAGCGTCGCCAAGCGCACTGCGCGCCCGGAAGTCATGGGCGGCCTGGGCGGTTTTGGCGCCCTCTGCGAAATCCCGGCCGGCTACAAGCAGCCTGTGCTGGTTTCCGGTACTGACGGCGTCGGCACCAAGCTGCGCCTGGCCTTGAACCTGAACAAGCACGACAGCATCGGCATCGACCTGGTGGCCATGTGCGTGAACGACCTGGTGGTCTGCGGCGCCGAGCCGCTGTTCTTCCTCGACTACTACGCCACCGGCAAACTGAACGTCGAAACCGCGACCCAGGTCGTGACCGGCATCGGCGCAGGCTGCGAACTGTCCGGCTGCTCCCTGGTCGGCGGCGAAACCGCTGAAATGCCGGGCATGTACGAAGGCGAAGACTACGACCTGGCCGGCTTCTGCGTCGGCGTCGTGGAAAAGTCCGAAATCATCGACGGTTCGAAAGTCGCTGCCGGCGATGCCCTGCTGGCCCTGCCGTCCTCCGGCCCGCACTCCAACGGCTACTCGCTGATCCGCAAGATCATCGAAGTGTCCGGTGCCGACATCGAGAACATCGAGCTCGACGGCAAACCGCTGACCGACCTGCTGATGGCCCCGACCCGTATCTACGTGAAGCCGCTGTTGAAGCTGATCAAGGAAACCGGCGCAGTCAAGGCGATGGCCCACATCACCGGTGGCGGCCTGCTGGACAACATCCCGCGCGTGCTGCCAAAAGGCGCTCAAGCGGTGGTTGACGTTGCAAGCTGGACTCGCCCTGCCGTGTTCGACTGGCTGCAAGAGAAAGGCAACGTTGACGAAAACGAAATGCACCGCGTGCTGAACTGCGGCGTTGGCATGGTCATCTGCGTCGCTCAAGAGCACGTTGAAACCGCGCTGAACGTGCTGCGTGAAGCCGGCGAGCAGCCTTGGGTCATCGGTCAGATCGCCACCGCTGCCGAAGGCGCGGCTCAGGTCGAACTGAAGAACCTCAAGGCTCATTAATGTCCGTCACCTGTGATGTGGTGGTGCTGTTGTCCGGCACCGGCAGTAACTTGCAGGCCTTGATCGACAGCACGCGGACCGGCGACAGCCCGGTCCGCATCGCCGCGGTGATTTCCAACCGCGCCGACGCCTACGGCCTGCAACGCGCCAGGGATGCGGGTATGGACACCCGCTCCCTGGATCACAAGGCGTTCGAAGGCCGCGAAGCCTTCGATGCCGCGCTGATCGAACTGATCGACGCCTTCAACCCCAAACTCGTGGTCCTGGCCGGTTTCATGCGCATCCTCAGCGCTGACTTCGTGCGCCACTACGCGGGCCGCCTGCTTAACATCCATCCCTCGCTGCTACCCAAATACAAAGGGTTACACACTCATCAGCGCGCGCTGGAGGCCGGCGACACTGAACACGGCTGTTCCGTGCACTTTGTCACCGAGGAACTCGATGGCGGACCACTGGTCGTACAGGCAGTAATACCGGTAGAGTTGCACGATTCGCCGCAGAGTCTGGCGCAGCGAGTTCACACCCAGGAACACCTGATCTACCCGATGGCCGTACGCTGGTTTGCCGAAGGCCGTTTATCACTTGGTCAACAAGGTGCTTTACTGGATGGCAAGTTACTCGCGGCCAGCGGCCACTTGATTCGAACCTAGGAGATTTTATGCGTCGCGCCCTGCTCTTCGCTTGCGCTCTGCTTGCCCTGCCTTTCGCGCAGGCAACAGAACTTCAACCCTTCTCCGCCAGCTACACCGCCGACTGGAAGCAACTTCCAATGAGCGGCACTGCCGAGCGCAGCCTGACCAAGGAAGCCAACGGTGTCTGGAAGCTCAGCTTCAAGGCTTCGATGATGATCGCCAGCCTGACCGAAGAAAGCACTCTGACCCTGGACAAGGACACCCTGCTGCCACAGTCCTACCACTTTGAACGCGGCGGCCTGGGCAAAGCGAAAAAGGCTGACCTGGATTTCGACTGGACCGCCAAAAAGGTCACCGGCACCGATCGCGGCGACGCCGTCAACATTCCGCTCAACCGCGGCATGGTCGACAAATCCACCTATCAGCTGGCCCTGCAACACGACGTGGCCGCCGGCAAGAAAAGCATGAGCTATCAGGTCGTCGATGATGGCGAAGTCGATACCTATGACTTCCGCGTGCTGGGTTCGGAAAAAGTCGACACCAAGGCTGGCCAGATCGACGCGATCAAGGTCGAGCGCGTGCGTGACCCGACACAAAGCAAGCGCATCACCGTGCTGTGGTTCGCCAAGGACTGGGATTACCTGCTGGTCCGCCTGCAACAGGTCGAAACCGACGGCAAGGAGTACAACATCATGCTCCTGGACGGCAAGGTCAACGGTAAGGCTGTCAAAGGCAGCTGATCCGGATCGACCCAAGAAGCCTCGCTGACGCGGGGCTTTTTTTTGCCTCCCATCTGCGGCGAATCCACTATTCAATCATGACACTGAACTGTAAGAGCCGGCTTGCTGGCTCCTATAGGGGTTTCGGCAGGATTGAAAGGAAGTTATCCCTTGCGACTTTTCTGGCAACGTCTTCCGGCAACGCATCGAGAAACGGATCGAAGCTGCGAATCTCCTTACCAAGCTTGTTGAACCGCCCTACCACGTCCGAGCCGATCATGAAGCGCTCCGGGAAGCGCTCCACCAGTTTCAACCACTCCTGGCGAGGCTTGCCCTGCTCATCCAGTAGATAGGGCGTGAGCATGCTCCAGGACAAGTCGATGAACAGATTGGGATAAGCCTCCAACATTCGCGTGAGGGTCGGCAACAGAAAATCAAGCTGGGTCTGGTGCCGATGAATCTCCGCACTGCTGCCGGCATGCGCCCAGATGAAGCGTGTATGCGGGTGATTGCGTAGCGGCTCTTCGATTTCCGACAGAAACAGCGGATTTTTCTCACGCTTGGAAGTGATATTCGAATGCAGCATCACCGGTAGGTCGTTTTCGGCGGCGAGGTGATAGATCCGCGTCATCGCTTCGTTGTTGGCCCGCGGTGTATCACCGGAGGTCAGCGCAGTCAGATCGTCATGGCGGGTGAAGACCTCGCCGATGCCCTGCCAAAGGCCCGGATTGAGGTCGAGCATCCGCTGGATGTGAGCGGCGGAGTTTTTGTCGTTGGGGTTGAAACCTGACAGAAACGGATGAAAGTGCTGACGCTGTTCGGGTGTCAGTTTGTTTACCGCCGCAGCGACAATGGTGTCTGTCGCGCTGTACCAATAGGCATCGGCGTCATCACCTGCGTAATAGCGCGGGCGCTTGGGTTCGTCTTCGTGCCATTTCTTGGCTACCGGTATGCCGGAAATCATCACATGGTCGATGTGATTATCGGTCATGGCCTTAAGCAGTTTCGGCATGCCCGCACTTTCCTGGAAGAAATCCACGTAATGCAGGTGCGCATCGCTGTAGGAATATTCGCGAGCATCGGCGTAAGCGCTGTACAGCGCCAGCAACCAGGCGAGGCTCAAGCGGTTCAGAGGCACGGGCAATCTCCGGGATCATGAACAGCGTAGACCCCGATGCACTTGCCAGGGTTCACCCGACAAGAAAGTGGAACGCAACACAGAAGGAATGCTCTATAACTTCAAGGTCTTTTTTGCTCGAATGACTTCCCTACTGCCGAGGTTTCCCATGACTGTCACCGTCAATACCGTTTCCGCCGAAGGTTTTCGTCACAGCGTTCAAATCGATGACCACGAGCTCTTTGCCGATGTGCCGACTTCCGCCGGTGGTGAAGGCTCGGCACCCGAGCCACATGATTACTTCGATGCAGCGCTCGGCGCGTGCAAGGCGCTGACCCTGAAGATGTATGCGAAGAAAAAAGACATTCCGCTGACGGGGGTCGGCGTGGAGGTCAAACGCGACAACAGTGAAGAGCAGAAAGGCAAATATGTCCTTCATGTCAAACTGACGCTCAAGGGTGTGCTCACTGACGCCCAGCGTGACGAACTGCACCGCGTGGCCGACCGCTGCCCTGTGCACAAGCTGATGACCACCACTGAAGTCAGCATCGAAACCCATCTGTCCGAAGGCGCGTTCAGCCAATAGCGGCAAGGGCCGGGCAAGCGGGTTATGCTCCATGCGTCACCCGCTCAGCCTGGAATGCACCATGAACTCTCCCCTCGTGATCCGCCCCCGCGCCGAAGATGTCGAAGGCCAACCGATTCTTCGTCCGCTGCCGTCGGCCAAATGCCGCAGCGTCGGGCCTTTTGTATTTTTCGACCACATGCTCGAAACCCGTTATCCGGCGGGAAAAGGCATGAACATCCGTCAGCATCCGCACATCGGTCTGTCGACCCTCACCTACTTGTTCGAAGGAAAAATCCAGCACAAGGACAGCCTCGGTTCCGATCAGGTGGTAGAGGCCGGTGACGTCAGCTGGATGACCGCCGGCAGCGCGATAGCCCACGTCGAGCGCACGCCCGAGGCATTGAAGGACAGCGGATTCACGATGCACGGCTTGCAGATCTGGCTGGCATCGCCGAAGGAACATGAACAGGGTCCGGGGCACTACAGCCACCATCCGGCGGCCACCCTGCCGGTCAGCGACAATCTTGGGGTCAAGATCCGGATGATCGCCGGGTCAGGCTTTTGCCTGGAATCGCCGGTGCCAGTGCTTTCTCCTACGCTGTACGCCGAACTTAACCTGCAGACAGCGACCACGCTGCTGATTCCCACCGAACATGAAGAACGGGCGCTGTATGTGTTGAGCGGCGAGGTACAGCTCGATGGCGAACTGATAGAACCGCATGCGCTAGTGGTGCTGCCTGCGGGGGAAGAGATGACGTTGTTCGCCGAGAGCGACTGTCATGCCGTACTGTTTGGTGGCGCGCCGCTGGATGGGCCGCGCAGGATCAACTGGAATTTTGTGGCGAGCGATCCGGCGGCTATCGATGACGCACGCCGGCGCTGGGCGGCCGGGGATTGGCCGACGGTGCCAGGGGAAGTTGAGCGGATCGAACTGCCTTAGGCTCTTCGGTAGTCGTTACACCGCCATCGCGAACACCGAGAGTAGCCAAGTAATAAAACCCACAAAAAAACCCGCCGAAGCGGGGTTTTTTATACAACATCGTTAAACCGACAGTTCAACCAGCAGCTTGTTGAGGCGGCGCACATACGCGGCCGGGTCCTTCAAGCTGTCGCCGGCCGCCAGGGCCGCCTGATCGAAGAGGATGTGCGACAGGTCGCCGAAACGCTCGTCGCTCTGCTCGTTGTCGAGTTTCTCGATCAGCGGGTGAGCCGGGTTGAATTCGAAGATCGGCTTCGAATCCGGCACCTTCTGACCACTGGCTTCGAGGATCTGACGCATCTGCATGCCCAGGTCCTGCTCGCCGATGGCCAGAATCGCCGGGGAGTCGGTCAGGCGGTGGGAAACCCGCACTTCAGCAACCGAATCACCCAGTGCAGTTTTCAGACGCTCGACCAGACCTTCCTTGGACTTGGCGACTTCTTCCGCGGCTTTCTTGTCCTCTTCCGAGTCCAGGTTGCCGAGGTCCAGGTCACCGCGTGCCACGTCGACGAAGCTCTTGCCGTCGAAGTCGCTGAGGTAGCTCATCAGCCACTCGTCGATGCGATCGGTCAACAGCAGCACCTCGATGCCTTTCTTGCGGAAGACTTCCAGGTGCGGGCTGTTTTTGACTTGCGCGTAGGTTTCGCCGGTCAGGTAGTAAATCTTGTCCTGACCTTCCTTGGCGCGTGCCAGGTACTCGGCCAGACCCACGACTTGCTCGCCTTCTTCGCCCTGAGTGGAGGCGAAACGCAGCAGGCCAGCGATTTTCTCTTTGTTGGCGAAGTCTTCTGCCGGGCCTTCTTTCATGACCTGACCGAAGTTCTTCCAGAAGCCTTTGTATTGCTCAGGCTCGTTCTTCGCCAGTTTTTCCAGCATGTCCAGAACGCGCTTGGTCAGCGCCGACTTCATGGAATCGATGATCGGGTCTTTCTGCAGGATTTCCCGCGATACGTTCAGCGACAGGTCGTTGGAATCGACCACGCCTTTGATGAAACGCAGGTACAACGGCAGGAACGACTCGGCCTGGTCCATCACGAACACGCGCTGCACGTACAGCTTCAGGCCTTTCGGCGCTTCACGCTGGTACAGGTCGAACGGAGCACGGGTCGGCACGTAGAGCAGCGAGCTGTATTCGAGCTTGCCTTCGACCTTGTTGTGGCTCCAGCTCAGCGGATTTTCGAAATCGTGAGCGATGTGTTTGTAGAACTCCTGGTATTCCTCGTCCTTGATCTCGGTGCGAGGACGGGTCCACAGGGCGCTGGCGCGGTTGACGGTTTCCCACTCAACGGCCGGCTTCTCTTCACCTTCAGCGGCTGCCACTTCTTTCGGCAACTCGATCGGCAAAGCAATGTGGTCGGAGTACTTCTTGATGATGTTACGCAGGCGCCAGCCATCGGCGAACTCGTCTTCACCGGACTTCAGGTGCAGCACGATGCGAGTGCCGCGCTCGGCTTTCTCGACGGTGGCCACTTCAAAATCGCCTTCGCCCTTGGACGACCAGTGCACGCCTTCGCTGGCGGCAGCACCGGCACGACGGCTGAACACGTCGACTTTGTCGGCGACGATGAATGCGGAGTAGAAACCCACGCCAAACTGACCGATCAGGTGCGAATCTTTTTTCTGATCGCCAGACAGGTGCTTCATGAAATCAGCGGTGCCGGATTTGGCGATGGTGCCCAGGTGGGTGATCGCATCTTCACGGCTCATGCCGATACCGTTGTCTTCGAGGGTGACGGTTTTAGCGTCCTTGTCGAAGCTCACACGGATTTTCAGTTCGGCGCCACCTTCCAGCAACTCAGGCTTGGACAGGGCTTCGAAACGTAATTTGTCGACAGCGTCAGAGGCGTTCGAGATCAATTCGCGAAGGAAGATTTCCTTGTTGGAATACAGCGAATGGATCATGAGGTGCAGCAGTTGCTTCACCTCGGTCTGGAAGCCCAGGGTTTCCTTTTGAGTTTCCACACTCATGGTCATCAAACTCCAATCAGATGGCAGTGGCCGCGACCTTGAGGGTCGGCGGCGGGTTGTCATCAAAGTTGGGGGCTCGGATCAGGATTTCAAGGGCTCATCGATTTTGAAGTGGGCGCGGGCAGTGGCAATAGGCTCGGCTTCGGTGCTTTGCCAGGCGGTCACTGCCACGTTGGCGACACGCCGCCCCTGACGACACACCTGACATCTGGCCCAGGTGTCGCGAAACTGCCCGGTGCGCAGGTAGTCGAGGGAAAAGTCGATGATCTTCGGCACGCCCGGCGAACCAGTGAGAATCAGCAGGTGCAGCGCGGCGGACAGCTCCATGAACCCGGCAATCACGCCGCCATGAATCGCCGGCAGTAAAGGGTTACCAATGTTGTCCTTGTTCGCCGGCAGGCGAAACAACAGCTCATCCCCGACCCGCGAACATTCGACACCAATCAGTTTGGCGTAGGGAATCAAGTCCAGCAACGCGGCGTAGTCGCCCTGCTCATGGGCCTGTTGCAGTTGCTCCTTGAAATTGTCGGTCATTTCGCTCCTCCGGCGATGGCGCCACCAAAACCTTTGGTGCCTTTGATGCCCTTGCCCATGCGCATGAACGTGCCCACGACATGGGCGATAGGCTGTTCGGGGTCGTCCTGATAGGCAAAGCCACGGGCGAAGATCACGTCCGTGGTGACCCGATAGCACTGGGCAAAGCCATACACATCTTTGTGCGGTTCGGCCGCGTGCATGTAGTCGATGCGCAGGTCGAGGGTCGGGCAGACTTCGAACTCGGGCAACACGCAAAGGGTGGACATGCCACACGCGGTGTCCATCAAGGTCGTCAGCGCACCGCCGTGGATCACGCCGGTTTGCGGGTTGCCGATGATTTGCGGGCTGTACGGCAGAATCACGGTGAGCCCTTCACTGCTGGCGCTGTGAACTCGCAGCCCGAGTACCTGACAGTGTCGCAATGCCGATAGAAATCGCGTCGCGCGCTCAAAAACGGGGTTTTCGGCCATTTGATAAAAACTCTTCTTAGTATTCCGACATCGCACTAGGCGTGTTCGGTAAAAGTTCCCGTGGGAATAATCTTATATATCTGAACGAATTTAGGAACTTAACCCTGATGGCTGTGCTCGAAAGGCCAGTAGATATTTTCCATAAGGAGAAACACCCCATGCGTAAGACTTTAGCTATTGCCTTGATGTTGACCGCTTCCCTCGGTCTCGCAGCCTGCGATAAAAAATCCGAGGACAAAGCTCAAGATGCCAACCAACATGCTGAGCAGGCTCAGCAAGACATGAACAAAGCTCAGGATAAAGTGAACGACGCAGCGAAAGAAAACGCCGAAGCTGCCAAAGCTCAGGCTGAATCGAACGAAGCCGCTGCAAAAGAAGCACCTAAAAACTAAAACAGTTTTTAGCGTGATAAAGAAAACCCGCCAAGTGCGGGTTTTCTTTTGCGTGTCATTTGCCCTGCTAGAGCAAAATAGTTCTAAAAGTCGGACTAATCATCAACAGCAGCGAACACACTAGCCCGACAAACCACACCAGACTTCGTGGCCAGGCGAGATCGCCCCAATAGCACAGTAAGTAAATGATGCGCGTAATCACGAAGATGATTGCCAACGAATCAATCAGCCACCCCGCCGTCTGCGTGGTGTGCGCCATCAACACCCCCACCGCAAACAATATGAACGCTTCGAAGCAGTTCTGATGCGCAGCCACCGCACGGGCACCGAAGCCGGTAAGTTGGGCCTGCTGCTGGCGCGGGAGGTGATTGTTGTAACCGCCCTGCTCTTTCATGGCCTTGGTCACCGGCATGCGGGCCACGTAGATCAGCAAGGCGCTGATAAACACACACCAGAACGGAATACTCATCAAGCAGCCTCTTTGTTCGCTTCAGGCAATGGCGCCTCTGTAGGGGTATAGACCATCACGTCGAGAACGTCGGAATGAAACTCCCGGCGATAGAGCACCAGCACCACGCCGGCACTCATCAACATGAACAACCAGGGGCTGACGAACCAGGCGAGCATGGTCATGCCGAAGTAATAGGAACGCAGGCCGAAGTTGAACTGGTTGGCGGCCATCGAGATGACACGCGCCGCCCGGGCCGCAAACGCTTTGCGCTCCTGCTCCGAGACATGGCGCTCGCCGACCATCGGTGCCGAACCGATCAGAATCGCCGCGAAGTTGTATTGACGCATGCACCAGCTGAACGTAAAGAACGCATACACAAACACCAGCGCCAGGCACAGCAACTTGATCTCGGACATCCCCTGGGAAGCCTGCTGCACCATCGGGATATCCGCCAGCAAAGACACGGCTCTTTCCGATGCGCCCAGCACGGTGAGAATGCCGGCCAGGATAATCAGCGTGCTCGAGGCGAAGAAAGAAGCGTTGCGCTCCAGGTTACCGACCACACTGGCGTCGGCGATGCGGTTGTCGCGCAGCAGCATGCGGCGCATCCAGTCTTCGCGATACAAGTGCAGCACACTGGCCAGGCACGCGGTGTCGCGGCCTTTCCACGTCGCATAACGGGTGTAGCCGCCCCAGCAGATGACAAACCAGACAGCGGCGAGAATGTGAATCAGGTTGGCGTGGATGAACGACATGCAATTCCCTGTGAGACATTGGTTAAATCTGTAGGAGCGAGCCGTGCGGCGATCCGACTTGCCCGCGAAGGCGGCGTGTCAGTCGACGGTTAGGTCGAATGTTAATCCCTCTTCGCGGGCAAGTCGGATCGCCGCACCGCTCGCTCCTACAGATAGTCCTTCGACGTTAGCTCAAGGAAAAAGACACTGCATCACGCGCATAAAAAATGCCCCGCATCGATTGATACGGGGCATTTCTGTTGTAGCCCAAGACCCGCTTGTGGCGGTCTCGAAGCGGCTTAAGCCAGCGCTTCTTCGCGCTTGCCCAGCAGGCGGTCGCACACCACCGCAACCACCAGCGTCATGACCGACGGCACCAGCCACGCCAGACCTTGCTCGCTCAGCGGCAGGTGGGCCAGTTGCGTCGGCATCCAGTCCGCCAGACCTGCGCCCTTGAGCGCGTCGATCAGACCGAAAATGAACGACACCAACATCACCGGACCGACGATGCGCCCCTGCTCATGCCAGAAGTCCTTGCAGAAGCTCAGGGCCACCAGCGCGATGCACGGCGGGTAGATCGCGGTGAGTACCGGAATCGAGAACGCGATCAGCTTGGTGAGGCCCAGATTGGACACAAACAAGGAAAACACGGCCAGGATAATGACCAATGTCTTGTAGGACAGTGGTAGCACACGGCTGAAGTATTCGGCGCAGGCGCAGGTCAGACCGACCGCTGTAACCAGGCAAGCCAGCGAGATCAGCACCGCGAGGAAACCGCTGCCCAACGAACCAAAGGTGTGTTGAACGTAAGCGTGTAACACTGCCGCGCCGTTGGTCGCACCGGCGGCCACTTCATGGCTGCCCGAACCCAGGCGGAACAGGCTGACATACACCAGCGCGAGACCGACGCCGGCAATCAGCCCGGCAATGATCGCGTAGCGGGTAATCAACACCGGCGACTCGACGCCGCGGGAGCGGATGGCGTTGACGATGACAATGCCGAACACCAGCGCACCGAGGGTATCCATGGTCAGGTAACCATTGATGAAGCCCTGGGAAAACGGTGCCGCCACATACTCAGGCGTCGCCACGCCAATGTCGCCAGCCGGCAGCGCGAACGCGGCGATGCCGAGTGCGGCCAGGGCGATAATCTTCAGTGGGGCGAGGAAACGTCCTACGGTATCCAGTAGACGGCCCGGGTACAGCGAGATGAAGAACACCAGCAGGAAGTACACTGAGCTATAGAGAAACAGCGCCAGCGGGCTCTCGCCGGTCAGCGGCGCCAGGCCCACTTCGAACGATACGGTCGCGGTGCGCGGCGTCGCGAATAACGGGCCAACGGCGAGGTAGCACGCCGCGGCCAGCAAGCCACCGGCGACTTTTCCGATCGGGCTGCTCAAGGCATCCATTGCGCCGCCGACCTTGGCCAGGGCAACCACAGTGATCACCGGCAGACCGACCGCGGTGATCAGAAAGCCCAGCGCCGCCATCCAGACATGTGGCCCGGACTGCAAACCGACGATAGGCGGGAAGATGATGTTGCCAGCCCCGACGAACAGGGCAAACGTCATAAAACCAAGTGCCAGGATGTCCTGGCCTTTCAACACTTTCATTAAGGAAATACCACACTACTGAATCGGAATTTAGAGAGGGATTTCCCTTTTGGGTGAGGGAAATGCTGTCGGTCCGCATAGGACTGACCCTTTTAGCGCGTAGCAACCTTGTGGGTCGCGGACGCAAAATGGCGGCTAGCCTAACGAATTTGAGCGGCAAACGCACTGTTAGAGGGCGAACATTCCGATCTGCGACATTTCCGTGTCGCGTTTACATATCTAATTTACCTGCACAGAACCCTGTGGCGAGGGGATTTATCCCCGTTGGGTTGCGAAGCGACCCTGGAACCATCGCATGCGGTGCATCAGGTACACCGCATTACAGACTTCACGACTGCTGCGCAGCCGAACGGGGATAAATCCCCTCGCCACAAAGGCCCAGTGCAAACCCCGGAAACGACAAAGGCCACCCGAAGGTGGCCTTTGTTTGGTGAAGCGTCAGCTAAGCGCGAGGCTTACTTGACAGCCCAACCGGTCAGCTCGGACAAAGCCTTGCCGATGTCTGCCAGCGAACGCACGGTTTTAACGCCTGCGTCTTCCAGGGCAGCAAACTTCTCGTCTGCAGTGCCTTTGCCGCCAGAGATGATTGCGCCAGCATGGCCCATGCGCTTGCCCGGAGGAGCAGTCACACCAGCGATGTAGGAAACAACCGGCTTGGTCACGTGTGCCTTGATGTAGGCAGCCGCTTCTTCTTCAGCCGAACCGCCGATCTCACCGATCATCACGATCGCTTCGGTCTTCGGGTCTTCCTGGAACAGCTTCAGGATGTCGATGAAGTTCGAACCCGGGATCGGGTCACCGCCGATGCCGACGCAAGTCGACTGACCGAAACCGGCGTCAGTGGTCTGCTTAACAGCTTCGTAGGTCAGGGTGCCGGAACGGGAAACGATACCGACCTTGCCTGGCAAGTGAATGTGACCCGGCATGATGCCGATCTTGCATTCGCCTGGAGTGATCACGCCTGGGCAGTTAGGACCGATCAGGACTACGCCCAGCTCGTCGCACTTGACCTTGGCATCCAGCATGTCCAGGGTAGGAATGCCTTCAGTGATGCAAACGATCAGCTTGATGCCGCCGAATGCCGCTTCCAGGATGGAGTCCTTGCAGAAAGGAGCTGGAACGTAGATCACGCTGGCGGTGGCGCCAGTGGCAGCTACAGCGTCTTTCACGGTGTTGAACACTGGCAGACCCAGGTGCTCGGTGCCGCCTTTGCCCGGAGTTACGCCACCAACCATCTTGGTGCCGTATTCGATGGCTTGCTGGGTGTGGAAACTACCTTGCGAACCGGTAATACCCTGGCAGATAACTTTGGTGTCTTTATTGATCAGGACGCTCATTATTTGCCCTCCGCAGCTTTGACGACTTGTTGAGCAGCGTCGGTCAGGCTGGTAGCAGCGATGATGTTCAAACCGCTTTCTGCCAGTACTTTAGCGCCCAGCTCAGCGTTGTTGCCTTCAAGGCGAACAACAACCGGGATTTTCACGCCGACTTCTTTCACAGCGCCGATGATGCCTTCGGCAATCATGTCGCAACGAACGATGCCGCCGAAGATGTTGACCAGTACTGCAGCGACGTTAGTGTCGGACAGGATGATCTTGAACGCTTCGGTAACGCGTTCTTTGGTAGCACCGCCGCCCACGTCGAGGAAGTTGGCTGGTTTGCCGCCATGCAGGTTGACGATGTCCATGGTACCCATGGCCAGGCCAGCACCGTTGACCATGCAACCGATGTTGCCTTCCAGCGCTACGTAGTTCAGTTCGAACTTGGCAGCGTGCGCTTCGCGCGGATCGTCTTGCGACGGATCGTGGAAAGTCTTCAGCTTAGGCTGACGGTACATGGCGTTGGCGTCGATGTTGATCTTGGCATCGAGGCAATGCAGATCGCCGTCAGCCTTGATCACCAGCGGGTTCACTTCCAGCAGAGCCAGGTCGTGATCCTTGAACAGCTTGGCCAGACCTACGAAGATCTTGGCGAACTGAGCAACCTGCTTGCCTTCCAGACCCAGCTGGAATGCCAGCTCGCGACCCTGGAATGGCTGAGCGCCAACCAGTGGATCGATAGTGGCCTTGAGGATTTTCTCAGGGGTATCGTGAGCGATTTTCTCGATGTCCACGCCACCTTCGGTGGAAGCCATGAACACGATGCGACGGCTCGAACGGTCAACGACAGCGCCCAGGTACAGCTCTTTAGCGATATCAGTGCACGATTCAACCAGGATCTTGGTGACTGGCTGACCATTGGCATCAGTCTGGTAAGTCACCAGACGCTTGCCCAGCCACTGCTGTGCGAATGCCTTGGCGTCTTCTTTGCTGCGAACCAGCTTTACGCCGCCCGCTTTACCGCGACCACCAGCGTGGACCTGGGCTTTGACAACCCACTCGGTGCCGCCGATTTTGTCGCAAGCTTCTGCTGCTGCTTCCGGGGTGTCTACCGCATAACCGGTGGAAACTGGCAGGCCGTACTCAGCGAACAGCTGCTTACCCTGATACTCGTGAAGATTCATGCTTATTACCGTCTTCGTTAGGTACTGCGCATTCGGTGCTGCACTCGTTCAAGTGCCGCACCACCTGTGACTGCTGCTTGCGTAGCCTTTCCGGACAACCGGTGCAGCTACGCAAGACTGCGTCCAGCGGATATTCCGCGGTGAGTCTTGCATGCAAGGCTCACGACGGGCCATACCGCCGTGGTTTCTTATTGTCTTAACGCTTCTTGCGGTTGGCGATGTGAATGGCGCCGCCATTCACTGCCAGAGCTGCTTCGTGCAAGGCTTCAGACAGGGTCGGATGGGAGAAAACCATCATGCCCAGGTCTTCAGCGCTGGTGCCGAATTCCATACCGATCGCGCCCTGCTGAACCAGTTCTGCAGCGCTCGGGCCAATCACGTGGACGCCCAATACGCGGTCACTCTTGGCATCGGCAATGACTTTCACGAAACCGCCGGTATCGTTGGCTGCCATGGCACGGCCACTGGCTGCGAACGGGAAGGTGCCAACGTTAACTTCAACGCCCTCAGCCTTCAAGGTCTGCTCGGTTTTGCCGACCCACGCGATTTCCGGGTGAGTATAAATAACAGACGGGATCAGGTCATAGTTGATTTGGGCTTTGTGGCCCTTGATGCGCTCAACCACCATGATGCCTTCTTCGGACGCCTTGTGCGCCAGCATCATGCCGCGAACCACGTCACCGATCGCGTAAACGCCCGGTACGCTGGTGGCGCACTGGTCATCAACGAATACGAAACCGCGCTCGTCGATGTTCACACCGCTGTCGGCAGCCAACAGTTCGGTGGTCACTGGACGGCGACCAACGGCAACGATCAGCTTGTCGAAAGTGATGTTCTGTTCGCCGTTGGCATCGGTGTAGTTCACAACGACTTCGTCGCCGTTCACTTTGGAACCGGTAACGCGAGCGCCCAGCTTGATGTCCAGACCTTGTTTGGTCAGGGTTTTGAAGGCTTCTTTGGAAACCGCGTCGTCAGCGGCTGGCAGGAACTTCTCCAGCGCTTCCAGGACAACCACTTCGGAACCCAGACGCGACCACACCGAACCCAGTTCCAGACCGATGACGCCAGCGCCGATCACGCCCAGACGCTTAGGTACGGATTGGAATTCCAGCGCGCCCGTCGAATCGACGATCACGTTCTGGTCAACCGGAGCCGGTGGAATGTCGATCGGACGGGAGCCCGAAGCCAGAATCACGTTCTCGGCTTCGATGATTTCAACGGTGCCGTCTGGCTTGGTCAGTTCAACTTTCTTGCCGGCCAGCAGTTTGCCGTGGCCTTGCAGGGAAGTAACGCCGTTCGCCTTGAACAGGGTGGCAACGCCAGAGGTCAGGCCTTTGACGATGTTGGCTTTGCGGCCAACCATTGCCGACACGTCCATGGTCACGCCAGCGTGATTGATACCGTGGATCGCGAAGCCTTCTTTGGCTTCCTTGTATTTCCAGGAGCTGTCCAGCAGCGCCTTGGATGGAATGCAGCCGACGTTCAGGCAAGTACCGCCGAGGGCCAGTTTGCCTTCCTTGTCGGTGTATTTCTCGATGCAGGCAGTGGTGAGGCCCAGTTGCGCTGCTTTGATGGCAGCCACGTAACCGCCAGGGCCCGCGCCAATCACTACCACGTCGAATTTCTGAGTCATGTGTCATTCCTTCTCGAATCAAACCGGACGGCCCCTTTTGGGGACCGTCGTGGGACGAAGCTGGTTATTACAGACGGGCCGCCATCCTGCAGCGGCCCATGCAACGAAATCAGATATCCAGCAGCAAACGAGCCGGGTCTTCCAGCAGGTTCTTGATGGTAACCAGGAAGGTCACAGCTTCTTTGCCATCGATCAGACGGTGATCGTAGGACAGAGCCAGGTACATCATCGGACGGATCACGACCTGACCGTTGATCGCCATAGGACGCTGCAGAATGTTGTGCATGCCCAGGATGGCCGCTTGCGGCGGGTTGACGATCGGAGTCGACATCATCGAACCGAAGGTACCACCGTTGGTGATGGTGAACGTACCGCCGGTCATTTCGTCCATCGACAGTTTGCCGTCGCGAGCCTTCTTGCCGAAGGTGGCAATGCCGCCTTCGATTTCAGCCAGGCTCATCAGTTCGGCGTTACGCAGAACCGGTACAACCAGACCGCGGTCGCTGGAAACAGCAACACCGACGTCGGCGTAGCCGTGGTAAACGATGTCGGCACCGTCGATCGACGCGTTGACAGCCGGGAAGCGTTTCAGCGCTTCGGTGGCCGCTTTCACGAAGAACGACATGAAGCCCAGGCGTACGCCGTTGTGGGACTTCTCGAACAGGTCCTTGTACTTCGAACGCAGAGCCATGACTTCGGTCATGTCGACTTCGTTGAAGGTGGTCAGCATCGCCATGTTCGATTGTGCTTCTACCAGACGCTTGGCCACGGTAGCGCGAACGCGGGTCATCGGTACGCGCTTCTCGATGCGGTCGCCAGCGGCGAACACAGGAGCAGCGGCAGCAGGAGCGGCAGCCTTGGCAGGTGCGGCAGCCGGAGCGGCTTTCTTGGCAGCAACAGCAGCGACCACGTCTTCCTTGGTCACACGACCACCTTTGCCGGTGCCGGCAACGGAAGCGATGTTAATGCCGTTTTCTTCAGCCAGCTTGCGGGCAGCCGGTGCAGCAACAGGATCGTCTTCGCCTTCGGCGGCAGGAGCAGCAGCCTGTGCAGCGGCCGGAGCAGCAGCGGCAGCCGGAGCAGCGGCAGCAGCGCCGCCCGCTTCGATCGAGCCCAGCACTTCGTCGGACAGAACGGTGTCGCCTTCATTCTTGACGATAGCGCCCAGCACGCCGTCAGCGGTGGCCAACACTTCCAGCACAACTTTGTCGGTTTCGATATCGACGATCAGGTCGTCACGCTTTACAGCGTCGCCCGGTTGTTTGTGCCAGGTGGCAACGGTGCCGTCGGCAACCGATTCCGGGAAAGTGGGGGCTTTGATTTCGATAGCCATTATCTGTGAGTCCTTAAATTCGGTTTCAGGTGCGCGAAGGCGTTAAACAGTAAAGGCGTCTTGCAGCAGTTTTTCCTGCTGCTCAGCGTGCATCGATGCGTAACCGCATGCAGGTGCAGCAGAAGCCTCACGGCCCGCGTACTCAAGTACGAGAGACTTGTTGAGATTGCTGATGCTGCGACGCATGTGGTGTTGGCTGCAGTACCACGCACCCTGGTTCATCGGCTCTTCCTGGCACCAGACGGCATTCTTGACGTTGGTGTAAGGAGCCAGGACTTCTTTCAAGTCGTCCTCAGGGAATGGGTACAGTTGCTCGATACGCACGATGGCGATGTCATCACGACCTTCGGCACGGCGTTTTTCCAGCAGGTCGTAGTAGACCTTGCCGCTACACAGAACAACGCGCTCGACCTTTTTCGGGTCCAGGGCATCGATTTCCGGGATAACGGTCTGGAACGAACCTTCGGCCAGATCTTCCAGGGTCGATATGGCGAGCTTGTGACGCAGCAGCGACTTCGGAGTCAGGACGATCAACGGCTTGCGCAGCGGACGAATGACCTGACGACGCAGCAAGTGGTAGATCTGAGCCGGCGTAGTCGGTACGGCTACCTGAATGTTGTGCTCGGCGCACAGCTGCAGGTAACGCTCCAGACGAGCCGAAGAGTGCTCCGGACCCTGACCTTCATAACCGTGCGGCAGCAGCATGGTCAGACCGCAGAGACGGCCCCACTTGTGCTCGCCACTGGTGATGAACTGGTCGATAACCACCTGGGCGCCGTTGGCGAAGTCGCCAAACTGGGCTTCCCAGATCACCAGCGCCTCAGGCGTGGTGGTCGAGTAACCGTATTCGAACGCCAGCACGGCTTCTTCGGACAGGAACGAATCGTACAGGTCGAAACGTGGCTGGCCCTTGTACAGGTTTTGCAGCGGGACGTAGGTACCCGCGTCTTTCTGGTTGTGCAAGACAGCGTGACGGTGCGAGAACGTACCGCGACCGATGTCCTGACCCGTCATGCGAATCGGGTGACCTTCGAACGCCAGGGTCGCGTACGCCATGGTTTCGGCGTAACCCCAGTTGATCGGCAGGCCGCCGGCTTGCATCTTCTGACGGTCTTCGTAGATTTTCGAAACCTGGCGCTGAACCACGAAGCCTTCCGGAATTTCCAGCAGCTTGGCGGACAGTTCCTGCAAGGTTTTCAGATCGAAACGTGTGTCGTGACGCGCGGTCCAGGCGTGGCCCAGGTACGGGCGCCAGTCCACGAACAACTCTTTGTTCGGCTCTTTGACCAGGCTTTTCACTACATGCAGACCGTTGTCCAGCGCGTTGCGGTATTCGTCGACTTTCGCCTGAACACGCTCAACGTCCAGCACACCGGCCTGGGTCAGACGATCGGCATACAGCTCACGGGTGGTGCGCTGTTTGGTGATCTGCTGATACATGATTGGCTGGGTGCCGCTCGGCTCGTCGGCCTCGTTGTGGCCGCGACGACGGTAGCAGACCAGGTCGATCACCACGTCACGCTTGAACTGCATGCGGTAGTCGATGGCCAGCTGGGTCACGAACAATACGGCTTCCGGATCATCACCATTCACATGGAGGATCGGCGCCTGGATCATCTTCGCAACGTCGGTCGCGTACTCGGTCGAACGCGAGTCCAGCGGGTTGCTGATGGTGAAACCGACCTGGTTGTTGATCACGATGTGCACGGTGCCGCCGGTCTTGAAACCGCGGGTCTGCGACATCTGGAAGGTTTCCATGACCACGCCCTGACCGGCGAATGCCGCGTCACCGTGGATGGAAATCGGCAGAACCTTCTCGCCGGTAGGGTCGTTACGACGATCCTGACGGGCGCGAACCGAACCCTCGACCACTGGAGATACGATTTCCAGGTGGGACGGGTTGAACGCCATCGCGAGGTGAACTTCACCGCCGGTGGTCATTACGTTGGACGAGAAGCCCTGGTGATATTTAACGTCACCGGAACCCAGCTCGACCTTCTTCTTGCCTTCGAATTCGTCGAACAGCTCACGCGGGTTCTTGCCGAAGGTGTTGACCAGCACGTTCAGACGGCCACGGTGGGCCATGCCGATAACGATTTCCTTGGTGCCGTAGGAACCGGAACGCTGGATCAATTCGTCGAGCATCGGAATCAGGCTTTCGCCGCCTTCCAGACCGAAACGCTTGGTGCCCGGGTATTTGGTGCCCAGGTATTTTTCCAGGCCTTCACCGGCAGTGACGCGCTCGAGCAGATGGCTCTTGATGTCGGTGGAGTACGTTGGACGACCACGTACGCTTTCCAGACGCTGCTGGAACCACTGGCGCTGCTCGGAATCGGTGATATGCGTGAATTCAGCGCCGATGGTGCGGCAATATGTCTGCTGCAACGCTTCGTGAATTTCGCGTAGGCTCGCCTCCTCTTTGCCGATGAACAGGTCGCCGGCACGGAAGGTCGTATCAAGATCGGCATTGGTCAAGCCGTAATGATTGATCGACAGGTCTGCAGGTGCAGGACGCTGCCACAGCCCCAGCGGGTCAAGCTGGGCTGCCTGGTGGCCACGCATACGGTAGGCCTGGATCAATCGCAGCACTTCAACTTGCTTCTTCTCGTGCTCACTGCTCACGCTTCCGGCGGAAACCGGTTGGGCGCGGCGCTGGTTCTTTGCCAGCAACACGAAATGATCGCGAATTGTGGAGTGCGAAACATCGGTGGCAGAGTTGCCGTCAGTCGGCAACTTCTGAAAGTAGGTGCGCCACTCTTCTGGCACAGCGTTAGGGTCGTGCAGGTAGAGCTCATAAAGCTCTTCCACATAGGCAGCGTTTCCACCTGAAAGGTGGGCACTGTTCCACATGCGCTGCATCACGCTTTCTTGCATGCTTGGTCACCCTCGGTTAGGGGAACACCACCGGCGTCGACACCGAGCAAACTTGCAGAAGTCCGAATGCAGCGACCAAAACAAGCCACTTAGGATCACGCTGATAGTCCGGGTACCAGCCCGGATGCCCCTGCTTGTCTCATTTCTTCAAAATAAGAGCGGCAGCTTTGTGAGCTGCTGCTCAGGTTAAAACTACGGCGCCGGTTGAAGCCTGCGCCGTAGCATCTACGGGTACAGCGGTCCTACGGGTACTGCTGAATCACACGCCGCTTTGCAGAAGCATGTTACGGATGTGACCGATGGCCCTAGTCGGGTTCAGGCCTTTCGGACATACGTTGACGCAGTTCATGATGCTCCGGCAGCGGAATACGCTGAACGGGTCATCCAGCGAAGCCAGACGCTCGGCAGTCTTGGTGTCGCGGCTGTCTGCCAGGAAGCGATACGCTTGCAGCAGAGCAGCCGGCCCCAGGAACTTGTCCGGGTTCCACCAGAAGGACGGGCAAGAGGTCGAGCAGCAAGCGCACAGGATGCACTCGTACAGACCGTCGAGCTTTTCACGCTCTTCAGGGGTTTGCAGACGTTCGATGGCCGGAGCCGGCGTGTCGTTCTGCAGGTATGGCTTAACCTTCTCGTATTGCTTGTAGAAGATGCTCATATCGACGACCAGGTCACGGATAACCGGCAAACCTGGCAGAGGACGAACGATCAGCTTGTTACCTTTTACGACAGAAGACAGCGGCGTGACGCACGCCAGCGCATTTTTGCCGTTGATGTTCATGCCGTCGGAACCGCAAACGCCTTCACGGCAAGAGCGACGATAGGAGAAACCTTCGTCCTGCTCTTTGATCAGGGCTAGCACGTCCAGCACCATCAGGTCTTTACCACCGGTATCGACCTGGAATTCCTGCATGAACGGCGCAGCGTCCTGATCAGGGTTGTAGCGATAAACACTGACTTGCAACATGGCGGCCACCCTTAATAAGTCCGAATCTTAGGTTCAAAAGTCGGAACAGTCTTCGGCGAGAAGTTCACAGCACGCTTGGTCACGCGCTTGTCACCCGGGAAGTACAGGGTGTGGCACAGCCAGTTTTCGTCGTCGCGATCTTCGTAGTCTTCACGGGCGTGAGCGCCGCGGGACTCTTTGCGGATCTCTGCAGCGATGGCGGTGGCTTCGGCCACTTCCAGCAGGTTTTGCAGTTCCAGGGCTTCGATACGAGCCGTGTTGAACGCCTGGCTCTTGTCGTTGATCTTGACGTTGGCGATACGGCCACGCAGATCAGCCAGCTGAGCAATACCCTTCTGCATGTATTCGCCGGTACGGAATACACCGAAGTAGTTCTGCATGCAGCTTTGCAGTTCTTTACGCAGGGTCGCGACGTCTTCGCCTTCGGTACGCGAGTTCAGGCCATCGAGACGTGCCAGGGCAGCGTCGATGTCGGACTGGCGAGGACGGGCGTAATCAACGCCTTCCTTCAGGGTCTGCTCCAGGAACAGGCCTGCGGCACGGCCGAAGACCACGAGATCGAGCAGCGAGTTGCCGCCCAGACGGTTGGCACCGTGAACCGATACGCAAGCCACTTCGCCCACTGCGAACAGACCAGGAATGATCTGGTCGACGCCGTCGGCGTCCTGGGTAATTGCCTGACCATGAATGTTGGTGGCAACGCCGCCCATCATATAGTGGCAGGTTGGAACGACCGGAATCGGCGCCACGGCTGGATCGACGTGAGCGAAGGTCTTGGACAGTTCCATGATGCCTGGCAGACGGCTGTGCAGAACTTCTTCACCGAGGTGATCGAGTTTCAGCATTACGTGGTCGCCATCCGGACCGCAACCGTTGCCGGCGATGATTTCTTTAACCATCGAACGGGCAACAACGTCACGACCCGCCAGGTCTTTCGCGTTAGGAGCATAACGCTCCATGAAACGCTCGCCGTGCTTGTTGATCAGGTAACCGCCTTCACCGCGGCAACCTTCTGTAACCAGTACACCGGCGCCGGCGATGCCGGTCGGGTGGAACTGCCACATTTCAATGTCTTGCACCGGCACGCCAGCACGCAGAGCCATGCCGACGCCGTCACCGGTGTTGATCAGGGCATTGGTGGTGGACGAGTAGATACGGCCTGCACCGCCTGTCGCCAGAACGGTGGCGTTAGCGCGGACGTACGAGGTTTCGCCGGTTTCGATGCAGATGACGATCATGCCGACAAAGGCACCGTCTTCGTTCTTCACCAGGTCGACGCCGTAGTATTCGTTGAGGAATACGGTGCCGGCCTTGAGGTTGGCCTGGTACAGGGTGTGCAGCAATGCGTGACCGGTACGGTCGGCAGCGGCGCAGGTACGGGCAGCCTGGCCACCTTTACCGAAGTCTTTCGACTGACCGCCGAACGGACGCTGATAGATGCGGCCCTGTTCGGTACGGGAGAACGGCAAACCCATGTGCTCGAGTTCGAAGACCGCTTCCGGGCCTACGGAACACATGTATTCGATAGCGTCCTGGTCACCGATATAGTCGGAACCCTTGACGGTATCGTACATGTGCCAGCGCCAGTCATCGTTCGGATCTGCCGAAGCGATGGCGCAGGTGATGCCACCCTGGGCGGATACAGTGTGCGAACGAGTCGGGAAAACCTTGGTAACTACGGCAGTCTTGTGACCACCTTGTGCCAGTTGCAGCGCAGCGCGCATGCCGGCACCGCCGCCGCCAATGATGATGGCGTCGAACGAAAGCGTATTAACTGTAGTAGACATGAATCAGATACCCCAGAGAATCTGCACACCCCAGACGAAGTAAGCGAACATCGCAACGCCGCATACTGCCTGGAAAAGGAAACGTACTGCAGTCGCGGACTTGCCCAGCGCCATCGGCGTCAGGTAGTCGGTCGCGATGGTCCACATGCCGACCCAGGCGTGAGCGCCCAGGGCCACAAGGGCCAGCAGACTGAAGATACGCATTCCGTTGTGGGCGTACAGGCCATGCCACTGCTCGTAGCCAATGCCCGGATTCGCAACGAGGTATCCGATCAGGAAGATGAAATAAGCCGCGAGAACGACCGCAGACACACGCTGTGCCATCCAGTCGTAGAGGCCTGAACGCGACAGGTTCGTAACGCTGGTTACCATATCCAAACTCCCGCCAGAACGATCAACACCGCAGACACGGCGATAATGATTTTCGAGCCCAGTGTGCCGCCTTCCAGCGTCTCACCGATGCCCATGTCCATGATCATATGGCGCACACCGGCGGCCAGGTGATACAGAAGAGCGGACAGGAGGCCCCATGCTACGAACTTGGCCAGAGGGCTGGTCAAGGTTGCCTTCACGTCGGCAAAACCTTCCTCGGAACCCAGGGATTTGCTCAATGCATACAGCATGAAGCCAAGGCCCAGGAAGAGGATGATGCCGGAAACACGGTGAAGAAACGACGTAACGCCGGTGATGGGGAGTTTGATGGTCCTTAGGTCTAGGTTTACAGGTCGTTGGCTTTTCACGGCTTTTTTTCACACTGAAGAGCCCCTAACAATCAGGGCAAAGTTGTTGGGGAGTGCACTGGTCAGGTAACCACCACCCAGGGATGCGACCCCCAATAAAGCAGGCCCAAAAGCCCCTGGCGGTCGGTGGCCGAGTATAGACAGTTAGGCTACTAATGACAACGCGTTCGCCTTCCCCTAATAGCTCATTGCACAAGTTGGATAAAAGGCGTAAATGGCAGTCAATTTCGAGGAAAAAGTCCGGTTAAAGCCTTCTGGAGCAAGACTTTAGGCAAATTGACATTCGAATTTATCTCACTATAGTGGTGCGGGCCCTGCGTGGGGGGTCTGTCTGATGATTTCAAGCATAAATAGGAGGCCACATGGCTGACAAAAAAGCGCAGTTGATCATCGAGGGCGCAGCCCCCGTCGAGCTGCCCATTTTAACCGGCACCGTTGGTCCCGATGTTATCGATGTTCGGGGCCTGACGGCCACGGGCCGTTTCACCTTTGACCCTGGTTTCATGTCGACAGCTTCCTGCGAGTCGAAGATCACCTATATCGACGGCGACAACGGCATTCTGCTGCACCGCGGCTACCCGATCGAACAGCTGGCTGAAAAGTCGGACTATCTGGAAACCTGCTATCTGCTGCTCAACGGCGAACTGCCGACCGCAGAACAGAAGGCCCAGTTCGTCAGCACCGTGAAGAACCACACCATGGTTCACGAGCAGTTGAAGACCTTCTTCAACGGTTTCCGTCGCGACGCCCACCCGATGGCCGTCATGTGCGGTGTAGTCGGCGCCCTCTCGGCCTTCTACCACGACTCCCTGGACATCAATAACCCGCAGCATCGCGAAATCTCCGCGATCCGCCTGGTTGCCAAGATGCCGACCCTGGCAGCGATGGTTTACAAGTACTCCATGGGCCAACCCATGATGTACCCGCGCAACGACCTGACGTACGCGGAAAACTTCCTGCACATGATGTTCAACACCCCGTGCGAGATCAAACCGATCAGCCCGGTACTCGCCAAGGCCATGGACCGGATCTTCATCCTCCATGCCGACCACGAGCAGAACGCATCGACTTCCACCGTACGCCTGGCCGGCTCTTCGGGTGCCAACCCGTTCGCCTGTATCGCCGCCGGCATCGCTGCACTGTGGGGCCCTGCCCACGGCGGCGCGAACGAAGCCGTTCTGACCATGCTGGATGAAATTGGCGATGTGTCGAACATCGACAAGTACATCGCCAAGGCCAAGGACAAGAACGATCCGTTCAAACTGATGGGCTTCGGTCACCGGGTTTACAAAAACCGCGACCCACGCGCCACCGTGATGAAGCAGACCTGCGACGAAGTGCTGAAGGAACTGGGGATCAACAACGATCCGCAACTCGAACTGGCCATGCGCCTGGAAGAGATCGCCCTGACCGACCCGTACTTCATCGAACGCTCGCTGTACCCGAACGTCGACTTCTACTCGGGGATCATCCTCAAGGCGATCGGCATTCCAACCAGCATGTTCACCGTGATCTTCGCCCTGGCGCGGACTGTCGGCTGGATCTCCCACTGGAAAGAAATGCTCTCCAGCCCGTACAAGATTGGCCGTCCGCGCCAGTTGTACACCGGCTACGAGTCGCGTGATATCACCAAGCTGGAAGACCGCAAATAAGACCTGTCTTGCGATAACGTCTTGAGTTGTACCGGGAACGGCCTCTATTTATATAGAGGCCGTTTTTGTTTGTGCCGGGTTTGGTTGCCTCTTTGATCGGGGGTATATCCGTTTCTTCGGTAATGACGGCTGGCGGTTTCGCTTTTACAGCGAGTCACTTGGAAGAGCGCCAAGTAACCAAGGGCTTTTGCCCCTTTCGTTCGGTGCCTCGCTAGAGCTCGGCATGCCCTCCTTCCGGTCCTGCTCCACTCGGCCTATCGGCCGACCACCGCCAATGCAACCGAGGCGGCCTATCGGCCGACCTGTCATTTGAAGCGTACGCGTTCCCTGTGGGAGCTGGCTTGCCAGCGATGGTCGTTAACGATGACGAGTGCGGTCTGAAGGAATGCGGTGTCTGAGCGTTCATCGCTGGCAAGCCAGCTCCCACAGGGGACACGTACCGGTTTGAAAAAAAGTGAGTCGCCGTAAGGGCGAAACCGCCAGACGCCGTTACCGCAGGAATGGATATGTACCCGATCAACAAAAGACAGGTCGGCTGTCCGGCCGCCTTCGCGAGCAGGTTCGCTTCACAAAGGGCGATAACCGCACAAAAAAAATGCCCCGATCTCTCGACCGGGGCATTTCCATTCAACCCAACTTACACAAACAATCTCGAAACCTTAGTGCGAAACCGCCCCACTCGCCCCAAGACCCGTCTGCGAACGAACAAACTGCGGGAAGAACAACGCCCGCTCATTGTCAGCCGCTGTCGACTTGTCAGTGATCGAGAAGAACCAGATCCCCACAAACGCAATGATCATCGAGAACAGCGCCGGGTATTCATACGGGAAGATCGCCTTCTCGTGATGCAGGATCTGCACCCAGATGGTTGGACCAAGGACCATCAAGCCCACAGCACTGATCAGACCCAGCCAGCCGCCAATCATCGCACCACGCGTGGTCAGCTTCTTCCAGTACATGGAAAGCAGCAGGACCGGGAAGTTACAGCTCGCCGCGATGGAGAACGCCAGGCCCACCATGAACGCGATGTTCTGGCTTTCGAACAGAATGCCCAGACCGATCGCCAGCACCGCCAGAGCGATGGTGGTGATTTTCGAGACACGGATCTCGTCCTTCTCGTTCGCCTTGCCTTTCTTGATCACGCTGGCATACAGGTCATGGGACACCGCCGAAGCACCGGCCAGGGTCAGACCGGCAACTACCGCCAGAATGGTCGCGAACGCTACCGCCGAGATGAAGCCCAGGAAGATACTGCCACCGACCGCGTTGGCCAGGTGCACCGCCGCCATGTTGTTGCCGCCCAACAGCGCGCCAGCCGCATCTTTGAAGGCCGGGTTGGTGCTGACCAGCAGGATCGCGCCGAAGCCGATGATGAAGGTCAGGATGTAGAAGTAACCAATGAAGCCGGTTGCGTACAGCACGCTCTTGCGAGCTTCTTTCGCGTCACTCACGGTGAAGAAGCGCATCAGGATGTGCGGCAGGCCAGCGGTACCGAACATCAGTGCCAGCCCCAGGGAGAACGCGGAGATCGGATCTTTCACCAGACCGCCCGGGCTCATGATCGCTTCACCTTTAGGGTGAACCTTGATCGCCTCGGAGAACAGAGCGTTGAAGTCGAAGTTGACGTGCTTCATCACCATCAGCGCCATGAACGAGGCACCGGACAGCAACAGCACCGCCTTGATGATCTGCACCCAAGTGGTCGCCAGCATGCCGCCGAACAACACGTACATGCACATCAGGATACCGACCAGAATCACCGCAATGTGGTAGTCGAGACCGAACAGCAGCTGGATCAGCTTGCCGGCACCGACCATTTGCGCGATCAGGTAGAACGCCACCACGACCAGCGAACCGCAAGCGGACAGCGAGCGAATCTGGGTTTGCCCGAGGCGGTAGGACGCCACGTCGGCAAATGTGTATTTACCCAGGTTACGCAAGCGCTCGGCGATCAGGAACAGAATGATCGGCCAGCCCACCAGGAAGCCGATCGAGTAGATCAGGCCGTCGTAGCCGGAGGTGAACACCAGCGCGGAAATACCCAGGAAGGACGCCGCGGACATGTAGTCGCCGGCAATCGCCAGACCGTTCTGGAAACCGGTGATCTTGCCGCCGGCTGCATAGTAGTCAGCCGCCGAGTTGTTTTTCTTGGAGGCCCAGTAGGTGATATACAAAGTTGCGCCGACGAACGCCACAAACATCAGGATTGCGGCGATGTTCAGCGGTTGTTTCTGCACCGCGCCAGTCAGGGCGTCAGCCGCCCAGGCGCCCGGTGCGAAGGCTGCGATGCTCAATAGAGCCATTAGACGCCGGATCATTGCTGAGCCTCCTTGAGAATCGCATTGTTCAGGTCGTCGAATTCGCCATTGGCGCGTCGTACGTAGATCCCGGTCAGGATGAAGGCTGAAAGAATCAACCCGACACCGATCGGTATGCCCCAGGTTATCGATGACTCAGGGCTGATTTTCGCGCCCAGAATATGCGGCCCGTAAGCGATCAGAAGGATGAATCCGGAGTAAAGCCCAAGCATGATCGCCGAAAGAATCCAGGCGAACCTTTCTCGCTTACTAACCAGCTCCTTGAAGCGCGGGCTGTTTTGAATCGAGAGGTAAATGCTGTCGTTCATTGTTTTTATCCTCGCAGCACAGATTATTGTTGGAACGCTATCCACTCTATGCGGCTGCGGGGCAGGTTCCAGACGACCTTAGTATTAGAACGACATGACAGAATCGCCATTTTCCAGCATGCAGAAAACAAAAGGCCCCTTGGCATTGAGCCAAGGGGCCTTGAGAGGGACTGACCAGACCGGTCAGCTCAAATCATTTGATCCAGTCAGCAACGCGCTCCGGGTGCTTGGCGACCCAATCCTTCGCAGCGGCTTCAGGCTTGGCGCCTTCTTGAATGGCCAGCATGACTTCGCCGATTTCGTCTTTCGAAGCCCACTGGAAGTTCTTCAGGAACTTGGCCACTTCCGGAGCTTTGGTACCCAGCTCTTTGCTGCCGATGCTGTTCACGGTTTCAGCCGCGCCATACACGCCTTTCGGGTCTTCGAGGAAGCGCAGTTTCCACTTGGCGAACATCCAGTGCGGCACCCAACCGGTCACCGCAATGGATTCGTTTTTCTTCTCGGCACGGGTCAGTTCGGCAATCATGCCGGCGCCGGAACTGGCCTTGAGTTGATAGCCGGTCAGGTCATAGTCCTTGATCGCCTGCTCGGTCTTGAGCATCACGCCTGAACCGGCGTCGATGCCGACGATGCGTTTCTTGAAGCTGTCATCGGTTTTCAGGTCTTCAAGCGACTTGGCCTTGACGTAGTCCGGCACGATCAAGCCGATTTTCGCATCCTTGAAGTTCGGGCCGTAATCGACGACCTGGTCTTTGTTCTTGGTCCAGTAATCACCGTGGGTCACCGGCAGCCAGGCCGACAGCATGGCGTCCAGTTTACCGGTGGCCACGCCTTGCCACATGATCCCGGTAGCGACGGCCTGGAGCTTCACGTCATAACCCAGTTTCTGCTTGATCACTTCGGCGGCCACGTGGGTGGTCGCTACGCTGTCGGACCAGCCATCAACGTAACCGATGCTCAGGGTCTTGCTCTCGGCATTGGCGAATGTGGAGCCAATCGCAAGTACCAGAGCGGCACTGGCGCCTAAAAGTCGTCGCATCTTCATCGTTACTTCCCCGAAAGTGCTGCGCTCGACGGATGCCGAGTCGCGTCAACGTATTGTTATGGTGCATAGCGCCCCATCACGCCTCACCGCTAACTCGTTCGATCATCAGCGTGATTTATCAATGAGAGCACTGACGCCTCGATAATCAACCTGACGCCAACCGGAACCTGTGCTGTCTGCGACCTCAAGGCATCGAGAAACGACATCAGAACGCCATTAATCACGACCACTTCTATTGCTCCCGCCAATCCGCCCGAACTTTGCATGTCAAAATTATGCAGGCCACCAAGCATCAGGCAATTGCAGGTAACATGCGCGGCTTTGCTCCCAGACGTCCTGACCATGCCCGCGACCTCACGCTTTCCTTTTTTTGCTTATCTATTCGCTTGCCTGCTGGGGCTTTTTGCCCTCGGCGGTTTTTGGTACGGACTCGGCAAACCGGTGATTCTGCCGGACGTGGCCAGCGCGACGCACAAGCTGCAATGCGCCTCCTACACCCCGTTCGACAAAGACCAATCGCCGTTCGATCAGCCGTTCAAGCTGCGCCCCGAACGCATGGACGCCGACCTCGCCCTGCTGGCCACCCGCTTCGAATGTATCCGCACCTATTCCATGACCGGTCTCGAGGCCCTGCCCGATCTGGCGCGCAAGCATGGTCTGAAGTTGATGATCGGCGCCTGGGTCAACAGCAACCCGGTGGACACCGAGAAAGAAGTCGACTTGCTGATTGCCTCCGCCAACGCCAACGCGGACGTGGTGACGTCGGTGATCGTCGGCAACGAAACCCTGTTGCGCAAGGAAATCACCGGCGCGCAGCTGGCCAAGCTGATCAACAAGGTCAAAAGCCAGGTCAAGCAGCCTGTCACCTATGCCGACGTCTGGGAGTTCTGGCTCAAACACCCGGAAATCGCCCCGGCGGTGGACTTCCTGACCATCCACTTGCTGCCGTACTGGGAAGATGATCCTTCGAACATCGACGCCGCGCTGCAGCATGTTCGCGAAGTGCGCCAGGTGTTCGGCAACAAATTTGCCCCCAAAGACGTGATGATTGGCGAAACCGGCTGGCCGAGCGAAGGCCGCCAGCGCGAAACTGCCCTGCCGAGTCGGGTCAATGAAGCCAAATTCATTCGCGCATTCGTCATCATGGCTGAACAGGAAGGCTGGCATTACAACCTGATCGAAGCCTTCGACCAACCCTGGAAGCGCGCCAGCGAAGGTGCAGTCGGTGGTTACTGGGGGCTGTTTGATGCTGATCGCCAGGACAAGGGCGTGCTGGCAGGTCCCGTGTCGAACGTGCCGTACTGGTCGCAATGGCTGGCGGTGGGAGGATTGATTTTTCTCGGTACGCTGATCCTTGGCGGACGCGTACGCAGCACCCGCGCGGCACTGGTCCTGCCACTGCTGGGCGCGCTGGCGGCCTGTTCGATTGGCGCGTGGGGCGATCTGGCGCGGGTGACCACACGGTTTGCCAGTGAATGGTTGTGGGTCGCCTTGCTGACGGGGTTGAATCTGTTGGTGCTGGCGCATGCCGCGCTGACATTGAGTGCTCGCACAGGCTGGCGTGGGCAAGCCTTCGCTGCGCTGGAACGCCGGGCGGGCGGGTTGCTGGCGGTGGCAGGTTTTGCGGCGGCGGTGATGATGCTGGAGCTGGTGTTCGACCCGCGTTATCGCAGCTTTCCGAGTGTAGCGTTCATCCTGCCGGCGCTGGTTTACCTGTGCCGTCCGGTGAGCGTGCCACGTCGAGAGATTGCCCTGCTGACCTTCATCATCGGTGCCGGCATTGCGCCGCAGTTGTATCGCGAAGGTTTGCAGAACCAGCAGGCCTGGGGCTGGGCGTTGGTGAGTGTGTTGATGGTGGCGGCGTTGTGGCGCAGTTTGCGGGTTCGCAAGGGCTGATCTTCAGCACGGCTGCCGGCCCCTTCGCGGGCAAGCCTCGCTCCTACGGTACAGAGTCGTCCATCAATGTTGTGAACGATCGGGTCCTGTAGGAGCGAGGCTTGCCCGCGAAGGCTGACTATCAGGCGCTACGAGACGCCCGAACCAGACGCAAGGCAGCAATCACCACCGCAAATACCGCCATCGTCGTGTTGTACAACGCCAGCGCCGGAAACCCGAACACCAGCGCCAATACTGCCAACCACCACCCTGCCCGGCCCGGCAACACAAAGCCGATCACCGCTGCCGCCAGGGCCGTCCAGCCCAACACCTGGAAATGAATCATCAGGCCCAGGTTCGAACGGACCACGCATTCCCAGCGACTCGCATCATCGACGCAGAGGCCGACCCACTGCGCATCCTCCATGAAGCCATAACGCGCGCCATAACTGGCGGTCAGCCATAAAGGCAGCAAGACAAGCAGCAGAATCACGGGCAGACGGCGGGACATGTGGCACTCCAATAAGCGAAAACGGCGGCCAGCTTAATCCGCCGACAGCCTGACGCAAGCGTTAACAACAGTTAACTGGGCAGTCAATCGCTGCAAAGTGTATCTTCCAGCTACCATTACTCCGAAATTAGGCCTGTTTGGTGCCGAAGCATGGCACTTTGGCGCACCCCCTGTGGTCATAGCCTGCGAACTTCATCCGGCACCTTTCTCTCTAAGGGATCTAGTCATGCTCCGTTCCTTGCGCTTCGCCGCCCTGTTTGGCGGCCTTATTTTGAGTGCGTCCGCACTGGCGGTCGATATCGACGCCGCCAGTTATGGCTACCCCTTGACCAATCCGTTCGAGGCCACCATTGCGACGACGCCGCCGGACCTGCGTCCGGAGTTGCCGCTGGACGATGACATCGACCAGGAAACCCGCAGCGTCACGTTGCGCCCGGAGCGTGAGTTCGAATTGCCGGACAACTTCTGGCCGGTGAAGAAACTGACCTATCGCATCGCCACTCAGGATAAAGCCGCGCCGCTGATCTTCCTGATCGCCGGCACTGGCGCGCGCTATGACAGCAGTCTCAACGAATACCTGAAAAAGCTCTACTACAAGGCTGGCTACCACGTGGTGCAACTGTCGTCGCCGACCAGCTTCGACTTCATGAGCGCCGCCTCACGCTTTGCCACACCGGGTATCACCAAGGACGACGCCGAAGACATGTACCGGGTGATGCAGGCCGTGCGGGCACAAAACCCGAAAGTGGCCGTCACCGATTACTACCTGACCGGTTACAGCCTGGGTGCACTGGACGCCGCCTTTGTCGCGCATCTGGACGAAACCCGCCGCAGTTTCAATTTCAAGAAAGTCTTGCTGCTCAACCCGCCGGTCAACCTTTACACCTCGATCACCAACCTGGACAGACTCGTCCAGACCGAGGTCAAGGGCATCAACAACAGCACGACGTTCTATGAGCTGGTGCTGGACAAACTGACCCGCTACTTCCAGCAAAAAGGCTACATCGACCTTAACGATGCCCTGCTCTATGACTTCCAACAGTCCAAGCAGCATTTGACCAACGAACAGATGGCCATGCTCATCGGCACGTCGTTCCGCTTCTCGGCCGCCGACATCGCCTTTACTTCAGACTTGATCAACCGTCGCGGCCTGATCACTCCACCGAAAACCCCCATTACAGAAGGCACCACGCTCACGCCGTACCTCAAGCGTGCGCTGCAGTGCGACTTCGACTGCTACATCACCGAACAGGTGATCCCGATGTGGCGTGCCCGCACCGACGGCGGCAGCCTGCTGCAACTGATCGATCAGGTCAGCTTGTATGCCTTGAAGGATTACCTGCACGACAGCCCGAAAATCGCGGTCATGCACAACGCCGACGATGTGATTCTCGGCCCTGGCGACCTCGGTTTCCTGCGCAAGACCTTCGGCGATCGCTTGACTGTTTATCCACTGGGCGGCCATTGCGGCAACCTTAACTATCGCGTCAACAGCGACGCCATGCTGGAGTTCTTCCGTGGCTAAATACCTCCTGCTTATCGCAGCGTTACTCTGTGCAGGCGTCGCCAATGCCGACAACAGCAAAGCCAACGCGCCGGTGGTCATCGACAATGACGGTTTCAAGGAGCCGTTGAGCAAACTCAAATTCAACCCGGGGCTGGATCAGCGCGAATTCGAACGCTCAACGCTCAACGCACTGAACGTGTACGACCCGCTGGAAGAGTGGAACCGCCGGGTCTATCACTTCAACTACCGCTTCGACCAATGGGTGTTCCTGCCGGTGGTCGACGGGTATCGCTACATCACGCCAAGTTTCCTGCGCACCGGCGTCAGCAACTTCTTCAACAACCTCGGCGATGTGCCGAACCTGATGAACAGCCTGCTGCAGTTCAAGGGCAAGCGCTCGATGGAAACCACGGCGCGCCTGCTGCTCAATACCACCATCGGTATTGCCGGCCTGTGGGACCCGGCCACCGCCATGGGCCTGCCGCGCCAGAGCGAAGACTTCGGTCAAACCCTCGGCTTCTACGGCGTACCGGGCGGCGCCTACTTTGTCCTGCCGATCCTCGGCCCTTCCAACATCCGCGACACCGGCGGCCTGGCAGTGGACTTCACCGCAGAGAACGCGATCAACTTCCTGAACGTCGCCGAAGTCAGCTCCAACCACCCGGAAGTGTGGGTCCTGCGCAGCATCGACAAGCGCAACCAGACCAGCTTCCGCTATGGCCAGCTGAACTCGCCGTTCGAGTACGAGAAGGTGCGCTACGTGTACACCGAGTCGCGCAAGTTGCAGATCGCCGAGTAACTCCGGTAGCAATAAAAAAGGCCATTCGATGCGAGTCGAATGGCCTTTTTCATGTACGGAACTTCAAACACCACAAATCAACTGTGGGAGCGGGCTTGCTCGCGAAGGCGGAGTGTCAGTCGATATCTATGTTGAATGACACACCGCCTTCGCGAGCAAGCCCGCTCCCACAGTTGAACAGTGTCAGGCTTCAGCCTTTCACTGTTTTCCAGATCTTGCTGACAACCATCACACCCGCCAACACCACCGCACCCGCCACAATCCCCGCCACCGCATTCAGCAACGTCGGCACGATAAACCCGGCACCACCCGCCCCCGCGCTGACGCTTTCAATCCAGTGATGAACCACCGGCACGCCGTGGGTGAGAATCCCGCCGCCCACCAGAAACATCGCCGCGGTGCCGATCACCGACAGGCTTTTCATCATGTAGGGCGCCGCACGCAGAATCCCGCCGCCGATGCTTTTAGCCATCTGGCCGGGCTTCTGGGTCAGCCACAGGCCGAGGTCATCGAGCTTGACGATGCCGGCCACCAGGCCGTAGACGCCGATGGTCATGACGATCGCGATACCCGAAAGCACGATGACTTGCTGGGTCAGCGACGCCTCCGCCACGGTGCCGAGGGTGATGGCAATGATTTCCGCCGAGAGAATGAAGTCGGTGCGGATGGCCCCCTTGATCTTGTCCTTTTCGAACGCCACCAGGTCGACCGCCGGATCGGCCACGGCTTCGACCAGTTCCGCATGCTCTGCCTGGTCTTCAGCCTTGCTGTGCAGGAACTTGTGCGCGAGCTTTTCGAAACCTTCGAAACACAGGTAAGCGCCGCCGACCATCAGCAACGGCGTGACCAGCCAGGGAATGAACGCACTGATCGCCAACGCCGACGGCACCAGGATCAGTTTGTTGAGAAACGAACCCTTGGCAACCGCCCAGACCACCGGGATTTCCCGCTCGGCGCGCACACCGCTGACCTGCTGGGCGTTGAGCGCCAGGTCGTCACCGAGCACGCCGGCGGTTTTCTTGGCGGCCATTTTGGTCATCAACGCCACGTCATCGAGTACGGCGGCAATGTCGTCGATCAGCAACAGTAAACTGCTTCCTGCCATGAATCTGGTGTCCTTCTTGAATGAATGCTGCGCAGCATAGCGTGGCCGAGCACCACATGGGGCATTCTTGAGCGCTGCGGGAGGCCGGTGCTACCATGCGCAACCGCCAGAACAGGCAAGGAATCACCTGGTTTATGAGCACTATCCGCGAGCGCAACAAAGAACTGATCCTGCGTGCCGCCAGTGAAGAATTTGCCGACAAGGGCTTCGCTGCGACCAAAACCAGTGATATCGCAGCCAAGGCGGGTTTGCCCAAGCCCAATGTCTACTATTACTTCAAGTCCAAGGAAAACCTCTACCGCGAGGTTCTGGAAAGCATCATCGAGCCCATCCTGCAGGCCTCGACGCCGTTCAACGCCGACGGCGTGCCCAGCGAAGTGTTGAGCGGCTACATCCGCTCGAAAATCCGCATCTCCCGCGACCTGCCCTTCGCCTCCAAGGTGTTCGCCAGCGAAATCATGCACGGTGCGCCGCACCTGAGCGCCGACCTGGTGGAGCAGCTCAACGGTCAGGCCAAGCACAACATCGACTGCATCCAGACCTGGATCGACCGCGGCCAGATCGCCCCTATCGACCCCAACCACCTGATGTTCAGCATCTGGGCCGCGACCCAGACCTACGCCGACTTTGATTGGCAGATCACCGCGATTACCGGCAAGGCCAAGCTGGATGAAAGCGATTATGAAGCGGCGGCGCAGACGATTATCCGGTTGGTGCTCAAGGGGTGTGAGCCGGACTGAAAGACCGCGGTGTGGCCATCGCTGGCAAGCCAGCTCCCACAGGTTTCTCTGTTGAATTCAAATGCTGTGAATGACACAAATCTCTGTGGGAGCTGGCTTGCCAGCGATGAAGGCAACTCGGTGCCGACTCAAACCCAGATGGCATCCCAAAGCGGATAGTCCCCAAGCTTTTCAACAAGCCCGGCCCGCAACGGGTTTGCCACGACATACCGGGACAATTTCACCAAATCCTCCTCCCACCTCAACGCCCGGTCGTGATAGCCCTGCTGCCAAAGCGGCCCACCTCTACTACTCGAAAAATTCACCTCCCTCGTAATCAGGGATTTAGTCTGGCGCATCAACGTTCTGAGCGAACAGCTTTCCAATTCGACCAGCCAATGAAAATGGTCGGGCATGACGACCCAAGCCAATGATTTTGCCAATCCGAGATCTTGTGCTCGGCGAAATTGATGAACCACCAATCTGCCCAAAGCGAAGTCGGCAAAAATCGGCTCGCGATCCAGAGTGTTGGTGGTCAGTAAATAGATTCGGCTGGGTTCGGCATAGCGCCCCGTTCGCAGGCGATGTGAAGCAGGTAAATCAGGCATTCCTTTGCCTCTCTCATGATTGGTTCATGAAAAGGCTAGACTTGGAAACTCTGATTGTTGATATAGACTTTTTAGCTGGATGTGTCTGCCAAATAGCAATCGCTGGCAAGCCAGCTCCCACAGGGTCTGATGGTGCCCACAAAATATGTGAACACCGCCGGTCCTTGTGGGAGCTGGCTTGCCAGCGATTACATTTGTTCAGGCGCTAACGATCAGGCAGTAACCCCCGCATCCGCCCTTAACCCCAACGCCTCGATCGCATTGATCGCACACTGCTCGTCGACATCCGACAGATCCCCGCTGATCCCCACCGCACCCAGCACACTCCCGTCCTGATCCCGAATCAACACGCCTCCCGGTGCCGGCACCACACTGCCCTGCCCCAGACTGTTCAAGGCAGCAATAAACGCCGGGCGTTGCTGGGCGTCCAGCGCCAGCAGGCGCGAACCTTTGCCCAGGGCGATGGCGCCCCAGGCTTTGCCGATGGCGATTTGCGGTCGCAGCAGGCTGGCGCCGTCTTCGCGTTGCAGCGAGAGCAGATGCCCGCCGGCATCCAGTACGGCGATGGTCAACGGGGCCGCGGAAATTGCACGCGCGGCGGAGATGGCCTGACTGGTCAGGTTGACTGCCACTTTCAAGGTTAAAGCGCTCATGGTGCCGTCCTCATTTTGTTATAGGGAAAGCGGATGGACTGCGCGTTTGTGCCGCAGTCCGATGCAACAAATAGAACACAATGAGTTATTCTTTTGTATACAATAATTCTCGAAAAGCGCCGCATGCGACGAAAAGCCACAGCAGAACAGGCTTCCGACGAATGAAACAGTCGCTTGAGAAAATGGATTGACCTGCGCCGTCCGCCGTGAATACACTCTGCGCAAAGCCACTTGTATACAATTACAAAACGTAAGAGGCACAAAACCATGAGCAAAATGAGAGCAATCGAAGCCGCCGTTCTGGTGATGCGCCGTGAAGGGGTTGATACCGCTTTTGGCATCCCGGGCGCCGCGATCAACCCGCTGTACAACGCCTTGCAGAAGGTCGGTGGCATCGATCACGTCCTCGCTCGCCACGTTGAAGGCGCCTCGCACATGGCCGAGGGCTACACCCGCACCAAGGCCGGCAACATTGGCGTGTGCATCGGCACTTCCGGCCCGGCCGGTACTGACATGGTCACCGGGCTCTACAGCGCCTCGGCCGACTCGATCCCGATCCTGTGCATCACAGGGCAAGCACCCCGCGCCCGGATGCATAAGGAAGACTTCCAGGCTGTCGACATCACCAGCATCGTCAAGCCAGTGACCAAGTGGGCAACCACCGTTCTGGAACCGGGTCAGGTGCCTTACGCCTTTCAGAAGGCTTTCTTCGAAATGCGTTCCGGTCGCCCGGGTCCGGTGCTGATCGATCTGCCGTTCGATGTGCAGATGGCCGAAATCGAATTCGACATCGATGCCTACCAGCCGCTGCCATTGGCCAAGCCGAGCGCGACCCGCGTTCAGGTGGAAAAAGCCTTGGCCCTGCTCGATCAGGCCGAACGCCCATTGTTGGTGGCCGGTGGCGGCATCATCAATGCCGACGCCAGCGACTTGCTGGTGGAGTTCGCTGAGCTGACCGGTATCCCGGTGATTCCGACCCTGATGGGCTGGGGCACCATTCCGGACGATCACCCGCTGATGGTCGGCATGGTCGGCTTGCAGACCTCGCACCGTTACGGCAACGCCACGATGCTGAAATCCGACGTCGTCCTCGGCATCGGTAACCGTTGGGCGAACCGTCACACCGGTTCGGTCGACGTGTACACCGAAGGCCGCAAGTTCATTCACGTCGACATCGAAGGCACTCAGATCGGCCGCGTGTTCACTCCGGACCTGGGCATCGTGTCCGACGCCGCTGCCGCGCTGACCGTGTTCATCGAAGTCGCCCGCGAATGGCAGGCCGCCGGCAAGCTGAAAAACCGCAGCGCCTGGCTGCAAGATTGCCAGCAGCGTAAAGCCAGCCTGCAGCGCAAGACCCACTTCGACAACGTGCCGGTCAAGCCGCAGCGCGTCTACGAAGAGATGAACCAGGTGTTCGGCAAGGACACTTGCTACGTCAGCACCATCGGTCTGTCGCAGATTGCCGGCGCGCAGTTCCTGCACGTCTACAAGCCGCGTCACTGGATCAACTGCGGTCAGGCCGGCCCGCTGGGCTGGACCATTCCGGCAGCGCTGGGCGTGGTCAAGGCCGACCCGACCCGCAAAGTCGTGGCACTGTCCGGCGACTATGATTTCCAGTTCATGATCGAAGAACTGGCCGTGGGCGCGCAGTTCAAGCTGCCGTACATCCATGTTGTGGTAAACAATTCGTACCTGGGGCTGATTCGTCAGGCTCAGCGCGGTTTCGACATGGACTACTGCGTGCAGCTGTCCTTCGATAACCTGAACGCTCCGGAACTCAATGGTTACGGTGTCGATCACGTCGCAGTTGCTGAAGGCCTCGGCTGCAAGGCACTGCGTGTGTTCGAACCGGGTCAGATCCAGCCTGCCCTGCGTAAGGCCCAGGAGCTGATTGAAGAGTTCAAGGTGCCGGTGATCGTCGAGATTATTCTGGAGCGTGTGACCAACATTTCCATGGGCACCGAGATCAACGCCGTCAACGAATTCGAAGACCTGGCGCTGGTCGGCAACGATGCGCCGACGGCGATTTCGTTGCTTGATTAACTGCTGACCGCTCTCCCCTGCAGGAGCGAGGCTTGCCCGCGAAGGCGACGTACCATTCAACATTGATGTCGACTGACACGACGCCTTCGCGGGCAAGCCTCGCTCCTACAGAGGGGGACCACACATACACGGGAGACCACCATGCCGCGTTTCGCAGCCAACCTGTCCATGCTGTTCACCGAACAGGATTTTCTTGCCCGTTTCGAAGCGGCCGCCAAGGCCGGCTTCAGTGGTGTCGAATACCTGTTCCCCTACGACTTCAGCTCCGCCGAGATCAAGGCCAAGCTCGACGCCAACGGCCTGACCCAAGTGCTGTTCAACCTGCCGGCCGGTGACTGGACCAAGGGCGAGCGCGGTATTGCCTGCCTGCCGGACCGCGTTGAAGAGTTCCGCGCCGGTGTCGACCTGGCCATCGCCTACGCAAAAGTACTGGGCAACACCCAGGTCAACTGCCTGGCCGGTATTCGTCCACAAGGCATCGACGATGCCACCGTGGAAAAAACCTTCGTCGCCAACCTCAAGTACGCGGCCGAGAAGCTGCAAGCAGCCGGTATCAAACTAGTGATGGAAGCGATCAACACCCGCGACATCCCGGGGTTCTATCTGAACAACACGGCGCAAGCCCTGTCGATTCGCGAGCAGGTCGGCAGTGCCAATCTGTTCCTGCAATACGACATCTACCACATGCAAATCATGGAGGGCGACCTGGCCCGCACCATGACCACATACCTGGACGAGATCAACCACATTCAGTTGGCCGACAACCCAGGACGCAACGAACCAGGCACCGGTGAAATCAACTACCGCTTCCTGTTCGAACACCTGGACCGCATTGGTTACCAGGGTTGGGTTGGCTGTGAATACAAGCCGCTGACCACCACGGAAGCAGGTCTGGGCTGGCTGAAAACCCATAACGCGATCTGAACGAACAATACAAAACCCTGTGGGAGCGGGCTTGCCCGCGATGGCGACGGCACACAAGACAAATAGGTTGCCTGACCCACCGCCATCGTTGGCAAGCCAGCTCCCACTATGAATCTGCTGCGTCTCCAAGACTGTATTGCAGCATCGGCATAAAACGAGGAATTTCTCATGGCTAAAATCGGATTTATCGGCACCGGCATCATGGGCCACCCAATGGCGTTGAACCTGCAGAAAGCCGGTCACAGCCTGTTCCTGTCGGCGCACCACGACGCCGCGCCTGCCGACTTGATCGCCGCTGGCGCCGTCGCACTGGCGAACCCGAAAGAAGTCGCGCAAGAAGCCGAATTCATCATCGTCATGGTGCCGGATACGCCGCAGGTCGATGACGTGCTGTTCCGCGCCGACGGCGTCGCGGCCGGTGTGGGCAAAGGCAAAATCGTCATCGACATGAGCTCGATCTCGCCCACCGCCACCAAAGCGTTCGCGGCCAAAATCAACGAAAAAGGCGCGCAGTACCTCGATGCGCCGGTGTCCGGCGGTGAAGTCGGCGCCAAGGCTGCGACCCTGAGCATCATGGTCGGCGGCGATGCCGACGCCTTCGAACGCGCACTGCCGTTGTTCCAGGCCATGGGCAAGAACATCACCCTGGTCGGTGGCAATGGCGATGGCCAAACCGCGAAAGTGGCGAACCAGATCATCGTTGCGCTGAACATCCAGGCGGTCGCTGAAGCCCTGTTGTTCGCCTCGAAAAACGGTGCCGATCCCGCCAAGGTGCGTGAAGCGCTGATTGGTGGTTTCGCTTCGTCGAAGATCCTCGAAGTGCACGGCGAGCGCATGATCAAAGGCACCTTCGATCCGGGCTTCCGCATCAGCCTGCACCAGAAGGACCTGAACCTGGCCCTGCAAGGCGCCAGGGAGCTGAACATCAACCTGCCGAACACCGCCAATGCCCAGCAAGTGTTCAGCACCTGCGCGGCCATCGGTGGCAGCAACTGGGATCACTCGGCGCTGATCAAGGGCCTGGAGCACATGGCGAACTTCTCGATTCGCGATAAATAACATTCGCCGCAATACCTGTGGGAGCTGGCTTGCCAGCGATGCCATCTCTTCGGTCTACCTGAAAGACCGCGGCGCCTGAATCGCAGGCAAGCCAGCTCCCAGAGGACCGCGTCGCAACACCTGCTGTCGTCTTATCCCAATAACAAGAATTCCGGGAGCCCGCCATGTCGGTCGATCCGCAACAATTCCTGCGCGAGCTGTTTGCCACAGCCATCGACGCGGCCCATCCGCAGCAAGTCCTCGAAGCCCATTTGCCCGCCGACCGCACGGGTCGAGTGATCGTGATCGGCGCCGGCAAGGCCGCCGCCGCCATGGCCCAGGTGGTCGAGCGCTGCTGGCAGGGTGAAGTGTCCGGTCTGGTGGTGACGCGTTACGGTCACGGCGCCCCGTGCGAAAAAATCGAAGTGGTCGAAGCCGCGCACCCGGTGCCGGATGCCGCCGGTCAAGCGGTCGCCAAGCGCGTCTTTGAACTGGTCAGCAACCTGAGCGAAGACGACCGCGTGATCTTCCTGCTCTCGGGCGGCGGTTCTGCGTTGCTCGCCCTTCCGGCCGCCGGCATCACCCTCGCCGACAAGCAATCGATCAACAAAGCCCTGCTCAAATCAGGCGCCACCATCGGCGAGATGAACTGCGTGCGCAAGCACCTCTCGGCGATCAAGGGCGGCCGCCTCGGCAAAGCCTGCTGGCCGGCCACTGTTTACACCTATGCGATTTCCGATGTGCCGGGCGACCTCGCCACGGTCATCGCCTCTGGCCCGACCGTCGCCGACCCGAGCACCTCGGCTGAAGCCCTGGCGATCCTCAAGCGCTACACCATCGAGGTTCCGGTCTCGGTGCGCAACTGGCTGCAAAGCCCGGAATCGGAGACGGTCAAACCCGGCGATCCGAGCCTGGCGCGCAGTCATTTCCAATTGATCGCCCGTCCACAGCAGTCGCTTGAAGCGGCGGCCGTGAAAGCGCGTCAGGCGGGTTTCAGTCCGCTGATCCTCGGCGACCTCGAAGGCGAGTCCCGCGAAGTGGCCAAGGTTCACGCCGGCATCGCGCGGCAAGTGGTCTTGCATGGCCAGCCATTGCCGGTGCCGTGCGTGATCCTGTCAGGTGGCGAAACCACGGTCACCGTACGCGGCAATGGTCGCGGCGGACGCAACGCCGAATTCCTGCTCAGCCTGACCGACAGCCTCAAAGGCCTGCCCGGCGTCTACGCGCTGGCCGGTGACACCGATGGCATCGACGGCTCCGAAGACAATGCCGGCGCGATCATGACCCCGGACAGCTACGCCCGCGCCGCCGCCCTCGGTTTGAGCGCCAGCGACGAACTCGACAACAACAATGGCTACGGCTATTTCGCGGCGCTCGACGCACTGATCGTCACCGAGCCAACGCGCACCAACGTCAACGACTTCCGCGCCATTCTGATTCTCGAGAGCCCTAAACATGACGCCTGATAAAAAGGTCAAAATCCTCGCCACCCTCGGCCCGGCTACCGACGGCATCGAAGACATCCGCGAGCTGGTACAGGCCGGGGTCAATATCTTCCGCCTGAACTTCAGCCACGGCGATCACGCCGACCACGCCCAGCGCTATCAGTGGATTCGTGAAGTCGAGCGTCAGCTGAATTATCCCTTGGGCATTCTGATGGACCTGCAAGGCCCGAAACTGCGGGTCGGCAAGTTCGCCGAAGGCAAGGTGCAACTGCATCGTGGCCAGGCCCTGCGCCTGGACCTTGATCCGACGCCGGGCGATCAACGCCGGGTCAACCTGCCCCACCCGGAAATCATCGCCGCGCTGGAGCCGGGCATGGACCTGCTGCTGGACGACGGCAAACTGCGTCTGCGCGTGGTCAGCAAATACGCCGATGCGATCGACACCACGGTGCTCAATGGCGGTGAGTTGTCGGACCGTAAAGGTGTGAACGTACCGCAAGCGGTGCTCGAGTTGAGCCCGCTGACCGCCAAGGATCGTCGCGACTTGAGTTTCGGTCTGGAGCTGGGTGTGGACTGGGTCGCGCTGTCGTTCGTGCAGCGTCCGGAAGACATTCGCGAAGCGCGTGAACTGATCGGTGACAAAGCGTTTTTGATGGCCAAGATCGAGAAGCCGTCGGCAGTCGCTCAACTGCGGGCAATCGCTGAACTGAGCGACGCGATCATGGTTGCCCGTGGCGACCTCGGCGTTGAAGTACCGGCCGAAAGCTTGCCGCAGATCCAGAAAAACATCATCAGCGTTTGCCGCGAGCTGGGTAAACCGGTGGTGGTCGCGACGCAGATGCTCGAGTCGATGCGCTTCTCCCCGGCGCCGACTCGCGCCGAAGTCACCGATGTGGCCAACGCCGTGGCCGAAGGTGCGGATGCGGTGATGCTGTCGGCGGAAACCGCGTCCGGCGAGTACCCGATGGAAGCCGTGCAGATGATGAGCAAGATCATTCGCCAGGTGGAAAACGGTCCGGACTATCAGACGCAACTGGACGTCAGCCGACCGAAGGCCGAGGCGACCGTTTCCGATGCGATCAGCTGCGCGATCCGCCGCATCAGCAACGTGCTGCCGGTGGCGGTGCTGGTGAATTACAGCGAATCGGGTGCGTCGAGCCTGCGTGCGGCGCGGGAGCGGCCGACAGTGCCGATTCTGAACCTGACGCCGAACTTGCAGACGGCTCGCCGTTTGACGGTGGCCTGGGGCGTGCACTCGGTGGTGAATGATCGACTGCGCCAGGTGGATGAGGTGTGTTCGACGGCGCTGGAGATTGCGCAGGCACAGGGCATGGCGCAGCGCGGGGATACGTTATTGATCACGGCGGGTGTGCCGTTTGGGCAGCCGGGGTCGACTAACTCGTTGCGTATCGAGACGTTGATCTAGAGCGCCCATACCGGCCTCATCGCCATCAGACTGGCTCCCACATTGGTTTTGTGTCGATCACGGAATCAAGACTGAACAGAGATTCAGTGTGGGAGCCAGCCTGCTGGCGATGCGGGCGACTCGGTTTCACTGACTTTCAGAACTGCCATGCCTGCCAACCACTTCAACACCCACTGCCCCGACTGGGCGACTGCCCTGCTCAACGGCTTCAGCCAGATCTTCCTCCAGCGCCATCCGCTGTGCGGCCTGCTGTGCCTGTTGGCGATTCTTTTGACCGCACCGACTCTGCTGGGCGGCGCTCTGTTGGGCGGCCTCGCCGGTTTGCTCACTGCGCAACGTCGCAACTACGCCAAGGCCGATCGTCAGGCCGGGCTGTTCAGTTACAACGGAGTGCTGCTCGGCTTGCTGCTGAGCCTGTACTTCCCCTGGTCCGCCCTGTTGCCGCCGCTGATCATTGCCGCTGGCGGACTGAGTGCCATGCTCACCCAGCAATGGTTGAAACGCGCCCGCGACCGTCAATGCCTGCCGGCCTACACCGCGCCCTTCGTCGGCATGAGCTGGTTGCTGCTGTCGTTTGCCGGGCCACAACACCCTGCGCCGCTGATCGAAATGAGCACACTCAACCTGTTCGCCGCTGCGCTGAAGGGGCTTGGTCAGGTGATGTTTCTCGGTCATCCACTGGCGGGTGCACTGATCGCCGCCGGCTTGCTGATCGCCGACCGTCGCGCGTTTATGTGGGCGTTGCTGGGCTCCGTTGTCGGACTCGGGTTCGCTTTGGCGCATCACGAAACATCTACCGCGCTGCTGGGCCTGGGCGGTTACAACGCCGTGCTCGCTGCCCTCGCCTTCAGCGGACAACGCCGTCGGCCCTGGTTGCCACTGCTGGGCATTGCCCTTGCCGTATTGCTCACACCGGGCTTCGCCGCGCTCGGCCTGGCCACGTTGACCGCGCCGTTCATCCTTGCCTGTTGGCTGATCCGCGCCGGCATTCGCGTGTTCCGTCAGGCCGCCATCGACAGCGCGCCTTGCGCTACCGGGGAGAATCACCCTAGGCTGCGCTGATTCTCGATTCAGGCGTTTTCCATGGACAGCAGCAAAAACTGGCGTGAAGAACTTTACGTCATGGTTTTCCAGAGCGACACCAAGGCCGGGCGCCGCTTCGACGGCATCCTGCTGTTGATCATCCTCGCCAGCATTGTGATCGTGATGCTCGACAGCATCGACACGATCCACCAGAACTACGCCAACGTGCTGGCGTACATCGAGTGGGGCTTCACCGTCATCTTCGCCATCGAATATGGCCTGCGGCTCTACTGTTCGCCGAAGCCGTTGCGCTATGCGTTCAGCTTTTACGGACTGGTGGATTTGCTGGCGATCGTGCCCGGTATCCTGGCGCTGTATTACGCCGATGCGCAGTATTTGCTGATTATCCGGATCATTCGGATGCTGCGGATTTTCCGCGTGCTCAAGCTCAGTCCTTATCTGAAACAAGCCAATTACCTGATGGCGGCGCTGCGCGGCAGCAAGCAGAAGATCGTGGTGTTTCTGGTCAGCGTCTGCACACTGGTGACGGTGTTCGGCACCCTGATGTATGTGATCGAAGGCCCGGAGCACGGCTTTACCAGCATTCCGAAAGGTATCTACTGGGCGATCGTGACGCTGACCACCGTGGGCTTTGGCGACATCGTGCCCAAGACGCCGCTGGGTCAGGTGATTTCGTCGCTGGTGATGATCACCGGTTACTCGATCATCGCGGTGCCGACAGGGATTTTTACCGCTGAACTGGCCAACGCCATGCGCGGCGAACAGTTGCAACATGACTGCCCCGTGTGCAAGAAAAACAGCCACGAGCATGGCGCTGCATTTTGCTCGCGGTGCGGCAACGCGCTGTTCAAGAAACTGGAATAAGCAAAGTGCTTTTTAATCTTTAAAGGACTATGCGAGCGCAGTTATAGTCGCTGGCAAAATGCCTCACTTTTAAATTAGAACAAGGAATGCGCAGTGAAAAAACTCTTTGGCGCCTCACTTCTGGCCGCTGGCCTGGCACTGACCAGCGTGGCTCAAGCCGCACCGACCCTGCTCAACGTTTCCTACGACGTGATGCGAGATTTCTACAAGGACTACAACACTGCGTTCCAGAAACACTGGCAAGCCGAGCACAACGAAAACATTACCCTGCAGATGTCTTTCGGCGGTTCCAGCAAACAGGCGCGCTCCGTGATCGACGGCCTGCCGGCTGACGTCATCACCATGAACATGGCCACCGACATCAATGCTCTGGCGGACAACGGCAAACTGGTCCCGGACAACTGGGTCACCCGCCTGCCGAACAACAGCGCGCCGTTCACCTCGGCGACGGTGTTCATCGTTCGCAAAGGCAACCCGAAAGCCCTGAAAGACTGGCCGGATCTGCTCAAGGACGGCGTGCAAGTGATCGTGCCCAACCCGAAAACCTCGGGCAACGGCCGCTACACCTATCTGTCGGCCTGGGGTTATGTGCTGAAAAACGGCGGTGACGAGAACAAGGCCAAAGCCTTCGTCGGCAAACTGTTCAAACAAGCGCCAGTGCTCGATACCGGAGGCCGTGCCGCCACTACCACGTTCATGACCAACCAGATCGGCGACGTGCTGGTGACCTTCGAAAACGAAGCGGAAATGATTGCCCGCGAGTTTGGTCGTGACCAGTTCGAAGTCATCTACCCAAGCGTCTCCGCCGAAGCCGAGCCGCCGGTGTCCGTGGTCGACAAAGTGGTCGAGAAGAAAGGCACCCGCGCGGCCGCCGAGGAATACCTGAAGTACCTGTGGTCGCCGGAAGCTCAGGAAATTGCCGCCGCCAACTACCTGCGTCCACGTGATCCAGCGGTACTGGCCAAGTACACCGACCGCTTCCCGAAAGTGGATTTCCTGTCGGTGGAGAAGACCTTCGGTGACTGGCGCACCGTGCAGAAGACCCACTTCAATGATGGCGGGATTTTTGATCAGATTTACAGCGGCCAGTAATTCCTGAGCGCAATGAAAAAGGCGACCTGCAGAGGTCGCCTTTTTTGTGGTCACGAATTATTGTGCGACGCCAATCCTGTGGGAGCGGGCTTGCTCGCGAAGAGGTCATGTCAGTCGACATCATTGTTGAATGACACACCACTTTCGCGAGCAAGCCCGCTCCCACAAGGATTTCGATATGCCGTTACATCGGCGGTGTAACGCCATCCTTGCCGGCCGAGATGGATTGAGCCGTCAGCGTCCCGTCGGCACTCTGCGTCACGAACGTCACGATCTTCACGCCCACTTTCAGCAAGCTGCGATCCCCTGGCATCAGGTTGACGATCGGCACATCCTCCGGCACCAGAATCTTCTGTTGACCCCCCTTGTAGTTGACGGTCAGCACACGGCCATTGCTGACCACCAGATCCCCCACGCTGCCATTGGTCATGCTGCTGCCCTTAGCCAGATCGAACGGCCGATGGCCGTCGCCGCTGCCGGCCAACTCCGGTGGGAAGACATGGACTTCCAACGCTTTCAGCGAGCCATCTTCCTGCGGAACGGCAGCCGATCCGATGTAACTGCCGGGCTTGATGTCTTCAATATTGGCCAACGTGACGGCGCGGACCTTGGTGTCCCCGGTCAGGTGGATAACCACGTTCTCGCCACTGTTGACGTGGACTTTCAAGAGGTCGGGGCTCACTCCGGTGATCTCGCCACGCACGCCGATGCGCATCCCCGGCGCGTCAGCCGCCTGGGCGAGACCTGCCGTGAGCAAGCCAATCAAACTGATAACTGAAGCACCGCGAATCAGGTGACGGAACATCGCGTTCATGAAAATGCCCTTCCGGTTGTGAATCGTGAAGAGAGAACATAAGCACGCTATCGAACAAGATGTAAGTGAATGTATCATCAGAATTAGAAATTTTAGCGCACGCTTCATCGGCATACGGCACAGGCCGGCGTCACTCATTCCGCAACGGAATGATTGCTATCACTCCAACCCCACTTCCGCCGTACCGGCCAGCCGCTTAGCCTGCGCGCATTCCATTTTGCTCAGCGAGACACGTTATGAATCCAGCGAACCAGGCACCTCACGGCGCCGCGACAATGACCAAAGGCATGGTGCTGCTGTTCGCCTTTTGCTGTGGCGCCATTGTTGCCAATATTTACTACGCCCAGCCGATCATCGGCCTGATCGCGCCGGACATCGGCCTGACCAGCACCATGGCCAGCCTGATCGTTTCGCTGACCCAGATTGGCTACGCGCTGGGTCTGTTCTTCCTCGTGCCGCTGGGCGATCTGCTGGAAAACCGCCGGCTGATGATCATCACCACGGTGGTGGCGATTGCCAGTCTGTTGGGCGCGGCGTTTACCGATCAACCTAACGTCTTTCTGTTGATCTCGCTGCTGGTGGGGTTCAGCTCGGTGTCGGTGCAGATCCTGATTCCACTGGCCGCGCACCTGGCGCCGGAAGAGACTCGTGGCCGGGTGGTCGGCGGAATCATGGGCGGTTTGCTGCTGGGGATTCTGTTGGCGCGGCCGGTGTCCAGCGTTGTGGCGGACCACTTCGGCTGGCGCGCGATGTTCGTGATCGCCGCGGTGTTGATGGCGGCGATCAGCATCGTGTTGGCGATGACAATTCCCAAGCGCCAGCCGGATCACAGCGCCTCGTATGGCCAATTGCTGGGCTCGCTGTGGACACTGTTGCGCCAACAACCGGTACTGCGTCAGCGCGCGTTTTACCAAGGCTGCATGTTCGCCACGTTCAGCCTGTTCTGGACAGCCGTGCCGCTGGAATTGGCGCGCAATCACGGCCTGTCGCAAACCCAGATCGCGATCTTCGCCCTGGTGGGAGCCATCGGTGCGATCGCCGCGCCGATCGCCGGTCGACTGGCTGACGCCGGCCACACCCGCATCGCTTCGCTGCTGGCCCTGCTGTTCGCGAGCCTGAGCTTCCTGCCCGCATTCATCCATCCGGCCTACAGCGTCATCGGCCTCGCCGTCACCGGCGTGGTGCTCGACTTCTGCGTACAAATGAACATGGTCCTTGGCCAACGCGCGGTCTACGCCCTCGACGCCAAAAGCCGCAGCCGCCTGAATGCGCTGTACATGACCAGCATTTTCATCGGTGGCGCCTTTGGATCATCGGTGGCCAGTGCGGTGTATGAACATGGCGGCTGGTTGTGGATCGTAATCGTGGGCAGCGCGTTTCCACTGTTGGCGTTGTTGCGGTTCTTGAGTGTTTCGCAGAAGGCTTCGTTCGCAACTGCTTAAGACGTCAAAAGTTATCTTCACGCCACCAAGGCAGGGCGTTGGTAGGGGATTGTTGGTTAGAGAAGTCTGGCGTTTCGATTATTTCGTTTATTGCGATTTTCGATTAATTCGAATAGCCTCCCAGCTTCGATTATTCAGAATATTGGAAACGCCATGCCGTCTGTCATCCACCCACAGATCACCTTGCCTATGGAAAGTGAGGTTCAAGCCGCCATCGAAGGCCAGCGCGCTTTGGCGGCGTATCTTGCGACTCAATTCGAAACCCAGCACATCCAGATTTTTGATGAGCAAAACGAAGCTCATTCTGTGGTACTGCCCACTTCGGCACTTCGGTTGCTGGTCGATGTCCTGGCTGAACTCGCGGCAGGCAACGCCGTCAAGGTGGTTCCGGTTCACGCTGAACTCACTACCCAGGAAGCAGCGGACTTGCTCAACGTCTCACGTCCGCACCTGATCAAACTGCTGGAATCCGGCGACTTGTCCTACCACAAAACCGGCAAGCACCGACGTGTGCGCTTTGCCGATTTGATGGACTATAAAACCCGGCGCAACATTGCCAGCGAGCAAGCAATGAAGCTTCTCGCCGAGCAGGCACAAGCGTTAAGGACAGGATACGAGTGAGGAACTCCTCTTTTACCGCTGTATATGACGCATGTGTGCTTTACCCCGCTCCCTTGAGAGACTTTCTGATGTGGCTCGCGCTCTCGGGACGATTCAGAGCGAAATGGTCCCAGGAGATACACAACGAATGGAAACGCAATCTGCTCAAAAACCGTCCGGATCTGACCGCAGGACAACTGAATCGCACGTCTGAACTGATGGATCAGGCTTTGCCCGACGCGTGCGTGATGGGTCACGAAGATTTGATAGAAGGACTGACGTTGCCCGATATCGACGATCGCCATGTGCTGGCTGCTGCCATTCGCTGTAACGCGAGCGTCATCGTCACTTTCAATCAGAAAGACTTCCCCTGCAAAGCGCTCGAACCTTTCGGTATCGAAGCACAACATCCTGACGAGTTCGTCGGAAACCTCTTCGACCTGGACTCGTCTGCAGTAATCATGGCGGCGCATAGCCAACGGCAGCAGTTAAAAATGCCGCCTCTGGATGTCGACAGCTATCTCAATCTTCTGTCGCGACAAGGGCTGACAAACTCGACCAAGGCGTTGATTCAGTACCAGGCCATGCTCTGAATACCCTTCGACCATCACTGCAAAGTGTCCAATCGCTAAACCACACCCCCATCAAACCCGACCCTGACATTCCCCGGTAACTCGCTACCATGCTCCAGCAACCACGCATCCAGCGTATGCCCGACATGCGTCAGGACCGCTTGCTCCGGTTGCAACTCGTCAATGCACCGCAAGGCAAGATTCAGATCGTTGTGATTGCGAGGTGTCTGCGGCTGCGGTGGCATTGAACAGTCGAGCACCAGCAGGTCCAGCGGCTCACGTTGCAGTCGGGCTGTGGTGGCCGGCGGCAGGCCGACGGTGTCGGTCAGGTAGGCAATCCGGCGCCCTTCTCCTTCCAGCAGGTAACCGAGGGTCGGCCTGGAGTGTTGCAGCGGCAGCGCGGTGACGCTGAGCGCACCGAATTGCCGGGTTTCGAAGCCATCGAACGGCTGGCTGAAATCGAGGATCCCGGGATGCTTGTAGAGATCGGCCAGGCCTTCCGGGTCCACCGGACCATGGACCGGAATCACCAGCCCCTGACCCCAGCGCAAATGCAGCAGCCCTTGGGCGTGATCGGCGTGGTAGTGGGTCTGGAAAATACCGTTGAAGCTGCGCGGCGGGAAACGTTCGGTCAGGTCCGGCAGGCCACTGTCGATCAGCCAGCGTTGATCACCACATTCGATCAGCGCGCAGCACGGTCGTCGTCGCCAGCGTTCATCGATACGCGCGCGGATGCAGGCCTGACATTCACAGCCATAGACCGGCACCTGTCGGGCATCGCCGGTGCCCAACAAGGTCAGGCGCATGGGGCGGGCTCGTCGATGCAGGCCAACAGGTGCTCGACGGTGTGCTCCAGCGGTCCGGAGTTGTCGAGCAGATGCACGCTCGGGTCCTCCGCCAACAGGCGCTCACTGAAACGGGCATTACGCGTCAGCCGCTGGTCGATCTCGGCCACCGACTCACGCCCGCGCGCCAGCAAACGCTGGCGCAGCACCGCCTGGTCCACGGTCAGCAACACCACCAACACGTCTGGATAGCGCTCACGGGTTTGCGGCAGATGCCCGCGTGAACCGTTGACCAGCACGTCGTCCCCCACCGCCAGCCACTCGTCGATTTCCTGCGGAATGCCATAAGCCAGGCCATTGGCCTGCCAGCTCAGGGCAAATGCACCCTGGGCCTGCATCTCGGCGAACTGCTGCTGGCTGACGCCCAGCGCCGCCTCCCCGACCGCTTCCGCCGAGCGTGTGATGACCCGCCGCACGATACGACAGCCGCGTTCGGCCAACCGCGTTCGTGCGGCATCCAGCAGGCTGTCCTTGCCCGAACCTGAAGGCCCAATGAGATAGATCAACCTGCCTGACATCAGAACATCCTCTTCGCTTGTCGCCATACTTGCTGGACCACCGGCAAACCGTCCTGACTCCGTGCCTGCACCAGATCGGCGCGCAGGCCCGGGGCGATTTCGCCGCGATCACTTAACCCGGCGGCCCTGGCCGGAGCCAGGCTGACCATGCGAATGGCTTCGGCCAGATCGACCCGTTCGCTCTGCGCCGCCAGCGCAAACGCCGCTTGCAGCAGACTGGCCGGGTAGTAATCACTGGAAAGAATTTCCAGCAGACCTTCTGCGGCCAGGTCTGCGGCTGCCACGTTACCCGAGTGGGAACCGCCACGTACGATGTTCGGTGCCCCCATCAGCACCTTCATGCCGTTTTGCTGACTGCCGCGCGCCGCCTCGGCGGTGGTCGGGAATTCGGCGATAGTCATGCCATAGCGCGCCGACTCCTCGACATGCGCCAGGGTCGCGTCGTCATGGCTGGCCACCGACAGACCACGGGCCAGGCAATGCTCGACAATCGCCGCGCGATAGCGGGTGCTGTACTCGCGGGAGTTGGCCTTCTGCAGCACGATGAATTCTTCCATCTGCGTGTTCGTCAGGTGGTACTTGCCCATGTAGTACTCACGGTACTTGGATTCCATCACAAACTGGCGCTGGCCCGGCGAGTGGTCCATCACCGAGACCAGTTGCACCAGCGGATGCTCCACCAGGTCGCGGAATACGCTCAACGTATCGGGATGGCACAGTTCGCAACGCAAGTGCAGACGGTGTTCGGCACGGGTCAGCCCGGCGTCGGAGGCGCTGGAGATGGCTTCAAGCATCGCCGGCAATTTCTGCATGCGATTGCCTTTGGGGTTCACATCGCCAATGGAAATGGCGTCGAACACCGTAGTGATGCCGGCCGCGATGATCTGTGCATCGTGACTGAGCACCGCCGAGCGCGATGGCCAGTCCACGCCGGGGCGCGGGGTCATGTGTTTTTCCAGGTTATCGGTGTGCAGCTCAACGAGGCCGGGCAACAGGAAATCACTGTTGAGGTCCTGCGCCTGAGGCAAGCGGCTCAGGCCTTCGGCGACGTCAGCGATCAAACCGTCACGCATGACCACGGAGCCGAGGAACACACGGTCAGCGGTGACCAGTCGGGCATTGCTGAGGATCTGTTCAGCGGACATTGGCGTATTCCTCGTGGTTCACAGCGGCTGGGGTCATGTCGAGATGGCGATCGGCGACCGCCTCGCGGGCGGTGCGGTCGTGGAAGATGCCGATCAGCGCAGCGCCTGCCGCTTTCGCCTCATTCATCAGTTCCAGCACCACCTGGCGATTGATGTCGTCCAGGGACGCTGTCGGTTCATCGAGCAACATCACCGGCCACGCCACCATGAAGCCGCGGGCGATGTTCACCCGCTGCTGCTCGCCACCGGAGAACGTGCCGGGTGCCAACTGCCACAGGCGTTGCGGGATATTCAGACGGCTGAGCAACAGCTCGGCGCGCGATTGCGCCAGGTGTTTTGACCAGCCACGGGCCAGGGCCGGCTCCATCACCACGTCCAGGCAGGCCACCCGCGGGATCACCCGCAGGAACTGACTGACATAGCCCAGGGTTCGCTGGCGCACCTGGAGAATGTCGCGCGGCTCGGCGCCCACCATCTCCAGCCAGTGACCGTCGTGCTGCACGCGAATGCTGCCGCCCGCCGGCAGATAGTTGCCATAAAGGGTGCGCAACAAGGTGCTTTTACCGGCGCCGGACTGGCCATGCAGCACCAGGCATTCGCCGCCCGCCACACTGAAATCCACCCCGCGCAGCACGTTCAGGACCACGCCATGCTGCTGATGCAGGGTGAAGGTTTTCGAGAGGTCACGGACCTCGATCAAGGTATTCATCGCTCGGACTTCCACAGATGGACAAGGCTTCACGGCTGCAACACCGAAGACACCAGCAGTTGCGAGTAAGGGTGCTGCGGGTCGTCGAGGATCTGGTCGGTCAGTCCGGTTTCCACCACCCGCGAACGCCGCATCACCATCAGCCGGTCCGCCAGCAAACGGGCCACCGCCAGGTCGTGGGTGACGATGACCACCGCCAGGTCCAGTTCACGCACCAGTCCGCGCAGCAGGTCGAGCAAGCGCGCCTGCACCGACACGTCGAGGCCGCCCGTGGGTTCGTCCATGAACACGAGCCGCGGGCTCGAGACCAGATTGCGCGCGATTTGCAGGCGTTGCTGCATGCCGCCGGAAAAGGTCCGCGGCAAGTCGTCGATGCGCAGCGGATCGATTTCCACCTGGCTCAGCCAGTCGATCCCCGCGCCGCGCAGTTGCTGATAATTGCGCACGCCCTGGGCCATCAGGCGTTCGCCGATGTTGGCGCCGGCGGAAACGCCCATGCGCAAACCGTCCCGAGGATTCTGTTCGACGAAGCCCCACTCGGTGCGCAGCAAGGTCCGGCGCTCGGCCTCACTGGCGCTGTACAGATCGAGCCATTGGCTCTGTTTGTCGCGGTAACCGATGCTGCCGCTGTGGGGCGGCAGGCGCCCGCTGAGCAATGAGAGCAAAGTCGATTTGCCCGAACCGGACTCGCCGACGATCCCCAGCACCTCACCGGGATACAAGTCGAAACTGACACCCTGGCAACCCTTCTCCGGGCCGTACAGCAGCGACAGGTCACGCACTTGCAGCAAAGGCTCGGTGGCCACGGACAGTTGGTTTTTCAGCGCCTGGTTCATTGGCCCTGCTCCTGCTGGCTGACGCGCTGGGCGCAGTAATAGGTGTCGGAACAGACGAAGCTCTGGGTTCCGGCGTCGTCGATGATCAGCTCGTCGAGGAACGAATCGTGGCTGCCGCAAATGGCGCAGCACTCGTCCCACTTCTGCACTTCGAACGGGTGGTCCTCAAAGTCGAGGCTGGTGACTTTTGTGTACGGCGGCACCGCGTACAAACGCTTTTCCCGACCGGCACCGAACAGCATCAGCGCCGGGCTCATGTCGAGTTTCGGGTTGTCGAATTTGGGGATTGGCGACGGGTCCATCACGTAGCGTTCGTCGACCATCACCGGGTAGGCATAAGCGGTAGCGATGTGGCCGAAAGTGGCGATGTCTTCGTAGAGCTTGACGTGCATGACCCCGTAATCGTTGAGGGCGTGCATGGTCCGGGTCTCGGTTTCGGACGGCTCGATAAAGCGCAACGGCTCCGGGATCGGCACTTGGTAGACCATGATCTGATCGGCGTGCAGCGGGGTTTCCGGGATGCGGTGGCGGGTCTGGATCACCGTGGCAGCCGGCGTGCTTTCGGTGGTCATGACGCCAGCGGTGCGCGCGAAGAAACGGCGGATCGACACGGCATTGGTGGTGTCGTCCGCGCCCTGGTCGATGACCTTGAGCACGTCATCGTCGCCGAGAATCGCCGCGGTCAATTGCATGCCGCCGGTGCCCCAACCGTAAGGCAACGGCATCTCGCGGCCACCGAACGGCACCTGGTAACCGGGGATCGACACGGCCTTGAGCAAGGCGCGGCGGATCATGCGTTTGGTCTGTTCATCGAGGTAGGCAAAGTTGTACGCCGCATCGCGAACCGGTGCCTGCATCAAGTCATTCATGGCTGTGGCCCTCGGCAGGCTTGCGCAGTTTGCGGATCAGTTCCAGTTCGGCCTGGAAGTCCACGTAGTGAGGTAATTTGAGGTGCGAGACGAAACCGGCGGCCTCGACGTTGTCGCAGTGCATCAGTACGAATTCTTCCTGCTGCGCCGGGGACACGATCTCTTCGTTGAACTCCCCGGCTCGCAACGCGCGATCGACCAGCGCCATGCCCATGGCCTTGCGCTCGGCGTGTCCGAAGGCCAGGCCGTAACCGCGGGTGAACTGCGCCAGTTCGGTTGCCGAGCCGACGAACTGGTTGACCATTTCGCACTCTGTCACTTCAATGCCGCCCAGGCAGATGGGGAAACCCAATTCTTCGGGATCGATCCAGACCTCCACTTCACCGATGCGAATTTCCCCGGCGAACGGGTGATTGCGGCCATAACCGCGTTGGGTGGAATAGCCCAGCGCGAGCAGAAAACCTTCATCGCCACGGGCCAGGGCCTGCAAGCGTTGGGCGCGGCTGGCCGGCAGTTCCAGCGGATCGCGGGTGATGTCGGCGACGCTGTCGCTGTTGTCGGTTTCGTTCTTGATCAGGCCTTCCTTGGCCAGCAGACCCAGAACCCGTGGGCAAGGTTCGAGACTGGCGTTTGGGAGGGTTGGCGGCCCGGGATATTCGCCTTCGGCGAGCAGCGCAAAGTCGAGCAGACGATGGGTGTAATCGAAGGTCGGCCCGAGCAGTTGCCCGCCGGGCACGTCCTTGAATGTGGCGGACAGACGCCGGCTGAGCTGCATGTTCGAGGTGTCGATCGGCAGGCTCGGGCTGAAACGCGGCAACGTGGTGCGGTAGGCGCGCAGCAGGAAGATCGCTTCCACCAGATCGCCCGCCGCCTGCTTGATCGCCAGCGCGGCCAGTTCTTCGTCGTAGAGCGAACCTTCACTCATCACCCGCGCCACGGCCAACGGCAGTTGCTGGCGGATTTGCTCAATGCCCAGCTCCGTGACCGAGGTATCGCCCCGGCGCTTTTTCGCCAGCAGGCGGTGAGCATTGTCGATGGCCTGTTCGCCACCCTTGACGGCTACGTACATCAGATACGCTCCTGTGTAATGCGGGTGCTACGCGGCAAACCCATCACGTCTTGGCCGGCGGTGAAAAACAGATCCAGGCCGCGGGGAAATTCGTTGCGCTGTTCGCGCTCGCGCCAGAAGCCTTCGGCCACGGGCAACGCGACAGCGTGCTCGGTTTCGATCCCCGGCCCACGCCAGGCCAACCGTGCTCCGCTGTCCAGATTCGGTAGCTGAACGAGCAAGGTGCAGGACTGATCGGGGTAACGGTCATTGCCATGATCAAAGCCGCTGAGGTCGAGCAGATCATCGGCCGCGAGCAAGGCAAACCGCGCGTTTTCTCGGTTTGCGGTCAGCGGGCAACCGCAGTGGAACGCCAGGTTGGCGCGGATTGCCGGCGTGTCGAAGGACGGCGACAGCCACAGCGGCGTGTCGACATCCAGCAACGCCAGGCACAGCGCGTAGGTGGCCGGCGCCAACCCTTCAAGGCTCGGCGAGGCGTGCAACGTCTGGATCAATCCAGGGCCGGCCAGCGCTTTGAGCGCGGCGCGAAAACCACGCTGGGCATCCAGCACCGGGTCGGTAAACGCCGGTTGCAACAACGGTGCGCTCATCAGTTTTCGCCTCGCACAAGGGTGAAGAATTCGACTTTGGTGGCGGCGGTTTCCGCCTCTTTCTGCGCCCGGCGTTGTGCCTGGGCGTTAGCCAGCGGCGTGATCACTTGATCCAGCCAATGGCGTTGCTGCGCGCCCTGCAAATGCGCGTCGGCCAGGGCAGCCGACTCGGCGTGGACCTTGTCGCGCCCCGTCAGGTAGCTGTAACCGGTGCGGCCATCGGCCAGGCGCACCACGCAACGGGTCACGCTCATTTCGCCGACGTTGAACGGTGCACCGTTGCCGCCCATGCGCCCACGGACCAGGGTCATGCCGATTTCCGGGGCGCGGATCAGTTGGTACTCGACGTCGCGCAGTGCGTCTTCGAAGGGCTGCAATTCACTGCGACGAGCGCGGGCCAGCACGCCGATCCAGTGTTGCCGCTCGGTGTGAGGAACAGGGTTTTGCATTGCGTTCTCCATCAGGTGACGACCTGGTACTGGAAGCGATCCGAACGGCTGGTGGACTGGGCCAGCTCCACCGGGCGGCCATCGCGATCGCGGGAAAGGGTGAACACACTCAGCGCCGGCAAATGCCGCGGCATCATCAGCAACGCGGCTTCTTCGCGGCTGGGCAAACGGGCGCCGATCAGGCTCAGGGTGCGGGTCAGCGGCAGGTCGCGCTCGCTCAGGTATTGGCGCAGGGAACCGCCGGTGTAGTCCGCCAGCAACGGCGCATGGCTGGCGCAGTAGCGATGGCGAATCAGGCTGACGGGCTGGTGGTCGAGCTTGCGCAGGGTCTGCAACTCGATCATCGGCGCCATCTCGACCAGACCGAGGTGTTGCGCCTCTTCACGACTGGCGAAGCAGTAACGACGCTTGAGCAGGACGGCTTCAACGCCGAGCCCCTGGGCCGACAACGATTGGCTGTAGGCACTGTCGGCGGCCATCGGATAAATCAGCGGCCGTTCCAGCACCTGCGTGCCCTTGCCCTGGCGGCGCAGCAGGCTGCCTTCGAACACCAGCTCATCGATGGCGCGGCGCAAGGTATGGCGGTTGACCCCGAAACGCTCGGCCAACTGCACCTCCGCCGGCAGGAAGTCTCCGGCCTGATAATCGGCCAGCTCGCGCCGCAGGATGTCGGCCAGTTCGCGGTACACCGGCTCATCTTGTCTAGACAACTGCATGCTTAAAAAAAGCGCCCACGGGCACCCCTCCGAAATTCAGATGAACTGCTTGCGCAGGCGTTGCGACAGGATGTCGATCAGGCTCACCACGACGATGATCACCAGCAAGACCGCGCACGTTTGAACAAACTGGAAGGCGCGGATGTTCTCCCACAGAATCACGCCGATCCCGCCGGCACCGACCATCCCCACCACGGTCGCGGAGCGCACGTTGGCCTCGAAGCGATACAGCGCGTAGGAGACCCACAGCGGCATCACTTGCGGAATCACCCCGTAGATCACTTCCTGCAAGGCGCTGGCACCGGTGGCGCGAACCCCTTCAACCGGGCCCGGATCAATCGCCTCGACCGCTTCGGCAAACAGCTTGGCGAGCACGCCGGTGGTGCTGATCCACAGCGCCAATACCCCGGCAAACGGCCCCAACCCGACTGCCACGACGAACAACATGGCGAAGACCATTTCGTTGATGGAGCGGAAGGCGTCCATCACCCGGCGCAGTGGCTGGTGGATCCACCAGGGGGTGATGTTCTCCGAGCAGAGAATGCCCAGCGGCACCGAGCAGACAATCGCCAGCACCGTGCCCCACAGGGCGATCTGGACGGTGACGATCATTTCCTTGAGGTAGGCGCGCCATTCGTGAAAGTCAGGCGGAAAGAAATCGGCGGCGAAGGTCGCCATGTTTCCCGAGTCACGGTACAGCGCCATCGGGTTCATCTCGGCGCCGTGCCAGGCCCAGGCCAGCAGGAGCAGAAACAGCCCCCAACCGGCGTACTGCGGCCAGGTGCGCTTGCCGACAGCTTCAGCGTGCAGAGTGGTCATAAGGTTTCTCCATAAGGCGTGACACATGACTAATGCCAAGTGCAAAACCTGTGGGAGCGGGCTTGCCCGCGATGACTGAGTGTCAGCCGACATCAATGCTGACTGTCACTGCGCTATCGCGGGCAAGCCCGCTCCCACATGATCCGAGTCGTGAATCAGCCGGCGGCTGCCGCGGTCTTTTTGTCGGCGCTTTTCTCGAGCAAGGTCAGGCGCTCTTGCAGCTTGGCCAGTTCGGCATCGATCTCGGCCAGGCGCTTGGCCTTGTCCGCGGCCTCAAGCTTGCTGTCGGTGCTGATCGTGGTGCGCTGCTTGAACAGCTCCAGCTGACGGATCGGCAGCAACTGGTCGTCGCTGGACTTCAGGAACTTGCCCAGCTGCATGCCCGCAAGCACCGCTTTCTCCGAATCGGTGTCGCCATAGCTGAAGATGAAATCGCGGATCTTGGTCTTCTCGCTGTCGCTCAGCGCCTTGCTCCACACCAGCGGGTCGGCGGGAATCAACGGCGATTTCCAGATCACTTTGAGCAGCGCTGCCTTGTCAGGCTGGGTAACTTCCAGGCGATCCCAGCTTTCGGTGTTGAACGTCGCCACGTCCAGCTGCCCTTTGGCCACGCTCAAGGCGTTGACCTCATGACTGGAGTTGAGGGTGCGCTTGAACGCGGTGGCGGCATCGACGTGGTTCTTGGCGAACACGTAGTAGCCCGGCACCAGATAGCCCGAAGTGGAGTTCGGATCACCGTTGCCGAAGGTCAGGTTCTTGGCGTTTTTAAGCATGTCTTCGACGGAGTTGATCGGACTGTCCTTGCGCACGATCAGCACGCTCCAGTAACCGGCGGCGCCACTGGCGGCAGCGGTCTGGGCGAAGATCTCGCCGTTGGAACGGTCGACGGCTTCGATGGCGGCCTTGTTGCCCAGCCAGGCGACATCAACCTTGTTGAAGCGCATGCCCTGGATCAGTCCGGCGTAATCGGACGCGAAGGTGGCGTTGATTTTCAGGCCGGTCTTCTTCTGCATGTCGTCCAGAAACGGTTGCCAGATGCTCTTCAGGTTTTGCGAAGACTCGGTGGACATGATGCCGAAGTTGATGGCTTTTTCTTCAGCCTGGGCGGTGCCCAGCACACAGCTGGCGAGCAAAGCGGCGCCAGCAAAAACGCGACCGATACGGTTCAGCATGGAAAGGATTCCTGAGGGTGCGCAGTTGAGGGAAATAGAGCTATTCACACGCGAGCCAGCACCAGCCGGGGAGCGGGTTCGCTGCGGCGGGACTGGTCGGAGAACATCAGGCTGGTGTCGAGGTCGGCACCGTACAGATCATTGAGGAACTGACTGCTCAGGTCGGCGGCGAGGCCATCGAAATGAATCCGCCCGCCCTTGAGTGCTACCGCGCGGGGGCAATAGCGTGTGGCGTAATCGACCTGATGCAGGGTGACCACCACGGTCTTGCCATCGCGGCGGTTGATGTCGGCGAGGATTTCCATGACCTTGCGCGCCGACTCCGGGTCCAGGGACGCGATGGGTTCATCGGCCAGAATGACCTCGGCCCGCTGGGTCAACGCCCGGGCAATTGCCACGCGCTGCTGTTGGCCGCCGGACAGGGTCGACGCCCGTTGCGCCGCCAGATCGGCCAGGCCGACACGGTCCAGGGACTCGAGGGCGAAGCGCTTTTCCTCGGCATTGAACAGGCACAAATTGCCACGCCAGCGCGGCATGCGCCCCAGGCAACCGAGCAGCACGTTGTCGAGCACACTGAGGCGATTGACCAGGTTGAACTGCTGAAAAATGTAGCCGATGTCGGCGCGCAAACGACGAACCTTGCCATTGAGCCGCCCGGACGACTGCACCTCCCGCCCCAGCACCTTGACGCTGCCGCCGTTGCTGCGATCGCAACAGGCCAGGCCTGCGAGGTGGCGCAACAACGTGGATTTGCCGGAACCGGAAGCGCCAATCAGCGCGACCATCTCACCGGCCGCGATGGTGAGTTCGAGGTCGACCAGTGCGGTTTTGCGCGCAAAGGTCTTGTTCAGATGATCGACATGGATAGCTGCGTTCATGGGCTTCTCTGTCTGGTTGAACAGCCGTCCCTGGCCGCTTTGAAGTTCAACCGACTTTAGGCACGGGCTGTGTCAGCCCTATGACTTGCACAAGTCGCTGGATTAACCATTTGATGAAGGTTTTGTGAAAGGTTGAGCGGGATGGGGTCACTGCTGGACCTGTAGGAGCTGGCTTGCCGGCGATGGCTGTGTGTCCGGCTGCGGGTTTTTTGATGGTGTATATATCCGTTGCTGCGGTAACGGCGGCTAATGATTCCGCTTTTACAGCGGGTCACTTGGAAGAGCGCCAAGTAACCAAGCGCCCCTGACGTACGGCCTTCCGACGGGGCAGATCAAGATCAAGATCAAAATCAAAAACGAGGCGGCCTGATAGCCGGCCTGAAGTCCGTCAGGATCATCGGCGGTGAACACCCATGTCATGACCACCACAATCCCTGTGGGAGCTGGCTTGCCAGCTCCCACAGGGGAATGCATATATCCGAAGAGCCAGGTCGGCCCGAAGGCCGCCTCGCGGTGCTGTCGCGGTCGTCGCCCCCTCGTGAGGCCGAGTGGAGGTTCTGCGCAGTGGGCAACCCGGCATGGATGCCGGGTTAGCCGCCCCCGGCCATGGATGGCCGATGGCGGCGGGCCCACGGAGCAGGACCGGAAGGAGGGCATGGCGAGCCTAGGCGAGGCACCGAACGAAAGGGGCAAAAGCGCTTGGTTACTTGGCGCTTCTCCAAGTGACCCGCCGTAAGGGCGGAACCAATAGCCGCCGTTACCCAAGAAACGGATTTGTACACCATCAAAAACAGCCCACCCGACACACCGCTATCGCGAGCAGCCCCGCTCCCACAAGGTCCAGTGGCAATCCAGTCTTTCCCCGAGCCCAAAAAAAAGGCGACCCCAGAAGGTCGCCTTTTGCGTTACTGCCCGAATTGCCGCCCCAACCCGCCCGGCACGCCATGGATATCCGTTTCTTCCCACGGCCCGTTCGGGCTGACAGACCGGCTCCAGCCGTTATCCCAGCGGTAGTACGTGCGCTGGCGGTAGAAGGTGTTGGTCTGATCCTCGAGAACGTATACGCCGAGCTTGGGATCCCAATGGCTGTTGCCACCCGGCGGCGGCGCGAAGCTGGCGGAGGTGCGTGGCAGCGGTTTGGCAGGCTTGGCCGGAATGCTCGGCTTGCTCGGGGTCGGCGAGGTAGACGGCGTGGGCTTGGGCTGCGAGGGCGGGATCGGCGGCAGCGGCGTCGGCTCGGGCCGCTGGACCGCACACGCGCTTAACCCCAGGACCAGACTGAGCAGGGTGATACGAGCGATAGCGGTCATGGTTGCGTTTTCCTGTTATTTGTCCGGACTGTCGATGGTCAGTTTTTGCGGCGCGGTGGTGCTGCTGGCCAGCGGCTGGCTGCGACCGATCCATTCGCCGGCGGTCGGTTGGCCAGCACGGGAGATGCGCGCAACCAGTTGGACTTCAGGGAAGTTCGACAGTTTCAACTGCGGCATCATTGCGTCGGCATCGCCCAGTTCGACAGTCGCCGGCAAGTCCGCCACGGTCAGGCGTTTGGCGGCCAGTGGCGCCGGTGGGCCATTGGTGGCGCGAGCGAAGATGAACACGCTGTCGCCCGGCTGAACCTTGGCCTTGAGCGCTGGCGCCAGATCGACGCTGACTTTGAGCAACGCCGACTTGACCGCGGGTGCCTGGGCAACCTTGCCGCCGCTGGCTTCGAGTTTTTCAGTGGCCCGGGCAATCCCGCCTTGCAGCGCGGCCCGTGAATTATCCTCCGGTGGCAGCTGCGCCAGCAGGCGATTCCAGTAATCGATGGCGTCCTGATAACGCGCGCTTTCAAACGCGGCGATGCCAAGCAGACCGAGACTGGTCACTTCCTTCGGGTCAGCTTTCAACGCTTCGTCGGTGAGGGCCTGGACCTTGTCCGACCACTTCTTGCCATCAGCGAAGTATTGAGCTTGCGCCCATTGCCCGAGCAATTCCGGCTGACGACCGGCCAGGTTCACCGTGCGTTCGAAGATCTTCGCCGCATCGCCAGGACGATCCTGCGCCATGTAGGTCCGACCCAGGAAGTACAAGCCTTCTGCCGAATCCGGTTGCGCCGCGACGGCGCGCTCCAGGCGGCGGGTCATCTCTTCCATCGACTGCGGCGCCTGAGAGAATTCGCGGGTCAGTTCGACCTTGTCGCTCGCGCCGAAATGCAGGTAGAGCCCAAGCCCCAACACCGGCACCAGAATCGCCGCCAGCAGTGGCAGCGGTTTGCCCAGACGGGAAACCCGCGGAGCCTCGACGCCTTCGGTGTCGGCAAGCAGTTCACGGGCCGCTTCGGCGCGACCGGTTTCCAGTTGCGCAGCGTTGAGCACGCCCTCCTCCTGCTCGGTTTGCAACTCAGCCACGCGCTCCTGATACAGCGCGACGTTCAGGGCCGTACGATCCTCTTCCAGTTGAGCGCGACGGCCGCGCAGAACGGGGATCAACAAAAAACTCAGGGCAACCAGAAGCAGCAGACCTGCAGCGAGCCAGAAATCAATCATTCTTGGTTTTATCCAACAGGTGGTCGAGGCGCTCGCGCTCCTCGGCAGAAAGCGTGTCCGGAGCATCAGCGCGTTGAACGCGACGACGGCGGACGATCACGGCGATGATCACAAAACCGCCCAGCAGCAGGCCGGCCGGGCCGAACCAGAGCAAGGCAGTCTTGGCGTTCAGCGCAGGTTTGTAGCGGACGAAATCACCATAGCGGTCGACCATGAAGTCGATGATCTGCTGATTGTCCTTGCCCTCGCCCAACATGCGGAAAATCTCTTTGCGCAAGTCGGCGGCGATCGGTGCGTTGGAATCGGCAATGTCCTGATTCTGGCACTTGGGGCAACGCAGCTCTTTGGTCAGCTCGCGAAAACGCTCGCGGTCGCCTTCTTTGGCAAACTCATAGGTGTCGATGGCTGCGTGTGCCACGCCAGCCATGCTCAGCCCCAGTACAACAGCCGCTATCCAGCGCTTCATGGTTTGGCCTCGTCGACCAGCGCCTGGTACTTGGCCGCCAGTTTTTCGCGCCAGACCTGTTCGTCGATCACACCCACGAACTTGTCGCGGATGATGCCCTTGGCGTCGATGAAAAAGGTTTCCGGAGCGCCGTACACGCCAAGGTTCAGGCCCAGCGTGCCCTCGTCGTCGCGGATGTCCAGTTGATACGGGTTGTGGAATTCCTTCAGCCACTTCAAGGCGTCCGCGTTGACGTCCTTGTAGTTGATGCCGTAGATCACCACGCCCTTCTCGGCCAGTTTGTTCAACACCGGGTGCTCGACCCGGCAGGAAATGCACCAGGTGCCCCAGACGTTGACCAGTGCCGGTTTGCCCACGATGTCAGCCTTGGTCAGGGTCTTGTCGCCCTGCACCGCTGGCAGGGAAAACTCCGGGAACGGTTTGCCGATCATTGCCGAAGGCAGCTCGGCGGGGTCCAGGTACAACCCGCGATAAAGGAACACAGCCACCACCAGGAAAATCGCCAGTGGCAGCAACATCAGCCAACGCTTCATGCAGTGGCTCCCGACATGCCCAGTGCTTCACGCACGCGGCTTTTCACTTTGACCCGATAACGACGATCCAGCGCCGCCAGCAACCCGCCCAGCCCCGTCAGCAGCCCGCCGAACCAGATCCAGCGTACGAAAGGCTTGACGTGCACGCGCACGGCCCATGCGCCATCGCCCAGCGGTTCGCCGAGTGCGACGTAAAGGTCACGGGTGAAACCGGCGTCGATCCCGGCTTCGGTCATCACCGAGTTCTGCACGGTGTACAGGCGTTTTTCCGGGTGCAGCACGCTGATTTCCTTGCCGTCGCGGATGACCCGCACGGTTCCCTTGTCGGAAGTGAAGTTCGGGCCTTCAAAGTGTTTGGCACCTTCGAACACGAACTGGTAACCGCCCAGATCCATGGATTCGCCCGGTGCCAGGCGCAAGTCGCGTTCGGCACTGTTCTGGCTCGACAACACGACACCCAGCGCGCACACGGCGATGCCCAAATGCGCGACTTGCATGCCCCAATAGCTGCGGGTCAGGGTCGGCAGGCCTTTGATCAAACCTTTGTGGCGCGTCTTGTCGAGAATGTCACGCACGCCGGCCAGCAATACCCAGGCCGCCAGCATGAAGGTCGCGATCACCGCCCAGTTGAAATCGCTGTAAGCGACGCCAGCCACCACGGCCAGCGTGGCGCTGCCGAGCAACACCGGGGTCAACATGCTCATCAGCCATTTGACCGGGGTGTCTTTCCAGCGCACCAGCATGCCAACCGCCATCACCACCATCAGCAATGCCATCAACGGAATGAACAGCGCGTTGAAGTACGGCGGGCCGACCGACAGCTTGGCGCCCGTCATCGCATCGAGGATCAGCGGATACAAGGTGCCGAGCAGGATCATCGACGCCGCCACCACCAGCACCAGGTTGTTGCCCAGCAGCAGGGTTTCCCGGGACCAGAGGTTGAAGCCGACATGGCTTTTCACGACCGGCGCGCGCAGGGCAAACAGCGTCAGCGAACCGCCGACCACGAACAGCAGGAAGATCAGGATGAACACGCCGCGCTCAGGGTCGGAGGCGAAGGCGTGAACCGACGTCAGAACGCCGGAACGCACGAGGAAAGTCCCGAGCAAGCTCAACGAGAACGCAGCAATGGCCAGCAACACGGTCCAGCTCTTGAACACGCCACGTTTTTCCGTGACGGCCAACGAGTGGATCAGCGCGGTGCCCACCAGCCAAGGCATGAACGAGGCGTTTTCCACCGGGTCCCAGAACCACCAGCCGCCCCAGCCGAGTTCGTAGTAAGCCCACCACGAACCCAGGGTGATACCGATGCCGAGGAAGGCCCAGGCGACGATGGTCCATGGACGTGACCAGCGCGCCCACGCCGCATCAAGACGACCGCCCAGCAGCGCGGCGATGGCGAAGGCGAAGGCCACGGAGAACCCGACGTAACCCATGTACAGCATCGGCGGGTGAACGATCAGGCCAATGTCTTGCAGCAACGGATTGAGGTCGCGACCGTCCGCCGGGATTTGCGGCAGGATGCGTTCGAACGGGTTCGACGTGAGGATCAGGAACAGCAGGAAACCAATGCTGATCATGCCCATGATCGACAGCACCCGCGCCAGCATCACTTGCGGCAACTGCCGGGAGAACACCGACACCGCGAAGGTCCAGCCGCCGAGGATCAGCGCCCACAGCAGCAACGAACCTTCGTGGGCGCCCCACACCGCACTGAATTTGTAGTACCACGGCAACGCGCTGTTGGAGTTGCTGGCAACGTAGGCGACGGAGAAATCGTCGGCCATGAACGCGTAAGTCAGGCAACCGAAGGCGAACAAAAGGAAGGCAAACTGGCCCCAGGCGGCCGGCTGAGCCAGACTCATCCACAAGCGGTCGCCGCGCCAGGCACCCAGCAACGGCACCACGGCCTGAACCAGCGCGAAACACAGCGCCAGAATCATCGCCAGGTGGCCCAATTCAGGGATAAAGATTCCGGACATCATCAATTAGCCCTCTTTTGCTGGAGTGGGTGCCGACTGGCCGCTGTCTTTCAGGGCCTTGGTCACTTCAGGCGGCATGTACTTTTCATCGTGCTTGGCCAGCACTTCATCGGCCACCACCACGCCGTCAGCGTTGAGCTTGCCCAGGGCGACGATGCCCTGCCCTTCGCGGAACAGATCCGGCAGGATCCCGCGATAGCTGATGGTCACGGATTTGTTGAAGTCGGTAACGATGAATTTCACGTCCAGCGAATCGCCGGACCGTTGCAGCGAACCTTTCTCGACCATGCCGCCGGCACGAATGCGCGTGTCCTGCGGTGCTTCACCATTGGCGATTTGCGTCGGGGTGTAAAACAGGTTGATGTTCTGCTGCAGGGCGCTCAGGGCCAGGCCGACGGCAGCGCCGACACCCACCAGGATCGCGAGAATGATGATAAGACGCTTTTTGCGCAGCGGATTCACTTGCCGTTCTCCCGGCGCAGACGACGCGCCTCTTGTTGCAGATACCGCTTGCGGGCCAGGACCGGCGCCGCCACGTTGAGAGCCAACACTACCAGGCAGATGCCATAGGCTGACCAGACATACAGGCCATGCTGGCCCATGGCGAGGAAGTCGCCGAATGAAGCAAAACTCATCGAGCGGCCTCCAGACTGTTCTGCACTTCGGCCTTTACCCAACTGGCGCGGGCTTCGCGCTTGAGCACTTCAAGGCGCATGCGCAGCAGCAGCACGGCACCGAAGAAACAGTAGAAACCCAGCGCCGTCAGCAGCAGTGGCAGCCACATCTCGGCCGGCATTGCCGGTTTTTCGGTAAGGGTGAAGGTCGCACCCTGGTGCAGGGTGTTCCACCACTCCACCGAGTATTTGATGATCGGGATGTTGATCACGCCGACAATCGCCAGTACCGCGCAGGCCTTGGCCGCGCTGTCACGATTGCTGATGGCGTTGCCCAGCGCAATGAGACCGAAGTACAGAAACAGCAGAATAAGCATGGACGTAAGTCGCGCATCCCAGACCCACCACGAGCCCCAGGTCGGCTTGCCCCAGATCGCGCCGGTGACCAGCGCCACGGCGGTCATCCAGGCACCGATGGGGGCCGCGCATTGCAGGGCGACGTCGGCCAGTTTCATCTTCCACACCAGCCCGACGATCCCGCACACCGCCAGCATCACGTAGATGGACTGCGCCAGCATGGCGGCCGGAACGTGGATATAGATGATGCGAAAGCTGTTGCCTTGCTGGTAGTCAGGCGGCGCGAAGGCCAGGCCCCAAACGACGCCGACGCCAATCAGCAGCAACGCGGCAATGCTCAGCCACGGCAGCAGTTTGCCACTGATGCCGTAAAACCATTTGGGTGAGCCGAGCTTATGAAACCAGGTCCAGTTCATTGCAGTTTCCATCACGGTTGCTCTTCGCTTTGAAGAGCCAAGGGTCTTTACTGATCAAAAAATGACCAGACCTCATTATTCGCCGACGCTGATCTTCAGGCCAGCAGCTATTGCAAAAGGTGTCAGGGTTATCGCCAGGGCGGTCAGGCTGCCAAGCCACAGGAGATAACCGGTCGCCGGCATACCCTGCAAGGCCGCCTGCAAGGCGCCACTGCCGAGAATCAACACCGGGATGTACAACGGCAGAATCAGCAGCGCCAGCAACAGGCCGCCACGCTTCAACCCCACCGTCAGGGCGGCGCCCACCGCACCGAGCAGGCTGAGCACCGGTGTACCGAGCAACAGGGAAAGCAGCAACACCGGCAGACAGGCGGTTGGCAAACCGAGCATCAACGCCAGCAGTGGAGCGAGCAAAACCAGTGCCAGACCAGAGAAGGCCCAGTGTGCCAGTACCTTGGCCAAAACCAGAAGAGGCAGGGGGTGCGGCGAAAGGACCCACTGTTCAAGGGAACCGTCTTCGAAATCACTGCGGAAAAGCCCGTCCAGCGAGAGCAAAACCGATAAAAGGGCTGCCACCCAGACCAGTCCCGGGGACAAGGTTTGCAACAATTGAGACTCGGGGCCGACCGCCAACGGGAACAGCGAAACCACGATCGCGAAGAATACGAGCGGATTGGCCAGCTCCGCGGGACGGCGGAACAACAAGCGAGCCTCACGGGCGACCAACAGGCCGAAAACACTCATACGGCCCAGTTCCCCAGATCAATGTCGCGATAGCCGGCCGGCATCCGGGTCAGCGTGTGGTGAGTGGTCAACACGACCATACCGCCGCGCTCACAGTGCGCGCCCAGGTGTTCTTCGAGTTGCGCCACGCCTTGTTTGTCGAGCGCGGTGAACGGCTCGTCGAGGATCCACAGCGGCGGACTGTCCAGATACAGGCGCGCCAACGCCACACGACGTTGCTGGCCCGCGGACAGGGTGTGGCAAGGAACATCTTCGAAACCGCGCAGTCCGACAGCTTCAAGCGCTGCCCGAATGGCTTCATGGGTGGCGGGCTGATGCAGGGCACAGAGCCAGCTGAGGTTTTCTTCCGGCGTCAGCAAATCCTTGATGCCGGCTGCATGACCGATCCACAGCAGGTTGCGCGCCAGTTCACCGCGTTGTTCGTTCAACGGCTGGCCGTTGAGCAGCACTTGACCGGCGGTCGGTTGCATCAGACCCGACAGCAGACGTAAAAGACTGGTTTTGCCGCTGCCGTTGGGGCCGCTGATTTGCAACATTTCGCCACTGGCCAGTCTCAATTCGAGATTTTCGAAGAGCAGCCGAAGGTCTCGCTCACAGGCGAGGGCAACGGTTTGCAGGACTGGACTGGTCAAGAGATCATGGGCCTTTACGGTTCAAGTCGGCGGCGGAGCGGCCGCTAAAGAGATGCAGCATAGATGCATTGGCGGCCTGTTCTAGAGAGCTGCGTCAAACAATTGCAATGTTTTCGTCACTCTCCGAAAGACGGGCGGCATTATACATGCCATGCCCTACTCTAAAGAGGCCAATTTCCTCAGGTTGTGACCGCGTATGACAGGCGAAATGAACATCCTCCCGCTACCACCGACCACGCCCGCGACGTCGCGGCCGCAGGTGGTGAGCGGTGATCTGCTCAAGCTGCTCTCGCCGATGGAAGGCCTGATCGCTGCCGGACAGAGCGCCAAGGCTGAAGTGCTGTCGCTCAAGCAGGCGGACCAGACCTTTCAACTGTTGCTCAAGGTCACCCTCGAGAGTGGCCGTCAGACAACGGTTCAGGCCACCAGCAATCAGCCGTTGCCCCAGGGCACGAGCCTGGCGATTACCCAGCCATCGGCGAGCAACCTCGCCATCACCGTGCAACAGGCCATCGCCACCAGCGTCGCCACCCTCACCCGCCTCGACACGGCACAATTGCCGGTGGGCACCTTGCTGCAAGGCAAAGTGCTGACGTCCCAGGTGATGCCGCAAGTGCCGGGGCAGCCGATGGTGTTTCGCTCGCTGGTGAGCCTGCTCAACACGTCACTGAGCGGCAGCACCCTGAGCATCGACAGTCCGACGCCGCTGCGCATCGGCACTTTATTGAGCGCGCTGGTGCAAGACACCCAGACCCTGAAATTCGTCCCCCTGAGCAACCGCCAGGAACAATTGGCCGTCACCCAGCAACTGGTCAGCCAACAAAGTCGCCAGGGTTCGCTGGACGGATTGCTGAAACTGCTGCAAAACCTGCCCGCCTCGAATCAGACCTCCAGCGACCTGCGTGCCGTCGTGGACAAGCTGCTCGCCGGCCTGCCGGACGTTCAGCAACTGAGTTCGCCAAAAGGCCTGGCCCTGGCACTGGCCAATAGCGGCCTGTTTCTGGAGGCGAAACTGCTCACCGGGCAAAATCCGACACTGGCCCCAGACATGAAAGGCGATCTGCTCAAGCTGATCGCGCAACTGAGCCAGGGGCTGCCGGCCAATACCAACCTCAGCGCGATCATTGCTGCCAATACCCTGGCCCAGACGATGCCGAGCTTCGTGCGCAGCGCCCTGGGCATGCTCGGTCAGGTCAGCGCCAAACCGCAGCCGACCGGTTTCCCCCTGCCCGAGCGTTTCCTGCAAAGCCTGGACGGCGAAGATGATCTGGAGCACTTGCTGCGTTTGGCCGCAGCGGCGGTTTCACGCCTGCAAAGCCATCAACTGTCGAGCCTGGAGCAAACCGGCGTCACCAACGATGGCCGGCTGATGAGCACCTGGCAGCTGGAAATCCCGATGCGCAACATGCAGGACATCGTGCCGTTGCAGGTCAAGTTCCAGCGCGAGGAAGCTCCCGAAAAAGATCAACCCAAGGAGCGCCGTGACGAACGCGAGCCCAAGCAACAATTGTGGCGTGTCGATCTGGCGTTCGACATGGAGCCGTTGGGTCCGCTGCAGATTCAGGCGCAGTTGATCAACGGCAGCCTGTCCAGCCAGCTGTGGGCCGAGCGGCCCTACACCGCCAGCCTGATCGAGAGCAATCTGGCCGGGCTGCGTGAACGCTTGCTGGCGTCAGGCTTGAATGTCGGCGATCTCGATTGCCACCACGGCACCCCACCCCAAGGACCGCAAACCCGTCTCGAACAACGCTGGGTCGACGAAACCGCATGAGAAATTCCGATACGCCACGCCAGGCCATCGCCCTCAAATACGACGGCACCCACGCCCCGACTCTCACGGCCAAGGGCGACGAAGAGCTGGCGGAAGAAATCCTCAGGATTGCCCGCGATTATGAAGTGCCGATCTACGAGAACGCCGAGCTGGTGAAACTGCTGGCAAGGATGGAGCTGGGGGACAGTATTCCGGAAGAGTTGTATCGGACGATTGCCGAGATCATCGCGTTTGCGTGGAACCTGAAGGGCAAGTTTCCGCAGGGGCATGATCCGAGTGCGTTGATGGTCGAGAAGGACATCACCGACCGCGGGGACGATTACTGAGGTTTCAAAGACGCTTTCGCGAGCAAGCCCGCTCCCACATTTGATCTCGGTCGTACACAAAATCTGTGTCCACTGAAGATCAAATGTGGGAGCGGGCTTGCTCGCGAATGCAGTCTCAGGCGACCGCAAAAATCAGTTCTTGTGCAGCTTGCTCATCAACTCCGCCTCAGCCTGGGTCAACCCGCAGGACTGAGTCAGTTCATCGACGCTCGCGCCCATTCCGACCAGGCGTGCTGCCTGGGCAAACGACAGGCTCGACGGGTCGCGCTGTTCAAGCTGAGCCAGCTTGTCCGGCAACGGCCCGACGACGGCGCGCAGTTCGTGCAGGTCTTCACCCATGCGCACGCTGCCGCTCTGATAGTCGTCAACGCGCTTGGCCAGGTCCTTGATGCGCTGATCACGCAGCGCATCGCCCTGGGCCTGTTGTGCAGCGATCAGCCGCTGGCCCCGAATGTACGCCAGAAACATCGCCAGCGTGCCTGCCCAGAAGAGGAACAGGACAATGACCGCAACCTCGAGAATCAATCAGATACTCTCCAGTTCCGACCATTCTTCTTCGCTCATCATCTTGTCCAGCTCGACCAGGATCAGCAATTCGTTGTTCTTGTTGCACACGCCTTGAATGAACTTGGCGGACTCTTCGTTACCCACGTTCGGTGCGGTTTCGATTTCCGACTGACGCAGGTAAACCACTTCGGCCACGCTGTCGACCATGATCCCGACCACTTGCTTGTCGGCTTCGATGATGACGATCCGGGTGTTGTCGCTGATCTCGGCATTCATCAGGCCGAAGCGCTGACGGGTGTCGATCACGGTGACCACGTTACCGCGCAGGTTGATGATACCCAGCACGTAGCTCGGGGCACCCGGGACCGGGGCGATTTCGGTGTAACGCAGGACTTCCTGAACGCGCATCACGTTGATGCCGTAGGTTTCATTGTCCAGCTTGAAGGTTACCCATTGCAGGATCGGATCTTCGGAACCTTTTGCAGACGACGCCTTATCATTCATACCCTGACCCCTCGAAAAACCGCTCCTGGCGGTGTGTGTTCGGTGCGATGGCAAGTCACTCGCCCCGCGTGTTGTTATGTCGGTTTGTGGACCGGCTTGCTGCCGCTCATGTGCTTTGCCCCGCCGCTGGCGATCAACTCGGCCAGCGCGGAAACGTCGAGCAACGCACACATGTGTTCAATCACCGTGCCTGCCAGCCATGGCCGTTGACCACGGTGGCTGCGCCATTTGATTTCGTTCGGGTCCAGGCGCAACGAGCGGCTGACCTGATGCACCGCCAGCCCCCACTCGTAGCCCTGAACCGAAATAACGTATTGCAGGCCCTGACGGAAGTCATCGCGATAGCGGTCGGGCATGACCCAGCGGGCGGTATCGAGCACTTTCAGATTGCCGGCCTGGCTCGGCAGGATCCCGAGGAACCATTCCGGCTGACCGAACAGCGCCGTCAGCTCCTGACCGGCCAGGGAATAAATCGAGCCCAGGCACACCAGCGGCACCGCCAGGGTCAACCCGGCGACATCGAACAACAGGCATTCGAACGGCTCGGCGGCCCAGGCAGGACGACCGTCGGTTTCCACCGGTGGCGGCGTGTTGCTCGGTGGCAGATGAACTTCGACGATCGGCGGCACCAAGGCTTGCAGGAGCGGCGCGATGGTCGAGACGGGCGCCAGAACCGGCGCCGGCGCTTCGATCAGCGCCACCGGGGCTTTCACCACGGGCGCTGCGATCGGCGCGGCAACGGCTACCGGTTTCTCGACCGGTTTCTGCGCATCGCGGGCCTGCTCTTCAAGCACCGCGGCCTGGAATTCGTCCAGCGCCGCTTCAACCTCGACGACCTCGGGAATTGCTTCGATTTCCGGCGGCAACTCTTCGGTCGCCTCCATCAGCAAGCTGTCCAGATAGGACTGAAGCGCAAGTTGCGGACGGGACGTGATTTTCACCGGGCGATTCATCTCACGCCACCTGCGCAACGGATTGCTGCGTCAGCATGTGCTTGAGCAGTGCGCGATAAGCCAATACGCCGCGGCTCTTGCCGTCGAATTGCGAAGGCGTGACGCCGGCACGGCTGGCGTCGCGCAACCGCGTATCGACAGGGATGTAGCCCTGCCAGATTTCTTCGGGATATTTGTCGCGCAAGACCCGCAAGGTCCCGAGGGAGGCTTGGGTCCGGCGATCGAACAGGGTCGGCACGATGCTGAATGCCAGCGGCTGTTTGCGTGAACGGTTGATCATCGCCAAGGTGTTGACCATGCGCTCCAGGCCTTTGACCGCCAGGTGCTCGGTCTGCACCGGTATCACCAATTGCTGACTGGCCGCCAAGGCATTGACCATCAACACACCGAGCAACGGCGGGCTGTCGATCACCGCGTAATCGAAGTCCTGCCACAATTGCGCCAGGCTCTTGGCAATCACCAGGCCCAGACCACTCTGCCCCGGCGACTGACGCTCAAGGGTCGCCAGCGCGGTGCTCGACGGCAGCAGGGAAATACTCGCGTGACTGGTGGGCAACAGCAACTGACCGGGCAAGCCTTGCGGCACGCTGCCCTTGTGCAGGAACAGGTCGTAGCTGCTGTGTTCCAGGCTGTCGGGGTCGTAACCGAAGTAGCTGGTCATCGAGCCGTGGGGGTCGAGATCGACCACGACCACGCGCTTGCCCGCCTCGGCCAGTAATCCGGCTAAAGCGATGGAGGAAGTGGTTTTACCAACACCACCCTTTTGATTGGCAACGGCCCAGACTCTCATTCGGATTGTTCCTCCCGGTCGAGTCGACCGGGAAATAGCTCAACGTATTAATGCGGGTGACGGAGAATTGACGGCGCTCTCTCGTCCCGGCGACTTGACCGGTGCAGGTGCAGTTTGTGTGCCAGCACGCTTCAACGCGGCATCCGGTTGCGCATTGGCGGTTCCGGTGCCGGTGAGGCTGCGACGTACATCGAGATTTCGTGACACGACCAGCACCACGCGACGGTTGCGCGCCCTGCCCTCTGCCGTGGCGTTGTTGGCCACCGGCTGGAATTCGCCGTAACCCACCGACGCCAGTCGACCGGGGTTCACACCCTGCATCGCCAGCATGCGCACGATGCTCGCCGAACGTGCCGAGGACAATTCCCAGTTGGTGGGATACTGCGCGGTGCGGATCGGTTGATCGTCGGTGAAGCCTTCGACGTGAATCGGGTTGTCGAACGGCTTCAGGATCACGGCGACTTTATCGATGATGTTGAACGCCATGTCGCTGGGCATGGCATCGCCGCTGCCGAACAACAGGCTGGAATTGAGTTCGATCTCGACCCACAGCTCGTTGCCGCGCACGGTCATCTGGTTGGAGCTGATCAAGTCGCCGAACGCGGCGCTGATGTCGTCGGCAATGCTTTTCAGCGGATCACTGGCCCCGGCAATCCCGGCATCGACCTGCTCGCTGTCCTTGACCAGCGGCTTGGCCGGGGTCACGGTTTTCGGACGCTCTTCACCGATGGGGATCGGCTTGAGCGCACGATCCGAATCGGTGAACACGCCGATCAACGCTTCCGAGATGATCTTGTACTTGCCTTCATTGATCGAAGAAATCGAGTACATCACCACGAAAAAGGCGAACAGCAACGTAATGAAGTCGGCGTAGGAAACGAGCCAGCGTTCATGGTTTACATGTTCTTCAGGTTGTCGACGACGAGCCATGATCCATTACCCCCATCAATCCATGAAGCCCTGAAGCTTCAACTCGATAGAGCGAGGGTTTTCACCTTCGGCGATCGACAGAATGCCTTCCAGCAACATTTCGCGATAACGCGACTGACGCAACGCGACGGACTTGAGTTTGGCGGCAATCGGCAGCAGCACCAGGTTGGCACTGGCCACGCCGTAGATGGTCGCGACGAACGCCACGGCAATGCCGCTGCCCAGTTGCGACGGATCGGCCAGGTTGCCCATGACGTGGATCAGGCCCATCACCGCACCGATGATGCCGATGGTCGGCGCATAGCCGCCCATGCTCTCGAACACTTTGGCGGCTTCGATGTCACGGCTTTCCTGCGTGTAGAAATCCACTTCCAGAATGCTGCGAATGGCCTCTGGCTCGGCACCGTCCACCAGCAGTTGCAGGCCTTTGCGCGAGTAAGCGTCGGGCTCGGCGTCAGCCACGCCTTCCAGACCGAGCAGACCTTCCTTGCGGGCGGTCAGGCTCCAGTTCACCACGCGGTCGACACCGCCGGCCAGGTCCACGCGAGGCGGGAACAGGATCCAGCCAAGAATCTGCATGGCGCGCTTGAAGGCGCTCATCGGCGATTGCAACAGTGCCGCACCGATGGTGCCGCCGAGCACGATCAACGCTGCCGGGCCGTTGGCCAGCGCGCCGAGGTGACCGCCTTCAAGGTAGTTGCCACCAATGATGGCGACGAACGCCATGATGATCCCGATAAGGCTGAGTACATCCATCAGATACACGCCTCGACCAGGTGCTTGCCAATGTCGTCGAGGCCGTACACCGCATCGGCGAGTTCAGCTTTGACGATCGCCATCGGCATGCCGTAGATCACGCAGCTGGCTTCATCCTGAGCCCAGATCGAGCTGCCGCCCTGCTTGAGCAGACGCGCACCTTCACGACCGTCGGCGCCCATGCCGGTCAGCACGACCGCCAGAACTTTGTCACCGTAGGACTTGGCCGCCGAACCGAAGGTGATGTCCACGCACGGCTTGTAGTTCAGACGCTCGTCGCCGGGCAGGATTTTCACCGCGCCACGGCCGTCGATCATCATTTGCTTGCCACCCGGTGCCAGCAACGCCAGGCCCGGACGCAGGATGTCGCCATCCTCGGCTTCCTTGACGCTGATGCGGCAGAGCTTGTCCAGACGTTCGGCGAATGCCTTGGTGAAGGCCGCCGGCATGTGCTGGATCAGCACGATCGGAGCCGGGAAGTTGGCCGGCAATTGCGTCAATACGCGCTGCAGGGCAACCGGGCCGCCGGTGGACGTGCCGATGGCAACCAGCTTGTAGGCTTTGCGTTTCGGCGCGGGCGACGACGGTGCGTGCGCAGAGGCACGAGCCGGGATCGGTGCCGGACGTGCCGGTGCGCTGCTGCCATAACTGCCGACGCTGGAAGGCGCAGGTGTCGGGGCTGGCGTGGCGACTGGTGCCGGGGCCGGAGCGCTGTAGGTACTGACACGCCGGTTACTGCGCGAAATGCTGAGAATCTTCTCGCACAGCAGTTGCTTGACCTTCTCGGGATTGCGCGAGATGTCTTCGAAGTTCTTCGGCAGAAAATCCACCGCGCCGGCATCCAGCGCGTCCAGGGTGACCCGGGCGCCTTCGTGCGTCAGCGAGGAGAACATCAACACCGGTGTCGGGCAGCGCTGCATGATGTGCCGCACGGCCGTGATGCCATCCATCATCGGCATCTCGTAGTCCATGGTGATCACGTCTGGCTTGAGGGCCAGCGCCTGATCGATCGCCTCTTTTCCGTTGGTCGCCGTACCGACGACCTGGATATTCGAATCTGCTGAAAGAATTTCCGAGACGCGGCGGCGGAAAAACCCCGAATCGTCCACCACCAGGACCTTGACTACCATAAACACTCCGTTAGGCGGGGGCGAGGCTCAGTCGCCCCGCTCCCCCAGAATCAAATACGCCGTGCGGCGTAACGCTTGAGCATGCTCGGAACATCGAGAATCAGCGCAATGCGGCCGTCACCGGTGATGGTGGCGCCGGACATGCCCGGGGTTCCCTGGAGCATTTTGCCCAATGGCTTGATGACCACTTCTTCCTGGCCGACCAGTTGATCGACGACGAAGCCGATCCGCTGAGTGCCCACCGAAAGGATCACCACATGGCCTTCACGCTGCTCTTCGTGAGCGGCGGAGCTGACCAGCCAGCGCTTGAGATAGAACAGTGGCAGCGCCTTGTCCCGCACGATCACCACTTCCTGGCCGTCCACCACGTTGGTGCGCGACAGGTCGAGGTGGAAGATCTCGTTGACGTTCACCAGCGGGAACGCAAACGCCTGGTTGCCGAGCATGACCATCAGCGTCGGCATGATCGCCAGGGTCAACGGGACCTTGATGACGATCTTCGAGCCCTTGCCCTTGGTCGAGTAGATGTTGATGGTGCCGTTGAGCTGGGCGATCTTGGTTTTCACCACGTCCATGCCCACGCCACGACCCGACACGTCGGAGATCTCGGTTTTGGTCGAGAAACCCGGTGCGAAGATCAGGTTGAAGCAGTCGGACTCGCTGAGACGGTCCGCCGCATCCTTGTCCATCAAACCTTTCTTCACCGCGATGCCGCGCAACACGTCGGCATCCATGCCCTTGCCGTCATCGGAGATGGACAGCAGGATGTGGTCGCCTTCCTGCTCAGCGGACAGGATCACTTTGCCGCTACGCGGTTTGCCCATCGCTTCACGATCGGCCGGCTCTTCAATGCCGTGGTCGACCGAGTTGCGCACCAAGTGGACCAGCGGGTCGGCCAGGGCCTCGACGAGGTTCTTGTCGAGGTCGGTTTCTTCGCCGACCAGCTCCAGGTTGATCTCTTTCTTGAGCTGGCGAGCCAGGTCGCGAACCAGACGCGGGAAGCGCCCGAAGACTTTCTTGATCGGCTGCATCCGGGTCTTCATGACCGCGGTTTGCAAGTCAGCGGTGACCACGTCGAGGTTCGACACGGCCTTGGACATGGCCTCATCGGCGCTGTTGGCACCCAGACGAACCAGACGGTTACGCACCAGTACCAGCTCGCCCACCATGTTCATGATTTCGTCGAGACGCGCGGTATCGACCCGCACGGTGGTCTCGGCTTCGCTGGCCGGTTTTTCCGCCGGTGGCGCAGCCGGTGCACGGGCAGGCGCCGGTGCAGCGGCGGCAGCAGGCTTCGGCGCTTCAGCTTTTGGCTCGGGCGCCTTGGCGACCGGTGCCGGGGCTTTGGCGACGGGCGCCGCTACCGCAGCAGCGGCAGAACCGGTGCCGACTTCGGTGAACTTGCCTTTGCCGTGCAATTCGTCGAGCAGCGATTCGAACTCGTGATCCGAGATCAGATCGCCGCCGGCCGCTTTAGCGGTAGGCGCAGCCGGGGCTGGTACGGCGGCAATCGCCGACTCCAGCGCGTCGACGGCAAAGTTGCCCTTGCCGTGCAACTGATCGAGCAGAGCTTCGAACTCGTCGTCGGTAATGTCGGAACTGTCGCCCGCCGCTTTTGGAGCAGCCGGTGCCGCGGGGGCAGCAGGTGCGGCTACCGCGTCGACCGCGAACTGGCCTTTGCCGTGCAATTGATCGAGCAACGACTCGAATTCTGCATCGGTGATTTCGTCGCCGGCCGCGGCATCGCCAGCGGGCAGCGGAGCAACGGCCGGCGCCTCGGCCTGGGCCTTGACGGCGTTCAGCGAGTCCAGCAGTTGTTCGAATTCGTTATCGGTGATGTCGCCTGATTCGGCTTCGGCAGCCGGTGCTTCCACCACTTCAGCCACAGGCGCGGCTTCATCGGCGGTTTGCGGCTCGGCCAGACGGGCCAGGGCCGCGAGCAATTCAGGCGTGGCAGGCGTGATCGGGCTGCGCTCGCGGACTTCGGTAAACATACTGTTCACCGCATCCAGCGCTTCGAGAACCACGTCCATCAATTCCGAGTCGACGCGACGTTCACCCTTGCGCAGGATGTCGAACACGTTCTCGGCGATGTGACAGCACTCCACCAACTCGTTGAGCTGGAGGAAGCCGGCGCCCCCTTTTACAGTGTGAAAACCGCGAAAAATTGCATTGAGCAAATCCGCATCATCCGGTCGGCTTTCAAGCTCGACCAGCTGTTCGGACAGTTGCTCTAGAATCTCGCCGGCCTCAACCAGGAAATCCTGAAGGATCTCTTCATCGGCGCCGAAGCTCATTAAGGGGGTGCTCCTAACAGGTCTAAAAACCTAAAAAACCTAAAATTCCAAAACTCTAAAATCCCAGGCTGGATAGCAAATCGTCCACATCGTCCTGACCGGACACAACGTCTTCTCTTTTATCGGCATGAATCTGCGGACCTTCACCCTGAGAGAGATGTTTTTGCGGATCTTTTTCAGCAAGCATCGCTTCACGGTCATGTTCGATGCCCGCAAAGCGGTCCACCTGACTGGCCATAAGCACGAGCTTGAGCAGGTTGCTTTCAACTTCGGTGACCAATTGGGTCACACGCTTGATCACTTGACCTGTGAGGTCCTGATAATCCTGAGCGAGCAGAATGTCGTTGAGGTTGCTCGACACCGCGCGGTTGTCCGTGCTGCTGCGTGCCAGGAAACCGTCGACACGCCGTGCCAGCTCGCGAAACTCTTCAGCCCCGACTTCGCGACGCATGAACCGCCCCCAGTCCGTGCTCAGCGCTTGGGCTTCATCGCTCAGGCTGTTGACCAGCGGCGTGGAGTTCTCGACCAGATCCATGGTGCGGTTGGCGGCAGCCTCGGTCAGTTTCACAACATAACCCAGGCGCTCGGTGGCATCCGTGATCTGCGACACTTCCTCGGCTTGCGGCATGTGCGGGTCAATCTGGAAATTGACGATCGCGCTGTGCAGCTCGCGGGTGAGCTTGCCCACTTCCTGATACAGGCCGCGGTCACGGGTCTGATTGAGCTCATGGATCAGTTGCACAGCGTCGCCGAACCTGCCTTTTTCAAGGCTTTCGACCAGTTCGACCGCGTGTTTTTTCAGGGTCGATTCAAAATCGCCCTGTGAAGATTCGTTGTGGTCCATAGCTCCCCCGTGGCGCAGTTTCTCAACCGATGCGTTCGAAAATCTTCTCGATTTTTTCTTTTAACGCCTGGGCCGTGAAGGGTTTGACCACATAGCCGTTAACACCGGCCTGGGCCGCTTCGATGATCTGCTCGCGCTTGGCTTCAGCGGTCACCATCAGCACCGGCAGGTGCTTGAGCTTTTCATCGGCGCGCACGTGGCGCAGCAGATCGATGCCGGTCATGCCAGGCATGTTCCAGTCCGTTACCAGAAAGTCGATGCTCCCGCTGTTGAGAACCGGAATGGCAGTAGTGCCATCGTCGGCCTCGACCGTGTTGGTGAACCCAAGGTCACGCAACAGGTTTTTTATGATCCGCCGCATCGTTGAGAAGTCATCAACGATGAGGATTTTCATGTTCTTGTCCAATTCGACCTCCAAGCAGTCTTAAACGCGCCCAGCACCTGGACGCGCCATTTCAATCAATCCGGCAAAGCACTCAATGACTGTCTGGAGCACAACAGATCGAGACCGGCGCAGTTCAACACCACACCAGCCACGTTCGCAGTGTCCCCACACTGCCTTCAGCGCGCTCGCCACTCCCCCAAACGCCCCCGCAAACGGGCCGCGCACTGGCTGTGTAACTGGCTGACCCGAGATTCGCTGACCCCCAGGACCTCACCGATTTCCTTGAGATTCAACTCTTCGTCGTAGTACAGCGCCAACACCAGTCGCTCACGCTCCGGCAAATTGGCAATCGCGTCCGCCAGCGCCGCCTGGAAGCGTTCATCTTCCAGATCGCGTGACGGCTCGAGATGAGCACTCGCGCCATCCTCGTGCAGCCCTTCGTGTTCGCCGTCCTGCAACAGATCGTCGAAACTGAATAACCGGCTGCCCAGGGTGTCGTTCAAAATCCCGTAGTAATCGTCGAGACTCAATTGGAGTTCGGCCGCAACTTCGTGATCTTTAGCGTCACGGCCGGTTTTAGCTTCAATCGAGCGAATTGCGTCGCTGACCATGCGGGTATTGCGGTGGACCGAACGTGGCGCCCAGTCCCCCTTGCGGACTTCATCGAGCATCGCGCCGCGGATTCGAATGCCCGCATACGTCTCGAAACTCGCGCCTTTGCTGGCGTCGTATTTGGTCGATACTTCAAGCAGGCCGATCATGCCGGCCTGGATCAGGTCTTCGACCTGGACACTGGCCGGCAGTCGCGCCAGCAAGTGGTAGGCAATGCGTTTGACCAGTGGCGCGTAACGCTCGATCAGCTCGTACTGCGCGTCACGTGCCGACTTCTTGTAAAGGTTGTAGCCGCTGGCTGTCATAGCACGGGTCCTGCGGTTTGTTGCACGAGGCGCTCGACGAAGAACTCCAGATGCCCACGCGGGTTGGCGGGCAACGGCCAGGTATCGACCTTTTGTGCGATGGCCTTGAAGGCCAGCGAGCACTTGGAACGCGGGAACGCTTCATAAACCGCGCGTTGCTTCTGGACAGCCTTGCGCACGCTTTCGTCGTACGGCACCGCACCGACGTATTGTAAGGCGACGTCGAGGAAGCGATCCGTGACCTTGGTCAACTTGGCGAACAGGTTGCGACCTTCCTGCGGGCTCTGGGCCATGTTGGCCAGGACGCGGAAACGGTTCATGCCGTAGTCGCGGTTCAGCAGCTTGATCAGTGCGTAGGCGTCGGTGATCGAGGTCGGCTCGTCGCAGACCACCAGCAAGACTTCCTGCGCGGCGCGAACGAAACTGACTACCGAGTCACCAATACCTGCAGCGGTGTCGATCACCAGGACGTCGAGGTTGTCGCCGATATCGCTGAATGCCTGGATCAGGCCGGCGTGTTGCGCCGGGCTCAGATGGACCATGCTCTGAGTACCGGACGCCGCCGGGACGATGCGGATGCCGCCGGGCCCCTGCAACAACACGTCGCGCAGCTCACAGCGGCCTTCGATCACGTCGGCCAGGGTGCGTTTGGGTGTCAGTCCCAGCAGGACGTCGACGTTCGCCAGCCCCAGATCGGCGTCCAGCAGCATGACGCGCCGGCCGAGCTCAGCTAGAGCCAGGGACAAGTTCACTGACACGTTAGTCTTCCCGACGCCACCTTTGCCGCCGGTCACCGCGATCACCTGTACGGGATGCATGCTGCCCATGTTATTTCTTTACCTTGTCTTGCATAGACGGAGGCCACATTACTGGCTGCGCGTTCACAAACGGAACAATGCATGGCAGACCATCGATGTAGGTACAAAAACTGTTCATTAATACCTCAGCCAACCTGCTTGGTCGGGCTGTGGTAAATATCAGCGAACATGTCAGCCATGGCTTCTTCGCTGGGTTCTTCCTGCATTTGCACACTCACGGCGCGGCTGACCAGCTGATGACGACGCGGCAGATGCAAATCATCCGGAATCCGCGGTCCATCGGTCAGGTAAGCCACCGGCAACTCGTGACTGATTGCCAGGCTCAACACCTCGCCCAGACTTGCCGTTTCATCCAGTTTAGTCAGGATGCAGCCAGCGAGCCCGCAACGCTTGTAACTGTGATAAGCGGCCGTTAGAACCTGTTTCTGGCTGGTGGTTGCCAGAACCAGATAATTTTTTGACTTGATGCCACGCCCGGCCAGGCTTTCGAGCTGCATGCGCAGTGCCGGATCGCTGGCCTGAAGGCCCGCGGTATCGATCAGCACCACACGCTTGCGCAGCAATGGATCCAGCGCCTGCACCAGCGACTGGCCCGGGTCGACGTGCGTTACCGACACGTTGAGGATCCGGCCCAGGGTTTTGAGTTGTTCCTGAGCGCCGATGCGGTAGCTGTCCATGCTCACCAGCGCGATGTTCTGTGCGCCGTACTTGAGCACGTAACGGGCCGCGAGCTTGGCCAGTGTGGTGGTCTTGCCCATGCCGGCAGGACCGACCATGGCAATCACGCCGCCCTCTTCCAGTGGCTCGATTTCCGGTGTGGCGATCATCCGCGCCAGGTGCGCCAGCAACATGCGCCAGGCCTGACGAGGTTCGTCAATCTCAGTGATCAGTTCCAGCAGATCGCGGGACAACGGACCGGACAAACCGATGCGCTGCAGGCGACGCCACAGGTTCGCCTGGGCCGGACGGCTGCCTTGCAGCTGATTCCAGGCCAGGGAGCCGAGTTGTACTTCCATCAGTTCGCGCAAGCTGTTGAGCTCGAAACGCATCGAGTCGAAAGCCCGCGGGTCGACACCGCCGGAAGCTGGCGCAGGAGCCGGCGCTGCACGACGGGGTTCGGTGTAAGTCGGTTCGATCAGCGGTTCGGCGGCGGTGAGTGGCAGGCCGGCGAACAACTGACGATTGGTGGACTTGTCGCTCTCGCCCTCGCTGCGCAGGCTCAGTTCGGCCTGGGCGGTCACGATCCGCGACTGGGTCTTGCGCAGCTCGTCCTCGAGTTCCATGTTCGGAACACGCGGGGCCAGCGCCGACAGTTTGTAATCGAGGGCAGCCGTCAGCTCGACACCACCGGCGATCCGGCGGTTGCCAATGATGGCGGCATCAGCGCCCAGCTCATCACGAACCAGTTTCATGGCCTGACGCATATCGGCGGCGAAAAAACGCTTAACTTGCATAAACCACTACCTCAGCCGTTGGGCCCTACTGTCGCAACGATGGTCACTTGCTTGTTGTCAGGAATTTCCTGGTAAGCCAACACATGCAAACCCGGGACTGCCAGTCGGCCAAATCGCGAGAGCATCGCGCGAACCGGACCGGCCACCAGCAGAATCACCGGTTGACCTTGCATCTCCTGACGCTGCGCCGCCTCGATCAACGAGCGTTGCAGTTTTTCAGCCATGCTTGGCTCCAGCAGAACGCCCTCTTCCGAGCCTTGTCCTGCCTTCTGAAGACTATTGAGCAATATTTGTTCCAACCTTGGCTCTAGCGTGATAACTGGTAGCTCCGACTCAGTCCCTACAATGCTTTGGACGATTGCGCGGGATACGCCAACGCGCACCGCGGCCACCAGCGCGGCAGTATCTTGACTCTTGCTGGCATTGTTCGCGATCGCCTCGGCGATGCTGCGAATGTCCCGTACGGGCACCTGTTCGGCCAGCAACGCCTGGAGCACCTTGAGCAGCTGCGACAACGACACCACGCCCGGCACCAGTTCTTCGGCCAGTTTCGGCGAGCTTTTGGCCAGCAATTGCATGAGCTGCTGCACTTCTTCGTGACCAATCAGCTCACTGGAGTGCTTGTACAAAATCTGGTTCAAATGGGTTGCCACTACTGTACTGGCATCGACCACGGTGTAACCGAGGGATTGCGCCTGTGCACGCTGACTGATTTCAATCCACACCGCCTCCAGCCCGAAAGCCGGATCTTTGGCGGTAATGCCATTCAGCGAACCGTAGACCTGACCCGGGTTAATCGCCAGTTCCCGATCCGGATAAATCTCCGCTTCGGCGAGGATCACCCCCATCAGGGTCAGTCGATAGGCACTTGGCGCCAGGTCGAGGTTGTCACGGATATGCACAGTCGGCATCAGGAAACCCAGGTCCTGGGACAGCTTCTTGCGCACGCCCTTGATACGCGCCAGCAACTGACCACCCTGGTTGCGATCCACCAGCGGAATCAGCCGGTAGCCGACTTCCAGGCCAATCATGTCGATCGGCGTCACATCGTCCCAGCCCAGCTCTTTGGTTTCCTGAGCGCGCGCCGGCGATGGCAGCAGCTCCTGCTGACGCTTGACCTCTTGCAAGGCCTGAACCTTGACGACGTTCTGCTTCTTCCAGAACAGGTAGGCGCCGCCGGCCGCGAGGGCCGCCATGCTCAGGAAGGAGAAGTGTGGCATGCCGGGCACCAGGCCCATGACCGCCATCAAACCCGCCGCCACGGCCAGCGCCTTGGGCGAGGCGAACATCTGGCGATTGATCTGTTTGCCCATGTCTTCCGAACCGGAAGCACGGGTCACCATGATCGCTGCAGCTGTCGATAAAAGCAGTGATGGCAATTGCGCCACCAAACCGTCACCGATGGTCAACAAGGCGTACACCCGACCGGCATCGCCGAAGGTCATGCCGTGCTGGAAGATACCGACCGCCATGCCGCCGATCAGGTTGATGAACAGAATCAGCAAACCGGCGATGGCGTCACCGCGTACGAATTTGCTGGCACCGTCCATGGAACCGTAGAACTCGGCCTCCTGGGCCACTTCCATCCGGCGCATTTTGGCCTGGTTCTGATCGATCAGGCCGGCGTTCAAATCGGCGTCGATCGCCATTTGCTTGCCGGGCATCGCATCGAGGGTGAAGCGTGCGCTCACCTCGGAAATCCGTCCGGCACCCTTGGTCACCACGACGAAGTTGATGATCATCAAAATCGCGAAGACCACGATACCGACCACGTAGTTACCGCCGATCACCACCTCACCGAAGGCCTGGATCACCTTACCGGCAGCGGCGTGGCCGTCCTGACCGTGGAGCATCACCACCCGCGTGGAGGCCACGTTCAACGCCAGTCGCAGCAACGTCGCCACCAGCAGGATGGTCGGGAACACTGCGAAATCCAGCGGCCGCAAGGCGTAGACGCAGACCAGCAACACGACAATCGACAACGCAATGTTGAACGTGAAAAACACGTCCAGCAGGAACGGCGGCACCGGCAGCATCATCATGGCGAGCATGACCAGCAGCAACAGCGGCACGCCCAGATTGCCCCGACTCAGGTCGGCGACGTTTGTGCGGGCACTGTTGATAAACTGAGAGCGATCCACCGGTTTTCCCCGTTCCTTTAAAGCAAACTTTTGACGCCCGAAGCAGGCGCAGAGCGGCTATTGCAAGAAACCTTCCAACTTTTGCCGAGGTTTGTAACAGAGGGGTTTATCGAGGGGGATTTGTGTTGCTCGAACAGACGCCTTCGCGGGCAAGCCTCGCTCCTACAGGTTTTGTGTCATGCGCGATTCGTGAGCGGCGCAACCGATAGGAGCGAGGCTTGCCCGCGAAGGCGTCGGCACAGCTAGCGCAATACTCAGGAATCGCGCCGCAGATCCGGCGGAATCGGCAAATCATCCTTGAGCGGCTCAGGACGCTTGCCCTTGCCGGCGCGGTACTGGCGGATCTGGTAGACGTAGGCCAACACCTGGGCGACGGCCAGGTACAGCCCGCCCGGAATTTCCTGCTCCAGTTCGGTGGAGTAATAGATCGAACGCGCCAGGGCCGGCGACTCCAGCAGCAACACTTCATTGGCCACGGCAATTTCACGGATTTTCAAGGCCAGGAAGTCGCTGCCCTTGGCGACCAACATCGGCGCACCGCCTTTTTCCGCATCGTACTTGAGGGCCACGGCATAGTGGGTCGGGTTGGTAATGACCACGTCGGCCTCGGGAATCGCCGCCATCATCCGCCGCTGGGACATCTCGCGCTGCAACTGGCGAATCCGCTGCTTGACCTCCGGTTTCCCCTCCTGATCCTTGTGCTCGTCGCGCACTTCCTGCTTGGTCATCAGCAGTTTCTTGTGGCTCTGGTAAAGCTGCACCGGGACATCCACCGCCGCAATCAGGATCAGCCCGCACGCCATCCACAATGTGCTCCACCCCACCAGCTGAACGCTGTGGATGATCGCCTGTTCCAGCGGTTCATGGGCAATGCGCAACAAGTCATCGATGTCCGCGCGCAGAACGGACAATGCAACAAACAAAATCAGCAGGAATTTAGCCAGCGCCTTGAGCAGTTCGATCAAAGCCGTACTGGAGAACATCCGCTTGAGCCCCGCCGCCGGGTTCATCCGGCTGAATTTGGGCGCCAGGCTCTTGCCGGCAAACAACCAGCCGCCCAGGGAAATCGGCCCCAGAAACGCCGCCAGCAGCAGCAACAGCAATATCGGCTGGATCGCCAGAAGGGCAATCTTTCCCGAATGCATCAGGTACTGCCCCATCTGCCCCGGATCAAGCAACACATCCCGCGGCAGGGTGAAGTTCATGCGCATGATTTCCAGCAGATCTATAGCCAGACCGCCGCCATAGATCAACAACCCCCCGGCACCGGCCATCATGGTTGCCAGGGTATTGAGCTCTTTGGAGCGGGCGATCTCGCCCTTGTCCCTGGAGTCCTTTTTGCGTTTCTCCGTGGGGTCTTCTGTCTTGTCCTGACCGCTCTCGCTCTCGGCCATGGCTAGCGCGCCTGTGCCATGTCACGTAACAGCTGCAGGGCCTCGATGGCCAAGGGCTGATACTGATTGAGAATGTCGCCGAGACCGACCCAGAAAATCACCAGGCCCAGCACCAGGGTCAGGGGGAAACCGATGGAGAAAATGTTCAACTGCGGCGCCGCCCGCGTCATCACGCCGAAAGCAATGTTCACCACCAACAACGCCGTGATCGCCGGCATGACCAGCAGCATCGCCGCGCCCAGCACCCAACCCAGCTTGTTGGCCAGTTCCCAGAAATGATTGATCAGCATCGCGCTGCCGACGGGCATCGTGGTGAAACTCTCCGTCAGCACTTCGAACACCACCAGATGCCCATTCATGCCGAGAAACAGCAGGGTCACGAGCATCGTCAGGAACTGCCCGATGACTGCCGCCGACACGCCGTTGGTAGGGTCGACCATCGAGGCGAACCCCATACCCATCTGAATCGAAATGATCTGCCCGGCGACGACGAACGCCTGGAAAAACAGCTGGAGCGAGAGTCCCATCAAGGCGCCGATAATGATCTGTTCGGCGATCAACAGCAGTGCGCTCAGGTCCAGCGCATTAACCTGGGGCATCGGTGGCAGGCCTGGCACGACAACCACGGTGATTGCCAGCGCGAAATACAATCGCACACGGGTCGGCACCAGGGTCGTGCCAAAGATCGGCATGGTCATCAGGACGGCGCCGATGCGAAACAGCGGCAATATGAACGAAGCGACCCAGGTACTGATCTGGGTGTCGGTCAGCTGCAGCAGAGACATGGCTTAGCCAATGACCCGAGGAATATTGCCGTACAACTGCAGGATGTATTCCATGAAGGTCTGCACCAGCCACGGGCCAGCAACGATCAGCGTCACCAGCATCACCAGCAGGCGCGGCAGGAAGCTCAGGGTCTGTTCGTTGATCTGGGTGGCGGCCTGGAACATCGCCACCAACAGCCCCACCAGCAAACTCGGAATCACCAGCACGGCAACGATCATGGTGGTCAGCCAGAGCGCTTCGCGAAAGATGTCTACCGCGACTTCCGGCGTCATGGCGAGACACCGCCGAAGCTGCTGGCCAACGTGCCGATGATCAGCGCCCAACCATCCACCAGCACGAACAGCATGATTTTGAACGGCAGGGAAATGATCAGTGGCGAGAGCATCATCATACCCATGGCCATCAACACACTGGCTACGACCAGGTCGATGATCAGGAACGGAATGAAGATCATGAAACCGATCTGGAACGCGGTTTTCAATTCAGAGGTGACGAAGGCCGGCACCAGGATGGTCAGTGGCGCCTGGTCCGGCGTCGCGATGTCGGTGCGCTTGGACAATCGCATGAACAGCTCCAGATCGCTGCTGCGTGTCTGGGCCAGCATGAAGTCCTTGATCGGCACCTGGGCCTTGGCCACGGCATCCTGGGCGGTGAGTTTTTCGGCCAGATAAGGCTGCAAGGCATCCTGGTTAACCCGGTCGAACACCGGCGCCATGATGAACAGCGTCAGGAACAGCGCCATGCCGGTGAGGATCTGGTTCGACGGCGTCTGCTGCAGGCCCAGGGCCTGGCGCAGGATCGAGAAGACGATGATGATCCGGGTGAAACTGGTCATCAGCATGACAAACGCCGGGATGAAACTCAGCGCGGTCATGATCAGCAGGATTTGCAGGCTGACCGAGTATTCCTGGGCGCCCTGGGCATTGGTGCCCAGCGTGATCGCCGGGATCGACAACGGGTCGGCGGCGAAGGCCAGCGGCGCGGCCAGCATCAGGGCCAGCGTCAAGATGATGCGTAGCGCACCCATTACTTCTTATCCTTCTGATCCTTGCCCATCAGCTCCATCAGGCGCTGGGCAAACTCCGGGGTCGCTTTCTCGGTGACCGGCACCTGCACCGGTTCCTTGAGCACATGCAAGGCGGTGATGGTGCCGGGGCTCAACCCGAGCAGAATCTGCTCGTTGCCCACTTGCACCAGCATCAAACGGTCACGCGGGCCAAGCGCGCGGGAGCCGATCAGTTCGATCACCTGCCCTTTGCCGGCCGGCCCGGCCTGCTGGACCCGGCGCAACAGCCAGGCGAGGAAGAAGATCAACCCCAGCACCAGCAGCAAACCGAGCACCAGCTGCGTCAACTGCCCTGCCACGCCGCTGCCGACAGCAGGTGCCGCGGCAGCAGTCGCCACCGGCTCGGCCGCCAGAACACTGAACGGCAAGGCCAGCAATAACCCCAGAACCTTTTTCACTCAGCGCAGCTTCTTGATACGTTCGCTTGGGCTGATCACGTCAGTCAGGCGGATGCCGAACTTTTCGTTGACCACCACCACTTCACCGTGAGCGATGAGCGTGCCGTTGACCAGCACGTCCAGCGGCTCACCGGCCAGACGATCGAGCTCGATCACCGAACCCTGGTTGAGTTGCAGCAGGTTGCGGATGTTGATGTCGGTGCTGCCGACTTCCATGGAAATCGACACCGGGATGTCGAGGATCACGTCCAGGTTCGGACCGTCCAGAGTGACCGGGTCGTTGTTTTTCGGCACGCTGCCGAACTCTTCCATCGGCAGACGGTTGGACGGCGAACTGGCGGCGTCGGCGGCCAGCAAGGCATCAATGTCGTCCTGCCCGGCGTCGCCGGTTTCTTCCAGGGCCGCAGCCCATTCATCGGCCAGCGCCTGGTCGTCCTGGGTATTCATGTCGTTAGCCATCATGTGTCCTCGGCGGGCAAACCTTCAACGGGCTGCCGTCAGTTAATAGCGAATGGAGAGCAGCGCCGCTTAGCGGCGCTCGATCGGCTCGATCACTTGCAACGCGAGGTTGCCTTTGTGCGAGCCCATCTTGACCTTGAACGCAGGCACGCCATTGGCGCGCATGATCATTTCTTCCGGCATCTCGACCGGGATAATGTCCCCCGGCTGCATGTGCAGAATGTCGCGCAGACGCAACTGGCGACGGGCAACCGTGGCACCGATCGGTACATCAACGTCCAGCACGTCCTGGCGCAGGGCATTGACCCAGCGCTCGTCCTGATCGTCGAGGTCCGACTGGAAGCCGGCGTCGAGCATTTCGCGCACCGGCTCGATCATCGAGTACGGCATGGTCACGTGCAGGTCACCGCCACCGCCATCGAGTTCGATGTGGAAGGTCGACACCACAATGGCTTCGCTCGGGCCGACGATGTTGGCCATGGCCGGGTTCACTTCCGAGTTGATGTACTCGAAGTTCACTTCCATGATCGCCTGCCAGGCTTCCTTCAAATCGACGAACGCCTGCTCCAGCACCATGCGCACCACACGCAGTTCGGTGGGGGTGAATTCACGCCCTTCGATCTTCGCGTGACGGCCATCGCCGCCGAAGAAGTTGTCCACCAGCTTGAACACCAGCTTGGCGTCGAGGATGAACAGCGCGGTGCCGCGTAGCGGTTTGATCTTGACCAGGTTGAGGCTGGTCGGCACGTACAGCGAGTGCACGTATTCGCCGAACTTCATCACCTGCACGCCACCGACGGCGACGTCCGCCGAGCGGCGCAGCATGTTGAACATGCTGATGCGGGTGTAGCGGGCGAAACGCTCGTTGATCATTTCCAGGGTCGGCATGCGTCCGCGGACGATGCGATCCTGGCTGGTCAGGTCGTAGCTTTTGACGCTGCCGGGCTCGGCAGCGGTATCGGTCTGTACCAGACCGTCATCGACGCCATGCAACAGCGCATCGATTTCATCCTGGGACAGCAGGTCCTGCACGGCCATGTCGTGTTCCTACTGCAGTACGAAATTAGTGAAAAGCAACTGTTCGATGACCACTTTGCCGAGCTCTTTCTGCGCCACTTCCTGCACGCTGGCAGTCGCCTTCTGACGCAGCATTTCCTGACCGACCGGCGACGCCAGGGTCGCGAAATCCTGCCCGGAGAACAGCATGACCAGGTTATTGCGGATCACCGGCATGTGAACCTTGAGCGCTTCCAGATCAGCCTGGTTGCGACCCTGCATGGTGATACTCACCTGCATGTAGCGCTGACGGCCGTTCTGGTTGTAGTTGGCCACGAAGGCCGGAGCCATGGGCTCGAAAATCGCTGGCTGCTTGCCGACCGGAGCGGTTTCAGCCGCGGCGGCAGGCTTGCTCTGGGCGCTGTGCATGAAGAACCAGGTCGCTCCCACGGACAAGCCGATCGCCAGCAGCAGGGCCACCACGATCACAATGATCAGCTTGATTTTGCCTTTGGTTGCGGGGTCTTTTACTGCTGCTTCGCTCTTCGCCATGCCAATAATCCGTCACTATTCGGGTTTTCACAGTCGCACGGCAAGGCAAGAGCAAGTGTTATGCCAGAAGTGTCGGAGGGAGAATGGATGGGACCAAGCGAAATTTTGAAAACACCGCAAACCTAATGTGGGAGCGGGCTTGCTCGCGAACGCGGTGTGACAGCCAGCATCAATGCTGAATGTTCAACCGTATTCGCGAGCAAGCCCGCTCCCACAAGGGTTTTGCGCTGGATCAGGCGTAGTAGTCGACCGCGCTGGAGCCGATGACGCTGGTCGCACTGGCCGCCACTTCGGCAACCGTCGGCGCGAGCTCTTCATCCATGCCGTCGAGACGACCGCCACTGGCATTGGTGCGTCCGCCCTGACTTTGTTGAGCCTGGTCCTGACCTTGCTGAGAGCCACGAGACTGGTCAGAGACGTTGACGTCAACCTGCCCCATGCCCTGCTGCGCGAACATGTCACGCAAGCGATGCATCTGGCCATCCAGCGCTTCGCGAACGCTCGGGTGCGCACTCATGAAGGTCACCTGGGTCTGCTGGTCCGGCACCATGTTCACCCGAATATCGAGACGCCCCAGTTCGGCAGGCTGCAACTGGATATCGGCCGCCTTGAGGTTGACGCTGGACAGGTACATGACCCGGTTCACCACTTCTTCGGTCCAGCCGCTCTGATGCATGGCTATCGGCTGATTCACCGGCAAGGCATTGGCGGTTTTCGGCGTGGCAGCCTGGGTCAACGCGGCCAGACGATTGGCGAAATCATCGACGCGGGTATCGCTGGTGGCCGACTTCAAATCCTTGAGGCCATCCTCGATCAACCCACTGAACGCCTTCTCGCCACCCTGACTGGTACTGTCCTGGTCGGCCTGCACGTCGAGCATGCCCGCCATACCCGCGGCAAAGTTCTGCGCCGAGGTAGGTTCGCCATCGGCCTGGATCTGGGCCGGCGTCGGCGCGGCTTTCGGCTGGGCCTGGCTGGCAGGCGAAATATGACCGCCCTGCTCCATGGCCATGCGCACAGCCGGAAGAGCATCGAGAGGATCAGCCTCGGGATCGAAATCGCTGTCTGAAGATGCAACAACAGGAGTCGGCGCTGTCGTCACTGTCGGAGCGACAGGCGTTGCCACCGGAGGTTGCTCAGTGGCGACCACAGGCGGCGCCTCCGCAACAGGTGCCGTCACGACGGGTTGCAGCTCTGGCAGCAAGGATGGATCAAGGGCCGGATCGGTCGGAACGGTGTCGGCCACTGGCGTTTCAGCGACATCTTCGCTGGCGGCCTTGTCGTCGCTCGGCGCCGGTTTGTCGGCGGGCAAGGATTTGCCGCTATCGGCAACCGTCGGTTCCGGGGCGGCAGGCTTGTCGTTGCCGACGTCCTTTTTCGCGGGGCTGTCCGGGGATTTATCACGCACTGGTTTCGCCGATCCATCGGTGGCCGCAGACGGCTTGTTCTGGGACTGAGTGGCGTAAACCTGAGCGAAGCTGGACGCCTTGTCCCCGGGCTCAGCGGACAGCGCCGGTGTATTGGCGGAGGCGGCTTGAGTCTTGGCCTGCGCGGCGGCCTGAAGAAGAATATTGGGGGTAACGGGCATGAACGGTCTCCGCTGCACTGGGATCGTAGGTACAGTTGCGGTGATACCTGCAAGGGTTGCGCCAGTTTTTCTCAAAGGGCGCTAAAAGCGCCGGACGGTCGCGCTGTCAGCGAGAGAACGCTGGCGCTCTGCTTCATAGAGGGGACGGATAATGGCGAATTCGCCGTCGATTTCCCCGACCAGTTTCTCGATGCCTTCCAGAGATTTCTGCTTGCTGCGCTGCTCAAGATCGTGGCACAGCTCTGCCAGGCGCATGGCGCCCATGTTGCTGCAACTGCCCTTGAAACTGTGCGCCGTGGCACCGAGCGTCTCGGCATCGCCAGCCTTGTGCAACAGATTCAAGCGCTCTGCGGAATCGGCGAGAAAAGTATCCAGCAACATCGGATACTCCTCCTCCATGACCTCTTGCAACGCGCTCAGCACGTCGCGGTCCAGATGTGTGTCAGCCACTTGCTCACTCCTTGATCAAGAATGCGCGGATTATGCCAGAGCCTCCCAGAAAAACTCCACGCGGGCACTTCGACCTTCGTCGGACCAGCTGGCGTTGCGGCTCAACTGGCGGATCAGACTGACACCACGTCCCGACAGACGGATGCCATCAATGGGGCGCGCCATCACTCGCTCGACATCAAAACCTTTGCCACTGTCTTCGACCTGAATGGTCAGGCAACCGCCGTCATCCTTTGGCGCGACCTGCAAATGCATTCGCACATAGCCATCTTGCAGTGCATCCAGACGCGCATTGCGCTGCTGATAATAGCGGGCAAAGCCCGAAGCATCGCGCTTGAGGCTCGAATCCAGACCCAGCACGCCGTGCTCCAGCGCATTGGAATACAGCTCCGCCAGCACACTGTAGAGCGCCCCGCTCTGCGCGCGCAAACCATGGACCTCCAGCAGCAACTGCAGAAGATACGGCAGCGGATTGAAGCGTTTCAGGGTCGCAGCACGGAACTCGAAACTCACCGACCAGTCCAGCGGACAGGACTGGCCGCTGTCGGAATAGACCAGGGCCGGTGGATTCAGCTGCGCGGCTTCGAGCAGGCTGACTTCGACCATGCTGACATCGTCGCGGGCCTCACCGCGAAAATCCCGCAGCGCCTGCTCAATGTCTTCGAAAAGATGGTCAGGCTGACGGTTGGCCGCAAACACCTGCTGCAATCGCTCGACACCAAACAACTGATCATTGGCGTCACAGGTGTCAATGACCCCGTCGGACAACAGGAACACCCGATCGCCGACGGCCATCGGAAACACTTCGGTACGGTCATCGAAGGTCTGCGGACTCAGCACGCCGAGCGGCAAATGCCGAGCCTTAAGTGGCGTGCGCTCACCGCTGGCGATGCTGTGCAGATATCCGTCCGGCATGCCACCGTTCCAGACTTCCACCGAGCGCCGCTGAAAACTCAGGCACAGCATCGTTGCACAACAGAACATGTCCACCGGCAGGATGCGCTTGAGCTTGGCGTTCATCTCGCGCAACGTTTCCGACAGGCCGTAGCCCTTGGCGGTCATGCCGTAGAACACTTCAGCCAACGGCATGGCCCCGACGGCGGCCGGCAAACCATGGCCGGTGAAATCGCCGAGCAGCACGTGCATGTCGCCGGCCGGGGTGAAGGCCGCCAGCAACAGGTCGCCGTTGAACAGCGCATAGGGCGATTGCAGGTAACGGATATTGGGGGCGTTCAGGCAGCCGGAATGGGCGACCTTGTCAAAGACGGCCTTGGCCACACGCTGTTCGTTGAGCAGGTAATCGTGGTGCCTCGCAATCTGATCACGCTGTTCCAGCACGGTGGCCTGCAAACGCCGCAAGCGGTCCATCGCCTTGATTTTGGCGGCGAGGATCACCTGGTTGTAGGGCTTTGCCAGAAAGTCGTCGCCGCCGGCCTCAAGACAGCGGGCCAGCGCCTCGCTTTCGGTCAGCGAGGTCAGAAAGATGATCGGCACCAGGGTTTCCCCGGCCAGCGCCTTGATCTGCCGCGCCGCCTCGAAACCGTCCATCACCGGCATCATGGCGTCCATCAGGACCAGTTGCGGTCGTTGCTGGCGAAACGCTTCGACCGCTTCGGCGCCATTGGCCGCCGTCAGCACTTGATGACCCTGACGGCGGACAATGCTCGACAGCAGCATGCGATCGGCCGCGCTGTCTTCAGCGATCAGGATCGTCAGCGGTTCGAACAACGATTGCATGGCCGTCACGCCACGTCGAAGATCTGTTCGAAGTTGGAGATGGCGAGAATCTTGCGCACATCGGCGTTGGCGTGGCTCAACGTGATCTCGGCGTTCTCGCCACCGGCGTGATCACGCAGCAGCAACAACATCCCGAGCGCTGAACTGTCGAGGTAAGTGGCGTCCTTCAGGTTTACTTCGAAGGACTCGGGTTTTGGCTGAAGGTTTTCGTAGGATTCACGAAATTCCTGATGCTTGGCGAAATCGAATCGTCCTTTGACCGATATCGTCAGCTTTTGTCCATCCTGGGAGACTTCTGTAACGACTGACATTGAACGGCTTCCTTGTCATTGGCGAACGTACGTGTACAAGGTTTAGCACTTGGCGGGGATGGGGGCAAGGCTGGAAATTTGTGGAATATTGAAGGACGCCTTCGCGGGCAAGCCTCGCTCCTTCAGGTTTTGTGTCGTTCTCTAATCGGAGGACGACACAAAACCTGTAGGAGCGAGGCTTGCCCGCGAAGAACGATAACGCGGTTTCACTGGCTCAATACGGACTTTCACGCGGCAACCGCTGGGACAACTCATCCAGCAGCTTCTGTTCGCGCTTGTCTTCCAGCTGCCGCGCCTCATCCGCGTAGCGCTGGACCAGCTTGCGCAGGCCCTCGACCCTGGCAAACGCCTGCTGCCAGGTTTCCCGCGCCTTGTTCAGGTTGTTCTGGTGCCACGCCAGGCTTTGCCGCTGCTGATCGATGGCGACGCCCAGTTGCGCAAGGAAACCCTGATACCCCAGCAACCATTGGCCCGAAACGCCGCTGCTGCCGCGAATGATCCACTGTTCCTGATAATCGAGGCGAAAGGCTTCAAGGTCAGCGAGCTTGCTTTCAGCCAGGCGAACCTGGCCTTGAAAGTGACCCAAACGCTGTACGGCAGTCTTCTCGGCCTTCTCGGCCATTTCGACCACCGGTGCCAGCCGCCCTGCCCGACTCTGGGCCATGATCGATTAACCGCCAGCCGCAGGCGCGAAGATCGACCCGAGGTAGGATTCGCTTTCGCCCAGGCTGATGTTGTCGTTAAGCCCTTGACGCAGGTATTTGACCAGCTGCGGCTGCAGGGCAATCGCCAGGTCGGTTTCCCGGTCACCGCCGGCGACGTAGGCGCCCACGCTGATCAGGTCGCGGCTCTGTTGATAGCGCGACCACAATTGCTTGAAGTACTGGGCGCGGGCCATGTGCTCCGGCGATACCACCGACGGCATGACCCGGCTGATGGACGCTTCGATATCGATGGCCGGGTAATGCCCTTCCTCGGCCAGACGCCGGGACAGCACAATGTGCCCGTCGAGCACACCCCGCGCCGCATCGGCGATCGGATCCTGCTGGTCATCACCTTCGGACAGTACGGTGTAGAACGCCGTGATCGAACCGCCACCCTTCTCGGCGTTACCGGCCCGCTCCACCAGTTTCGGCAGTTTGGCGAACACCGACGGTGGGTAACCCTTGGTCGCGGGCGGTTCGCCGATGGCCAGGGCGATTTCCCGCTGGGCCTGGGCGAAACGGGTCAGGGAGTCCATCAGCAACAAGACGTTCTTGCCCTTGTCGCGGAAATATTCGGCAATCCGCGTGCAATACATCGCAGCGCGCAGACGCATCAGGGGCGCATCGTCCGCCGGGGACGCCACGACCACCGAACGCTTGAGGCCTTCTTCACCGAGGATGTGCTCGATGAATTCCTTGACTTCGCGACCCCGCTCACCGATCAGCCCGACAACGATAATGTCGGCCTCGGTGAAGCGGGTCATCATGCCCAGCAGCACACTCTTGCCGACGCCGGTACCGGCGAACAGCCCGAGCCGCTGCCCACGCCCGACCGTCAACAAACCATTGATGGAACGAATGCCTACGTCCAGCGGCTCGCTGATCGGGTGACGCTTGAGCGGGTTGATGGTCGGGCCGTCCATCGGCACCCAGTCTTCAGCCTTCATCCCGCCCTTGCCGTCCAGCGCACGACCGGCGCCATCCAGCACCCGCCCGAGCATGCTCATGCCCATCGGCAAGCGACCGGTGTCAGCCATCGGCACCACACGGGCGCCCGGCGCGATGCCGGCAACGCTGCCGACCGGCATCAGGAAGACTTTGCTGCCGGAGAAACCCATGACTTCGGCTTCGACCTGCACCGGGTGGTAACTGTCGTCGTTGATCACCATGCAGCGACTGCCCATGGCAGCGCGCAAGCCTTCGGCTTCGAGGGTCAGGCCGACCATGCGCAGCAAGCGGCCTTCAAGGATCGGCGCGCCAGCCAGCTCCGTGGCCTCGGTGTAACCACCCAGGCGTTTGGCGAAGCTGGTGCGGTCAAGGCGCATCGGGTTCTTCCGGTTCGGCTTCGGCCTCGACGGCAGGCTTGTCGTCGATCGGCAGTTCCAGGCTCAGGTCCGGCGCGGCCGGGTGCAAGGCCTGTTCGTGCAACTGATCGAACAGCTTGTCCATGACTCTGGTGATCCGGGTTTCAACCGTGGCGTCGATGCGACTGTGCTCAGTCTCGACCCGGCAACCGCCAGGCAACAATGCTTCGTCCTCGACGATGCGCCAGGTTTCTTCATGGCGTTCGCGCAGGGCTTTGACCTGTTCGAAATCCTGCGGATTGATGTACAGCCGCACATTGCCCACGCCCAGCGGCAACAGCTTGAGGGCGTCGCGCATGACGTGTTCGATTTGCGTCGAATCGATGGCCAGCTCGCGCTGAATCACCTGTTTGGTGATGTGCTGCACGAGGTCGACCAAGGACTTTTCGATTTGCGTATCCTGCTCGGCGATAGGCTCGAACAGGTTGGCCATCAGTTGCTCAAGTGCCGCGACTTTCGGCGCAAGGACCGCCTCGGCTTCCTGACGAACCTTGAGCGTGGTGCTGTGAAATCCTTCTTTCTCGCCCGTCGCGAAGCCTTCGTTGTAGGCCTCCTGACGGATGCTTTCAAGTTCTTCGAGGGTCAGTGGCTGGACTTCTTCCAGCGGCACTTCTTCCATTTCCGGCGGCTCGGGCTCAGGTTCTGGCTCGGGCTCCGGGACATGCGGGTCGAAACTGGGCAGCGACCAGACATCGAAACCACCGACATCCTTGGCACGGATCAGGTCGGTCTGGGACTCATCATGTTTGGACGACATAGTGACCTTAGATCATCTCTTCGCCGCCCTTCCCGCCGAGAACGATTTCTCCGGCTTCGGCCATACGGCGAGCAATGGTGAGGATTTCTTTCTGTGCAGTTTCCACGTCGCTGACGCGCACCGGGCCTTTGGCCTCGAGGTCGTCGCGCAACAGTTCGGCCGCCCGTTTGGACATGTTCTTGAAGATCTTTTCCTTGACGCCTTCGTCCGAGCCCTTGAGGGCAAGAACCAGCACATCGGAGGACACTTCGCGCAGCAACGCCTGAATCCCGCGATCGTCGACATCGGACAGGTTGTTGAACACGAACATGAGGTCTTCGATCTGACCGGACAGGTCTTCGTCGACTTCGCGGATCGAGTCCATCAGCTGACCTTCGATCGAGCTGTCGAGGAAGTTCATGATGTCGGCCGCACGCTTGATGCCACCCAGGGTGGTGCGCGAGGCATTCGAGTTGCCGGAGAACTGCTTCTCGAGAATCTGGTTGAGTTCTTTCAGGGCCGCTGGCTGCACGGTGTTCAGCGAGGAGACCCGCAGAATGATGTCCAGACGCACCTTGTGGTCGAAGTTGCCCAGCACTTCGCCGGCCTGGTCCGGGTCGAGATACGCCACGACGATCGCCTGGATCTGCGGGTGCTCGTAACGGATCACATCGGCGACGGCGCGCGGCTCCATCCACTTCAGGCTGTCGAGGCCACTGGTGTTGCCGCCGAGCAGGATGCGGTCGATCAGGCCGTTGGCCTTGTCTTCGCCCAGGGCCTGGGTGAGCATTTTGCGCACGTAGTCGTCGGAGCCGACGCCCAGACTGGTCTGGTCGCCGACGATGTCGACGAACTCGCTCATCACCTGTTCGACCTGCTCGCGATGCACGTTACCCATCTGCGCCATGGCCACACCCACACGCTGGACCTCTTTGGGCCCCATGTGGCGCAGCACTTGCGCGGCATCGGTAGACCCCAGGGACAGCAGCAGGATCGCGGCTTTATCAACCCGGGACAGTTTGGCGACAGCGGCTCGGTTATCACTCATCTGCGTTAATCCACTCTTTCACGACCTGGGCCACACGACCCGGATCTTCTGCCACCAGACTCTTGATTGCGTTCAACTGTGCGTCATAGCCTTCGCTCGGGCTCGGCAGCAGGATGCTGGTCGGGCCACCGAGGCTGACGCGATCGTTGGCCAGTTCGCCGTCCAGACCGCCCATGCCACCGAGTTCGACGTCGCTGCCCAGACCCAGTTGTTTGCCTTTGCCGCCGTTGGTGATGTTGTTGAGCACCGGACGCAGCACGCCGAACACCAGTATCAGGATGAACAACACACCCAGCACTTGTTTGACGATGTCCCAGAACCATGGCTGGGAGTAGAACGGAATATCGGCAATCACTTCTCCGCGCTCGGCGGAGAACGGCATGTTGATCACGCTGACGCTGTCGCCACGGCTGGCGTCGAAGCCGACGGCGTCCTGCACCAGACGGGTGAAGCGCGCAAGTTCATCGGCGCTCCACGGCGCACGGGTGGTTTCACCGTTGGCGGCGTTGATCTTGACCTGATCGTCCACCACCACCGACACCGACAGGCGATTCAACCGGCCCTGCTGCTGCTTGGTGTGACTGATGGAACGGTCAAGTTCGAAGTTCTTGGTGGATTGTTGACGCTTGTCCGCCGGGTACGGCGCCAGCATCGGCTGGCCGGTGGCCGGGTCCATGATCTGCTGACCGTTGGCGTCCAGCAGTGGCTGGCCTGGCTGCACCATGCCGGCCTGCGCGGTGGCGCCACCGGTGGTTTGCGGTGCCGAAGCAGGCGACGGCGGCTGGTTGCTCAGGGCACCCGGAACGCCTTGCGGACCATTGCTGGCAGTACGTTGTTCGTTGACCGACTGCTCGCTGCGCAGCGCTGGCTGGTCTGGATTGAACTGCTCGGAGGTCGACTCGACGGCACTGAAGTCCACGTCGGCGGAAACTTCGGCTTTATAGCGGTCGTTGCCCAGCACTGGCTGCAGGATGTTATGCACACGCTGGGTGAGCATGCTTTCCATGCGACGGCTGTAATCGAATTGCTTGCCGGCCATGGTCAGTTCGGAGTTCTCCGCCTGATCCGAGAGCAGATTGCCCTTCTGATCGACGACGGTGATCTGCGACTTGCTGAGTTCAGGCACGCTGGTCGCGACCAGGTTGATGATCGCCAGCACCTGACCCGGCTCCAGCGAGCGACCGGAATACAGCTCGACCAGAACCGAGGCGCTTGGCTTGCGCTCATCGCGCACGAACACCGAACTCTTCGGAATCGCCAGGTGCACGCGGGCACCCTTGACGTTGTTCAGGCTGGAAATGGTCCGGGCCAGTTCACCTTCGAGGCCGCGACGATAACGGGTCGCTTCCATGAACTGGCTGGTGCCGAGGCCCTGGTCCTTGTCGAGGATCTCGAAACCGATGTTGCCATCGCTGGGAGTGACACCAGCGCCCGCGAGCTTGAGTCGCGCACGGGACAGATCATCGGCCTTGACCAGCAAGGCACCGGAATTCGGTTCGACGGTGTAGGGAATGTCAGCGGAAGCCAGGGTATCCATGACTTGCTTGGCGTCCATACCGGCAAGGCTGCCGTACAGAGGCCGGTAGTCCGGCTGCTGGGACCACAACACCACGGCGAAGCCAATCGCCACGCTCGCAGCCAGGCCGACCAACAGGCCCACCTGACGCAACATGGTCATCTCGGAGAGGTTTTCCAGGAAGGACAAGCCGAACAGCGGCGGTTTGCCGTCTATCGGAGTGGCCTTGGCCGGAACATTATCGGCGACTGCTTCTGCCATGACTCAATCTCGTCCTTAAACCGGCATCTGCATGATGTCTTGGTAAGCCTGAACCAGCTTGTTACGCACTTGGGTCAACGCCTGGAAAGACACGCTGGCCTTCTGCGAGGAAATCATCACGTCGGTGAGGTCCACGCCGCTTTTGCCGATCTCGAAGGCATTGGCCAACTGGCTGGACGCCTGCTGTGTATCGTTCACTTTATTGACGGCCTGACCGAGCATGTCGGAAAAGCTGCTGCCACTCAGTTCAGGGACGGCGGCAGTCGATTTCGGCGCAGACATGGCATCCATTTGCATGGAGCGCATATCCAGCATCAATCGATTAAATTCAATACCTTGGCTCATGGTCTACTCTCATTGGCGACCCGCAATTTTTTGACACTCACTCGGCGGGTAGTGAGGTGTTAGCAACAAGGGTGCCAGCTCCGTGGCCGCTCCAAACAAAAGCCTTCCAGGCTTTGCCTTGCCAACGAATCAGGTGGCGAACAAATAAGCTTCCACATCCATTCCGGCGTCGCGCATCTGCGCCAGTTTGTAGCGCAAGGTGCGCGGACTGATACCCAGGCGCTCGGCCGCTTCCTTGCGACGTCCACGCTCGGAGCGCAGTGTGTCGATAATCATCTGGAATTCGCGGCGACGCAGATCGTCCCCCAGCGCCCCCGCCGATTCGGCCTCGACCTCTACCGCTCGCACCGGCGCCAGTGCCGGCAACGGCGCACAGGCCACCGGCCCGGCGAGGCAGAAATCCTGAGGCTGGATCAAACCGCCCTGCTGCAGGATCAACGCTCGCTGAATCGCGTTATCCAGCTCTCGCACATTGCCCGGCCACGGATACCCGATCAGGCACGCCTGCGCCTCGGGCGACAGCCTCGCCGCGGCATGCTTCATTTTATTGACGTGCTTGGCCAGCAGGCGCTCGGCCAGCGGCAGGATATCGGCGGTGCGCTCGCGCAACGGACGCCAGGCCAGCGGAAATACCGACAGGCGATAGTAGAGGTCCTCGCGAAAACGTCCCGCTGCGACTTCCCCGGCCAGGTCACGGTTGGTGGTCGCGACGACTCGAATGTCCAAGGTGATTGGCTTGCGCGCGCCAACCCGCTCGACTTCACGTTCCTGCAGCACACGCAGCAACTTGGCCTGAAGGCCGAGGGGCATTTCGGAAATTTCATCCAGCAGGATGGTGCCGCCGTCGGCCTGCTCGAACTTGCCGGCCTGCGCCGCGATGGCGCCGGTGAACGAACCCTTCTCGTGACCGAACAGCGTCGCTTCGAGCATGTTGTCGGGAATCGCCGCGCAGTTGATCGCAATGAATGGCTGACTGGCGCGATTCGAGTGCTGATGGATGTAGCGCGCCAGCACTTCCTTACCGGTCCCGGACTCGCCGGAGATCAATACCGTGGAATCGCTACGCGCTACCCGCGCAGCCAATTCGAGCAATTGCGCACTGGCCGGCTCAAACGCTACAGGCCCTTCACTGTCGGTGATGCCCAGACTGCCCAGCGCATGACGCGCCACCAGGTCAAGCAGCGCCTTGGGCTCGAACGGCTTGACCAGATAATCCACGGCCCCCTGGCGCATCGCATCGACCGCGCGCTCCACGGCGCCGTGAGCCGTCATCAGCAAGACGGGCAATTGCGGCTGACGAGCCCGCAACAAGGCGAGCAGTTGATGGCCGTCCATGCCCGGCATGTTGACGTCGCTGAGCACCAGGTTGAACGGCTCGGCACCAACCGCTTCAAGCGCCTCCTCCGCCGAACCGACCGCCTTGTAGTCGTGCCCCGCGAGCAGCAGCGTATCCGCCAGTGCCTCGCGCAACGCGCGGTCATCCTCGACCAGTAAAACCTTGATTGCCATGTCCTTCACTCCGCTCCCTGAGCGCTACGCTTCTCATCAAAAAAAAGCGGCAGAATCACCTGCGCACGAGTGCCGCGCCCGAGACGAGAACGCAGCTGCAATTCTCCCTGATGAGCACGCGCCACCGCCTTGACCACGGTCAGACCGAGGCCGGTTCCGGTGGTTTTGGTGGTAAAGAACGGCTCACCGAGACGCGCCAGCACTTTCGTATCGATACCGCTGCCGCTGTCGCTGACCGATACCCGCAGGTTGTTGTCACGGCTGTAGAGATGAACTTTCAAACGGACGCCGCCAGCACTGGCCTGAATGGCGTTCTCGATAAGGTTCAAAATCGCTCCGACCAGAGTGTCGCGATTGCACAGCAATTCTCCCGCGCGGCTGTCGCACTGCCAGCGAATCGGCAAGTCCTGCACGTGGGTCAATGCGGCCGACTGCAAGGCCTGCATCAGCATCTTCGGCGTGAGGCGATCGGTCAGCGGCAGCTCGCCGCGCGCGAACACCAACATGTCGCGCACTTGATGTTCCAGCTCATGCAAACGCTCTTTCAGCCGCCCGGCGAAACGCTGCTGCGTGGCCACCGGCAGCTCTTGCTCGGTCAAATGACTGGCGTAGAGCAACGCGGCGGACAAGGGCGTGCGGATTTGATGAGCCAGCGATGCAACCATGCGGCCGAGGGACGACAAGCGTTCATGGCGAGCCAGTTGATCTTGCAGATGTCGGGTTTCGGTCAGGTCGTTGAGCAGCACCAACTGGCCGGGCTCGGCATCCAGCGAGCGAGTGGCGATCGACAGGCGCCGACCGTCCTTGAGCGAGATTTCATGGCCGTCGTCTTCACGTGGCGCGAAGCAGCGGGCAATCACATGACGCCACAGCTCGCCTTCGAGGGGCAGACCGAGCAATTCACAGGCAGCGGGGTTGGCTTCGCGCACGATGCCTTGGGCGTCAATGACGATGACGCCGCCAGGCAATAGATCAAGGAGGTTTTGCAGGCGGTTCGCCAGGCGTTCTTTTTCCGCCAGCTCCTGCATGCGCTGAGCGCTGACCACCGCCAACTCGCCCTTGAGCTCGGTGACCCGGGCTTCAAGCATGCTGTAGGAATCGGTCAACTGGCTCGACATCTGATTGAACAGCGCGAACGCCTGCTCGAGGCCAAGCCGGCTCGCCTGCTCTACGGACGACGGGTGCCCCGAAGCGTCAGGGACAGGAGATATCTGGGCGGCGTGGGGCATCGTGCTCTCTCGCGTGGCTGACCGTCAGTTAAACGGAACGTTGCGAGGGACGTAGCAATACCCGTGCCTAAAAAAAACTGCCTATAAATGAACGGCTTGAAAAACAGGCGTCAATCATCCGCCTGTTCATCACCGTCGCGACGGCTCATGCCGTACTTGCGCATCTTCTCCACCAGCGTGGTGCGGCGAATCCGCAGTCGCTCGGCGGCGCGCGCCACGATGCCATTGGCATCATCCAGCGCCTGCTGGATCAGCCCCTGTTCCAGACCACCGAGGTAGTCTTTCAGATCCAGGCCTTCGGGCGGCAGCATGGCGTTGGCGGTAAAGTCCGGCGTATGACCATTGATGGCCACGCGTTCTTCCAGATCACTACGCAGGCTGTCGACAAGCTGCTCGTCTTCGTCATCGACGTAGCGGAATTTCTTCGGCAGCTCGACGACGCCGATGACCCCGTACGGGTGCATGATCGCCATGCGCTCCACCAGGTTCGCCAGCTCGCGGACGTTGCCCGGCCAGCCGTGACGGCACAGCGACATGATCGCCGCGGAGTTGAAACGGATCGAACCACGCTTCTCGTGCTCCATGCGCGAGATCAGTTCGTTCATCAGCAACGGAATGTCTTCGACGCGCTCGCGCAGCGGCGCCATCTCGATCGGGAACACGTTCAGGCGATAGTAGAGATCTTCGCGGAAGGTGCCGATCTCGATCATGCTTTCGAGATTCTTGTGGGTCGCTGCGATGATGCGCACATCGACGCTCTGGGTCTTGTTGCTGCCCACGCGCTCAAAGGTGCGTTCCTGCAACACGCGCAGCAACTTGACCTGCATGGGCAGCGGCATGTCGCCGATTTCATCGAGGAACAGCGTGCCGCCGTTGGCCAGCTCAAAACGCCCGGCGCGGCTGGTGATTGCCCCCGTGAAGGCACCCTTCTCGTGACCAAACAGTTCGCTTTCCAGCAACTCGGCCGGGATCGCCCCGCAGTTGACCGGAACGAACGGCGCATCACGACGCTTGGAGTGATAGTGCAGGTTACGCGCGACCACTTCCTTGCCGGTGCCGGACTCGCCGAGGATCAGCACGCTGGCGTCGGTGTCGGCGACTTGCTGCATCATCTGACGGACGTGTTGAATCGCCCGGCTGGTGCCGACAAGACTGCGGAAAAGATTGGGCTCACGGTGACGACCGCGCTCGCGAGCCTGGTCATACATCTCGCGATAGACCTGGGCACGGTGCAGCGAATCGAGGAGTTTGCTGTAGCTGGGCGGCATTTCGAGGGTCGAAAGCACTCGGCGACGCTGGTCTTCAGGTAAGTCAACGGAAGAATTATCGCCCATTAACAAAACCGGAAGGAACTCATCCCAGGTAGAGAGTGTCTTTAACAAGCCCGGAAGTGCGCCAGGAGCATTGACCGTCCCGATGAGGACACAGATCACTTCACGACTTGATGACAAAGAGCCGACAGCCTGCTGCCAGTCATGGCTACCGCAGGGTAAATTTTCTTCGCCAAGAAAATTTAAAATCACCGCCAAATCGCGGCGGCGGACGCTATCGTCATCAATCAGCAGAATTTTGGTTTCACGCCACATGCAATAGCAACTTCCCTAGTCAACTCAATGCCCGAAATGAGGGGGCAAGCTAGACGCTTGCAGACACGTTATGCCTGTAGACGCCTGAAATCTGCAACCAGCCACTAGTTAAGTCAAAAAACCGTGCACAGTCAAATTTATGGCGCACCCGGTCTGGATTAACTGAGGGTTAATTAACCAAACAGATGGTAAACCTTTGCTGCGTTCTGTGCTTGATGGATCTGCGACATCTCATCGACTATTGCTTGTCTTTCCCCTGTCGCCGCCTCAAGAAGCTGTTTATAGACCCCCAGCAACTCCTCAAGATTGTCGCGCAACGCAGCCTCGTCCACCGAAGCTTCACTCAAGACGTCTTCCATGCAGGAACGGCAAGCCAGGTCCAACTCACCAATGGCTTCCCAGTTTCGCTCAGCCAAAGCACCGACCAGGCCTTCACGGGTTTCTTCGATTCGCTGCAATACAAGACTCATGGTGATCTCCTTAAAACTGCGGACCCGGCGCGGCAATTGCGTCCCAGCCGTCCTTGACGGTGCGAAGCAGATCGGCGACTTCGTCGAGAATCTTTGGATCGGTTTTGACGTTGGCTTCTGTCAGGCGCTTCATCATGTAGGTGTACAGCTTGTCCAGTTCACCCACGGACTCGACAGAATTTTCCAGGTCCAGGCCTTCACGCAAGCCACCGATGATACCGATGGCCTTGCCGATGAAAATCCCTTTGTTGGGGATGTCCTTGCGCTCCATGGCACCCTTGGCCTGAGCGATGCGATCAAGGCCACCCTCCATGAGCATTTGCACCAAGCGATGGGGGCTGGCTTCGGAAGTCTGGGCCTGAGCGCCAATCTTCTGGTACTGCCGAAGGGCTAACATCGGGTTCATGTTGTACCTCATTAAAACTTTGTGGTTCGTATAGCCAGTGTATCGACACGGCGTCAAAAAACTTTAGATTGAAACAAAAAAAGCCCGACAGGCGGAATCCGCTGCCGGGCTTTTGGCGTTTGTGCGCTATCAGGCGTTTTTCTGCGCGTTCATCGCTTCGAATATCGAGGTAATGTTGGCCCCCGTTGCCTTGAGCTTACCGACCAGAAGGTCCATGTCGTTGTACTTTTTGGTCAGCACGGCTGTCAGCGTCTCGACCCGACGATCCAGTGCCTCCTGCTGGCTGGCCAGGTTGGTTTTGACCTTGGCCAGGCTGGCGGAGCGCGCATCGAGGATGCCTTCGTTGCCCGTGACGGTATAAGGCGTAAGCGCCGTATTCATCCGTTCCAGCAGCCCCTTGGCCGCATCGCCGGTTGCCGCTGGATCACCCAGGAACAGCTTCTGGATCTCGCCACCGAGCTTCTGCGTATCCATCGCCTTGGAGAACTTGGCGCTGTCAAAATCGAGCGCACCGGTTTTCTGGTTGGTGGTAATGCCCAACTGCGAAAGCACGGTCAGCTTGTCACCGGCACCGGTAGTGGCCAACGGCTCACGGATCGACGCCAGGACACCCCGACCCAGAGGGTCACCGGTCAATGCAGCGGCAACGGTCGGCTTGCCATCTTTATCCAGGGTCGCCTTGGTCAGCGTATTGATGGTGGTGACAACCTGGTTGTAAGCATCGACAAAGGCCTGGATCGATTTTTTCAAACCGTCACTGTTCGGCCCGACCGTCACAGTGGACGTCGCCCCTACACCACCTGACACCAGGTTCAGCGTCAGGCCGGAAATGGCGCTATCGACGGTGTTGGATTTGCTGGTAATCGCCAGTCCGTCAACCGTGAAGCTGGCGTCCGCAGCAAGTTCACCGATGGCACCCGCCGAGGTTGCCGTAGGCGTGGCGCCCATTTTCTGGCCCGCGGTGATTGTCAGGCCGGCAATACCACTGAGCGTGATATCGGAACCCGCACCGGTAACAGTGGACCCCATCACCAGACGAGAACCGAAGGAGTCAGTGACAATGTTGGCACTGAAACCATTGGCGCCTTGCTGGGTGTTGATCGCATCCCGTACCGATTGCAGCGTAGCGCCGGGGGGAATGTCGACAGGACGGGAAATGCCATTTTGAGTGATGGTGAGCGTACCACTCGGAATGGCACTGCTAGGGCCGCCGGCAAACGCGGCAGTCGCCACTTTCGACGAGGTCGCAAGGGAGTTGACCTTGACGACATAAGTACCGTTGACCGCCGTGTTGCTGGCGACGGAGGTCAGCACTTTGGGATCGGAACTCGTGGCGGTGTAACCCAGGAACTGCGGGGTCGTGGTACTACCGAGGTTTTTGATCGCGGTCTGGAAATTCGCGAGGACACTCTTGAGGGTCCCGAGACCGGAAATCTGCGAGGTATTGGTGGTCGTCTGTCGGTTGATCTGACTTTGCTTGGCCGATTTGTCAGCATCAACCAAGGCTTTGACGATAGCCGTGGTGTCAAGGCCGGAGCCTAACCCCAGACCCGGTAGAATTGGACTTGCCATGTGGGACTCCCTTCAGTGTGTCGCCGGCCTTTTGACCATTACAACGCCCAAAAGAACATAGCAACAAAATTCGTGCCAGCTGTCAGGCTTTAGCGCTGAACAACAGACTGCTTGCATCGTTCAAACTGTTGGCCAGCTTGAGGACTTCTTCGTTGGGGATTTGGCGAACCACTTCACCCGAATCACTGGCAATCACTTTGACAATGACCTTGCCTGAAGGCTCGTCAATCGAGAACTCCAGGTTGCGCTTGACCGACTGAACGAACTTTTCAATTTCCTGAACGGCCATCTTCAGCTTGTCCCGCTCGGTTACTGCGTCTTTTGGTTCATCCTTGACCGTCGCCACTGTGGCAGCATCGGCTCGAGGCTTTTCCACCGGATGCTCAGCAACAGTCGTCGCCGGCTTCGCAGCTGGATAAGACAAGTTCAGCTTCACGCTCATATCCATGTCCATCACCTCTTAAACTGAAAAAGCGAGAGAGCGCGCGTGCGCACTCCCCCGCCAAAACTTACTCAGCTATTACTGAAGCAGTTTCAGTACAGCGGATGGCAGTTGGTTGGCCTGGGCCAGAACTGCAGTGGAAGCTTGTTGCAGAGTTTGTTGCTTGGTCAGCTGTGCAGTTTCAGCAGCGAAGTCGGTATCTTGTACGCGGCTCAGTGCAGCACTGGCGTTTTCGTTGATGTTTTGCAGGTTGGAGATGGTGGTTGCAAAACGGTTTTGAGCAGCACCGAGGTCAGCGCGAGTGGCGTTGATTTTGGCCAGGGCGTTGTCGATGGCCGAGATAGCCGAGGCAACTGCCGAGTGGTTGGCTGCGTTGGAGGTACCGGAGATGGTAGTACCGGTCATGGCCAGGGCGCTGGAGTCGAAGCTCGAAGCCAGGGTCAGGGTGATCTGGTTGTCGGAAGTAGTACCCGCACCCACCTGGAATTCCATCGCGCCAGCGGTACCGTCGATCAGTGCCTTGCCGTTCAGGTTGGTGGACTGAGCAATACGGGTCAGTTCAGCGATCGACTGTTGGTATTCTTTGTCCAGAGCGGTACGGTCAGCAGTACCGTTGGAGTCGTTGCGCGATTGCAGAGCGATTTCACGCATACGTTGCAGAATGTTGGTCGACTCTTGCAGAGCGCCTTCAGCGGTCTGAGCGATCGAAACACCGTCGTTGGCGTTTTTGATAGCCATGGTCTGACCACGGATTTGCGAGGTCATGCGGGTAGCGATCTGCAGGCCGGCGGCGTCGTCTTTGGCGCTGTTGATTTTCAGGCCGGAAGACAGGCGAGTCATCGAAGTCGACAGAGCATCAGAAGCCTTGTTCAGGTTCTTCTGAACACCCAGCGATGTAGTGTTAGTGTTTACTGTTAAAGCCATGACGAATTCCTCGTTGGTTGGGTACTGCGGCTTCCGGCCCTGGCAACCGCCGGGTTGGCCTAGAGAACCTTCGTAATAGTTATCGTCGCGAATGCAGGTTGCTTTAGGGGATTTTGAAAATTATTTGCCATCACACTGCCACCCCTCATGAAACAAGGGCTTGGCGGCAGTTGAATACAAAAAAGTGACGCCAGGGAAATGCCGGTAACGGGACAGCGAGGACTCGCCTGTACCGGCACAAAAACCAAAAAGCGTTAAATGACAGGTGCCGACTTCAAAAATTCCGGCAGCTCATAGTCAAGATAATCCGCCAGCGCCAACCAGTCCTGCGCCTCCTGACGGGCCAGCATGTCAGCGAGCAACGCTGTCCAGCGGGATTGAACCTCGACACTCATTCGCTCCATCACAAGTTGCACATCGCTGCACACCTGAACCATCAACAGCGCCGCTTCGACATCTCGCCCCAGACGGAACAAACCGGAACAGTCCTTCGCCCGGGCAGCCAGCAAGTCTTGAGTCATCGTGTGAACTCCGGGTGAAACGTCGTGCCGACGATCATCGCCCCTGCCCGACTGCTGTTATGGAAGCCCACTTGAGGATGTCCGGCGATGTACCGTTCCAGCTCGCACAAGTAACTGCGGAAATTGAGCTGCGTCTTGACCCGCTGACCGTGGCCGTCGAGCACCCAATGCCTGGCGGCACCCAGCTGCGGTCCAAGATCTCCGTCATTCCAGCCGGCGTGAGTCTTGTCGTTCGGGAAAGCAAAGTCAGCGCCGAATAGCGTGATCTGGCTGGCGCCCATCTTTACCGCGAGGTCCACCGCCGGGTGGATCACACTGCCTCCGACATAGAGTTGGGCCTTGGGTAGCGCCTCGCGCAGCTCCCTATAGATCGGACTGGCGGAATAAGCCACGTAGCGCGGCCCCTGCCACCCCTCCAAAACCGCTGGATCGACCATAGGCATGTAGACCAGCGTGATTTCGCCGGAGGCGTCGGACGGTAAATGCCGCGTCGAGATGCGCTGATCGATCGTGACCACCACATCCGGCGTGATGCCCTGCTCGATCAGCGGCCGGTAGGCGGTATCGACACAGATCAACAAGGGTCGCTGGGTGCGCTCGCGCACCGCACGCAGCGTGTCGAAGTGCTGCTCCAGGCTCGGCCCGGTGCCAATGACAAACACCTCTGTGCCGGAACAGGTGGCAAACAGCTCGGCAACATCGGCATCGGCGCGAACACGCTCGACACACGCCTGCAAGCGCTCGGCAATCTCGGGATTGGCCGGATCGAATTCACGATTATTGAACGTCAGGTGAGTTTCGCTGATCAGCCGGTCGCGGATCTTGGCGTTGTAGTCGTCCGCCAGTACCAGTTCCGAAGGCAACGCGAAATACGGCAACTGGATTTCCACCCGATCGCCGGCGTACAGCAGTTCGACTCGCGGATCACTCAGCCACGACTGCTGATCGAGCATTTGCAGCACCAGGGCAAACACAGCGCCATTGAGAATGTGCACGTACAGCCGTTCAACCCCGGCACGTGCCAGCAACTGTGCCTGCAAATCACCCAGCCCGGTGCCATAGACATGCACCACCTGACTGTCGACGGGCAGGCTATCGGCTTGCAGCGCGGCTTCGCGGGTGCGGTCATGGCGACTGGTCAACTGAATGCCATTGACGCTCAACGTCGAGCCGAGGCCTTCCACCAAGTCAGCCTGCAAGGCTGCGCTGTCTTCAACTGACAGTCGATGCCAGACCTTGGGCCAGCGCTGTTGAATCAGCTCGCCGTTGCGCTCAAAGAGCTCGCTCATGGTGCCTCGCTTTTTCATTCGGGCAAAAAAATAGCGCTCAAGGTTACACCTTGAACGCTTTTTTTGTGCCTGGCTTTTAGGGGTTCAAGGGCGATAGATAATCGCCGAGCCCCATGACAGTCCCACGCCGAAACCGCTTAACGCAACGCGCTTCCAGCTGGAGTCCAGAACGTGTTTTTCCAGCAGCAACGGAATGCTCGACGACACGGTGTTGCCGGTCTCGACCATGTCCTTGATGAACTTCTCGGGCTCGCCCTCGAAACGTCGTGCCACGGCATCGACAATCGCTGCACTGCCCTGATGGATGCAAAAGGCATCGATATCGTCAGCCGTCAGCTGCGAGTCGGCCAGCAGTTCATGCAAATGTGCCGGAACCTTGAGCAGCGCGAAGTTGAACACCTGGCGGCCGTTCATGAAAAACACACCGTCGGTGACCTTCAGGTGCGACGCGCCGGAACCGTCGGTGCCGAACTTGGCCTTGCCCAACTGCCAGGGTGCGTTTTCACCCATCCAGGTCGCCGTGGCGGCATCGCCGAACAGCATGGTGGTGTTGCGGTCTTCCGGGTCGACGATCTTCGAATACGGATCGGCGGTGATCAGCAGGCCATTCTTCAGGCCCGCGGCCTCCATGAAGCCCTTGATCGCGTAAATGCCGTAGACGTAACCGGAGCAGCCCAGGGAAATATCGAACGCCGCCACGGTAGTTGGCAGGCCCAGTTTGTCCTGAACGATTGCAGCGGTGTGTGGCAGGCCTTCTTCGTCGCCGTTCTGAGTGACGACGATCAGCACGTCGATGTCTTCACGCTTCAGGTCGGGATTGTTGGCGAACAGCGCATTGGCCGCTTCGACACACAGGTCCGACGTTTCCTGCCCGGCGTCTTTGCGCGGCAGGAAGGCTGAACCAATCTTGCCGAGGATGAACTCTTCATCCTTTTCGAATTTTGCACCTTGTGCGTAATTGTCCACGCCGGCTACAGGAACGTAGCTCGCAATGCTTTTTATGCCAATCATTACGGCTTCCCAATAATAAACAGCCCAATACCACCGCTCGTCATGATTCGAGGGGCGCCGACAAACAGAGAAAAACGCCGCCCCATCGAGGCGACAGCGGGAAGAATAAAAGGCTATCACTGGGCCAGAAACAGGCCAGGCGCCACCTTCCCTATTAATACAATACAGTGAAGATGCGCGTTATGACTCGCAGGTCACGCTATTTTGCCGAATCAGGCCGATAAGCTGCAGTGCGACCGCTCAAAGTGAGCGGCCAGCACCTCGGGCAGTGCGTCAAGGTCAGGGATGGAAACCTGCGAATCGTAGCCCGGCAGAGCCACGACGTCGCGATGCCCACCGGTCTGCACCCGGACCGTCAATGCGCCAAGCGGTTTGAGGTTCACGAAATCCTTGGAGGGGTTGTCACCCACGTAAACCATATCGGCCCAGCGACAGCCTTCCGCCTGGCGAATAAGCTCGAAGCAGTGGATGGAAGGCTTGGCATGGCGGATACCAAAACGATGCGTGATAAAGACTCGCTGAAACTCCGGAGACAATCCCAGTGCATCGACTTTGTTCTTTTGCACGATCTTGTGCCCGTCGGTGACGAGATAGAGCGGTACTTGCCCACGGTATCGGTCGAGCACGAGTCTGGCAGCGGGAAACAATTCAAGGCTCGGGCGATGATGGCGATAAATGTTCACGCACTCAGCGACACGCGCCTTCGACAACTGCTCATGCGACGCAAGCCATCGATCAAAAACCCGTCCTCGCCCCTCACGCTCAAGTACGTCGAGCATAAAGTCCAGCGAACGCTCGGCGTTCCATCCATAGGCAGCCTGGCCGTGACGGGCCACTGCGCCGAGTCCGCTGGTGACAAAGCTGCTTTCGTCGTAAAGCGTATCGTCAAGATCAAAAATCAGGATCATGCAGCACCAGATCAGTAGGCAGACGAACTTGTCTTACCTCCCCCGCAATACGCTTGAAAACAGCTGGCAGCCCTTGGCCGAAGGCCTCTGCAAGGCTCCAGTAAAGGACGTCCAGCCCGGCAGCGATGGCGGTTGTGGAGGCACCGCCGAAGCGAGGATTGCATTCAATGATGCGCATGGTGTCGTTGATGACGATTGCCTGCATCACCACGGGACCACGTAAGTCCAGCGCCTGCAGTGCGCGAACAGCTTCACGCTCGAGCGCTTCACTGCGAAATGTGGTCGTTATCTGTGATTCGCCAGCGATCACTCGGTCGCGACTGCGCAGCACCACCCCCACCACCGAGCCGCCGCGATCAATCCAGCCGTCGATACTGATTTCCGGCCCCGGCACAAATGACTGATAGATCGGCGCGTCCAGGTTTTTTCCGTGATGGCGAGCGGCATCAAGGGACAAATCAAGTCCGATCGAACGGCTGCCGGCACCGAAACGTTCTTTCACCACATAAGGTCCGGCACCAACCGCCTCGGGGTTCATCGCCGCATCGATGACAGGGAGTCCGACCTTTTTACCGAAGTCTGAGAAAGCGAACTTATCGAGGCAGCGCTCGACCGCCCCAAGGCTTGAGACGACGACGCAGATTCCCGCTTCAGACAGCGTTGCGCGATGGCGCGCCCAAAAGAGCAATTCGCCATCGCGGGTTGGAAACACCACCGCAATCCCGCGTTCGTGACAGCCTTGGATCAGCGCAGGCAGTTCAGCGTCGGTAATGGGCGGCATCTGCCAGAACCCGTCAGCCACATAACGAGCTGGCGCTTCAGGATCGAGATCGCCGGCAAAAACGCGAGCATCGGGATTTATACGCCTGACCGCTTCCTGCATGGCGCGCACCAGCGGTGCCTTACGCGAAGCGGAAGTGACGAGCACATTTATGCGAACCTGACTCTCATTCACTGAGCGCTTTTCCATTCACAGGCAAGCAAGCCATGGGCAAACGAGTCCATGGGCCTACCGTCAACCAACACATGCTCACGCAAGCGTCCCTCGCAACGAAATCCCGAAGCCTCCAGGGTCGCGATATGGCGGGTGCGGTGCTCGAATGTTTCGGTGCAGAGGCGCCGCAATCCAAGATCTCCGAAAGCCAGTTGTTTCATCAAGTCGAGGAAGCGTGAAAACAGGGCGATGAGTTCGTCTGAGTTCTTTTCGAGTTCCGGGGTGAGCAAAAACGAAACCTCGGCCCTGCGGTTTGGCCAGGAAATGTGGACCAGGCCACCGTACCCGATCAAGACCCCTGCACGTTCCAGTGTGACCAAGACCTGCGAGGGTTCCAGGCTTTCGGTCTGTGGCCAGACCTGCTCGACAAAATACCGCTCCTGCTGTTCAGGGGATATCGGAGCCGTTTGGCGCAGCACATCCATCTGGGCATTGCGCCATTGCCGTATCGCTTCGATGTCGGCCGGCTGCACAGCTCGCAGGTCAAGCACCCCGTCTGAAAGGCGCGGGTTCGGCATCACCTGGTATCGAATGGCGTCTGCACTCATTCGATCACCAGGTACGAAGTCAGCGGGTTGGATGGATCACGCCGTATGGCGTAACGAGACAACCCCAGCACTTCGCGCACGGCGAGGGTTTCACCCGGAAATTGCGGTGTATTGAGTTCGTCAAACGCCAGGATGCTGCCCTTGGTCAGGTACGGCAGGATCGCCTCGAGACAATCGCGGGTCGGCTTGTAGATATCGAAGTCAAAATAGGCCAGCGCCACGATGGTTTCGGGATGACCCTTGAGGTAGCCGGGAAGCGTCAGCGTGGCATCTCCCTGGACCAGCTCATGCTTTTTCTTGTGCGGGATTGGCGCATTCTGCGTGTGGAAGTCGAGGATGTCCTCGAGCTCCTCTTTCCAGTTCTCGACAACGCCATAGTCACCCGCCTGTACACTGCCGCCATCCTGAGGCGCCACCGAAGGAAAACCTTCAAAGGTATCGAAGCCGATGATCTTGCGGTTGTAATTGAAGGGCTCGTGTATTCCCCTCAACGTGGAGAACAACGCCATGTTCTGCCCCCAACGCACACCAAACTCCATGATGACCCCGTGAACGGGCACGATCATCTGATAGAGCATCTGCATGAAGTTGATCCGCGACAGCGTTTGTCGCGTGAGGTAGAGGCCGATGTTGTCCAATAGCTCGCGGTCCGGAATCCGTGAGGCGCGAAGTCGGTCGACAAGCATCTGCTTGCGCTCAGTCTCGGACTGCGTCGAGCCGACAAGTGTTCGTATGGTGCTGTCTGTCATGTAGTGACTCCTCAGGGTTTCGGTCTAAAGAACGCGGTCAGGTTACGACCGAACCCCACATCAACGAGTGAAGCGTAAAAGCGGTTGGCAGCTTCGATGCCCGCCTGCCCGATCAACCGCTCGAGCGTCAACCGGGCCCGGTGGGCTGCAGGCCCCTGGGAACGATCAGCGACGTAGTTTGATCCTTCGTGTGCAAGAAACAGGTCGATCGGAAAATCGCCCTGAATCGCAAGGCAATCCCAGTCCGTTGCCTCAGCCGTTCGGCGCAGGCTGTCAGCGGTGAAGTACGACAGATGATCGGGCACGGCGACCCAGAACCGCTCAGGTATCGTGCCCGCCGCGTACAGTTCCTCGTGATAAGCGGTGCCGTCGTTCGGAACAGTCACCACAAGAAGCCCGTCTGGAGCCACTAATCGGCGCAGTGATTGCAACAGGCTCACGGGATCCAGCACATGCTCGAGTACGTTGCCCAGCCAGACCAGATCGTATTGTTTTCCAGACGCGATACGGGCCTCGAGCAGTTCGAAGACATCACCCTGCTCGACGTGGTCGGCGTACGCCGGATTGACCTGCTGCACGCCTGCGCGGCTGTAGTCGATACCTTGAACCTGCCAACCGAGCCGATCGAAGAACCTGAGCACGAAGCCTTCACCGCAGCCGACATCAAGGAGGCTACCGGGCTGATCATCACTCAAGAGCGTGCGAGCCTGACCTGCCTTTTGCGCGATTCGCAGCTCGATGACCTCGAGTTCTTCTTCAGAATAGGATTTTCGAAAACTGCTACTGGCCGCGGTCTGAAAATAAGCCTGCGCATAATATTCGCTCAAGGCCTCCGGCGTGGGGCGATCCACCACCTCCAGAAAACCCAACTCGTGCCGGCGTAGTCGCGGGTCATTCATCCAAACATCCTTTCATGTTTCAGCTCGGCAAGCGCCCAGTCGTCCTCGGTATCGATGTCCTGCACCTGGATCGCAGGCAAAACGATCGAGCCGGAGTTCGCCCCCATCAACACGTGATCGCGCAGAAATGCCTCGATGCGGAACCAGTACCACTGACCTGCATCGTGATAGGCGACCGGAAGGTCCTGGGACCGGGCGTTGAGGTTTTCAGGGAAGTTGAGGGTGATGCATCCATCGTCCTCACGTTGCAGCGATCGCCAGATCGGATAAGAAAAAGCAGCGACGGGCATGATGACGTCGAACCGGCTTCCCAGCAGCTTCGCACGTCCGTCAGCCAGGTCCCGTGCCCGCACGAAAGGCGCCGTCGGGTAAAGGCAGCAGGCAAGATCGAACTGCACGCCCGCCTCGGCATATTGACTCAGCACCTCAAGCAGGACCTGCGACGTTGTGGCGTGATCATCCGCTGCCACTGCCGATCGCAGGAATGGCACCTCGGCGCCCAAGGCGCGTGCCGCTTCTGCAATCTCTGCGTCATCGGTGCTGACCATGACCGTGTCGAAAGCGCCGGATTCGAGTGCCGCTTCAATGGACCAGGCCAGCATGGGCCGACCACGAAACAGGCGGATATTCTTACGGGGGATTCGCTTGCTGCCACCTCGGGCAGGAATGATCGCAACGGCGCGAGGCGTGCCGGTCATGTATCAATTCCTCCCTCGATCATCGAGGCGTCAAGCGGCTCGCCAAAGGCAAGCTCGCGCACAGCCCTGCGCCCAAGCACCGCCTCAAGAAATTTGGGTTTGAGCCCGTTGCCGGGACGGATAGAGCGCACGTTTGCCTCCGTCAACATCTCGCCCTTGGCGACAGGCGCCACGACATAGAGTGAACGGCGATTTTTCAGGACAATTTCTTCCGACCGGGTCGGCTCGAATGCCGGAGAGCCGACCGCCACATGGGCGATGCGTGCCGTCGTCACAAGCTCGGCCAGTTCGGCGGGTTCCAGCGAGAAGGCGCTGTCGACCCCACCCTCCGCGCGATCAAGAGTGAAATGCTTTTCAATGAACGACGCCCCCAGCCCCACTGCAATGGCAGACACCACCGTGCCAAGCGTATGGTCGGAGAGCCCGGCCACGACGTCGAAACGCCGGGCGATCTCGGCGATCGTCGCCAGATTGGCCTCTTCCGGCGGCGCCGGATACGCGGCTGTGCAGTGAAGGACAACAATCTCTGTGGCCCCTGCCCCACGCGCGGCTTCTATCGCTTCGCTGATCTCTTCAAGGGTTGCCATGCCGGTGGACATCACGATGGGCTTTCCCGTGCGCGCCACCTTGCGGATGAGGGGCAGGTCGATCAATTCAGGCGATGCAATCTTGTAGGCCGGTGCGCCAAGAGACTCGAGAAAATCCACCGCCGTGGCATCAAAGGGCGATGAAAACACCGTAATCCCGACCTTGCGGCCATGCTCGAAGATCGCTTCGTGCCACTCCCACGGCGTGTGCGCCTCTTCATAAAGCTCATAGAGTCGACGGCCATCCCAGAGACCACCGCTCACCATGAACTCTGGCCCGCAGTGATCGATGGTGATGGTGTCGGCGCGATACGTCTGAATCTTGACCGCATCAGCACCCGCCAGCTTGGCGGCTTCAATAATGCGAAAGGCACGGTTGATGTCACCGTTGTGGTTTCCGGACATCTCGGCAACGATGTAAGGAGGCTCGGCCGGGCCTATGCGACGCCCGGCGATGCTTAGAACCGGTTGCCGAACGCTTGGCGCTCCTGTTCCCCGTGCTGCGTGCTGCCCTTTCACAAAGCCACTCCAGTTGTATTGGTCATCAAAAAAGTATCAACCCAGGATTCGCCTTAAATGCCCCACCACTTCGTCTTGCTCTTCATCCGTCAGATCGGGGTACAGCGGCAGGCTGAGGGCCTCGGAAAAATAACGCTCGGCCTGTGGAAAATCGCCGTCCTTGAAACCTTGCTCGCGGTAGTAAGGCTGCAAATGCACCGGAATGTAGTGCAGGTTCACACCCAGCCCCACCGCCCGCAAAGCCTCGAACACCTGCGACTGACTGAGCGTGATTCGCGACAGTTGCAACCGCACCACATACAGATGCCAGGCAGACTCGGCGCCCTGTTGTTCGACCGGCAATGTCACAGCAAGCCCTGCCAGCAGGGTTGCATAGCGTGCAGCCAGTTGACGCCGCTTGGCGACAAAAGTCTCCAGACGCGCCATCTGTGACAGCCCCAATGCGGCATGCAAGTCGGACATCCGGTAATTGAAGCCCAGCTCCAGTTGCTGGTAGTACCACAACCCCGTCTCCGGCACCTTCATCTGTGCCGGATCACCAGTGATGCCATGGCTGCGCAGCCGCCGCAGACGCTCGGCATACCCGGCATTGTTGGTCAGCACCATGCCACCCTCGGCGCTGGTAATGATCTTGACCGGATGAAAGCTGAAAATGGTCATGGCGGCGTATTGGCCACAACCGACCGGCCGCCCCAGGTATGAGGCCCCCACTGCGTGGGAGGCATCCTCGATCAGCGTGAAGCCATAGCGCTCGGATAACTGCGCGAGGGTGCGCATGTCGCAACTCTGCCCGGCAAAAGCGACCGCGATCACCACTTTGGGCAGTTTTCCGGCGGCTTCGGCAACCTCGAGTTTCGCGGCGAGCAGCTTCGCATCAAGGTTCAGGGTGTGCGGGTCAATGTCGACGAAATCGACGTCGGCGCCACAGTAACGAGCGCAGTTGGCCGACGCGACGAACGTATTCGGAGTGGTCCAGAGGTAATCTCCCGGGCCAAGATCCGCGACCAGGCAGGCGATGTGCAACGCCGCCGTGGCGTTGCACACAGCAACCGCGTGCTCCGCCTGACAGTGATTGGCCAGGGCCTTTTCGAAGCGTTCGATGGTCGGCCCCTGGGTCAGCCAGGGCGACTTGAGCACTTCCATCACGGCGTCGATATCCGCCTGATCAATGTTCTGCCGACCGTAGGGAATCCGGTAAGGCATCATGACCGTGACTCAACGCAACGCCCGGGGAGCTGGCAAATACGCGCACTGTTGAACATCAATTTGCCGTTGCACATGACGTGAGTCCTTTTAATTGATCAGACAGCTGAGGCGAGCGATTGCGCCCAGTTCACACTGCCGGATTCACCCAGGGTAAAGCCCTTGCCGGTCAGGGCCAGGTTCTGGTTGTAAGCCTCGTCATGTGCAAAGCGCGCCTGCCACTTATCGCGCAAGGCCGCCACTGCCTGCGGATCGTTCGGCAAGGTGCCCGGGTGTGCAATCTGAACCTGCGGCGTCCACACCGTCAGCAAACCGGCATCGGCGACTTTCAGGCACAGATCGACATCGGCGTACGCCTCATCGAAGTGCTCGCGATCCAGGCCACCGAGGGCAACGAAGACTTCTTTGCGAATCATCAGGCACACACCGGAAACGGCGGTGTAATTCTGTTCGACGGCCAACCGGCGCATATAGCCGGGTGCGTCCTTTTTCTCGCCGATGAATGGCGAGGCGATCCCGCCATTGAGCCCGAGAATCAGGCCGGCACCGCTCACATTGCCCTCGTGATCCACCAGTTTGGCACCGACCACCCCGACTTCGGGACGCTGGGCCTGATTGAGCAATGCCTCGATCCAGTTCGCGTTGACCACTTCGGCGTCCGCTGCCAGCAACACCAGGTATTCGCCTTGAGCCTGTTCGGCAGCCAGGTTCAGCAGTGCCGAAGTGCTCAGCCGCTGCGCAGCCTTGACCAGGCGAATCCGGCCACGCCCGTTTTGTTCCAGGCTATCGAGCCAGGCGTGAAGCTCGGCGGACTGGCTGTGGTTATCGGCAATGACGACTTCATTGTTTTGATAGCGCGTGCGCTGCAACACACTGACCAGGCAGCGCTGCAAATGCTCCAGGTTGTCCTGGCTATGAATGACGATCGACACTTTCGGGCGATCGGCATGACGATAGTCGATACGGTAACCGCCCGACGCTTCGGCGTTGACCCGCGCTTGATAACCGCGGGTCGCCAGATGACGAACCAGCGTCTGACGCTCGTGCTCATTGGCTGCCAACGCCGGTGCCGCCGTGATCAGCAACGGCTCGGCCAGATGAGCAAGACCGGCAAGGCCGCCGGTTTCGATCAGGCGCAGCAACAGGTCGAACTCCAGCGCCGAAGTGAATTCGCGGGCAAACCCACCCGCCTCCACCAATGCTTCGCGGCGGATCAGCCAATGACGCGCGACCAGCGCCGGCAAACTCTGCAACAGGTCAAGGTTGAAAGCGGGCCGGAAGACGTCGACCAAGGTGCCATTGGCCTGACGATGAATCTCGTCCATCGCGACCGCACGGCAACCTTCGGCGTTCTGCAACTCAACGCTGGCACGCAGGAAACCGGCAGCGGTGAACTCATCGCCCGCTTCCGCCAGCAACAACCAGTCCGAGGTCGACTGGCGAGCAATCTGGTTCAGCTTGTCGACGTAATTGGCCGTGGTGACCTTGACGAAATGCAGCGTGTTTTGCGCCGTGGTGACCGCCGGCAAATCGCCCGTGGTGAAGACCACCACTTTGAAGGCCCGGAACGCACTCTCCATGAGGCTGTCCAGGGTGACCTGGAGCTTGTCCATGTCAGCGTCCAGATCAAGCAGCAGAATGCCGAACTGAGGCCCCCCTTCGTGGGCGGCCAAGTGCTGGTTGATTTTCCTCACCGCGGTGTCGTTCGGTTGACGGGCCTGCAACCAGTTCCGCACACGCCCCGACGGCATCGTGTCGAGCAACTGGCGACTGTCAAAAACGGGCACGCTGCCCAGACGCTGAATCCAGTCGGTCAACACCTGGGCATCGGTGGCTTCATCCATATCCAGTAGTTGCTGCGCCAGTTTTTGCACCACCCGGCGGTTGAAGGCGCCTATCTGAACGGCTTCAAGCAAACGGTTCTGGATCGTCTCCGAAGTGTCATTGGAGTAGGTGCGCTGCAAGGCTTCCTGCTTGAGCAATGCGCCTTCCATCTCTTCAAGCTGCAAGCGCCCGGCGGGCATCGCATGAAGCAGGAATTCGCACTCTGTCAGTTGCTCGAAGAAGGCGCTGTTGTAGAACGGCATCTCGACGTACTGGTCAGCGCCGAAGACGCGCTTGGGCCCTACGGTCGGATCCTTCCAGTAAGACTCGAAAATCGGCTCGATGGTCAACGCGTTGCGGGTCGTCAGGCTTTCGGCGAGCGCGGCGAAACCTTGCAGGGCGACCTGCGCGGTCTGCTGTTCATCCAGGCCACTGATGCCGGTCGGCAGCGAGGCCAGGAACCCTGCAAAGCGCTCGCGCTCGGCGACGGATCGGGCGTCCTTGAAGCTCAGGGTCGTCATGATCTCAGTGTTGTGATCCGAGCGGCCGTAGTTGACCTCACGCACCACGTAGGGCGTAGGAAGAATCCGCGCCTTGGCCCGTGCCAGCATGTAGTAGACGTGGCCGATTTCCTGCCATTCGAAGCTCGTGCCTTCAGGCATCGCGTCATACCAGTCGCGCAGTATCGAGGTCCGCTGAACCGCATAGAACGGCGGAATGTACTGGCTCATGTAATCGACGACACGATCCTGTCCATCCTCGGCGTTGTAGTCCTCCTGCACCTTCTTGTCACGACGGTAATACTGCACGTAGTTGGCGTGGGTCAGGTACATCAGGCAATAGCCATGGCACATCCCGTAGTCGGGATTGGCATCGAGGAAGTTCACCGATTCGGTCAGGGCACCGTGCAACAGGAAATCATCATCGGAGGCGAAGACCATGTACGGCGTGGTGACCTGCTCGACGCCGTACACCAGCTTGGCCTGAATGCCCCAGTAGCCGAACTGCGGCAAATGCCGATAGTCGATGGTGTCCGCGACCGCCGCCGCGCCGTCCAGTGCGACGGCCGATGAGTCGAGGACCAGAATCTTGCAAGGCAATGTGCTGTAGAACTGCAATGCCCTGCGCAGGAACGCCGGGCGATTGTGAGTAATCAGCACCACAGTGAACAGCTCACTGAGGGACCGCGTGTTTTCCGAACCGTAATTGCCTTGCATATCCTTCCCCACCACAGACCGATTGCCTGATGAACGCTTGAATAAAGGTGTCGCTTAACGCACTCGGCGCAGGTAGCCATCTGGCGCGACAGTGATCAGCAGCTTGCTGTGAATCGCCTGGTCGATCTCGAAATCGCGGTTTTCTTCGAGGTAGGCCCAGACCGCGGTTTTCGGGTTGTCGCCCTTGCCCCATGGACGATCCGGGAACGCATCTTCCGGCATGTCTTCGACCACGGTGTCCATCACCACGCAATAGCTGCCCACCGACACCATCGGTGCGTACAGGCGCAGCTCTTCGAGGACGTGTTCGTGGGTGTGATTGGAGTCCAGGACCACCAGCACTTTCTTGCCCTGGATGCGCTCGCGTACCTGATCAACGATGGCGGTGTCGATGCTCGAGCCCTGAATCATCTGGATGCGTTTGCTCATCGGGTGAGCTTCGATCGCTTCGCGGTTGTGCGGGCGAATGTCGATGTCGACGCCCAGCACTTCACCATGGCCCATCAGTTCGAGGATCGATGCATAAAACACCAGCGAGCCACCGTGGGCGATACCGGTTTCAACGATCACGTCCGGACGCAGGTTCCAGATGATTTCCTGCATGGCGACCATGTCCTGAGGAAACTGAATGATCGGCCGGCCCATCCAGCTGAAGTTGTAGGTGTACTTGTGTTTGGCCGTGGTGCTGACCCAGCCCAGCGACTCGGCTTGCAGCGCCTTGTCCTGCTGCAGGCCTTCGATGTTGCCTTTTACTTCTTCGCGAAACTGCTCATGGGGATTCATTGAAACGCTCCAGAAAAATGGGGAAACGGGTTACTTGAAGACCCTACCGTCGGGGTAAGGCACCGCGTTGGTCTTGATGATCCTGGCGGGGTTGCCCGCCACGACTGAAAAATCCGGAATATCCTTGGTCACGACCGCACCGGCACCGATGGTGACCCAGCGGCCGATGCGCAAGCGCGGAAGAATGGTGGCGTTGGTGCCGATAAACGTGCCGTCGCCGATTTCCACGCAACCGGCGATGCACACGCCTGGCGCCATGAACACCGAGTGGCCGATCTGCCCTTCGTGCCCCACCACGCTGCCGGCGCTGATGCTGGTGTTGTCACCCAGCGTCACTTCGGCTTGCATGATCACGCCTTCCTGCAGGTAACTGCCCTGCCCCATGCGGATCATGGTCAGGTCGATGCCGGGGTGGATGAACTGCCCCAGGGTGGCGCCGGCCTCGACCAGCTCGCGGGTGGTCTCGTAGCGCAGTCGGGTGCTGCCGGTGATCAGGTTGACGAATCGTACGTCCGGCCCTTTGAGCTCACTGACCAGCGCCGAACCGCCAATGACCGGCACACCAAAAAACGGCGTGCCGTGTTTGTTCGGGTCATTGTCCAGAAACGCGAAGTCGACGTTCGGCGTGCTGCGTTTCACGGCGTGCAGCATGCGCACCGCTTCCGGGTTGGCTGCGCCCAGCAGGTACATCTTCACAGCGATTGCCTTTGGGCGAGCAAGCCGCGCACAACGTCCACCACTCGAGCCTGATCGGCGTCGGTCATGTCGTGATAGCTCGGCAGGTTGAACGCTCGCTCCGGCAAGGCAAACGCCACCGGTGTATCGACCTCGTGCTCGCTGAACATGGGCAACAAAGACAGCGGCCAGAAGAATACCCGGGCGTCGATATCGGCGGCCTGGAACGCAGCGATCATTTCGTCGCGATGAATCCCGGCCTCGGCATCGAACACCACGGTCGGCATCCAGTAACCGTTACGGGCGTGCGCAGGTTCGGGGTTCAGCGAAACACCTGGCAGCGATGCCAGCGCGCGGGCGTAATTGGCGAAAATCGTCCGCTTGCGTTCGATCAGTTCCTCGATCCGCTCGACCTGGGCGCAGCCTACGGCGGCCTGCAGGTTGCTCATCTTGTATTTGAAGCCAATGAACTCAGGCCAGAATTGCTTGGTGCTGCCCGCGACGCGACCATGGTTGGACAAGGTCAGGACACGCTCGTACAAGGCTTTGTCCGAGGTGACGAATATCCCGCCCTCCCCGGTGGTCATGGTTTTGGTGCCGTGAAAGGAAAACGCACCGAACGCCCCCATCGAGCCGGCCGCCTTGCCGCGCCACTGCGAACCGATGGCTTCGGCGGCATCTTCGATGACCGGAATCCCGTGTTCACGACCGATCGCCAGCAAGGCATCCATGTCGCACAGATTGCCGTAGAGATGGACCGCGAGAATGGCTTTGGTCTTCGGGGTGATGGCTTGCCTGACGAGCTCCGGGTCAAGGCACCAGCTGTCCGCCAGCACATCGACAAACACCGGCGTGGCGCCCATATAGGTAATCGGTGCTGCCGAAGCGATCCAGTTGGTGTTGCCCAGGATCACTTCGTCACCCGCGCCGATGCCCAGCGCCGCCATGCCCATGTGCAGCGCGCCGGTGCAGCTGGAAGTCGCGATCGCATAGGTCGCCCCGAGGTGCTCGGCAAACCCGTGCTCGAAACGCGTCAGGTACTCGTAGCAACGCGCGCCCCAACCGTTCTGCACGGCGTCCAGGGCATACCGGGCTTCCAGTTCGCCAATACTCGGCTTGGTGTAATGAATTCTGCTCATTGAATACTCAACTCCGGAACGGCGACGACAAACTGTGCGCCCCACGCTTTGACCGAGGCGAATTGCTGGGTGATTTCAGGCAACAGGTTCCAGGGCAGAACCAGAATGTAGTCGGGGCGTTCGAGGGCGATACGCTCCGGCGACACCACCGAAATCCGGCTGCCCGGTAAAAACTTGCCCTGTTTGTGCGGGTTGGCGTCCGCGACCCAGGCCAACAGATCGGGCTTGACCCCGGCATAGTTGAGCAACGTGTTGCCCTTGGCGGCGGCGCCGTAACCGACCACACGCTTGCCGTCGGCCTTGGCCTGCAACAGGAAGCGCAGCAGTTGGTGCTTGATGCCCTCGGCGGCGGGCGCCAGGGTGGCGTAGTACTCAGGGGTTTTCACGCCGGCGACGAGTTCGGCCTGCAATTGTTGCGCGACCGCTGGCTGCACTTCGCGGCGGATCCCGTCGGCACGTTGCACGAATACCCGCAACGAACCGCCATGGGTCGAGAGCTGGCCGACATCGAACACTTCCAGGCCATTGCGCTCGCACAACGTCTGCACGGCGGTCAGGGACAGGTAGGAATAATGTTCGTGATACAGCGTGTCGAATTGCTGCCCGGCCATCAGCGTCAGTAATTGTGGAAACTCGAAGGTTGCCACACCGGTCGGCTTGAGCAGGGCCGCAAAGCCGCCGAGAAAATCGTTGATGTCCGGTACGTGGGCCAACACATTGTTGGCCGCCATCAGGTCGGCGGCCCAGCCTTCGGTCTTCAGCTGCGAAGCGGTTTCACGGCCGAAGAACAACTCGCGAATCTCCAGGCCTTTTTCCCGAGCGGCGTGTGCGGTGCTGCGCGTCGGCTCGACACCCAGACAAGGAATGCCGCGTCCTGCAACGTACTGCAACAGGTAACCGTCGTTGGCAGCGATCTCCACCACACGGCTGTCAGCCGTCAGGCCAAAACGCTCGACCATGTCGGCCACGTAGCGCTCGGCATGGGCCAGCCAGGTGCTGGAGAAGGAACTGAAATAGGCGTACTCGGCGTCGAACAGACTGTCGGCACTGGTGTAATCCTCGGTCTGCACCAGCCAGCACTGCTGACACACTGCGACTTTCAGCGGCACCCATTGTTCGGCTTGTTCCAGCTGGTCGGCACGGACATAGGCATTCGACGGCGGCGAGGTGCCGAGGTCGATCAGCGGCAAGGCCAACGGAGTACCGCAACCACGGCAGTTCATAGACGCACTCCAGCGAAGCGTTCATCGAGCAAGGGATGGCTGGCGTCCCTGGCCGACAGATTATTGACAGGCAACGGCCAGGCAATCGCCAGCCGTGGATCGTTCACACGCACCCCCCCTTCGTGCGCAGGCGTGTAATCCGCGCTGTGCAAGTAGAGCAATTCGGCGTCGTCGGTCAGGGTCTGGAAGCCATGGGCGAACCCGGCCGGAATCAGCAAGCTGCGACCGTCGCCGGCCCGAAGGTGTTCGGCGTGCCAGTGCAGGAACGTCTCTGAGTCGGGACGCAGGTCCACCGCCACATCCCAGACTTCACCACGCAGGCAGGTGATCAGCTTGGCTTCCGGTGCGTTGGCGTTCTGATAATGCAGGCCACGCACACTGCCCCGTTCACGGGTGCAGGAGTGATTGATCTGGCGGATATGAAACGGCTGGCCGAAGGCGCTCAGGCTGCCTTCGCAGAACAGTCGGGCGAAGTGCCCGCGATCGTCTTCGAAGCGCTTGTGCTGCACGCTGAACAAGCCATTCAGCGGCAGCGCTTTCAACAGGAATTCGCTCACAGCGCGCCTCGGTACAGGTTCAACTGGCCCAACGTGACGGCCCGCATGTCGTCGCCGTTTTGCCAGGCCAGGTGCCAATCGAGGGTCTGGGTCAGGCACTGCTGCAACGACCAGCGCGGTTGCCAGGCCAACAGTTGACGGGCGCGGCTGCTGTCCAGGCGCAACAGGCCTGCTTCGTGCAAATCACTCGGTTCGATGCGCAATCCACGGGATTGTGGCCAGCGGCTGGCGAGCAGTTCGACCACTTCGCCGACGCTGCACATGTCCGTTTCGCTCGGGCCGAAGTTCCACGCGCCGGCAAATTCCGGCCCTTGTGCATAGAGACCGGCGGCGAGTTGCAGATAGCCCGCCAAAGGTTCAAGCGCGTGCTGCCATGGGCGTACGGCTTGCGGGTAGCGCAGGGTCACCGGCTCGTCCGCCGACCAGGCCTTGAGCACATCGGGGATCAAGCGTTCCGGCGCGAAATCGCCACCGCCCAGCACGTTGCCTGCACGCGCCGTGGCCAGGGCCAGACCGTGCTCGGCATAACGCTCGGCCGGGAAGAACGAAGCGGCGTAGGACTGCGCCAACAGTTCGCAGCAAGCCTTGCTGCTGCTGTAAGGATCGTGACCGCCGAGGGCTTCGTTTTCGCGGTACGGCCATAGCCATTCCTGGTTGGCGTAGACCTTGTCGGTCGTCACCAGCACACAGGCGCGCACGCCGCCGACCTGGCGGATGGCTTCGAGCAGATTGAGGGTGCCCATGACGTTGCTGGAGTAGGTTCCCAGCGGATCGCGATAGCCTTCGCGCACCAACGGTTGAGCCGCCAGGTGCAGGACGATTTCCGGTCGGGTTTCGGCGATCAATTCCAGCAACGCGCCCAGGTCACGCAGGTCGCCGCGCTGATCATTGATGCCCTCGTGAACACGCGCCAGTTCGAACAGGCTCGGCTCGGTCGAAGGATCAAGGGAAAATCCGCTGACCTCGGCCCCCAGGCTTTGCAGCCACAGGGTCAGCCAACTGCCTTTGAAACCGGTGTGACCAGTCAGCAGAACCCGCTTGCCGCGCCAGAACTCGGAGCTCAATCCCATTGTTTCCATGGGGCCTCCCCGCTCTGCCACAACGCTTCGAGGTGGTTCTTGTCGCGCAAGGTGTCCATCGGCTGCCAGAAACCGTCGTGCTGGTACGCCATGAGTTCACCGCGCTCGGCCAGGCCATCCAGCGGACCGGACTCCCACGAAGTCTCGTCGCCTTCGATCAACGGCAACACCTTGGGCGACAGCACAAAGAAGCCGCCATTGATCCAGCCGCCATCGCCACGTGGCTTTTCGGTAAAACCAAGAACGCTGTCACCGTCGCGATTCAGCGCGCCGTATCGGCCCGGTGGCTGTACCGCCGTGACGGTGGCGAGCTTGCCATGGGTTAGGTGGAAGTCGACCAGTGCACCAATATTCAGATCGGAAACGCCGTCGCCATAGGTAAAACAGAACGCTTCTTCGTTTTCCAGGTAGCGGCTGGCACGACGCAGACGGCCGCCGGTCATGGTGTCTTCACCGGTGTCGATGAGCGTGACACGCCACGGCTCGCTGTAGTTCTGGTGAACGTCCATGCGGTTGTTGCACATGTCGAACGTGACGTCGGAGGTATGCAGGAAGTAGTTGGCGAAGAAGTCCTTGATCGCATAGCCCTTGTAACCCAGGCAAATCACGAAATCATGGATTCCGTGAGCGGAGTACTGCTTCATGATGTGCCAGAGAATTGGCTTGCCGCCGATTTCAATCATCGGCTTGGGTTTGAGGTGCGACTCCTCACTGATGCGCGTGCCCAGACCACCCGCCAAAATAACTGCCTTCATCGTCTCCCCTCTTGTTCGTCACAGGGCTCAGCCAAGCTGTATCAAGCTTTTGCAGGCCTTCTGGATAAAACCTTCAATGCCGGTCAGGGCGCTTCTGGATTCACCGGAAGTGCTCGTTTTATGGCGATATCGGGGGGACTTGCAGGAAACGCGCCAGCTCCTTTAGTGCGTTGGGCCAGGCGCTTATGTTGAAAAAGCCAGGTGTTGGAGACTTGATAGTTTTCACTGGGTGGGGGTTGGGGGACATATCCGTTTCTGCGGTAACGGCGGCTGGCGGTTTCGCCCTTACGGCGAGTCACTTGGAGAAGCGCCAAGTAACCAAGCGCTCTTGCCCCTTTCGTTCGGTGCCTCGCTAAGGCTCGGCATGCCCTCCTTCCGGTCCTGCTCCGTGGGCCCGCCGCCATCGGCCATCCATGGCCGGGGGCGGCTAACCCGGCATCCATGCCGGGTTGCCCACTGCGCAGAACCTCCACTCGGCCTCTCGAGGGGGCGACCACCGCAACAGCACCGCGAGGCGGCCTTCGGGCCGACCTGGGCGTCAAGCGGGCGCGCTTCGCTGACTTGATCGTTCCCCCCTCTTGAGCAACCCCGATTAAATGTGGGAGCGGGCTTGCTCGCGAATGAGGCCGTGTCAGTCGACATCAATGCTGAATGCCAATCCGCATTCGCGAGCAAGCCCGCTCCCACAGGGGATTTTTGGTGGGCATGAAATTGGTGTTCGCCGCCGATGACTTTGACGGAAAACAGGCCGGCTATCAGGCCGCCTCGCTTTGTTTTTGATCTTGATCTGCCCCGTCGGAAGGCCGAGCGCAGGTTCTGCGTAGTGGGCAACCCGGCAGGGATGCCGGGTTAGCCGCCCCCGGCCATGGATGGCCGATGGCGGCGGGCCCACGGAGCAGGACCGGAGCGAGGGCATGGCGAGCCTAGGCGAGCCACCGTACGTCAGGGGCGCCGGGCGCTTGGTTACTTGGCGCTTCTCCAAGTGACTCGCCGTAAGGGCGAAACCAATACCCGCCGTTACCGAAGAAACGGATAAGCCCCCCAATCCCAATACACGCCCCCAAAAAATCAGCTCGGCAACCACCCCTCAGCCCAGTAATTCACGTTATTACCCCGCAACATGTAATCCCGCAGCACTTCCTCACGCAGCGCATCCCCCATGCGATAACTCGCATCCGGATCAGCCAGGTGCATACGGATTGCCTCAAGCCATTCCTCGGTACTGTTGCTCACCACCTTGGTACACGGCAGGTAACCGCGATAAGCCTCGGTGTCCGTGCAGATCACCGGGTAACCGCAGGCACCGTACTCCAGCAGACGCAAGTTGCTCTTGCAGTCGTTGAAGATATGAAACTCCAACGGCGCCAACGCCAGGTCAAGGTTCAGGCTGGCCAGCTTGGCCGGGTAGCCGTGAAGAACCATGGCCGGATGGAATTCATGTACGTAAGGCCTGAGTGCCGGCGGGCACATGCCGAAAAACACCCATTCAACTTCATCCGCCAGCAAGCGAACGACGTCGGCAATGATCGCCAGGTCCCCATCATGACTGGTCCCGCCACCCCAACCGACCCTCGGCTTGCGGGACGTACGCCGCTGGCTGCTCAGGCCGGTCCACAGATGCGGAGCAAGCATGTTCGGCACCACGCGAATATCGTCATGCATGCCTTTGAGTGCATCGGCCAGTGGCTGGGTCGACACCACCACCCGGTCGCACAAGCCGATTGCCCGCCGTACGATTTGTTCAACGCCGACGGTGGCCTTGCGTATGTGAGCATTTTTCTTTGGCACATCGATGACGTAGTCATCAAGCTCGAAAACCCGGAAGGCCCGGGAACTGTTTTTGACCCGCTCCACCTCGTCCACCGCGCCCTGACTGTAGCGCCCCTGCAGGATGATAACGTCCGGCGACTGGCGCTCCAGTTCGATGTCCGATGGCGTATGGAAGGCAAGGTTGCCGACCACTTGTCCCGCCGCCTCCAGCTCGAGAAACGGCTGGGAGACGCGGTAGTGACCCACGGCGCTCTCGTTGATCGGTATCGCCAGAACCCGCGGCAGCATGTGCCGGGCGAACGGATTCCAATCGTTCTTGAAACCGGGTTCAAGACTGAAATTATTGGTGTTGAGGCTCAGGTTGACGTTGTACGCCGGATCTCTGGCGATGATTGGCAACCAGCGTTGATAAAAACGCTTCTGTTCAGCCACCAGCGTTGACGCCACCGGTCCACTCTCCGGCTCGACCGCCACGCGGACCGATTCGGCATAGGGCGTCCAGACCACCAGATAGCCCTTCTGCCTGATACGCAGGCAAAAATCCGGGCCGTTGAGCATCTGGGAAAAGGCCTGCTCGTCAAACCCCTGAAGATCATCGAATACCTGCTTGCGGATCAGCAGGCATTCGATGCCCACAGCGCTCAGGTTCTGCACCGCCTGCTGGCGCTGCATGTAACCCGGGGTGGTCACCACTTCCCCGCGCCAAGGCACGCCGACAGGGCCGCGCATCCCCAGCACCTGCGCCGAACCTTCGATACGCCCCTGAAGGCTGACCATTCGACCACCAACGACCCCCACTTCCGGACGCAAGCCGTGATTCAGCAGTTCACCAAGCCAGTCGCGGTTGACGATCAAGCTGTCCGGGCTGAGCAACAACACATACTCGCCGCGAGCCTGGGCAACCGCGAAGTTTTGCGCCGCTGCCGGGTTATCGGGGTAATCGCAATGCAGCACGCGCAACTTTTCGCCGCCCATTTGCGACATCGCGGCCAGCCAGTCCTGCGCCTCGATCGAAGTGCTGGCATTGTCGACGATCAACAATTCGTAGTGAGCATACGCCGTATGCTCCAGCACACTTTCGATGCAGCGCTGAAGCGGGCCAAGCCTTCCCCGGGTCACCACGACAATCGATACCAGCGGTTGAAAGCCATGGTGGTAGTCAATTCGATTGATCAGCGGCACGCTGCCCGGCCGCACTTCGTGGGCAGCGCCGATACGGTCAAGGTGGGCGGTCAGCACACGGGGGTTTTGCTCGATCACTTGCGGCAACGCGAGCCATTGCGACAGGCCGAACGAGGATTCGACCAGCACCTGGGCGACGTGCTCCACGACATGCGCACCCTGGCTTTCGACAAGGCGCCAGAGCAGATCATGAGGACTGAGCTCGGTGAAATCCGGGTTGAATCCACCGGCGTTCACAAAGCATTGACGCTGAATGGCCAGTGTCCGCCCGATGTAGGGATAACTGCGCAACAGGTCCAGATTGAAATCGGATTTGAAGATCGGCTCCACCGACAGCTCGTTGCGCAGACCACCTTCATCACTGTAGATGCACAACGCGCCGGCACTCTCGACCATGCGCTCGGCCAACAGCAGCAAGGCCAGTTCATTCAGGCGATCACCCGCCCGCAGGAGATAGAACCAGTCCGCACCGTCCATTTGCATCAGAAGGACATTGAGCTGCTCAACTCCGTCGCCTTGCAGGGTCACACGAATCACGTTACCGGCCAGGGCGCTGGCGCGATTTTCACCGGAGAGCACCAACACCGTTTCGGCGGCATACACCTGCCGCTCGATGCTCTCGAGTGTGACACCCAGCGCCGCATCGTCGGCATCGGCATCAATCACCACCGGCACAATTCGCGGCTGCCACGCCCACGAGGCAAGGCGCGCAGGCAACAGGCGTTGCTGGGCCGGGTTCAGGGTGCGACAGGCCAGCCATTGCTGGTACACGTCAGAGAAACTGTCACAGTTTTCACCCACCCGCGAACGTATCAAGGTCGCGGAAAAGCCCAGCGAACGACTCAGGGGCATTTCTTCCCAGGCATACGGCTCACCGAGGGCGGCGCTGGCCAGATCGATGTAGCGAACATGCCCCGGCGCAGGTGCCGGCTCGCCGCTGCGCACCGCCAGCATTTGGGTCAGCCAGCCAAGCTCGACCGCCACGGCCTGCTCGACCTCCAGTTGATTGCTCATGCGCGCCGGGTGCAAGCGTTCGAAGCTGAGTATCTGCCCCATCACCGCCAGATTGCCACGACGCAACAGACACACAAACAAGGCGAAATCGAGACGGGCGACAAACCCTTCACCGATCTGGGTCAAGGCAGGCAGATACTCCAGCACTTGATGGGTGCGCATCAGCGCGCCACTCAGATTGCTGAGAAAGTTGACCGCCGTGCTTTCCAGCACATCCAGCAAGTCTTCGCCCTTGAACAGCATATTCCCCGAGGAAAAGCTGGTGTTCTCCAGTCGCTCGGGCAGCAGCAGGTAATCGCCGTCGCAATACTGACGCTGGGCAATCACCAGGTTCACATCGTCATGATCGATGAAACCCTGCACCTGACGGGCAATGCACTCAGGCAGCAACTGGTCGTCATCACAGAGAAGCTTGAGGTATTCCCCGGTCGCCTGCTCGGCGCAGGCAATCAGATTCCCCTTGAACCCCAAGTGGCGATCATTGCGCACATAACGCAGCGTCAGGCCTTGCGGCACCGTGCAGGCCTGGACCAGGTCATGGATTTCGTCGTCATTGCTATCGTCACAGACAATCACTTCAAGCGATGCATAAGTCTGATTCAGAGCACTTTGCAATGCAGCCTGAAAGTACAGCGCGTTGTAGGCGGGGATGGCGATGCTGACAAGAGGAGCTGGTTTCACGGCGGGGGAACTCTCGAGCGGCGGGCGCTCACTCTGGAACGAGTGGAGCAGCCCTGAACCGCTGAAAAAAAGACGGTTGCACTCGGTGCCTCAACCCTCGCGCCATTAGCGCGAAGGCGTCGACTCAGACTTTGTTGAACAGCCCCAACTGAGCGATTTTGCTGAACGCCAATTGCGAGGCCTGCAGCATGGTTTGCTGCAAGGTCAGGCGGGTCATCACCGTGGCCGGGTCCGAATCACGGATCGAGCCCTGGGTCTGCGTGTTGGCCAGCACCAGGCTCTGGTTGATTTCGGTCTGGGTGGTCAACGACGCACCACGGCCACCCACGGAACTGATGCCGGAGGTCAATTGGTCGATGCCGCTGGCCAGGTTGCCGACGCCCGAAGTAATGGCTGCGTTGAGTTTTTGAATGGCCACCGGATCGTTGTTGGTCGGCGTCGACAGCGCGGTTTTCAGCTGGCTGACGGTGTCCAGAACGTTCTGCGTCTGGTGCGTGTTGACCACGACCGAGAACTGGTCACCGGCAGTCATCGTCGGCGTCCCGCTGAGCGTAAAGGCGACACCCGATGCGGTGGCGACGTTACCCGCCAGAACACCGTTGGAAACCGGCTTGCTGTTCGCCGTCAGAGGCGCGGCATACAACTCGAAAGCGGTAGGACTGGTGAACTTGAGAATCGCCCCGCCTTCCGGAAAGCTCGCATGGTAGGCGGCGCTGTTGGTGATGGACGTGTTGGTGACCACATCCGTCGACACGTTGCCCGGCGCACGAGATGCGTTGATGCTGTCCGGCTTGGCCGCCAGAGTGAAGCTGTAGGCATTGGGCGATGGGGGCGCCGGAAACACGGTCGCCGGCACATCACCTGATTTCATGTTGATGTTCAACTTCAGATCAACGCCACGGAAATTGATCGTCTGTGTGCCGGCACCGCCGGTGGAGCTGAACACGCCATTGCCAGAAGCCTCGGACGTGACGTCGTTACCCAGCGAGTCGCGGATTTCCAGTTGCGTAGGGCTGAGGACATTCACGGTGTAGGGCTCGCCACCGCGGAATTTGGCGTTGTAGGTCACGTCCGAATTCACCTGGCCATTGGAAAGCACCACACGACCGCCATCAACGGCCGGCGTGGGCGAAGTCATGCTGGTCTGCGTGCGACTGGTGTTGATCGCTTGCTGGAATACCGCCCAACCGGTGCTGTTGGTGGCCATCGACTGGGTATCGCCAATCGGCAGGTCCAGCGTGACCTGGTCACCGTTATAGCTGTAGGTACCATCGGTATTGCGCGAGAACGGAACAGTGTCGCCCTTGGAACCGGAGAAAATGTATTTGCCGTTTTCGTCCTTGGTGTTCATCAGGCTCAACAGCTGCTCTTCGATCTGGCTGAGCTCCGAAGCGTTGGCCTGGCGGTCGGCATCGGTATAGCCGGCGTTGCCGGCACCCAGGGCGAGTTCCTTGGCGCGTTGCAGCACGTTGCCGATGCTGGTCATCACCGCTTCAGTCTGGCCAAGCGTGGCTTTGATCGTGGTCATGTTGTTGTTGAACTGATCGAGCATCGAGGCCTGCTGACCCAATTGCAGCAGACGCGAAGCGCCGACCGGATCATCGGCGGCCGTGTTGACGCGAACCAGGCTGCTCGCCTCTTCGCTGCTCTTGACCACGTTGGCGAAGTTCTTCTGGTAGTTCGCAGCCGAGGACTCGTAAAACTGGGCGGTAGAAATGCGCATGGGCTACGACTCCTTAAAGACTGTTGATCAGTGTGCTGAAGATTTCCTGCGCAGCCTTGATGATCTGCGAGGACGCGGTGTAGTACTGCTGATACTTGACCAGGTTGCCGGTTTCCTCATCGAGGTCGACACCCGAAAGCGAGTCACGCGCGCCCTTGGCATTCGCCAGGATGGCTTCTGTCGCCGCGCTGTCGAGCTTGCCCTGTGCTGCCTTGGAACCCACGCCTTCGACCAGTTTGCCGTAGGCGTCGTTCAGGGAAATACCTTTGCTGGCCGAGCCGGTGTCCACGGTCTGCGCGGTCTGCAAGCCGGCCAGTACGGTGCCGTTACGGTTGTCCAGGCTGCCCGGCTGGCTGAGCGAGACGTTGATCGCCGCGCCGCTGCTTGGGGCACCGGCGATGGTCATATCGAAGGCCGCGGTGTACTGAGTGGCAGGCGCAGGCGGAATTGGCGCACCCGTGGCATCCGTAAGCGGAATGCTCAGGTTCAGGGTGTTGGTCTCACCTGGCTTGATGGTGCCGGCGCTGATCACCCCGCCCTTGGCATCCAGGAACTGGTAGGTCTGGCTGGTGCCGTCGGCGGACACAGCACCAAACACAACCTTGGTCGGCGTAGAGTTCTTCAGGCCGTTCTGCATCGCGGTGGTGGTCGCCGCGTCGTAGATGTCGAACTTGGTGGTCAGGGTCGGTTGACCGGTGGCCGGGATCGACAAGGTGCCGTTACCACTGCCGCTCGCCGCAATAGCCGCACCCAACGGCGCCGCGATGGCCAGACGCTTGGAGTCGGTCATCTCGGTCTTGATGTTCGCTGCGGCATCGCGGGTCGGGGTGATCTTGAAGGTGTCGCCCGCCGTGGCGGAAGCGGCGTTGAACTTCATTTCGAAGCCGTCGATGACCGGTGCCGTTGCCGGCGGTGCCGTGCTGAAGCTGCCCATCGGCGTGTTGTCCGGCAGGCGCTGAACGGTGTAGTCGGTCGCCGTGGTGAAGGTGACCTTGTAATCGTTGATGGTCAGCTTGCCAGTGTCCTTGATGCTCACATCGAAGTTGCCGGCCCCCACGTTGCTGGTGGCGGCGACGCTGCGTTCAGAGACCAGCTTGGGCGAGTTGATGTTGGTGAACAGGTTCGAACCGAAGGCACCGTTCTTGTCGATGCCCTGGGCCTGGATTCTGTTCATCTGATCGGCGACAACCAGCGCCACACGGCCCAGTTCATTCATGGCCGGGTCCAGCACGGTGCTGCGATAACGCAGCAAGCCGCCGATTTCACCACCGGTCATGATCGACGTGATGTCGATGGTGCTCGCGCCGCGATTGAGCTGCAGCGCCAGACGGCCCGGATCTTCTTTGCTTGGCACCGTCTCGAGCTTGCTGGACGTGTTGCCGATGACCAGCGGCTGACCGCTGCCCAGGTAAATATCGAGGCTGCCTTCACGCTCTACAATTTGCGCACCGGTGAAGGTCGACAGTTGGCGCACGGTTTCGTTACGCGCATCGAGCAGATCGTTCGGCATGCCGCCGGAACTGGAAATCTCGGAGATCTTCTGGTTCAACTGGGCCACGGTAGCGGCCAGCTTGTTGACCTGATCCGCCATGTTCGTCAGGTTGCCGTTGATATTGGCATTCTGCTGGTTCAGCTGCGTGGAGACCGAGTTGAAACGGTTGCTCAAAGCCTGGGCATCGCTGAGCAGCAATTGACGGGAGGCGTCATCACCCGGCTTGGCGTTGACGTTCTGCACCGAGGCAAAAAACTTGGTCAGGGCGCCGTTCAGGCCAGTGCTGGTATCGGAGAGCAACTTGTCCAGTGGCGTGACCTGATTCAGGTAAGCGGCCGAATCACTGTTGAGCGAAGTCGTGGTCTGCAACTGCGCATCGAGGTAGCTGTTGTACACGCGACGCACATCGGCCAGCGTCGTGCCGGTGCCGATGTACACGTTGCCGAAATGCTGCGAGGCTTTGGTGCCCTGCACTGTTTGCTGGCGTGAGTACCCGGCGGTGTCGACGTTGGCAATGTTGTTGCCGGTGGTCATCAACGAGGATTGGCCAGCGGCCAGACCCGACATCCCGATATTGAGCAAACTCATGGTTCGACCTTAATCCTTGTGCCTATAAAGGCGTGGTGGAAACGCCCGCCGCAGCGTAGTTCTGGTAACTCGTCATCTGCTTGGCTATCTGCGAAATCTTGCTCGCGTAGTCCGGGTCGGTTGCGTAACCGGCCTTTTGCAACTCGCGTACAAACTGTTCTGGGTTATCGGCCGACTTCACGACATCTTGATAGCGATTGTTGGTCTGCAGCAAAGTTACAAGGTCATGAAAGCTGTCCTTGTAAGAGTCGTAGGAACGGAACTCGGCCGTCTCCTTGACCATCGCGCCATTCCTGAATTCGCTGGTGATCGCCCGCGCCGAATTGCCCTGCCAATTGCTGCTGGCCTTGATGCCGAACAGGTTGTGGCTGCTGCTGCCATCCTGTGCGCGCATGACCGATTTGCCCCAGCCGGTTTCCAGCGCAGCCTGGGCCACGAGGTAACGCGGATCGACACCAATACGCTCGGCGGCTTCCTTGGCCATCGGCAGCATTTTGTTGACGAATTCGTCGGCGGAGCTGAAGGCTTTCTTCGCGGGCGCCAGGGGGATTTGCGCCATGGCGCGACCATGAATCTGCAGACCGCCGCTCGATGCTGCCTGGGCATTTGCCAGCCAATCGCCGTTGTACAACGGGCCTGCACCGGTGAGCGTGGTGCGCTCCGGCAGTGAAGTCTTGTTGACCGTCGGCGCGCTGGTCGTGGCCGAAGGCACCAGGCCGGCCAGCAAGCGGTCAGCCAGTTTCGGTGGCAATGCCAGGCGCCGCTGATTGATCAGCGCCATGTCATTGCGGTGCGTGCCGTCGCCTGCTGCCTGCGGTGCATGGATCGAGCGCGACGCCCACAACGGACGCTCGCCATTGAGGCGCGACAACGGTCCGTTGACGGCGACCGTGCCGGCGGCAATCGGCGTTTCTGCGGCGGCTTTCGCGGCCGCTTGCTTGGCCGCCGATGCGGCAGCTGCTTCGCCCGGCGCCATCGGTTTGTTCTTCGACATCTGACGCATCAGCACGTCCGCCAGGCCGATACCGCCACCCTCGCGAGACATGGAAACGGCCAGCTGCTGGTCGTACATTTCCTGGTATTGCTTGGCGGCCGGGGTGTTGAGCGGATTGTCCTCACCCAGGCTGTCGGTAGCCTTGCGCATGGACTTGAGCATTTCACCGAGGAACAGCGACTCGAACTCCTGCGCAACCTTGCGCATGTTCCCGTCACTGTTCTTGTCACCGACCTTGAGCTGGTTCAGCCGGTTCAAGTCCGAATAGGAGCCCGAATCGTTGCTGCTGACACCCAAACCGCCTTTGCGCATGTCCATGGTCGCCGTCCTCAGATCACGATCAGGTCGGCTTGCAACGCGCCGGCCTGCTTCAGTGCTTCGAGGATGGCCATCAAGTCACCCGGTGCCGCGCCGACCTGGTTCACCGCACGTACGATCTCGTCGAGGGTCGTGCCCGGGCCGAACTTGAACATTGGCTTGGCTTCCTGTTGTGCATTGACCCGCGAGCGCGGCACGACCGCCGTTTGCCCATTGGACAAAGGACCGGGCTGGCTGACGATCGGGTCTTCGGTGATGGTCACGGTCAGGCTGCCGTGGGTCACGGCGGCCGGGGAAACCTTGACGTTCTGGCCGATCACGATGGTGCCGGTGCGCGAGTTGATGATGACTTTCGCCACCGCCTGGCCCGGATCGACTTCGAGGTTCTCGAGGATCGACAGGTAGTCGACCCGCTGGCTCGGATCCAGTGGCGCCGTGACGCGAATCGAACCGCCGTCGATGGCCTGGGCAACACCAGGGCCGAGCATGTCGTTGATCTTGTCGACGATGCGCTTGGCGGTGGTGAAGTCGGAACGGTTGAGGTTCAAGGTCAGGCTGTTGCCCTGGTTGAAACCGCTCGGCACCGAACGTTCCACCGATGCACCACCGGGGATGCGACCGGCCGACGGAACGTTGACGGTGATTTTCGAACCGTCGCGACCTTCGGCATCAAAACCGCCGACCACCAGGTTGCCCTGAGCGACCGCGTACACGTTGCCATCGATACCCTTGAGCGGCGTCAGCAGCAAGGTGCCGCCCCGCAGGCTCTTGGAGTTACCGATGGACGCCACGGTGATATCCACCTGCTGACCCGGTTTGGCGAAGGCCGGCAAGTCGGCACTGATCGATACCGCAGCGACGTTTTTCAGCTGCACGTTGCCCGAACCCGGCGGCACCTTGATGCCGAACTGCGAGAGCATGTTGTTGAAGGTCTGCAGGGTGAACGGGGTTTGCGTCGTCTGGTCACCGGTGCCGTTAAGCCCGACCACCAGGCCGTAGCCGATCAATTGGTTGGAACGCACGCCGGAAATACTGGCGATGTCCTTCAGCCGCTCGGCTTGAGCGTTGAAGGCTGCCGACAACATCAGGGCCGCAACGATGAGACTTCTGAAATTCAACGTAGCCACCTAGAAAGGGAACAGCGGGCTGAGGAAGAAACGGTCGAACCAGCCTGGCTGACTCGCATCGGCAAACGAACCGGTGCCCGAGTAGGTGATGCGTGCATCGGCAATGCGGGTCGACGAAACCGTGTTGTCGGTGGCGATGTCGTCAGCCCGGACCAGACCGGCAATCCGTACCAGCTCATCACCGGTATTGAGGGTCATCCACTTCTCGCCGCGCACGGCAATGATGCCGTTGGGCAAGACGTCGGCGACGGTCACGGTGATCGAACCGGTCAGGCTGTTGCCCTGCCCGGCCTTGCTGTCGCCCTTGGTCGCGCGGTCGCCGCTGTAGCCGGCGTCCAGCGTCAGATCACCGTCGCTGAGCGGGTTGTTCGTGTTCGGTATTGTGCCGAACAACGAGGACAGACCGATGCTGGCCTTGCTGTTCTTGCCGATTTGCGAGTTGGCGTTCTTGCTGGCCTGGGTCTTCTCGTTCAGGGTGATGGTGATGATGTCACCGACCCGGAACGCCTTGCGGTCGCTGTACAGGTTCTGCTCAAAACCGGCCTGGTAGATCGAGCCGTTGTTCGCGGCAGCCGGCAACGGCGTACGCGGCAACACCGGGGCGTAGTAAGGGTCATTGGGCTTGGGCGTCGGACCGACGCAACCCGCCAGCGCGGCGACTCCACTCAGTGCCAGAACAGATACAAAGCGATTCATGACCCTACCTCACGGTGTTGCAGGCGACCTCATGGCCGCCTCATAGACTTGATTACAGATTCTGCGTTACGAACGAGAGCATCTGGTCGGCGGTGGAGATCACCTTGGAGTTCATCTCGTAGGCGCGCTGAGTGGTGATCATGTTGACCATCTCTTCAACGGTGCTGACGTTGGACGTTTCCAGGGTGTTCTGCAGCGTGGTGCCGAAACCGGCCAGGCCAGGCGTACCGACTTGCGGCGCGCCACTGGCGGCGGTTTCCAGGAACAGGTTGTTACCCACCGCTTGCAGGCCGGCCGGGTTGATGAAGTCGGCGGTCTGCAGGTTGCCGATCACCTGGGACGCCGGGTTGCCGGCGATGGTGATGGACACGGTGCCGTCGCGACCGACCGTGAAGGTCTGCGCGTCGTTCGGGATGACAATGGCCGGCTCCAGGGCGAAGCCGCTGGCGTTCACGATCTGGCCGTTGGAATCGAGGTGGAACGTGCCGTCACGGGTGTAGGACGTGGTGCCGTCCGGCTGCAGGATCTGGAAGAAACCGCGACCGTCGATGGCCATGTCCAACGGCTGCTCGGTGGTTTGCAGGCTACCGGCGTTGAAGTTTTTCTGGGTGCCGACGATGCGCACACCGGTACCCAGTTGCAGGCCCGACGGCAGTTCGCTGTCCTGGGTCGACTGGGCGCCTGGCTGGCGTTTGATCTGGTACAGCAAATCCTGGAACTCGGCACGGTCACGTTTGAAACCCGTGGTCGACACGTTGGCCAGGTTGTTGGAAATGGTGGTCAGGTTGGTGTCCTGGGCGGACAGACCTGTTTTGGCAACCCATAGAGCCGGAAGCATTCGATTCTCCTCGTGCGCCTGTTTTACGGCGCGACGTTCTGATAATTAGCTGATCTGCAAGACCCGAGCCATGGCCTGGTCGTCGTCTTTGGCGGTGTTCATCATCTTGATGTGCAATTCGAACTGCTTGGCCAGGGCCAGCACAGAAGTCATCTCTTCCACGGCATTGACGTTGCTCGACTCAAGGAACCCGGACACCAGTTTGACGTTGGCATCGGCTTGCGCCGGCTGGCCGTCCTTGGTGTGGATCGAACCGTCCAGGCCCTTGGTCATGTTCTTGAAATCCGGGTTGACCAGCTTGATGCGGTCGACTTCTGCCATCACGCGCGGACCTTCGCCCATCGCACGGATGCTGACGGTGCCGTCCTCGCCGACTTCGATTTGCTGCTCGGGTGGCACGGAGATCGGCCCGCCATTGCCCAGCACCGGCATACCGTTGCCGGCCCGCAATACGCCCAGCGCGTCGACGTTCAGGCTGCCGGTGCGCACGTAGCTTTCGCCGCCGTCCGGGTTCTGCACGGCGATCCAGCCGTTGCCCTGCACCGCGACGTCGAGGTCGCGACCGGTTTCCACCAGAGCGCCCGCAGAGAAGTCGGTGGCCGGACGTTCGGACATGGCAAATGCACGCGCCGGAAAGCTGTCACCGAACACCGGCATCGAACGCGCCTGCTCCAGGTCTTTCTGGAAACCGTTGGTGGAGATGTTCGCCAGGTTGTTCGCATGAGCCTTCTGCGCCAGTGCATTCTGGCTGGCGCCGGTCATTGCCACATAAAGGTACTTGTCCACACTCTTTCCTCTGCATGCCGGACGTTTGCCGCCCACCGCTGTACTGCTGAGCCATAAGCAATTTGCAGACCAACTTTTTTCTGGCGGCGCGGGGCCCGGCAAACAAAGGACTTGAGGGGTTCGGAGGGTAATGGGGGATTGTGTCGAAGACGAAAAACCGGCGGTGTTATGCCGGTAAGTGGCAAGGCTTGACCTGAGTTCTGCCTGTGCTGGCCTCATCGCGGGCAAGCCCGCTCCCACAGAGTTGTCTGGCGCCCACAGATTTTGAATCCATTGAAGATCCCTGTGGGAGCGGGCTTGCCCGCGATGAGGCCAGCACAATCACAACAAGTGTCGGTCATGACTCGGTCTTGCCAACCTCATACTCACGCAACTTATTGGCAATGGTCGTATGCGAAACCCCCAACCGCTTGCCCAGTTGCCGACTGCTTGGATGCTCGGAATACAAACGCTCCAATACCGCTTTCTCGAAGCGCCCGACAATCTCGTCCAGCCCGCCCTCGAGTGAAAAGTCGCCAAGCGGCTGACGCACACCGTAGTCTGGCAACCGGATATGCTCGGCCTTGACCGTGCCGCCCTCGCACAACGAAACAGCCTGGAACAGCACGTTTTCCAGCTGCCGGACATTGCCCGGCCAATGGTAATGACTGAGCCGCTCCATGGCCGCCGGCGCCAGTTTCGGCAGCGGGCAACCGATCTGCCGACTGGCCTGATCGAGGAAGTGCTCCACCAGCGGCGTCAAGCCATCCAGGCATTCGCGCAGCGGCGGGATGTGCAGCGACAGTACGTTCAAGCGGTGATACAAATCCTGGCGAAACTCGCCTCGCGCGCACAACTCCGACAGGTCGACCTGCGTCGCGCAGATCACTCGCACGTCCAGATAAACCTCTTCATCACTGCCTACGCGACGGAAGCAACCGTCCTGCAGGAAGCGCAGCAATTTCACCTGCAAGCGCGGGCTCATTTCTCCCACGCCATCGAGGAACAACGTCCCCCCCGCCGTCAGCTCCAGCAACCCGAGCTTGCCCTCGGCCCGCGCCCCTTCGAATGCACCGGGACCGTAGCCGAACAACTCGGTCTCGGCCATCGACTCCGGCAGACCGGCGCAGTTGAGCGCCATCAACGGCGACTGCCCCCGCGGACTGGCCAGGTGACAGGCCCGCGCCAGCAATTCTTTACCGGTGCCGGTTTCGCCTTCTATCAATAGCGGCGCGTCCAGTGGCGCCATGCGTCGCGCTTCGCGAACCACGGCGGCCATCACTTTCGAACTCTGGAAGATACTGTCGAACCCGCGCAGCTCCTGTTTGCGCACGTTGTAGATGCGCTCCCCGACCCGGTCGGCACGATGCAGCGTCAGCACCGCGCCGGCCATGGCTTCGCTGTCGTCATGCTCGGATTGCAGCGGCGCGATGTCGGCCAGAAAGACATCGCCCTTCACCTTGACTCGCAGCCCGTTGATCCGCGACTTGTTGGCGCGCACCAGCTCCGGCAAATCGAAATCCTCGGCGTACCGCGATAACGGAATCCCCGGCACTTCATCCACCCGCACCCCGAGCAATTGCGCCGCCGCACGGTTGGCCGCGACGATCGAACCGCCCATGTCGATCGAGAGCACCGGAAATTCCAACGCGCCGAGCAACGCATTGAGTTCCATGTGCCGACGCTCACTGGGCATCAGCCCTACGCGCTTGACGCCAAAGACACCGGCAATCGATTCGAATTTCGGACGCAACGCCTGGAACTGAATGTTGATCAGGTTCGGGCAATGCAGGTAGATCGCGTTGCCATACTCCCCACCCACTTCACCTCGGGCAACGTTGATTCCGTACTCGACCAGCAAGTTGAGAATGTCGCGCAGGATGCCGATGCGGTTCTGGCAGTGGACTTTGATACGCATATAAAGGCCCGAAACTGGAGTGATCGAGGCCCCGCGCGAGGATTTTTCTGCGTTGGGGCCAAGTTAGTCGTCAAGATTATGTGACACCTGCACGCCTTTTCAAACCCGGAAATCGCAAGCGCCGCGCCATAGCGGCCTTTCCGTAACGAAAACTTTACGAAAACCGACGAATTTTCCTACGCACTACGGCCCTCACGTGCTGCAACATCGCAATTCCTGAGGTATTTCTAGGTCCATAGCAGGACATAACAAGAACGAAATCCCCTAGCAGGAGAGCAGCATGAAGCAGACGCAATACGTGGCTCGCGAGCCCGATGCGCAAGGTTTTATCGACTACCCCGCCGAAGAACACGCGGTGTGGAACACGCTGATCACTCGCCAGCTGAAAGTGATCGAAGGGCGTGCGTGCCAGGAATACCTGGACGGTATCGAAAAACTCGGTCTGCCCCACGACCGCATTCCGCAACTCGGCGAAATCAACAAAGTCCTCGGTGAAACCACCGGTTGGCAAGTTGCCCGGGTGCCCGCACTGATTCCCTTCCAGACCTTTTTCGAATTGCTGGCAAACAAACAGTTTCCGGTGGCGACGTTTATTCGTACCCGCGAAGAGCTGGATTACCTGCAAGAACCGGACATTTTCCACGAGATCTTTGGCCACTGTCCGCTGCTGACCAACCCCTGGTTCGCTGAATTCACCCACACCTACGGCAAACTCGGCCTCAAGGCTTCCAAGGAAGAACGCGTTTATCTGGCGCGTCTGTACTGGATGACCATCGAGTTCGGCCTGGTCGATACCCCGCAAGGCCAGCGCATTTATGGCGGCGGCATTCTCTCCTCGCCGAAAGAAACCGTTTACTGCCTGTCGGACGAACCTGAGCATCAGGCATTCGATCCGCTGGAATGCATGCGCACGCCGTATCGCATCGACATCCTGCAGCCGCTGTACTTTGTCCTGCCGAACCTCAAGCGTCTGTTCGATCTGGCCCACGAAGACATCATGGGCATGGTCAAGCAAGGCATGCAGTTGGGTTTGCACGCACCGAAATTTCCGCCCAAACCAAAAGCCGCGTGATCCGTAGCTTTTAGAATCAAGTGAGCCTGTCAGGAACCGACGCTTTGGTTTAGCGTGGTGACACTGACGGCCGATTTCCAACAATTCGATTTCAGGAACACACCATGTCCACATTGAACCAAGCCCATTGCGAAGCCTGCCGCGCCGACGCTCCTCAGGTCAGCGACGAAGAACTGCCGGTATTGATCAAGCAGATCCCTGACTGGAACATCGAAGTTCGCGACAGCATCATGCAGCTGGAAAAGGTTTTCCTGTTCAAGAACTTCAAGCACGCCCTGGCGTTCACCAACGCGGTCGGGGAAATCTCCGAGGCCGAAGGTCACCACCCAGGCCTGCTGACCGAATGGGGCAAAGTCACCGTGACCTGGTGGAGCCACTCCATCAAGGGCCTGCACCGCAATGATTTCATCATGGCCGCGCGCACTGACGAAGTAGCCAAGGACGCCGAGGGCCGCAAATAATGCATTTCGACGCCATAGGTCGAGTACCCGGCGACCCGATTCTCGGCCTGATGGAGGCCTATGCGCAGGACCCGAACCCGAGCAAATTCGACCTTGGCGTGGGCGTCTATAAAGATGCCTTTGGCCTGACGCCGATTCCCCAGGCCGTGAAGCTCGCCGAGCAGCGCCTGGTGGATCGCCAGACCACCAAGACGTACATCGGCGGCCACGGCGAACCGGCATTCGGCAAGGTCATCAATGAGTTGGTGCTCGGCGCCGACTCGGCGCTGATCGCCGAACAACGGGCCGGCGCCACCCAGACACCTGGCGGCACCGGTGCGTTGCGCTTGAGCGCGGACTTCATCGCCCAATGCCTGCCGGGGCGCGGCGTGTGGCTGAGCAACCCGACCTGGCCGATTCACGAAACCATTTTCGCCACGGCCGGGGTCAAGGTTAATCATTACCCTTATGTCGGCAGCGATAACCGTCTCGATGTTGAGGCGATGCTGGCGGCACTCAATGAAGCGCCGAAAGGCGACGTGGTCTTGTTGCACGCCTGCTGCCACAACCCGACCGGCTTCGATCTGTCCCATGACGACTGGCGTCGCGTGCTGGACGTGGTGCGCAGCCGGGATCTGGTGCCGCTGATCGACTTCGCCTATCAGGGCTTTGGCGATGGCTTGGAACAGGATGCCTGGTCGACCCGTTTGTTCGCCGCTGAACTGCCGGAAGTACTGATCACCAGTTCCTGCTCGAAGAACTTCGGGCTGTACCGGGACCGCACGGGGGCGCTGATTGTCTGCGCGAAAACCGCTGAAAAACTGGTGGATATTCGCAGCCAACTGGCCAACATCGCCCGCAACCTGTGGTCGACTCCGCCGGATCATGGCGCTGCCGTAGTGGCGACGATTCTTGGCGATCCGGAGCTGAAAAGCCTTTGGGCCGACGAAGTGGAAGCCATGCGCTTGCGTATCGCGCAACTGCGCAGCGGTCTGGTGGAAGCGCTGGAACCGCATGGCTTGCGCGAGCGTTTTGCGCATATTGGTGTGCAACGCGGAATGTTTTCCTACACCGGTTTGACGCCGGATCAGGTTAAACAGCTGCGTGATCATCACAGCGTCTACATGGTCGGTACCGGCCGTGCGAACGTGGCGGGGATCGATGCGACGCGCTTGGATCTGTTGGCCGAGGCGATCGCCGAAGTCTGCAAGTAATGTGAAACATCGGCCGGGTCCCTTGTGGCGAGGGGGCTCGCCCCCGTTCGGTCGCGAAGCGGCCGCCGTTTTACCCGACAGGCATCCGCAGCTGCATGTGGGGCTGCTGCGCAGCTCAAAGGGGCAAGCCCCCTCACCACAGGGGAATGCGCTGCTCCTGCTGACCTGTCTAGACAATCCCATCCGTCGCAACAAATAGATATAAAAGTCTGTTTGTCATTTCTCCTGCTGTATCCTGCCCAGGCTTTTTAAAAGCGCGGATCTACCAGATCTATCAACAGACTTTGCGAGGAGCGCGAAACATGCACGAGATCCCTAATCTCCCCTTCCCAAGCCTGCACGAAACTGAGCAGACAACCCCGCAGCAAGCCGGCGCCCAACAGCCCGAGCCGAAAGAAGCCACTGAACGCCGCCAGGCCGACAGCGAAGACTGAAACACCCGCAATGCCAGACCGTGTGGAAAGCGCTAACATGCGCTTTCCACACCGCCTGAACCCTTGAGTTGCACACCATGTCCGACAAATTCAGTGAGACCCAGGCCAGCGTCCTGATCGGCACCGCCGAAAAAATGATCGAGATCTGGAATCGCCTGTCCCCCGAGAAACAAGCCGCGCTGCTCGCCCGATTCGGCAGCGAAGAAAATGCCCTGGCCGCCCTGGTCACTACGCAACTGGTCGCCCCCGCCAAGCCCTGAAACAGCCCCGCCCGGCAAATAGTTTTACTTTTCCACGACCCGCGGCCTCTCGCGCCGCTATCATAAGCAGCCTATCTATCCTGCTTTCCCGTGGACCTTTACCCATGTCTGAAAACCAGCGCCCCCTGGCGGTCACGCTGCAAGTCGTTTCCATCGTTCTCTTTACCTTTATCGGCTACCTCAATATCGGCATTCCCCTTGCTGTGCTGCCGGGCTACGTCCACAGCGAACTCGGCTTCGGCGCGGTGATCGCGGGGCTGGTGATCAGCGTGCAATACCTGGCCACCCTGCTCAGCCGTCCTTACGCCGGGAAAATCATTGATAACAAGGGCAGCAAACTGGCGGTGATGTATGGCCTGGCCGGTTGCGGTTTGAGCGGTGTATTCATGCTGATTTCGGCCTGGACCCAAAGCCTGCCGATGTTGAGTCTGATCAGCCTGCTGATCGGTCGTCTGGTGCTTGGCAGCGCGGAAAGCCTGGTGGGCTCCGGTTCGATCGGCTGGGGCATCGGCCGGGTCGGTGCGGTCAACACCGCTAAAGTCATCTCCTGGAACGGCATCGCCAGTTATGGTGCGCTGGCCGTCGGCGCACCGCTGGGTGTGCTGTTGGTGAGCCAGTTGGGTTTGTGGAGCATGGGCGTCAGCATCGTTTTGCTGGCCGTGCTGGGCCTGGCGCTGGCCTGGCCGAAGACCGCCGCGCCGATTTTGGTCGGTGAACGCCTGCCGTTCATGCATGTGCTGGGTCGAGTGCTGCCACATGGTTGCGGTCTGGCGTTGGGCTCCATCGGTTTCGGCACCATCGCGACCTTCATCACGCTGTATTACGCCACGCAACACTGGGACAACGCAGTGTTGTGCCTGAGCCTGTTCGGTGCCAGCTTCATCGGCGCGCGCCTGCTGTTCGGCAACCTGATCAACCGTCTCGGCGGTTTCCGCGTGGCGATAGCCTGCCTGTCGGTGGAAACCCTGGGGCTGTTGCTGCTGTGGCTGGCACCGGATGCCCATTGGGCACTGGCGGGTGCGGCACTGAGTGGCTTCGGGTTTTCGCTGGTGTTCCCGGCGCTGGGTGTGGAAGCGGTCAATCTGGTGCCCGCGTCGAGCCGTGGTGCGGCGGTCGGGGCGTATTCGCTGTTCATCGATTTGTCGCTAGGGATTACCGGGCCGTTGGCGGGTGCGATTGCGGCAGGTTTCGGTTTTGCCTCGATCTTCCTGTTCGCCGCCCTCGCCGCCCTGAGCGGATTGGCATTGAGTGTTTACCTGTACCGGCAAGCACCCAAGCACCTTAATGAAAAGTACCGCGAAGAAAGAGCCGCGCGCTAGAAGTCGACCTTGCCGCGCCCGGCCTTGATGCTGCCGCGCTTGGTCTTGGATTCGAGCCGACGCTTCTTCGAGCCGAGGGTCGGTTTGGTCGGACGGCGTTTCTTTTCGACCTTGGTGGCGCTGAGGATCAACTCGGTCAGCCGCTCCAGCGCATCGGCGCGATTGGCTTCCTGCGTGCGGTATTGCTGGGCCTTGATGATCAACACCCCTTCGCTGGTGATGCGACTGTCCCGCAGCGCCAGCAGCCGTTCCTTGTAGAACTCGGGCAAGGACGAGGCCGGAATGTCGAAGCGCAAGTGCACGGCGCTGGAAACCTTGTTGACGTTCTGCCCACCGGCCCCTTGGGCACGAATGGCCGTCAACTCGATCTCGGCATCCGGCAGATGCACGTTGTTGGAAATCACCAGCATGGAAAAGCGTCCGTAATCAGAACGCGCAGGATACCGCGAATGAGATTCCGGCACGCCGAAGATCAACTGTGGGAGCGAGCCTTTTGTGGCGAGGGGATTTATCCCCGATCGGCTGCGAAGCAGTCGTAAAAACGTTGCATGCGGTGTATCTGATCCAATGTAGTCACTGGTTTTGGGGCTGCTTCGCAGCCCAACGGGGATAAATCCCCTCGCCACAAAAGCCACGCTCCCACAGGTATTACAGCGCGCACAAAAAACCCGGCACATGGCCGGGTTTGTTGTTTCTGAAGGCCGCGCTTACTTCGCGCTCGCCGCCTGCAACGCATGCTGAGCACTGCGCTTGTTCTTGATGCCGTAGCAAACCCACATGAACGCTACCCACACCGGAATCGCATACACCGAGATCTGGATGCCCGGGATCAACAGCATCACGCCGAGGATGAACACCACGAACGCCAGACAGACGTAGTTCCCGTACGGATACCACAGCGCCTTGAACAGCGGCGTCTGCTTGGTCTTGTTCATGTGCTGGCGGAACTTGAAGTGCGAATAGCTGATCATTGCCCAGTTGATCACCAAGGTGGCCACCACCAGCGACATCAACAGTTCCAGCGCATTTTGCGGGATCAGGTAGTTCAGTAGCACCGCGATCAACGTCACGGCAGCCGACGCGAGGATCGAACGCACCGGCACACCGCGCTTGTCGATCTTCGCCAGGGCTTTCGGCGCATCGCCTTGCTCGGCCATGCCCAGCAGCATGCGGCTGTTGCAATAGGTGCCGCTGTTGTACACCGACAGCGCCGCGGTCAGGACCACGAAGTTGAGGATGTGCGCCGCGGTGTTGCTGCCAAGCATCGAGAACACTTGCACGAACGGGCTGCCGCTGTAGGAATCACCGGACGCATTCAGGGTCGCCAGCAGGCTGTCCCATGGCGTCAGCGACAGCAGGATAACCAGCGCACCGATGTAGAAAATCAGAATCCGGTAGATCACCTGGTTGATCGCTTTCGGGATCACGGTTTTCGGCTTGTCGGCTTCTGCTGCGGTGAAACCGAGCATTTCCAGGCCGCCGAAGCTGAACATGATGATCGCCATGGCCATTACCAGACCGCTGACACCGTTCGGGAAGAAACCGCCGTGGGACCACAGGTTGGTCACCGACGCTTCCGGACCACCGTGACCGCTGACCAGCAAGTAGCTGCCCAGGGCAATCATGCCGACGATCGCCACCACCTTGATGATCGCGAACCAGAACTCGGCCTCACCAAAGACTTTGACGTTGGCCAGGTTGATCAGGTTGATCAGTACGAAGAATCCGGCCGCCGAAACCCAGGTCGGGATCTCTGGCGCCCAGTAGTGAATGTACTTGCCGACCGCAGTCAGCTCCGACATGCCCACCAGAATGTACAGAATCCAGCAGTTCCAGCCCGACAGGAAGCCGGCGAAACCACCCCAGTACTTGTGCGCAAAGTGACTGAAAGAACCGGCAACCGGCTCTTCGACGATCATTTCGCCGAGCTGGCGCATGATCATGAAGGCAATGAAGCCGCAGATGGCGTAGCCGAGGATCATCGACGGGCCAGCGGATTTCAGGACACCGGCCGAGCCGAGGAACAGGCCGGTACCAATCGCGCCACCGAGGGCGATCAGTTGAATATGACGATTCTTCAGGCCGCGTTTCAGCTCGCCTGAATGCGAGTTTTGTCCACTCATGAAAAGGGTCTCACGCAAGGTTTGATGATGTTCAGTAGACGTTGCTGCTCGGTTGCAACTTTAAGCAGCGCCGATCAAACCCCAGCGCAGGCACCAGGAGTTCAGCGTATTTACAACGGTCATGCGTCACCTGTTTGTTTTTATCTGTGACGAAATCGAACCCGACACGCTCGTGACGTGGCGGAGTGAACAAGGCGGATAGCCTTGAGGTTTGCGCAGCTGCGCAGGAGGTCACAGGTAAAACGCGGCGCATTGTACACCGCTAACCCCCTGCTGCCAGACCCGCTGGATCAGCGTGTCGGTTGCCGGGATTGCCTGTGTCCGCCTCGGGGATCCCGGGCGGCTGCAAAAAATGAGTCAGACCTTTGCGGGTCCTGGGCGTGGACGATGGAAAAACCGTCCCACGGGAAGAGATGGAAATAAGTCACGGCGTACATTGCGCCTCCTTCTTGTTATGCACCTGCACGACAGGCATGGCGCGCATCTCACCCTTCCAGCGCCGCTGAAACAAGCGCGCCAGAGCCTTGTTCGCAGATCAATCGGCGTGCTGGCGGCAGGTTTTCCTTACGGACCTCCCTAAGGCACGAATTCAGGGGATTCAGCACGCAATTTCGTCAGCATTTCTTTACAACCCGTAACGAAACTTTGCCGAATCAGAAGTAACTGTAGGACGACTGCAAATTGACGATAGGAAGCTTCCTAAGGAAAAAATCCATTTAGTTTTTTGTTTTCTATTAATAAATGTCTATTCAAAAAATAAAACCGAAAGTTCAATTAAATCTAATTTAATTATTTTTTTGCGTTTCAAAAACCACTGAACTAGGTTTCAGCGTCTTGCCGAGCTGCATCGACTGGCAAGCTGTTCTTACTCAAAAGTCATCTAGGAGATTCACCATGCAAGCAATGGAAAAAGACCTGGAAACTGAACTGCAACTGGACGATTGGTTTGAAGCACCGACCCATGAAGCCGCCGTTGAAATGATGCAAGCCGACGCGGTTGTTCCGTTCGGCACGGCGATGTGGCCTCTGTAAGTCATCCCGGCAGGCACGGTCGGGCCCGGTTGTGCCTGCCACTTTCGCTCGGTTTGTCAGGGAGGACTACATGGATAAGCAACGCGCCATTTCGCATTTCCTTTACTACCTCGAACATCACCCGGCCCTTGCCGGTCTCAATCCGGCGAAGGTCTTGCTGGGCCACACCGCTGATTACACAGCACTGACCGGCGCCATTGCCGAACAGGCTTCCGACAGCCAGGCATTCCGCTTCAGCGCACTGCGACTGGACCTGGAACCCACGGAATTGCTGGCCCACGCCATTATCGACAGCGATCTGTACATTTTCTTCTACGACTCTTCCACCCTGCCGAATCCACGCCCCGAGGGCCCTGAATTTGTCCGCGCCCTGCAAGGCGTGATGGCCGAGAACTGGAAGAAGTCGCTGCTGTTCAAGGATTACGGCGATTACTTTTACGACACCTTCAGTGTCACCCCGCAGCGCATTGCCGGGTTGAACAGCCACTTGATCCAGCGCATGTCCCACGCAACAACGCTAAGTTTCAAGGATGATCACGGTTCCTGGTTTGAAACACCGTTGAGCAGTATCAAGAAGTGGACCGATATCAATGGTGTCGGCAACTTTGATCTGGCACCCGGAGAAATAGCCACCCACAGCGAAGCCATTAATGGCCGGGTCAAGTTCATGGGGACGTTTCTCAGTACTATTCCGTTTGCGCGCAAGTACGGAGTATTGGAGTCACCGCTGGAGTTGTGGATCGAGAACTCGACCATCAGCAAAATTGCGACTGAAGTGCCAGGCCTGGAGCATGATTTCAACAAGTACCTGGACGCCAATCCGTCGAATCGGCGGATCGAGGAACTGGGGATTGGCACCAATGAAGGGGTCAAGGCGTTGTATGCGCGCAACGCGGGATTCGAGGAACGCCATTGCGGGCTCCATCTGGGGTTGGGTGGTGGTGCAAAGGGTAGCCATCATCTGGATCTGATTTTCTCCAGCGGCGTGTTGGCGCTGGACGATGAGCCGGTGTTTGATGGGCGGTTCGTGTTCTAGCCTGAAACAACGGTGCTGCTACTGACGTCATCGCGGGCAAGCCCGCTCCCACAGGTGACCGAGTTCCCCCAGACGAATGCAATCCACTGTGCGGGCTTGCCCGCGATGACTGGCTAGAAAACCCTGTAAAGCTCAAGTCGAACGCAAAAAAAAAACGCCAACCCGAGGGTTGGCGTTTTTATGTGGCGCTTACCGATTACTCAGGCTTGCGACGACCAAAGCCCGGACGCTGGCCGGAACCGGCTGGCGCACCGCGACGCTTGCCCGATGGCGCATCCTTGTCGACCAGAACGATGCCCGGGCGTTTCTTCGGCGCCGGTTTGGCCGGGCGCTTGGTGTCGGACGGACGATCTGCAACTGGCGTACCACGCCCCGACTCTCCACGACCCGCAGGGGCACCACGATCACTGCGACCACCGCTTGGCGCACCGCGGCCTTCACCGCGCTCGGTGCGACCGTTGGCCGGACGTGGCGTGCGTGGACCGCGCTCGCCATCAGCGCGTGGCGCTGCTGGTTTGCGCGCTGGACGTTCGCCTTCGATATGCGGTTCACGGGTATCGCGCGGTGTAGCAGCGGACTGGTTACCGATGGCAGGACGCAACGAACGTACGCGCTCGGTCTTGCCCATGGGACGCGACGATTTACGCTGCATCCGATCCAGCTTGTCCTTGCTCTTGGCGTTCATCTGCGGCATGGCCACCGGAGTCAGGCCGACTTCAGCACTCAGAATGTCGACTTCGTACTGGCTCATTTCGCGCCAGCGGCCCATCGGCAGGTCGGAGTTGAGGAACACCGGACCGAAACGCACGCGTTTCAGGCGGCTGACCACCAGGCCCTGGGATTCCCACAGACGACGAACCTCACGGTTACGACCTTCCATCACCACGCAGTGATACCAGTGGTTGAAACCTTCGCCACCTGGTGCCTGCTTGATGTCGGTGAACTTGGCCGGGCCGTCTTCGAGGACGACGCCGGCTTTCAGGCGTTCGATCATCTCGTCATCGACTTCGCCACGTACGCGTACCGCGTATTCACGGTCCATTTCGTAGGAAGGGTGCATCAGGCGGTTGGCCAGTTCACCGTCGGTGGTGAACATCAGCAGACCGGTGGTGTTGATGTCCAGACGACCGATGTTGATCCAGCGACCTTCTTTCGGGCGCGGCATCTTGTCGAAAACAGTCGGACGGCCTTCCGGATCAAGGCGTGTGCAGATTTCACCGTCGGGCTTGTTGTACATGATCACGCGGCGTACCGACTCGGCGGCTTCTTCGCGCTTGATCACCTTGCCATCAATGGTGATGGCGTCATGCATGTCGACACGCTGACCGAGCGTGGCGTCTTTGCCGTTGACCTTGATGCGGCCGTGGCTGATCCAGGCTTCTACGTCACGGCGCGAGCCGACGCCGATACGGGCGAGGACTTTCTGCAGTTTTTCGCCTGCTGGGCCGATTTCCTGGTCGTCTTTCTGGTCGTTGATACTCATCTGGGCACCTCCCGGTGTGGTCTGTTCAGGCGGCCCTGAATTGAGCGTCCTGAAGCGATGTAAAACGGGTACTTGGGCAAGGGGATTGCCGAAGGGTCGCGAATCATACGCTCATGTGGGCGTTTTCGCATCAGAGACTAGTTGATGAACGCCGAGTTACTTGTTTTTCCGCCGACCGGTGGCGCCGAGCTTGATCAAGCGCAATGAAGCTTCAGCGAGAACAATGCGTTTGTCAGCCTTGTCGAGTTTTTTCCAGGCCTTGATCTCACGCTTGCTGCGGCCGCAGCCGAGGCAGATGTCGTCGGTGAATTTGCAGACGCTGATGCAGGGGTCTTTGGTTGAGCTCATCAAATACTCCATCCAACACAAATCCCCTGTGGGAGCGGGCTTGCTCGCGAATGCGGTGGTTCAGTCGACATGTTTGTTGGCTGACCCACCGCATTCGCGAGCAAGCCCGCTCCCACAGGGTCAATCATTGTCCACAGGATTTGGGTCAGTCTTCGAACTCGCGGCGTTCGGCTTCGATGGCTTCGGCGAGGGCTCGAGCCTCGGCTTCTTCGTCGCTCAACTCAGGCTCGGGTTTCGATTGCTCGAGAGCGGCGACAGCCGCCAGGAGTTTCTCGCGCGCCTCGGCGACGCCAAGCACGTCATCCTCAAGCTCTTCTTCGACTGTGGCTTCTGGCTCAACCGGAAGTTCCGCTTCAATCTCAGGCTCCGGCAGCTCCAGAACCTCTTCGGTCCCGGTCACCTCGCCATCGCGCAGAATGTCGTCGAAGTCGGTCTTGAGCCCCTCCTCCATGGTGTCCAGTTCCAGCAACAGCGTATGGAAACTGGTTTCTTCCTTCGGCTCTTCCGGCTCGGCGCTGGCGTCCGCCAGTTCCTGCAACCCGGCCGGCACCGGCGCGTCGTCGAAATCGAGCACCGGATCGGGTTCCAGCTCACGCAGTTCGGCGAGTGGCGGCAAATCGTCGAGATTTTTCAGGTTGAAGTGATCGAGAAAGGCCTTGGTCGTCGCAAACATCGCCGGCTTACCAGGTACGTCACGATAACCAACGATGCGAATCCACTCCCGTTCCAGCAACGTCTTGACGATGTGACTGTTGACCGCCACGCCGCGCACATCTTCGATCTCGCCCCGGGTGATCGGCTGACGATAGGCTATCAGCGCCATGGTTTCGAGCATCGCACGGGAATAACGCTGCGGGCGCTCTTCCCACAAACGTCCTACCCACGGCGAGAACTTTTCGCGGATCTGCAGGCGATAGCCGGAAGCGACCTCCTTCAGCTCGAAAGCACGGCCGTCGCAGGACTTAGCGAGTATCGTCAGGGCTTTCTTGAAGACTGGCGGCTCGGGGCGCTCGCCCTCTTCGAAGAGTTCGAACAGGCGCTCAAGCGATTGCGGTTTTCCCGAGGCCAACAGAAAGGCTTCAAGCAGTGGCGCCAGCTCGCGGGGTTCAGTCAGGTTCATGATTCAACTCGTTATTCGGCTCGGGCTCGCACGTGGATCGCCGCGAACGGCTCATTCTGCACCAGCTCGACCAAAGATTCCTTGACCAGTTCGAGGATCGCCATAAAGGTCACCACGACACCCAGGCGCCCTTCTTCAGCCGTGAACAGCTCGACAAACGGCACGAAACCGCCGCCCTTGAGTCGTTCCAACACGTCACTCATACGCTCGCGGGTGGACAGCGCCTCGCGGCTGACCTGGTGACTTTCGAACATGTCGCCACGGCGCAGGACCTCGGCCATGGACATCAGCAACTCTTCCAGGCTCACGTCCGGCAACAGCTTGCGCGCCCGGGCTTCCGGGGCGTCGAGCTTGGGCACCACCACGTCGCGACCGACGCGGCTCAGGCCATCGATGCCTTCGGCGGCGGCCTTGAAGCGTTCGTACTCCTGCAAGCGACGGATCAGTTCGGCGCGCGGGTCGTCTTCTTCATCTTCGATGGTTTCGGCTCGCGGCAACAGCATCCGCGACTTGATCTCGGCCAGCATCGCGGCCATCACCAGATACTCGGCGGCCAGTTCCAGGCGCACCGACTGCATCAACTCGACGTAACCCATGTACTGGCGGGTGATTTCCGCCACCGGAATGTCGAGGATGTTGATGTTCTGTTTGCGGATCAGGTACAGCAGCAGGTCGAGCGGGCCTTCGAAGGCTTCCAGGAAAACTTCGAGCGCATCCGGCGGAATGTACAGGTCCAGCGGCATTTCCATGACCGCCTGGCCATACACCATGGCGAACGGCAGCTCTTGCTGGGCACCGGCCTGACTGTCGATAACGGGTTCTACTGCAGACATCTACGCCTCGGCCATGAACGGCGCAGGGTCGCCGCAACCGACGCGGATCACCTCCGGCTCGCCGTCGGCGAGGTTGATCACGGTGGACGCCTTGATGCCGCCGAAACCGCCGTCGATGATCAGGTCGACCTGATGCTCGAGCAACTGGCGCATTTCATACGGATCGGTCAGCGGATCGGTGTCGCCAGGCATGATCAGCGTCACGCTCATCAGCGGCTCGCCGAGCTCTTCCAGCAGCGCCAGGGCAATCGGGTGGCTGGGTACGCGCAGGCCGATGGTGCGTTTTTTCGGGTGCAACAACAGCCGCGGGACTTCACGGGTGGCGTTGAGAATGAAGGTGTACGGACCTGGCAGGTGTGCCTTGAGCAAGCGGAACAGGCCGGTGTCGATCTTGGCGAACAGGCCCAGTTGCGACAAGTCACTGCAAATCAGCGCGAAGTTGTGCTTGTCATCCAGCCCACGCAATCGGCGCACGCGCTCCACGGCGTTCTTGTCGCCGATCTGGCAACCAATGGCGTAGGAAGAGTCTGTGGGATAAATCACCACCCCGCCTTTGCGGATGATCTCGACAGCCTGTTTGATCAGGCGCGCTTGCGGGTTTTCCGGATGAATCTGGAAAAATTGACTCACATTCTCTACCTGTTCAGACGGCGGCAATAATTGGGTCATGTTTGAATCGACACCAAAGTGGTGGCAGATCCTCCGGGAGCGGGCGGTATTCACCGATCTCGGACCAGCCTCCAGGGCCATGAAAATCACTGCCGGCGCTGACCAGCAGACCGAACTCGCGAGCTAGAATCGCCAGGCTGCCCACCTGTTCGGCGGGCTGATGGCCATTGACCACTTCGATCGCATGGCCACCTGCTTGAATATAGTCGGCAATCAGGCGGCGACGCTTGCTGCGAGTGAAATCGTAGTGCCACGGGTGCGCCAGGCTCACCCAGGCTTTGGCCGCACGCAGGGTTTCGACCGTCTCTTCCAGGGTCGGCCAGTGTTGCTTGACGTCCCCCAGCTTGCCGGCGCCCAGCCATTTGCGGAACGCTTCGGCGCGATCCTTGACGAAACCTTCGCGCACCATCCAGTCGGCGAAGTGCGGACGGGCCGGCGCGTTACCGCTGTCGCCCAGTTCCTGCTGGATCGCCCGGGCACCTTCCAGCGCACCCGGCATGCCCTTCAACGCCAACTTGCGGCTTATTTCTTCGGACCGTAGCCAACGGCCATCGTGCAATTTAGCGATTGCTTCGACCAACGGCGTTGCATTCACATCAAATCCGTAACCCAACACATGGATGGTCGCGCCACCCCAGGTGCAGGACAATTCGACGCCATTGACCAGTTGCATCCCCAGCGCCGTTGCCGCGCTGCGGGCCTCGTCGAGGCCTTCGAGGGTGTCGTGATCGGTCAAGGCCAGGACTCGCACGCCTTTCTCGAACGCACGCGCCACCAGGACAGCAGGCGCTAGAGCGCCATCGGAGGCAGTGCTATGGCAGTGCAAATCGACATTCACGGGGATGTGTAACCTCAAATCAGCTGGCGCTATCGCGCGCCCATATGTTTGTTATTATGCCGCCACATCCTGCTTCTGGCTGCCATTGTGAAACAATTCATCGATTTCATCCCGCTTCTGCTGTTTTTCATTGTTTTCAAGATCGACCCACGGGTCGTTGACATTGGCGGTCATCAACTGACTGTCGGGGGCATCTACAGCGCCACCGCGATGCTGATCATCAGCTCCCTGGTCGTCTACGGCACGCTCTTCATCAAGCAGCGCAAGCTGGAAAAGAGCCAGTGGCTGACCCTCATCGCCTGCCTGGTCTTCGGTAGCCTGACCCTGGCGTTTCACAGCGAGACCTTCCTGAAATGGAAAGCCCCGGTGGTCAACTGGCTGTTTGCGCTGGCGTTCATCGGTAGTCACTTCATCGGTGACCAACTGCTGATCAAGCGCATCATGGGCCACGCGCTGACCCTGCCGGACATGGTCTGGACTCGCCTGAACATCGCCTGGATCGCGTTCTTCCTGTTTTGCGGTGCCGCCAACCTGTTCGTCGCGTTCACGTTCCAGGAATACTGGGTCGACTTCAAAGTCTTCGGCAGCCTGGGCATGACACTGTTGTTCCTGGTCGCTCAGGGTATTTACCTGTCCCGCCACCTGCATGACGCCGATACCACCACGCCAAAAACCGAGGACTGACATGCTTTACGCAATCGTTGCCACAGACGTCGCCAACTCCCTGGAAGCCCGCCTGGCCGCACGGCCTGCACACCTTGAGCGCCTGCAAGTGCTCAAGGGCGAAGGTCGTATCGTATTGGCCGGCCCGAACCCGGCGGTCGACAGCAATGATCCGGGCGCTGCGGGTTTCACCGGCAGCCTGATCGTCGCCGAATTCGATTCCCTGAGCGCCGCCCAGGCCTGGGCCGACGCCGATCCGTACATCGCCGCAGGCGTCTATGCCAACGTTTCCGTCAAGCCGTTCAAGCAAGTCCTTCCGTAGCTTTTGTGGCGAGGGGATTTATCCCCGTTGGGTCGCGAAGCGGCCCCCGGCAGTATTCAGACAAACCTAGTTGTCTTTTTTTACGACTGCTTCGCAGCCGAACGGGGATAAATCCCCTCGCCACAAAAGTATGTGTGACCCTTCTAAGCGAACAGCATTAGTCCCACGCGATGAACCTTCTTGGTTCATCGCGCTCTCAATCGCTCATTATTCTCGTTTGCCTGCCGACAACCTGCCCAATAATCGATTGGAATCAGGAGCTCCGATGCGCAAAGGTCCGTTGTGTCTGATGTTGGTCACGTTGTCGATCGTGGCGCCTGCCCACGGTGAAGAAAGCGCAACGCCGCTGTCCTTGAGCGCCGGCAGCCAGATCACCGAGTTGCAGCAGCGCTTGAAGGTGAGCGAACAGCAACGAGAAGAACTGAGCAAACAACTGCAAAATGCCGATGCCGAACGTGAAAGCGTTCAGCTGAGCCGGTTGCGCCAGGAGAACCAGCGTCTGAAGCTGCAACTCAAGGAAGCCCAGGCCAGCAGTCCGCTGCCGCGTTTTCTCACAGACCAGCAGCAATGGTTCGTGATCGGCGCGGGAGTAGCGCTATTGGCCCTGCTCTGCGGTATCTTCGCCAGTGGTGCAAGTCGAAAACGTCGACAATGGCTAAATTGAGTGAGTCATGAGCGAGCTGTTATTAATTGATGACGACCAGGAGCTGTGTGAGCTGCTGGTCAGTTGGCTGAGCCAGGAAGGCTTCCAGGTCCGTGCCTGCCACGACGGCCAGAGCGCCCGTCGTGCGCTGGCCGAAACGTCCCCGGCGGCCGTGGTGCTGGACGTGATGCTGCCGGACGGCAGCGGTCTGGAATTACTCAAGCAATTGCGCAGCGATCACCCGGACTTGCCGGTGCTGATGCTTTCGGCCCGCGGCGAACCGCTGGACCGCATCCTCGGCCTGGAACTGGGCGCCGACGATTACCTCGCCAAACCCTGCGACCCACGGGAACTGACCGCTCGCCTGCGCGCCGTCTTGCGCCGCAGCCATCCGGCGGCGGTGTCCAGCCAGCTCGAACTGGGCGACCTGTGTTTCAGCCCGGTGCGTGGCGTGGTCAGCATCGATGAACAGGAATTCACCCTCACCGTGTCCGAAAGCCGCTTGCTCGAAGCCCTGCTCAAACAGCCTGGCGAACCGCTCGACAAGCAGGAACTGGCGCAGATCGCCCTCGGCCGCAAACTGACCCTGTACGACCGCAGCCTGGACATGCACGTCAGCAATCTGCGTAAAAAGATCGGCCCCCACCCCGACGGCCGCCCGCGCATCGTTGCCCTGCGCAGCCGTGGTTACTACTACAGCCTCTGATATGTCATCTGCGAGGCTCTAGTAGGAGCGAGCTTGCTCGCGAAAAACGTCGGGACAACGCGTTTATCCAGACAGCACGCGTAATCGTTGACGTCCATCGCGAGCAAACTCGCTCCTACAGGGGTCTGCGTGTTTGTAAGGTCGGCGAGAAACCGTCTTTACCCAAGCTTTACGCTCCGCTGACCGCCGCTGACCTTGATCTCCGTAATCTGAACTCATCCGGAACGTACCGGGAACGAGACAAGGAGATTCACCATGCGCAAGACTCTTATCGCTCTGATGTTCGCTGCCGCCCTGCCAACCGTTGCCATGGCCATGCCTGAAGGTGCCGGCCCGATGGGTGGCCCGATGGACGGTTCGCGCCACGGCGGTCAGATGCACGGCATGCACGGCAAAGGCCCGTACAGCCAACTGGACCTGAGCCGCGAACAGCGCGAGCAGATCCGCAAGATCATGGGCGAGCAGATGCACGAGCGTAAGCAAGTGGTCGACAAGTACCTGGAAAAACTCTCGCCAGCGGACCAGAAAGCCATGAAGGACGAAATGGCCGCCAACCACAAGAAAGCCGAGGCCGATGTGCGCGCCCTGCTGAAACCGGATCAACAGAAGCAATTCGACGAGATCCAGAAAAAACGGGCTGAGCGCCGCGCCGAATGGGCCGAGTTCAAGGCGTGGAAAGCGCAACAACCGCAAAAAGCGCAATAATGCGCTAACCCTGGACCCAACGGCTAAACCCCGTTGGGTCTGACACCATTCAGTTCAAATGTGGGAGCGGGCTTGCTCGCGAAAGCGGTGTATCAATCAACAAATACTTTGCCTGACACACCGCTTTCGCGAGCAAGCCCGCTCCCACATTGATCTGTGTTTGTTTGAGGATTTTCTGTGCGTTCATTGTTCTGGCGTATCCTGGCCAGCTTCTGGCTGGCCATCGCTCTGGTGGCAGGGCTGTCCATTCTGCTCGGGCACATGCTTAACCAGGATGCGTGGATTCTCAGCCGCCACCCGGGCCTCAACACCCTGGCCGAACAGTGGACGCAGACCTACGAAGCACAAGGCGAAGAAGCCGCCCAGGACATTCTGGAGCAGCGCAAACGCCAGTATCACATCGACGTTCAGGTGCTTAACGAGAGCGGTGACCCCGTCGTTCGTGGCACCTTCCCTCGCCGCGCCGCGGCCTTCGAAGCACGGCAGAACAACGACGATCGGCGCCTGCCGTGGCGTCGTCTGACCGACGAATACACCAGCGCCAAAACCGGCGACACCTACCTGCTGATCTACCGCATCCCGCACCCCGAACTGGACGCGTGGCACCGCGAAAGCCTGCTCTGGCCACTGAGTGCGCTGGGCATCGCCCTCGTGGTGCTGACCCTGTTCAGCCTGTTCGTGACCTTGTCCATCACCCGTCCACTAAGCCGCCTGCGCGGCGCGGTGCATGATCTGGGGCAAACCACGTACCAGCAAAACAGCCTGGTGAAGCTCGCTAACCGTCGCGACGAGTTCGGCGTACTGGCCAATGATTTCAACCGCATGGGCGCACGCCTGCAAAGCCTGATCAGCAGTCAGCGGCAACTGCTGCGCGATGTGTCCCACGAATTGCGTTCGCCTCTCGCCCGGCTGCGCATTGCACTGGCACTGGCGGAACGGGCCAGCCCCGAGGAGCGGGAAAAACTCTCGCCGCGCCTGACCCGCGAGTGCGACCGGCTCGAAGCGCTGATCAGCGAGATTCTGGTGCTGGCACGGGTCGATGCCGACAACGCCAGTGCTGAAGACGTTGACCTGAATGCGCTGCTCAACACGCTGCAAAAGGATGCGCAATTGGGTTCGCCGGAGCAGACCGTTAGCCTCGACGCCGAACCGCAATTGAATATGAAAGGGTGGCCGACGATGATCGAGCGCGCCGTGGACAACCTGCTGCGCAATGCCCAGCGCTTTAACCCGGTGGGGCGATCGATCGAGATGCAGGCGGTGCGGCAGGGTGAGCGGATTGTAGTAAGTGTGCGCGACCATGGTCCCGGCGTGGATGCCGAGCATTTGAATCAGCTGGGTGAACCGTTCTATCGGGCGCCGGGGCAGACGGCGGCGGGTCACGGCCTGGGGTTGGCGATTGCGCGCCGGGCAGCGGAGCGGCATGGCGGAAGTCTGGTGCTGGCCAATCATCCGGATGGCGGATTCATCGCCAGCCTGGAATTGCCGTTGGTGCCGGGTGCCGTCGTTCAGCCCTGACCCCTTCTGGGTGCGGGCTTGCTCGCGAAGACGATTTAACGTTCAACAGAGATGTTGAATGTGCCGACGCTTTCGCGGGCAAGCCTTGCTCCTACAGGTTATGTGTCGTGCCACGGTTTCGTGAACACTTCATAACCTGTAGGAGCAAGGCTTGCCCGCGAAGCTTTTGATCTTCAGGCTTTCAAAGGCAGCCAGGCGCTGACAAATTCGGCGAGGTCAACCTTCTCCGCAACACGCGGCTCTTTCTGCGGCGTACCCAGGTAAAGAAACGCAATCACCTCTTCCCCTTCCGCCAAACCCAACCCTTTGGCCACATGCGCCGAATAGGCCAGCTCACCGGTGCGCCACACCGCGCCAATTCCCTGCGCATACGCGGCCAGCAAAATTCCGTGCGCCGCACAGCCAGCTGCCAGCAGTTGCTCGGACTTCGGATATTTGACGTGATCCTGCAACCGCGCGATCACCACGACCACCAGCGGGGCGCGCAGCGGGCCGTTGCGCGCCTTGTCCAGCGCGGCTTCGGACACGTCGCCGTCCTGCAGTTTCGCGGCTTCGGCCAGCAACTCGCCCATCTGCTCACGCGCTGCGCCTTCGACGGTCAGGAAGCGCCAAGGCTGCAAATGGCCGTGGTCCGGCGCACGCATCGCGGCACCAAACAGCACTTCGCGCTGCTCGGCGGTGGGGGCCGGATCGACCAGTCGTGGAACGGAAACACGGTTGAGCAAAGCGTCGAGAGCCTGCATCGGCCACCTCCTGAAAAAAATGTCTGGCCATTCTAGCTGCAAGTGCCACAGGGATGCCGGTTTACATGCCCTGCCCCACGGGTAGAATGGCGCCCTTCCTACTTTCAGCCCGAGCGGACTTCATGGCGTTGCCGACCTTACGTCTCATTGGTTTCATCATCGGCCTCTTCCTGATCACGCTGGCGATCGCCATGGTCGTGCCCATGGCGACCCTGGTGATTTTCGATCGCACCGGCGACCTGCCGTCGTTCCTCTGGGCCAGCATGATCACCTTTGTCGCCGGCCTCGCGCTGGTCATTCCCGGTCGTCCCGAGCACGTGCACCTGCGTCCGCGAGACATGTACCTGCTGACGGTCAGCAGCTGGCTGGTGGTGTGCATCTTCGCCGCGCTGCCGTTCCTGTTGACCCAGCACATCAGCTACACCGACTCGTTCTTCGAAAGCATGTCCGGCATCACCGCCACCGGCGCGACCGTGCTCAATCGTCTGGATGACATGTCTCCCGGCATCCTGATGTGGCGCTCATTGCTGCACTGGATCGGTGGCATCGGCTTTATCGGCATGGCGGTCGCGATTCTGCCATTGCTTCGCATTGGTGGCATGCGGCTGTTTCAGACCGAGTCGTCGGACCGTTCCGAAAAAGTCATGCCCCGTTCGCACATGGTGGCGCGGTTGATCGTAGCGGCCTACGTCGGCATCACCATTCTCGGCAGCCTGGCGTTCTGGTGGGCGGGAATGAGCCTGTTCGATGCGATCAACCACGCGATGTCAGCGATTTCCACAGGCGGGTTCTCCACCTCCGACCAATCCCTGGCCAAGTGGACGCAACCGGCGGTGCACTGGGTGGCGATCGTCATCATGATTCTCGGCAGCCTGCCGTTCACCCTGTACGTGGCGACCTTGCGCGGTAACCGCCGGGCCCTGATCAAGGATCAGCAGGTTCAAGGTTTGCTCGGCATGTTGCTGGTGACGTGGCTGGTGCTCGGCACCTGGTACTGGTGGACCACCCAGCTGCATTGGCTGGACGCACTGCGGCATGTAGCGCTGAACGTGACGTCGGTGGTGACGACCACCGGTTTCGCACTCGGGGACTACAGCCTCTGGGGCAATTTCTCGCTGATGCTGTTCTTTTACCTGGGGTTCGTCGGCGGCTGCTCGGGATCGACTGCGGGCGGGATCAAGATCTTCCGCTTCCAGGTTGCCTACATCCTGCTCAAGGCCAACCTTAACCAGTTGATTCACCCGCGCGCGGTGATCAAGCAAAAGTACAACGGCCACCGACTCGACGAAGAGATCGTGCGTTCGATCCTGACGTTCTCCTTCTTCTTCGCCATCACCATCTGTGTGATCGCCTTGCTGCTGTCGCTGCTCGGCGTCGACTGGATGACCGCGCTGACCGGCGCGGCCAGTACCGTATCCGGCGTCGGACCGGGACTGGGCGAGACCATCGGTCCGGCGGGCAACTTCGCCACCCTGCCGGACGCCGCCAAGTGGATCCTCTCGTTCGGCATGCTGCTCGGCCGACTGGAGATCATTACTGTGTTCGTTCTGTGTATTCCGGCGTTCTGGCGTCACTGATCCGATTCGGCGCTTCCATCAGCCGCACCCGGTACTCGCCGGGCGTGGCGTCGAACCAGCGTCGGAAGGCGCGGAAGAAGTTGCTCGGATCGGCGAACCCCAACAGGTAGGCAATTTCCAGCAAGGTCATGGTGGGCTGCGCAAGGTATTGCTCGGCCAGTTCGCGCCGGGTGTCATCGAGCAACGTCTGAAAACTTGTGCCCTCTTCCTGCAAGCGTCGCTGCAACGTCCGTTGCGACAAGTGCAACGTCTGCGCCACGGTATCGCGCTTGGGTTCGCCCTGTGGCAGCAAGCGGCACAACACCTGACGCGCCTTGTGCGTCACGCGGCTCTCGGAAAACCGAGCCAGGTATTCGCCGGCAAAGCGGTCATGCAACAGCGCCATGGCCTCGTTGGCGGTCGGCAGCGGTGCTTCCATGTCGGCGCGTTCGAAGATCAGCGCGTCGTAGGGCGCGTTGAACACCAGCGGCGCATGGAAGGCTTGTTTATAAGGTTCGAGATCGGCGGGCTGTTCGCCCTGCACCAGCACCTTGCGCGGTTGCAGGGTGCGCCCGGTCAGCCAGCCGCACAGCGCGAGCGCGCAGGCCAGCGAGGCTTCGGCACTTTGTCGGGTCGGCGGTAAATGGTCGCCGTGGACCGTCAGAATCAGCGCATAACCCTCATCCAGCAGGCGGAAACTCAGGTCGGCACTTTCGGCAATGATCCGCTGGTAACGCACCAGCCGTTGAAAGCCCTCGGCCAGGGTCCGACTGGACATCAAGGCATAACCGGCCACATGGAAGGACGCCGGTCGCACCACCTTACCCATGTTCAGGCCGATCGCCGGGTTACCGGACAGCTCGACGGCGCGCTGCCAGAGGCGCGTCATGGAGTCTTGCGGGAAGCGCGCATCCGGATCATCCAGTGATGCGTAGTCGAGCCCCAGCTGCTTGAACAGAACCCGGCAATCCAGGCCGTCCATCTCCAGTGCTTTGACAATCCCCATCGCCCAGCTTGCAGAAGTCGTTCGTTCGCTCATGGCGTTTACTTACTTGGTGAGCCGCATGCTGCGGCCAATTTCCGAAGGATACTAAAGTGGCGCCCATTGTCACTGGCTGATGCCAATGATCACTCTAGACTCAAATAAGCTACCCGCAGAACAACTTGCAGTCAGAACAATAACCACAGAGATCGCAGTCGTGGAAAACATCAAGCGTTTCAACAGCTTCGCCGAGTTTTACCCGTATTACCTGAGTGAACACAGCAACAGTACCTGCCGACGATTGCACTTTATCGGCACGACACTGGTTATTTTCATTCTGGCCCTGACCATCGGCAAAGGGGCCTGGCTATGGCTGCTGGCCCTGCCGCTGGCCGGCTACAGCTTCGCCTGGGCCGGGCATTTCTTCTTTGAAAAGAACCGTCCTGCGACTTTCCAACATCCGCTTTACAGCCTGCTCGGCGATTTCGTCATGTACCGCGACATGATTCTGGGCCGCGTATCGTTCTAGGCCCGCTGGGCCAGCAAAGCGTCTTGCGCAGCCAGTGCGGTAATGGTTACAGGTCCTACACTCAAAAAATCCCTTTCGACAAGAACAAGAGGATAGCCGATGAATGCCAATGCCCGTTTCACCCACATGCAGGACGGGACGCAAGAAGACTGGGCAATCATTGCCGCCGACTTCAGTGCGTATGCGAGGCAATTGCCGACACGGATTGCGGCGCACCTGAAACTGCTGGAGGGCGATTTTGGCGGCTTCCCGGTGGATCGCCTGACCCATTCCCTGCAAACCGCCAGCCGTGCCTGGCGCGATGGCCGCGACGAAGAGTATGTGGTGTGCGCCCTGCTTCACGACATCGGCGACACCTTGGGTTCCTACAATCACCCGGATATTGCGGCAGCGATCCTGAAGCCCTTCGTCAGCGCCGAGAATCTGTGGATGGTGGAGAAACACGGGATTTTCCAGGGGTACTACTTCTTCCATCACCTGGGCATGGATCGGCATCTGCGCGAGCAGTTCAGTGGGCATCCGCAGTATCAGGCGACTATCGAATTCTGCGCGAAGTACGATGCGGCGGCGTTTGATCCGGCGTACGAGACACTGCCGCTGAGTTTCTTCGAACCAATGATGGAGCGGTTGTTTGCTCATCCCAAGCATTCAATTTACAAGGCGGCGATGGAGGAACACGCGCCGGCCTGACAGATCCCACCAGCCCCATCGCGGGCAAGCCCGCTCCCACAGGATTCTCGGGCGTTCACAGACTTCAGGTTCACCCCGATCACTGTGGGCTTGCCCGCGATGGGGCCAATTCAGACACCGGCGGATTAGGCGGGCTCCGCGACCTTGATGGCCTTCAACTCCGCCTCCCGCGCCTGGGCATCCGCCAACCGGTACAACTCGATCGAACCATCCCAATGCTCGATCAGCGCCGTGCACGATTCCACCCAATCCCCGCAATTGAGGTAGTCCACTCCGCCAACCTTGCGGATCTCGGCATGGTGAATGTGCCCGCACACCACCCCGTGCAGTTCGCGTTTGACGCATTCGTGGGCGATGGCTTCTTCGAAGTCGCTGATGAAGCTGACGGCGGTTTTCACCTTGTGCTTGAGGTACGCCGACAGCGACCAGTAACCGTAGCCATAACGGGCACGCCAGTGATTGAGCCAGCGGTTCAGGGTCAGGGTGAATTCGTAGGCCGAGTCGCCAAGAAAGGCCAGCCAGCGGTGATAACGGGTGATCACATCGAACTGATCGCCATGGATCACCAGCAAATGACGGCCATCGGCAGTCACGTGCACCGCTTCATCCACCAATTGAATGTTGCCCAGAATCAACTTCGAATACCGGCGCAGGAATTCGTCGTGGTTGCCGGTGACATAAATCACCTCGGTGCCACGCTTGCTCATGGTCAACAGGCGGCGGATCACGTTGGTGTGCGCTTGCGGCCAGTACATGCCGCTGCGCAGTTTCCAGCCATCGATGATGTCGCCGACCAGGTAGATCTTGTCCGCGTGGTAGCCCTTGAGAAACTGCGACAAGTGCTCGGCCTGGCAATCCCGGGTGCCCAGGTGCACATCGGAAATCCACAAGGTCCGCACACGTTGCTTACGACTGGGTTTGGCGAGCTCGGCGCTGGTCATGGGCAACCCTCTGCGATTGTTTTTGCAAGCTTGCGCCGGTCGGGTTAATTGCCCATGACAGTGACAAGTCAGTCCTGTGACAACGCGTTTGAACGACCTCGGTGTAGACTGGCAGCCTTACTCGGGAGACCTGCGATGAGACCGATCCTCACGCTGCGCCAATACACTCACGACCTGATCGTCCACAGTCACGACCACGCGCAACTGGTGTTCGGGCTCTCGGGCGCGTTGGATTTCGAGGTCGACGGGCACGGCAGTCAGGTGGTTCAGCAGAGTTTCGTGGTGGTCCCGTCCGGATTCCATCATGCCTGTGGCAGCACCAATGGCAGCCGTTGCCTGGTGCTGGACGTGCCCAGTGATCAATGGGTGGCGCAGTCCCTTGGCGAGCACGCCGATGCCAGTCGCCGGCTGCTCGACAACGCCGGACGCCTGCCGCTGGATGCCGGGCAAAGCCAGCTGGTCAACTGGCTGGCGGGCAGCCAGGTCAGCGACCCGCTGATTGCGCAGCAAGGCGCGGTGCTGTTGTTGGCGAGCCTCAACAATGCCAGGCCGCAAGTCACGGGCGGGCGACGTCTGCCCTACGCTGCGCTGAATGCGCACATCGATCAGCACGCGGCCTACCCGCTGCAAGTCGCCGATCTGGCGCGCATCGCCGACCTGTCCATCGCCCGGCTGCATGCGCGGTTTGTCGCGGAATGCGGGCAGACGCCGATGGACTACATTCGCAGTCGTCGTTTACACATGGCCGTGAGTCTGTTGCGGGATTCGGCGTTACCGGTTGGCGAGATTGCCAGCCGGGTTGGCTACAGCTCGCAAAGTGCATTTTCAGCGGCGGTGTTGCGGGAGTTCGGTGCCTCTCCCGGAAAGCTGCGGCGCGAGGCTGGCGACAAATGACGGTAGTCTGCCGACAGACATAACTGCTCTCACGCGGTTCAATGTACTCCGTTTGATTTGCTGTTAAGGATCGCAATGACTCCCCGTACCGCCCTTGGCGCTCTGCATATCGGTGCACTGATGTTTGGCCTGACCGGTGTGTTCGGCAAACTCGCCGCCGCCTCCCCTGCCGTCATCGTCTTCGGTCGCGCGGCCTTTGCCGTGCTCGCCCTGGCTGTTTTCGCACGGTTCGCCAGCCAGACGCGCTGGCAGAAATTGCAGGCCGTGGATTGGCGGCGCCTGCTGCTCAGTGGATTGCTGCTGGCCGGGCACTGGGTGAGTTTTTTTATCGCGGTGAAAGTCGCAGGCGTGGCGATCGCGACCCTGGGGTTCGCCAGTTTCCCGGCATTTACCGTGATCCTGGAAGGGCTGATTTTCCGCGAGCGTATTCGCGCCAATGAAATCCTGCTGGTGGTGCTGGTCAGTGTAGGACTGGTGCTGGTCACGCCTGATTTCGATCTTGCCAGTGGCGCCACCACTGGCCTGTTATGGGCGGTGGGCTCCGGGCTGCTGTTCGCGCTACTGTCCCTGACCAACCGCGCCAGCTCCGCGAGAATTCCGCCGGTACAGGCTGCGCTGTGCCAGAACGTGGTGGTCGCGTTGTGTTTGCTGCCCATGGCGGCGCCACAGTTGAGCGAAGTCCGCGCCATCGACTGGCTGTGGATCGGCCTGCTAGCAGTGTTCTGCACCGGTGTCGCTCACAGCCTGTTCGTCGCCAGCCTCGCGGTGATCAAGGCGCGCACCGCCGCCGTGGTGTTTGCGCTGGAGCCGGTATACGGCATCACCATGGCGTGGCTGCTGTTCAATGAAAACCCGACGCTGCGCATGCTGCTCGGCGGCGCCTTGATCATCGTGGCGATCGTGGTGTCCAGCAGGCTTTCGGGCGCTTCAAGCAAGAAAGCGGTCGCTGCCGAAGCCGCGTCTCACTGAGTGCGGTCGTTGTGCCCGAGGTCGCGGTCCGGATCGATCTGATCGCGGACCCGCTGCTTGAGCACCTTGGCCTCCGGGAAACCGCCGTCCGCCTTGCGCTCCCAGATCTGCACGTCGTTACAGAAAATGTGAAACACGCCACCGGAGCCAGGCACCAGCGAGACCTTGCCCAGATCATCGCCAAAAGTACTGAGCAGTTCTTGCGCCAGCCACGCGGCACGCAACAGCCATTGGCATTGCGTGCAGTAGGTGATGACGATTTCGGGTTTGTGCGCGGTCATGACGAGGGAATTCCTGAACCAGGGGGCGTCGCCATGATAGATGCTCAGCGAATACCGGCCAACAATGTCCGCGCGGTTTGTTTGAGTGGCTCATCGCCGTCCTTGAGCAACTCGTTCAGCAGCTCGATGGCGCTGTCCAGATCGCCGTCATCGATGCAGTTCTGGGCCTGTTCCAGTTTGCCTGCGTTGTCCGGCTCAGCGGGTTCCAGGCTCAGCGCTTCGAGCTCGAATGACGGGTCGGCATCCTTGAATTCGTTGAGAAAGTCATCGTCCAGAGACTGTGAGTCCGGCTCGGCGACCCACTCAAGCTCGGGCTCGTCCAGTGTCGGTTCTTCAGGCATCTCGAACACATCGGGCAACACGTGCAGGTTCGAGGTGAAAGCGGGTTCCGCGACCTCGGGTGGTGTGTCCGTGGGTTTAGCGCGTTCGAAGGGACTGACCAGGTCCCAACTCGAATCCATCGACAAGTCATCCAGATTCAACTGGAACTCGTCGCCGGGGGGTGCTTCGGATTTAACGGGGGTTGCGATGGCTGCCACAGCCGCCACGGGCAACGCATTGTCCAGTTTCGGGTAGCGCGCACGAATATCCTGAAGTTGCCGAGCATCGAACCCGGCCTCTCGCAGGCTGTTTTCCTGAGCGTCATAGGCTGGCCCGTCACCTTGCTTGCCGAGGATTTCCAGCAATTGCACGGCCAGGTCCGTGCGTTGTGGCTCCTTCGCCAAGGCATCGCGCAACAAACCCGCTGCTTCGGAATAACGGCCATAGGCCAGGTAGATGCCCACGCCTTCCAACACATCGCCTGACGGCGTCTCGTCTTGAAGATCGGGCACAGGTTTCGCTGGGGTGGACTTCGCTGACGGCTCCACGGTTTGATCGAGCACCGGCTCGTGGCGCGACGGCAACACGGGAGGATCTGCCGCCAGGACCTGAACCTGTTGTCGTTGACGGCGAACAAACAGCCCAAGCAACAGCAAGGCCACCAACGTCAGCAGCCCGATGATCATCGGCCAGTTGGTCGTCTCGGGCTCTTGTACCGCGACCAGGGCTGGCGCCACAGCCTCCGGCGTAACCGGGGGCGCCTGGACCTCCGCCAATCGGGTTTGCAGTTCGGTAATCTGTTTTTTCTGGCCGGCGATCTGTTCGTCCTGGCCCTGAATTTTTGCATTCAGCTCGTCGACGGTTTTTTGCAGTTGCTGGTTTTGCAGCACGCTCGCGGCCAATTGCTCGGCGACGGGATCAACGACGGGGGCGGCGGGCTGTTCAACTTTAGGGGCGGTTTTTTTGGCCGCCGGTGGCGGTGCAGTGGCCGGTTTGACGCTCGGGAATGGAGCGTCCGGCGAGCGGGCGGCCGGTTCGTCAGTCACCGGCACAATCCCCGGTGTGCCCGGCGGATCGATCAGCACCGTGTACTCACGCAACACACGCCCATTGGGCTGATTGAGTTGCACGAGGAAATTCAGGAAAGGTTCGTCGACGACTTTATGGGAGCTCACCCGGATCAGGCTGCGGTTGCCCCGCAGGATGGGCGTGAACTTCAGGTCATTGAGGAAAAATACGCGCTCGACGCCGGCGCGACTGAATTCGTCGGCGGTCGCCAGGCTGACTGACAGATCGCCCTCCTCCAGACCGGCAGCATCCACCAGCGCAATGTCGGCACGCAGCGGTTGATTGAGTGCCGAATGCACGGTGATTTCACCCAGGCCCAATGCGGGGGCGAGTGCCGAATACGTCACGGCCCCACCGGCCAGAACCAGCCTGGCGCACCACCGCAATACAACGTGCCAACTCTCGAGCATGAGCATCCCTTAGATAACCAGAACCAACCGGTGCGTGTTCGCACATCCGGTACGAACACGATATTGCCTAGTAGTTCTTTATAGTCTGCCCAACGGGGTATCTCAAAAAGCTTACACCCGGTTCTGCCTCAAGATTTTTCCAGGTTGGCCAGGATGTGCCCGTGAACGCGCATGCAGACCTTCAAATCCGCCTCGTCAACGCCGTCAAACAGCTCGTGGCGCAGTTGAGTGGCAATGGTTTCAATTTGTTCGATCAACGGACGGGCCGGTGCGCAGAGAACGATTTTTTTCGCCCGGCGGTCTTCCACCACGGCCTGACGCTGGACGAGGCCCTGGGTTTCCAGACTGTCGAGCAGTCGCGCCAGGGTCGGCCCTTCGACGCCGACGCTTTGCGCCAGTTCGCGCTGGGTCGGCGCCTCCTCGAAACGCGCCAGGTGCAGCAGTACCAGCCAGCGCGCCTGGGACAAACCCAAACCGGCCAGACGGCGGTCCAGTTCGGCACGCCAGCCGCGCGACATCTGGGCCAGTTGCATGCCAAATCGGTGTTGATCGGTTAACGGCATAAAGCACTCATGGTTAGACTGAAATAGAGAAAAACTAATTATTAGTCAGCTAAGCATGTCCCTTGGCTGGAGGCAAGGCTTGCTCTGTACTGAATCGTTACATCAATACAACCCTGTCCGAAATTTGAAACTCAGATCTCGAATTCCGATTGCAGCGCGGCTCGAACACAGTACAAAACACCTTCCGGCACGCGACCGGCGAACAGCGCGGCAATCTCCGCCACCGGCGGCAATTCACCCTCGCCATCGAGGAACGCGTCCTGGACTTCGCCCATCAAGTCTTCTGGCAGGTCCAGCGCCTGTTCCAGCGACAGCTGCTGCTTGCCGATGGCCTCGGCGAGCATGGTGTAGACGTTCTTTTCCGAGCATTGCAGTTGACCGGCGATTTGCAGCGGCGTCATGCCGGCCCGAGCGAGAGTGATCAGTTCGTGGCGCACATCGGCCACCACTTTCGGCGCCTCGACCTGGCCACCGAGCACTTCAAGGAAGGCCTCGCCATACCGTTCGAGTTTGCGTGCACCGACGCCGCTGACCGTGGCCATTTCCGACAGCGAAGTCGGTTGGCTGCGAAGCATTTCCAGCAACGTCGAGTCGGGGAAGATGACGTAAGGCGGCACACCGTGCTCTTCGGCGAGTTTGCGACGCAAGGCGCGCAAGGCTTCCCACTGTTCGCGCTCTTCGCCGCGAACCAGTTGGCTCGCCTGACTCTTGCTGCTTTTCGCCGTGGTTTGCGACTTGAGGTCGCGACGCAGCTCCAGGGTCACTTCGCCCTTGAGCAGCGGCCGGCAGGTGTCACTGAGGCGCAGGCCGCCGTAGCCTTCGAGATCGATGTCGGCCAGGCCACGGGCCACCAGTTGCCGGAACAGGGAGCGCCATTCGCTTTCACCCATCGCCTTGCCGACACCGTATACCGACAGATGCTGATGACCGAAGCTGCGGACCTTTTCGTTGTCCTTGCCCAGCAACACGTCCACCAGATGGCCGACGCCATAGCGCTGGCCGGTGCGGTAAATCGCCGAGAGCGCCTGACGGGCCGGCTCGGTGGCGTCCCAGGTCTGGACGCCATCGACGCAGTTGTCGCAGTGACCGCACGGCTCCGGCATGTCTTCGTCGAAGTACGCCAGCAGGGTTTGACGCCGGCAGCGGGTTTCTTCGCAGAGTGAGAGCATGGCGTCGAGCTTGTGCTGCTCCAGACGCTTGTGGCGCTCGTCGCCTTCGGAGTTCTGCAGCATCTGCTTGAGCATCACCACGTCTTGCAGGCCGTAGGCCATCCACGCATCCGCCGGCAGACCGTCACGGCCGCCGCGGCCGGTTTCCTGGTAGTACGCCTCAAGGGATTTTGGCAGATCGAGGTGCGCGACAAACCGCACGTTGGGTTTGTCGATGCCCATGCCGAACGCCACGGTGGCGACCATGATCAGGCCTTCCTCGTTGAGGAAGCGTTTCTGGTGGTGGGCTCGGGTTTCGTTGGCCAGGCCGGCGTGATACGGCAGCGCCGGGAAGCCTTGCTCGCTGAGGAACACGGCGACTTCGTCGACTTTCTTGCGCGACAGGCAATAGACGATGCCGGCATCGCTGCGTCGCTCGGCGAGGAACGCCAGCAACTGCTTGCGCGGCTGCTCCTTGGGCACGATGCGGTAGAAAATGTTCGGGCGGTCGAAGCTCGAAAGAAAGCGCTCGGCATCCTGAAGATGCAGGCGATCGACGATTTCTTCCCGGGTGCGCTTGTCGGCCGTCGCAGTGAGGGCGATGCGCGGGACGTTGGGGAACAGCTCCGCCAACTGGCCCAGTTGCAGGTATTCGCGGCGGAAGTCGTGGCCCCATTGGGACACACAATGCGCTTCGTCGATGGCGAACAGGGCGATTTCGAGGCTTTGCAGGAAGGCCAGCATGCGCGGCTGGACCAGGCGTTCGGGCGCCAGGTAAAGCATCTTCACTTCACCGCGTTTGATCCGCGCGGCGAGATCGCGTTGTTGCTCGGCGCTCAGCGTGGAGTTCAACGCAGCGGCCGCGACACCCAGTTCTTCAAGGGTCGCCACTTGGTCGTCCATCAACGCGATCAACGGCGACACCACGACTGCCAGGCCTTCGCGCAACAGCGCCGGCACCTGGAAGCACAAGGATTTGCCGCCACCGGTAGGCATCAGCACCAGGGCGTCGCCGCCACTGGCCACGCGCTCAATGATTGCACCCTGACGGCCACGAAAACTGTCGTAGCCGAAGATGTCCTTGAGGACGCGTTGAGCCTGTTCGAGCATAAAAACTCCAAAAATCACCGAAACATCCCTGCAAGGCTGGTTCAGGATCCGCAAGACTGCACTGACAAATCGTAAGTGCGCGTTGCATGACGCTTCACATTTCAGCCGCGACGCCAGCAGGGCATCACAAAACGCGGGAGTATACCCGAGGCCTCCCCGTCAGAGGGCGCCGCTGATAAGACACACGAACTCATACGCACTGCAGGACCCTGTGGGAGCGGGCTTGCCCGCGATGGGGCCGGTACATCCAGTATTTTTATCGCCTGACACGCCGCCATCGCGGGCAAGCCCGCTCCCACAGGGACTGCGGTGTTGGTGAGGTCACAGGCGCAAATATCCCGCGCGGCTGGCCTGAGTGCTCAAGAAGGCCTAGAATTCCCGCATCTGTTTAATTCCCAAGGTAGCCCTTTAATGTCCTTCGCTGAGCAACTAACCCGCCTGCAAGTCTTCCTCGACGCTGATGAACTGCATGACGAGGCGCTGGACTACGTGGCCGCCCACGGCTACCTCACCGCGCTGTCGATCTGTTCCGAAAGCGTTCCCGACCGTGAATGGATCGATGCCCTCTTCGCCGAAGAGCCGCATTACGCCGACGACACCGAGCGTGAAGCGATCGAATCCACCCTGCTCGCCCTCAAGGCTCACATCGCTCGCCAACTGGCGTCCGACGAAGAGTTCGAGCTGCCATGCGACCTCGACCTGGGCGACGAGCCGGATGACTCCGACCTGCGCGGCTGGTGCATCGGCTTCATGGAAGGCGTGTTCCTGCGCGAAGCGGCCTGGTTCGAAACCGCCGAAGACGAAGTCAGCGAAATGCTGCTGCCGATCATGGTCGGTTCGGGTCTGTTCGACGAACAGCCTGAGTTCGAAGACATCGCCAAAGACGCCAACCTGATGGACGACATGATCGTGCAGATCCCGGAAGCCCTGACCGCGCTGTACCTGCTGTGCAATGCGCCAGACGAAAAACCGGCGATCCTCAAGCCACGTCACCACTAAGGTTTCGCCTATGGACAACCCCATAGGCCACCGCTCCCTGATGTTGCGTTACGCGCTGCTGGCCATCGGCTGGCTGAGCGTAGCGCTGGGGGTGATCGGGATTTTCCTGCCGGTGTTGCCCACCACGCCTTTCCTGCTTCTGGCAGCCGCGTGCTTCGCTCGCAGTTCACCGCGCTTTTATAACTGGCTGGTGGAGCATCCACGGCTGGGTCCATGGATTCGCGACTACCTCGACGGCAACGGCATTCCGCTCAAGGGCAAGGTCTACGCTATCGGCTTGATGTGGGTGAGCATTCTGTTGTCGTGCTACCTGGTGCCCCTGCCGTGGGCGCGGGGTTTTATGCTGACCAGTGCGGTGCTGGTGTCGGTGTACATTCTTCGGCAGAAGACTTTGCGTAAACCCTGAAACATTCTGCGTTTTTAATAGCGGATAAGCCTGCTTTCAACGTGCATCCCCGCGCCCTCCATTCATCGGAAATACATTCAAACCTGTTATTTCTGACAGTAGCCAACCCCCCTGTTCGAGGCCTTAAATCACTCCGTTCCCTTGACCAACCGGAGTCATGTCATGACCGATTTTCCCTCGAACAATTCATCTCCCCCACCTGAAGTACTTGCTGACATGCAGCCACAGTTTCGTCGACTGGATGACAGTAAAGGCACTCCCATCACCAATAAAACTACACGCGACAGGCAGATCAGGGTTACCGGCTACAACGTTATAGCAGGCAGCACTGTCACTATAATGAACGGCAATGAAGTATTGGGTACAGCGCAGAGTGATGATAATGGCGAGTTCACAACTGAGCTGCTGCCACTAACGAAGTACGATTGCCATCAAGTGCGTATGGTGGACGAAAAAATCCCCCCCATTTCATCGGTGCCCAGAAGATTTACTGCAGCAAGGGAAAAACCGGCCATTACTCTGGTATCCAGCAATGGCGATCCAGTTTCTCCTGGGGAGACCATTCCTGGCCCAGACGTCACCGTGGCCTGCGACTCTTCACCGGGCGGGGACTCGAGGTTATTTAATGGTGAGACATTACTTAAAACGGAACTGGTCAATGGCTGCGGCAAAGTCATCTTTGAGCTGACTGCATTGGCGCCAGGTGACTACATTATCAAGGTCAAGGATCAGAGTAACAATGAGTCGGAGACTTTCAAATTTACTCTGGGAGAGGAAGTTGTCACGCCGGTAACTCTCGACAAGGTCACTACCGCTGCCGGAGATGAAGTTCGTGACGGCGACACAACACCCGAAACCTCCCTGTTTGTGGAAGGCGAAGGTGAACCGGGCGAGATGGTTGGAGTCTTCAAAAATGGTGACCCGCTGGGTGAAGCGACCGTGGATCCTGTAACCGGTCGCTACAAACATCCTACAGGCCCGCTGACCGATAACACTTACGCCTTCACCACCGAAGGAAAATACCCAGGTGGCGGCGAAGCCGGGCCCCACACGGTGACAGTGGAAGCTATCAAAAAGCCCGTAACCCTCGACAAGGTCACTACCGCTGCCGGAGATGAAGTTCGTGACGGCGACACAACACCCGAAACCTCCCTGTTTGTGGAAGGCGAAGGTGAACCGGGCGAGATGGTTGGAGTCTTCAAAAATGATGACCCGCTGGGTGAAGCGACCGTGGATCCTGTAACCGGTCGCTACAAACATCCTACAGGCCCGCTGACCGATAACACTTACGCCTTCACCACCGAAGGAAAATACCCAGGTGGCGGCGAAGCCGGGCCCCACACGGTGACAGTGGAAGCTATCAAAAAGCCCGTAACCCTCGACAAGGTCACTACCGCTGCCGGAGATGAAGTTCGTGACGGCGACACAACACCCGAAACCTCCCTGTTTGTGGAGGGCGAAGGTGAACCGGGTGAGAAGGTTGGAGTCTTCAAAAATGGTGACCCGCTGGGTGAAGCGACCGTGGATCCTGTAACCGGTCGCTACAAACATCCTACAGGCCCGCTGACGGATAACACTTACGCCTTCACCACCGAAGGAAAATACCCAGGTGGCGGCGAAGCCGGGCCCCACACGGTGACAGTGGAAGCTATCAAAAAGCCCGTAACCCTCGACAAGGTCACTACCGCTGCCGGAGATGAAGTTCGTGACGGCGACACAACACCCGAAACCTCCCTGTTTGTGGAAGGCGAAGGTGAACCGGGCGAGAAGGTTGGAGTCTTCAAAAATGGTGACCCGCTGGGTGAAGCGACCGTGGATCCTGTAACCGGTCGCTACAAACATCCTACAGGCCCGCTGACCGATAACACTTACGCCTTCACCACCGAAGGAAAATACCCAGGTGGCGGCGAAGCCGGGCCCCACACGGTGACAGTGGAAGCTATCAAAAAGCCCGTAACCCTCGACAAGGTCACTACCGCTGCCGGAGTTGAGGTTCCTGACGGCGAGACAACGCACGAAACCTCCCTGTTTGTGGAAGGCGAAGGTGAACCGGGTGAGAAGGTTGAAGTATCCATAGATGGTGGGACGCCGAGTGAAGCAAGCGTGGACGTAACAACCCGTCGCTACAGGTATCCAACCGGCGTGCTGGCTGAAGGCCGCCGCGTCTTCACCGTCAAAGCAAAATATCCGGGGGGCGGCGACGCTGGGCCTCGCACGGTTATAGTGGAAGCGGCCGCCACCGCACCAACGCTCACCCGTATTTATGATGCCGACGGGAACGTAATTCCTGATGGCGGGGACTTACGCGCGAACTGGTTTGTTGCCAGGGGCCTCCATACACCGGACAGTGCGGTCAAGATCAGGTTCGATGGTGTTATCCAACAAAAACTAGAGCCCACCAACGCAGAGGGCAAATGGGCCTTTCTCCAAAGTAATCTGACAGTCGGGAGCACCCATGAAGTCAGTGCCCTGAGGGAAGATGAAAAGGCTGAGTCCAACGCATGGAAAGTCCATGTAGCAGGCACGTCCAAAAGTTAAAAACTCACCAGAACGAAAAAAACCGCATATAGCGGTTTTTTTTCATCCCTCACCTTTAAAACTGATAGTTCACACCAAAGGTCACAGCCACGGGCTGTTCGATATTTTTACCCTTGGCATAATCGACACCGACATCAAAACGCAAATTCTCGGACCACGAAGCCGCCACCCCGACACCCGCTTCAAAACCAGTGCCCGCAAGGTTGGTATTGATCGGGTTTCCGTTGACCCGCACGTTGTTGTCGTTCGATGCAAACTCATGGACCACCGCTACCCGCCCGTATGGACGCACCTGAGTATTCCCCAGGTCGATGCTGCGACCAGCCATGACACCCAGCTTGGTGCGCAACGAATGCGTGCGGTCCCCTTCGGCGTCCATGTCGTTGTCCAGGTGATAGTTCTTGCCCTGGATGACGGCCGCGGATAACTGGGCAGAAGGTTTGGCGAACCAGCCATCCCCGAGGTCGATGCTGCGCCCGCCTTCTACGATCGCACTCACCGCCGAGTTGCTGTAATCGCCTTCGGCACGCTTGCCATCGCTCATCCTGACTTTGGATTCATTGCGGAAATGGTTGAACTTCAGGGCGCCATCGACGTAGTAGCCCGTGTCGCGATTCAACCAGCCAAAATAGGGACCGAAGTAGTAACTGTTGACCTCGGCCGAGGTGCCGCCATTGAGATTCAGATCGGATTTGCTGTAACCCGCCAGCATACCGACCGTCCAGGGACTGTCACCCAACCGGGTGTCGGCGCCCAGGGTGAAACCCTGCTGCTGTTGACGGTAACCCACACCCGACGAACCGTCGTCAACGTTCCACTTGTTGCCATACGACCGTACCCACAAGCCATGGCGCTTGTCGTCCGCCTGCAACTCGCCCATGCGGTTTTCCAGCGACTTCAACTCGCCATACGACACGGTCAGGGCGGTTTGAAACAGGGCCGCCACCGATTGCGCGCCGGACGTGAGCCGGTTGGTGGGGTTCAGGTAATACTCGGTGCCGCCGGTGGCATTGGTTCTTTCTTCCAGATCGTATTCAAATGTCCCCACATCGACCCGGCCGCCCAGCAACGAGAACGCTGCGGTGTTATTGGCAATTTGCACCAGCGTCAATTGTTGAGGAGACGTCGCGTCCTTGCCCGAAGCGTTGACGGCCAATTCGTAGCTACCGGTCGCCGTATCGGCTTTCAGCAAGTCGCTTTCACCGGTCTGGAAATTGCCCTGCATGGCGATGATACCGGTGCCGGCAAGCGTACCGACTTCGAGCTGACGATTCGCACGTTGCGCGCCCGGTGCACCGAAATTGACGAGGCCATCGTTCATTGACAAATTATCGATGCTGTCATTGTCGACCATGGTCAGGCTCGACTGATTGAGCGTCAGGTTGCTGTTGTTCAAGCGCCCGGTGAACGATGAGCCGTTGTTCAGGGCGACATTGGCGGTGGAGCCGTTTTCACGCAGTATGTCCCCCACCATCGAGGCGCCGTTGAACGAGAGGTCGACGGTGCTGTTCTGCAGCACTTGCACGTTGCCTTCCAACGCACTGCCGACGACATTCATCGCCGCAGAAGACGCGCCTTGTACCTTCAACAGAGTCCCATCAGCCGCCCGCAGAACACTGTTGTTCTGCACCTGGATGGTCGCACCTTGAACGCCGTTTTCCACCAGGATCGCCGGTCCGTTGCGGCCTTCTACGGTGGAGTTGTCCAGCAACAAGGTATTGGTGCCCTGGCCGTTGGCGTCATTGGTCATCCGCACGCCGGCAAGGGCGCCGCTGATCAGTGTGCCGGCCAGTGCGCGTACATCGCCGCCGCGACTGTCCAGGCCGACGCTGTCGGCATTCGTGCCTCGGAGCTCGCTGTTGACCAGCGTCAATGTGCTCAGCCCCGTAACCATCGCCCCGGCTTCACCACCGTGGAATGTGCTGTCGGTTGCGGTGACCGTCGAGCCTTGCGTGGCTGAAGGCGCTCGACTGAGCCACAGTGCTGCAGTGTCCGCAGTGACAGTGGCCCGTTGAATGGTGGCCTGGCTTTCACTCACCAGAATTCCGTGGTTGCCAGGATTGCCGTTGACGACCGTGCCGTCGATGTTCAAGGTCGACCCGGACTGGATGGTCAAGCTTTGGGTCGTTACTGCCCCTGCATTGAGTACGCCGCCATCTTGCACCAGGTAGTCGCTGACAGGGTCAGTGGGATCGATGGTCCTGTTCTCGCCAGCGCCAACAATGATTGCCGCCATCGCCGACGTATTGATCAAAAAAAAAGCCGGTAACAGTGCCAGCACTTTGAACGTAACTGCGCTTGCAGGTTTAAGTGAAACCGGGTTATCGAGGCTCATTGATCTGTCCTTTCGTCTTCTTGTCTCCTGCAAAGAAGCGGAGAACGTTGAGGGCTGCGGACGATACAGAGACTTCCTACAAAAAAATGTAGGATTAATCTCTGAAAGCGTGAGAAAAAACCAACGCAGATTGGCCATAACAAACGTATATCCGGCACCTCGACGCCGGATATACGCAATCAACTTGACCGAAAAAACTACTACATATTGATGCTTATGGAAAAGGAGGAGGCCCCGATATGTCGCATGTATCTCCGCCGTAACTCATATTGACCCGATAGACTTTACTTTTGGTAGAGACACGTTCACCCGCGATAACAACTTCGAAGGAACATACCCCCCAAGCATTTCGCGTTGCCAACAGATATTGGTAGGGAATAAAAACAAAAGCCCCGGGCCCTACGTCTGTCGGATCGAATTTAAATTCATGTTCATATATTGAATCATCAATAATATCGGGATCAGTTGCTGATTGTGCGGAGTAGCCGACATATTTACATTTAACCATGAGATTTGCCAATTGCGAATCTCCGGGAATATTAATGACAGCCCCTACATCGCCGCCGACCTTTCTCAACGAATCGCAAATAATGCCAAAATTGGAATCTTCATGAACGAATGTGGCCGCCTGCAAAACGACCGGGGTTAAATTAACATTCGCCAACTGCAGCATTGACACTGACTGGTTATTATTTTTTGTATGCTCCACAACGTATTGAAGCTGCGTATCCAGATTAGTACCAATAGAATTAACAAACGCCCAACTCATTGGGAGAGGTATTGGGTTTGGTGGATTTCCAGTTGCGGGATAGGGGTAAACTCCGCCAGGTGCCGGAATTGGATGACCACCAAAATAACCGTAGAGTGTGTCTCCTGGATTAAATTCAGTGTGAAGCGGAACATTGAGTACAACGTCGCCACCATTCTGTTTATCAGCCACCGTAAGCATGTTGGGCGGAGAGACCGGCCCTTTAAGCGTGGGTGCAAGCGCAGTAACATCCGGCGGGGAGTAATTTGGAGGCACTATGGGAGCCAATGGCATCCTTACGTCAACTTCAACTTTCCTGGCAACAGGTACCGGCGGAAAAAAAAAGCCCAAGCGTTCAATCTGATATTCCAGTTCTACCTCTCTGTCGTCACCCAGCGCAAGGAGTGCCGCGGAATTGAGTAGATTCTGGAACGGGAAAGCGTTGATAGGTAGTGAGGGTTGCCTCACGCCATCGATGGATATTGCAAGTTTGTCCAGTGTACGACTGTGGTTTGTGTAAGGTTTTTCAAGACCCGCTGTGATCCCGTCAATAAATTCTTGGATTTCTAATTTATCACCCGGATCTATTATCTGAGGAAGATGCAGCTGATCAAAATTAGCTGGACGATTTTGCTTAAACACATGAACTTTTTTAACGGGCGATCGTGTGGCCTTCACTCCGGGATAAGTGTTACCCTCAACAATAACAACGCACTCTCCCTCAAGAGGGGCGGCATGATCCTTTGTCAACGTGAAAACGATCGGATCATTTTTATTGGCTTCAGTAATTGTCCACGTCCCAATCACCTGAGTAATATCAGCGGTACGCCCAAACCTGCATTCAAGAAAGTCCCCCAGCCTTGGATTTAAGTATTCAAAACCGAAGAGAATAGTCTTATTATTATCAAAATCTTCCGGAGCAATACCTGTTTGATCCACCGTTGGATCTACAGTGATCGACTGGTTAAAAATTTGAGGATCGGGTTGCACAATGTACTTGAATAGCTCGAAACGACCAGTGTTACCGCCAAAGTTGATGCGATTGCCAATTTCCTTTACTCCGGCTGTATCTTTAGCTGGCAACGTGAGATTCAGCACCATAGGAATTGCCGGGTCGGCGGGCGATTGGCCTCTATATTGATCCGCCGCTGTGTTAGGAGATCCACTAAGAATTAAGTCAATAAGATAAACTGTTGGAACCGGATTAGTCATATCCGGAAATGGCTCAGCCAGCCATTTTGTCACTTTGCCAAACGAGCTAGCCGGTTGATAGTGCTCCCCGCCCGCTACCAAAGGGGGCAAAAATAAATTATCGGGATGAGGTGTGGGCGCCTTGTGATCAGCGACATTTATGCTGGCTCGATACGCCAGGTATTTCGCTCTTTTCTTATTGCCGCTTACAGAAAAGTTTTGCTTACTAGACATTTTAATGTCTCCTTAGATGTTGAGCTCTATTGCCCTGACGTTCGGTTGTCGCAATGCCAGGCGAGGAGCGCCAACACTGCTCACCCGCTTTACATTGATGATTACTTCACTCATCTCGATGTCTCGATTTAAAGGCAGCCACGCAAGACTGGCTACTGTCATAAATCACAGGTTTTGCTACCACTGGTCGGACACTTCCCTAACCTGCGCCCAACAAAAAACCCGCCATCCCTTACACAGGGATGGCGGGTTTTGTTGTTTAAGGTTTCAGGTCACACGGTATCCACCTTCAACGAATGGTCATTCAACATGCCGTTGATGATGGTCGCCGTATCCGCCCCCCCGGCAATCACCCCGCCCGCCCCCGGCGACACGCCGTAATGGCTGGCCAGGTCCACACCTGCGAGGTCGATGGTCTGGTTCGGCGCAGCGCCGGCCATGCCGCTGACGTCGATGCTGGTGACCAGTGAATCGCCGCTGCCGGTGACTTTGAAGTGCAGGTAGTCATCCAGTGACGCGGCAGTGCCGCTCTCGCCTTGCAGCAATTGGGACAGGTCGAGTTTGTCGGTGCCCGGGGTGAAGTCGGTGACCACGTCATGGCCGCTGTTGTCTTTGAGCCACTGGAAGGTGTCCGCGCCGGCGCCACCGGTGAGGGTGTTGTTGCCAAGGCCGCCGATGAGCAAGTCATCGCCGTCGCCCCCATTGAGCACATCGTTGCCGAGGCCGCCGGTGATGATGTTGTTGTGGTTGTCACCGGTGAGCGTGTCGTCGAAGTCAGAGCCGACGAGGTTTTCAATCGCAGTCAGGGTGTCGGTGCCGGCGCCCAGGGTGTTTTGCGCGCCGAGCAGGCTCAGGTCAACTTTAACCCCGGCGGAGGCATGCGTGTAACTCGCGGTGTCGTTGCCAGTGCCACCGTCGAGCAGGTCGTTGCCCGCGCCGCTGTAGAGCAGGTCGTTGCCGGCGTCGCCGTGCAGTTCGTTGTTGCCGGTACCGGCAGTTAGCACATCATTGCCGTCGCCGGCGTTGATCACGTTGTCGCCGGTGCCTGCCACCAGCACGTCATCGCCCGTCGTGCCGGTTAGGGCGTGGCCGTCCTGATAGGTGATGGTCACGCCGGCACTGTCGCTGCCGCCGTGGTGGTCATTGACGGTGTAGGTGCCGTGGTAGTCCGGGGTGGTGTTGTGGGCGCCGGAGTAGTCGACGGTCAGGGTCAGTTGGTAGTTTTCCGCGCCCTTTCCGCTGTGGCCCGGCCCGTTGTTGTCGATGTTGGTGATGTGGATCTGGTAGGTGCCGTCCGACGTGGCGGTGATGGTCTGGCCATCGCCGATGGCAATGAACGCACCGCCGTTGACCGAGTACTCCATGGCGACGTGACCGGCCGCCAGGTTGTGGTCGAGGTTGAGGGTCTCACCCTGTTTGAGGGTGACGGTGATGCGGTCCTCGTCGTTGGTGCTGTTGTGTTTGACTTCGCCCAACGCTCCGCTGACCACCAGCACTGCAGTCATGGCGGCGGTGTTGGCGACGAAGGCGCTGCGGGCGATGGTCAAGGATTGCGCGTTGCCGCGCGAGCAACTGTAGTTCTGGTTGCTGCCGGTGAAGTCCGCACCCTTGGCGATCCAGCCCGTATTGAAGGTGGTCGGCGATGCGGTGAGTGGATCGCCGTTGGCATCGGTGGCGTTGGCCAGCAACGCTTCGCCCGGCACTGCGACGCTGCCCGACAGGACGTTGGTGATGACGGTGACGTCATTGGCGTTGACCGCTTGGATGCAGCTGTTGTTGACGTCGATGGTGATGGTCGTCGTGCTTTCATCACCGTCGTTGTCACGCAGGGTGTAGGTGAACGTGTCGGTCGCGCCGGGGCCGTTCACGGTGTTCGGGTTGCTGTGGTATTCGGCGTTGCCTTGGGCATCCAGGGTCAGGTAACCGTAGGTGCCGTTGACCTGGGTGTTGAGCCCGCCATTCACCGGCGTCGAGGTATCCGAGCCGGCGCGCACGCCGACCACACCACCGCCGAGCAACGGGCCATCAGCGCCGGCGACGTCGTTCCACAGCACGTTGCCGCTGACCACGCCGCCCTCGGTCACCGAGGTCGCGTCAGGGTTAGCGTCGGGCGTGTCATCGACGATGTTGACGTCGAGTTGCCCGGTCGCGGTGCTGCCGTTCGTACCGGTGGCGACGACATCGAAGTGCTCGGCGATGCTGTTGGCACCGCCGGCATTCGGGTGGTCGGCGTCGTAGTTCAGGGTGTAGCTGTAGCTCACCACACCGGTAGCCGGGTCGTAACCGGTGATGGTCAGCGTGCTGCCATGCCAGGTGTCGGTGGTTTGCGGGAAACCTGCAGCCACACCTGCGGTGACCACGGCGATGCCGCCGACGGTCAGGGTTTGCAAGCCATCCGGCGCGTTGACGGTGAAGCTGCCGGTCTGGGTCAGGGCCGGGTTATCGGGGTCGGTGCCGTAGGTGAGGTTTTTTTCGTAGACGGTCAGTTCGCCGCCGCACGCGTCGAGGCCATCGAGGGTGACCGGGGTGATGCAACCGTTATTGACGTCGATGGTGATGGTCGTGGTGCTTTCATCACCGTCGTTGTCACGCAGGGTGTAGGTGAAGACGTCGGTCGCGCCGGGGCCGCTCACCCCGTTCGGGTAGCTGTGGTATTCGGCGTTGCCCTGGGCGTCCAGGGTCAGGTAACCGTAGGTGCCGTTGATCTGGCTGTTGAGCCCGCCGTTCACCGGGGTTGACGTATCCGAACCGGCGCGCACGCCGACCACGCCACCGCCGAGCAAAGGACCATCGGCACCGGCGACGTCGTTCCACAGCACGTTGCCGCTGACCACGCCGCCCTCGGTCACCGACGTTGCGTCAGGGTTAGCGTCGGGCGTGTCATCGACGATGTTGACGTCGAGTTGCCCGGTCGCGGTGCTGCCGTCCGTGTCGGTGGCGACGACCTCGAAGTGCTCGGAGATGCTGTTGGCACCGCCGGCATTCGGGTGGTCGGCGTCGTAGTTCAGGGTGTAGCTGTACGTCACCACACCAGTGGCCGGGTCGTAACCGGTGATGGTCAGCGTGCTGCCGTGCCAGGTGTCGGCTGATGCCGGGAAGCCCGCGGCGACGCCAGCGGTAACCACGGCGATACCGCCCACGGTCAGGGTTTGCAGGCCATCCGGGGCGCTGACGGTGAAGGTGCCGGTCTGGGTCAGCGCCGGGTTATCGGGGTCGGTGCCGTAGGTGAGGTTTTTTTCGTAAACCGTCAGTTCGCCACCGGGGACATCGAGGCCGTTGAGGGTGACCGGGTTGTTGATACAACTGTTGTTGACGTCGATGGTGATGGTCGTAGTGCTTTCATCACCGTCGTTGTCACGCAGGGTGTAGGTGAACACATCGGTCGCGCCCGGGCCGTTCACGCTGTTCGGGTAGCTGTGGTATTCGGCGTTGCCTTGGGCGTCCAGGGTCAGGTAACCGTAGGTGCCATTGATCTGGGTGTTGAGCCCGCCGTTCACCGGAGTCGAGGTATCCGAGCCGGCGCGCACACCGACCACGCCACCGCCGAGCAAGGGGCCATCGGCGCCAGCGACGTCGTTCCACAAGACGTTGCCGCTGACGACACCTCCCTCTGTCACTGAAGTGGCGTCAGGGTTGGCGTCGGGCGTGTCATCGACGATGTTGACGTCGAGTTGCCCGGTCGCGGTGCTGCCGTCCGTGTCGGTGGCGACGACCTCGAAGTGCTCGGAGATGCTGTTGGCGCCGCCGGCATTCGGGTGGTCGGCGTCGTAATTCAGGGTGTAGCTGTACGTCACCACGCCAGTGGCCGGATCGTAACCGGTGATAGTGAGCGTGCTGCCATGCCAGGTGTCGGCGGATTGCGGGAAGCCGGCGGCGACGCCTGCGGTGACCACGGCAATACCGCCAACGGTCAGGGTTTGCAGGCCATCCGGGGCGTTGACGGTGAAGGTGCCGGTCTGGGTCAACGACGGGTTATCGGGGTCGGTGCCATAGGTGAGGTTTTTTTCGTAAACCGTCAGTTCGCCACCGGGGACATCGAGGCCGTTGAGGGTGACCGGGTTGTTGATACAACTGTTGTTGACGTCGATGGTGATGGTCGTGGTGCTTTCATCACCGTCGTTGTCACGCAGGGTGTAGGTGAAGACGTCGGTCGCGCCCGGGCCGTTCACGCTGTTCGGGTAGCTGTGGTATTCGGCGTTGCCTTGGGCGTCCAGGGTCAGGTAACCGTAGGTGCCATTGATCTGGGTGTTGAGCCCGCCATTCACCGGCGTCGAGGTGTCCGAGCCGGCGCGCACGCCGACCACACCACCGCCGAGCAAGGGGCCATCGGCGCCAGCGACGTCGTTCCACAAGACGTTGCCGCTGACGACACCTCCCTCTGTCACCGAGGTGGCGTCAGGGTTAGCGTCGGGCGTGTCATCGACGATGTTGACGTCGAGTTGCCCGGTCGCGGTGCTGCCGTCCGTGTCGGTGGCGACGACCTCGAAGTGCTCGGAGATGCTGTTGGCACCGCCGGCATTCGGGTGATCGGCGTCGTAATTCAGGGTGTAGCTGTACGTCACCACGCCAGTGGCCGGGTCGTAACCGGTGATAGTGAGCGTGCTGCCATGCCAGGTGTCGGCTGATGCCGGGAAGCCGGCGGCGACGCCTGCGGTGACCACGGCAATACCGCCCACGGTCAGGGTTTGCAGGCCATCCGGCGCGCTGACGGTGAAGGTGCCGGTCTGGGTGAGGGCCGGGTTATCGGGGTCGGTGCCATAGGTGAGGTTTTTTTCGTAGACCGTCAGTTCGCCACCCGCCACGTCGAGGCCATTGAGGGTGACAGGATGGTCCGGAGTTTCCGGATCATTCGGAACATCCGGGGTATCAGCACCAATCGGCGCCGCAGCCCCGTTATCGCCGTTATCCGGATCACCGGCCAGACGCTCCAGGGGAAATTCCGGAACACCGTTGAAGCCGGCAGTTGGGAAACCGACGGTTGGATCGACACGCCCGGCCACTTCTTCCAGCAGCACAAAACTGTGACCACCGCCCGCTGCACCACCAGGTGCGCCCGGTGTACCCGGACCCGCCGCCGTGGCTTCCGCCGTTTGAGTCGGGTCATCACCCGCGGCGATGGCTTTTTGCACGCGTTCGACATCGGACAGTTGAGCCTGAGTCGGCGTCGCCGCTTCAGTCGTTTCCACATGGGGCACCTGATGCCCGAGCAGCTGCGAATTCATTTGCAGGCTGCTGCCACGCCCGAGGGTCAGTTCCTGGCCATTTTGCAGATGCACCGCCACCGCGCCTTCGGCACCGGTGACCAGTTGATCGCCGGCGAACAGCCTGTCCCCCTCGATCAAGGCGCGTCGGGTGCCGTCGCTCGCTTGCGCGAACACCTGACCAATGACCTTACTGACGATACCGATGAGCGTTGCCATGTGCATTTCCTCCGCTGCCAACCGCTGTCGGCATCCTGTTGATTGCGAAGAACGTGCTCATGGCGTGAGCGGGTGAGCGGCGGATCGTCTACCGGGCAGCGGCTTGCCTGATCAAGCCGTTGCCCTGGCGACTGTCTCGCCAAGCGTGTCGCTCGTGGTCGAAGTGTTCGATTCGGCCTAAAACCCAATGCAATCAATCACATCGGGACTCCGTTGCGAAACACCCTTACCTGCGAGCAATGCGTAACGGTTCTGAAGCAGCAAGTGACAAAAAACCGTCACCCAAAAAACCGTTCGCGTCCCTCCCCTCCAGCACTTCTTCGCCCTGCATCGATAAGTGGATTGAACTTTTCTCGCCCCTTAAGAAGCTCCCTAAGGCTCATAAATCAAGGGCTTTCGGATTGAACAATGTGCTGGATTTTTCAGAGCGCATAAGTTTTTTTTTACATAACACTTATGAGAAAAACTTCTAAGGTTCTTTTGAGAATGTTCTTAGCTCTGATGTTACAAGTATGAAACGGTTTCACCCATAAATGCCGTCAAATATTTGGCGACTTATAAGCACCATTGGGATTTCAGGGAGAGGTATCCATGCGCCGATTGACCCCCGTTTGCAGTGCGATTCTATTGGCCATGGCCTGCACTTCTCAGGCTCAAGCCATGTCGCTGACCGAGGCGATCCAGAGCACCATCGCCACCCACCCGGAACTCGCTTCGCGAGTAGACAGCCGCCTGTCGGCGGATGAAGACGTGAAAGTTGCCAAGGGCGGTTTTTATCCCTCTGTTGATCTGAATGCCGCGTACGGGCGCGGGTACAGCGACAACACCAACACCCGCGCCTTCGGCAATCACCACACCGAAGTCCTGAACTACACCCAGTCGGAACTGCGCTTGCGGCAGATGCTCTTCGATGGGTTCAACACGTCCAACGAAGTCGAGCGCACCAAAGGCGTGGTCAACTCTCGGGCCTATTACGCCCAGGGCACCGCGCAGGACCTGGCCCTGCGCACCATCGAGGTCTATCTCGAAGTGCTCAAGCGCCGCGAACTGGTGACCCTGGCCAAGAACAACCTGCAGGCGCACTTGCGGGTCAACGACCAGATCGGTCTGCGTACTCAGCGCGGCATCGGCAGCAATGCTGACGCCGATCAATCCGTGGCGCGTCGGGCGTTGGCGGAGAACAACCTCGACACCGCCGAAGTCGATCTGGCCGATGCCGAAGCGAATTTCTACGCCGTCACCGGGCGCATGCCCGATGAACTGGAAACCCTGCCATCGATCAAGGGCGAATTGCCCGCCAACATTCAAGACGCACAGCAGAGCATGGTCGAGAACAACCCGTACCTGAAATCTGCCCAGGCCGATGTGCAATCGGCCGAGAGCCAGTACGAAGTCGCCAAGTCGCCGTTCTACCCGCGTTTCGACGCCGAGGCGGCGGTGGGTGCGAACAACAACGTGGCCGGGGAAGAAGGCCACGACAACGAATGGCGCGTCGGCATCGTGATGAACTACAACCTGTTCCGCGGTGGCAGCGACAAGGCGCGGCTGGCGTCCGATGCGCACAAGATCAACCAGGCGATGGACATCCGCAACAACGCCCTGCGCCAGCTCAACGAGAACATCCACCTGGCGTGGAACGCCATGCTCAACGCGCGGAAACAGACGCCAACCGCCCGCGAATATGCGGAAACCACCACCCGCGTGCGGGCGGCCTACCAGGACCAGTTCGGCCTCGGCCAACGCACCCTGCTCGACGTGCTCGACAGCGAAAACGAACTCTACAACGCCAACCGCCGCTACACCGAAGTGCGCTACACCGAGGAGTACTCGATGTACCGCGTGCTGGCGAACATGGGCCAGTTGCTGAGCAAACAACGAGTGGTGCTGCCTGCCGATGCGATTGCCCGGACCGAAGTGAAGAACGAAGCCCGTCTGCCTGAATTGAGGTAGTGCAATGGAGCGATCAATGTGACCAGCATGGAACCCGGCAATACCGGTGTCGATCCGCGGCTGAGCTTCGATGACCCGCTTCTGGACGGTCTGCTGATCCTCTGCAAACTTCATGGCGCGACGGTCAGTCGCGCCAGCCTGAGTGCCGGGCTGCCAATGGCACACCAACGCCTGAGCCTGGACCTGCTGCCACGCGCAGCGGCCCGGGCCAGTTTGCAGGCGCGGCTTTTACGCCGGGACCTGGACGACATTTCCGCGCTCAACCTGCCCGTGCTGCTGATCCTCAACAGCGGCCGCACCGCCGTCCTGCGCCGCTTCGGCGAAGACGGCCGCTTGCTGATTCTGCCGAGCGAAGCCGACGGCGGCGAGCAATGGGTCAGCCGCGAAGAACTGGCCGAAAACTACAGCGGCCAGGCCTTGTTCGCCCGGCCACGGCATGAGCTCGAAGACTTGCGCTCGCCGCTGGTGCCACGGGTGGAGGCATGGTTTCGCGACACCTTGAAGCTGTCGAAATGGCTGTACAGCGATGCGATCCTGGCGAGTTTCCTGATCAACCTGCTGGGGCTGATGGTGCCGCTGTTCGTGATGCAGACCTACGACCGGGTGGTGCCGAACCAGGCCACTTCGACCTTGTGGGTGCTGTCCATCGGTTTGCTGATCGGCACTGGTTTCGAGCTGGCGCTGCGAGTGGTTCGCGCGCATTTGCTGGACACCGCCGGCAAGAAAACCGACGTGATCCTGTCCGCAACGCTGTTCGAACGCATCACCGGCATGTCGATGAAAGCGCGCCCGGCGACCATCGGCGGTTTTGCCCAGAGCATTCATGACTTCCAGGGCCTGCGCGAATTCCTCACCGCCGTGACTTTGACCAGCCTGATCGACCTGCCGTTCGCCGTGCTGATGCTGGTGGTGATCGGCCTGCTGGGTGGCTGGCTGGTGGTGATTCCGTTGCTGGCGTTCCCGCTCACCATCCTGTTTGCGATGGTGATTCAGGTGCGCCTGCGCGACACCGTGCAAAAAAGCCTGGCCCTCGGTGCCGAACGCCAGGCCCTGCTGATCGAAACCCTCGGCGGCCTGGAAACCCTCAAGGCCTGCAGCGCCGAAAGCGAGCGCCAGCACAAATGGGAAAGCACCCACGGCGCCCTCACCCGCCTCGACAGTCATGCGCGCAATCTCTCGGCACTGGCCACCAACGGCACGCTGTTCATCCAGCAGTTCTCCGGCATGGCGACCATCGTCGCCGGGGTCTACAGCATCATCGCCGGCAACCTCAGCGTCGGCGCGCTGGTAGCGACCTACATGCTCGGCAGTCGCGTACTCGCGCCGCTGGGGCAGATCGCCGGGTTGATCACCCGCTATCAACAAGCGCAACTGACGATGAAAAGCACCGATGCGCTGATGGCGCTGCCGCAAGAGCGCGACGCCAGACAGCGGCCGCTGGAACGCACGCAACTGCAAGGCGCCCTCGACGTCAGCGGCGTGACCTTTCACTACAACGGCCAGAACGCGCCGGCGCTGGCCAACATCAGTTTCAGCCTGAAACCCGGTGAACGGGTCGGCATCATCGGGCGCAGCGGCTCGGGCAAAAGCACCCTGGGGCGACTGATCATGGGCTTCTACGAACCGGAGGAAGGCCAGTTGCTGCTCGATGGCCTGGACCTGCGGCAACTGGACGTCGCCGACCTGCGCCAACAGATCGGTTACGTCGCCCACGACTTGCCGCTGCTGGCCGGCAGCCTGCGCGACAATCTGACCCTAGGTGCGCGTTACATCAGCGATGCGCGGATGCTGGAAGTGGCCGAACTGACCGGCGTGACCGAGCTGGCTCGTCAACACCCGCAAGGGTTTGACCGGCCTGTCGGCGAACGCGGGCAATTGCTGTCCGGCGGTCAACGCCAGGCGGTGTTGCTGGCACGGGCGTTGTTGCTCGACCCGCCGATCATGCTGCTCGACGAACCCACCAGCGCCATGGACAACAGCAGTGAAGATGTCCTGCGGCAAAAACTTCACGGCTGGGTCCAGGGCAAAACCCTGCTGCTGGTAACCCACCGCACCTCGATGCTCAGCCTGGTGGATCGGCTGGTGGTGCTGGACACCGGGCGGATCGTTGCCGACGGTCCGAAAGAAGCGGTCATCGATGCACTGCGCAAGGGCCGTGTCGGCTCTGCGGCTGTCTAGGAGTCCGCTTATGGCATCTTCACAAGGTTCGCGCGGCTACTTCGACAGCTTCAGCAAAAGCGCCGAAAGCGAGTTCATGCCGGAAACCGCCGGCGCTTCGTTGCAGGATTCACCGCGCTGGTCGCGGATCACCGTGTGGCTCGCCGCCGCGCTGATCATCAGCGCCGTGGTCTGGGCCAAATTCGCCGTGTTGCAGGAAGTCACGATGGGCGAAGGCAAGGCGATTCCGTCGAGCAAAGTTCAGGTGATTCAGAACCTGGAAGGCGGCATCGTCACCGAGATTTTCGTGCGCGAAGGGCAAATGGTGAACAAGGGCGACACGCTGCTGCGCCTGGATGACACGCGGTTCCTGTCGAACAAGGGTGAAAGCGAGGCCGATCGTTATGCCTTGACTGCGCAGGTCGAACGCCTGTCCGCCGAGGCCGAGGGGCGGCCGTTCAAGCTGTCGCCGGAGGTGATCGCCAAAGCGCCGCAAGTCGCCGAGGATGAACGTTCGCTGTACGAACAACGGCAACGTCGCCTGGCCAGCGAACAGCGCACCCTGACCGAACAACTGCGGCAGAAAACCCAGGAACTGGCGGAGTTCCGCTCGAAACAGGGTCAATTCAGTTCCAGCCTGGCGCTGCTGCAACAGGAAATGAACATGTCCGCGCCGCTGGTGGGCACCGGGGCGGTTTCGCCGGTGGAAATCCTGCGGCTCAAACGCAGCGCGGTGGAGATTCGCGGATCGCTGAACGCCACGACGCTGGCGATTCCCCGTGCCGAATCGGCGATCAACGAGATCAAAAGCAAGATCGACGAATCGGAACAGTCCTTCCGCTCGGACGCGGCGAAAGAGCTCAATGAGAAACGCACCGACCTGTCGAAAATCACCGCGTCGAGCATCGCGATCGATGACCGCGTCAGCCGCACCACGGTGGTGTCGCCGGTGCATGGGATTATCAAAGTGCTGAAGGTCAACACCATCGGCGGCGTGGTTCAGCCGGGCAGCGACATGGTGGAAATCGTGCCCATCGAGGAAAACCTGCTGATCGAGGCCAAGGTGCGCCCGCAGGACGTGGCGTTCCTGCATCCGGGGCAGAAAGCGATGGTCAAGTTCAGTGCGTACGACTACACGATTTATGGCGGGCTGAGTGCGAAGCTGGAGTTGATTGGTGCGGACACGATTACGGATGACAAGGGCAACAGTTTTTATCTGATTCAGGTGCGGACCGATAAAAATCACTTGGGTGGGGATGTGAAACCGCTGCTGATTATTCCGGGGATGGTTGCCACTGTGGACATCATCACGGGGGAGAAAAGTGTGCTGGATTATCTGCTGAAACCGGTGCTTAAAGCGCGGACCGAGGCGATGCGGGAGCGATAGTCTGGGGCGGGATCTTTGGTGATTGTTCCGCCGTCTTCGCGGGCAAGCCCGCTCCCACAGTGACCGCGGCGAACACAAAATCGGTGAACGCCTCTGAACCTGTGGGAGCGGGCTTGCCCGCGAAGAGGCCTTGAAACCAACAATCATTTCGGGCCGTGATTCTTCTGGTAGGTCGCCTCCCCCATCGCCGCAATCTGCCCCTCGATCAACGCCTCGAACGGCCTCAACAATGGCTCGAAACTCGCGGGTGCTTCCAGCACCTGCAACGCCTGCACAATCGCCTCCACCGTCGACAACGCCCCCGGTCCCGGCGCCTTGCGCAAGCGATACCGCGACACGCCGCCATCCACCAGGGTCACTCGGGGCAACGCCGCCAACAGCGGATTGAGGTGCAGCATTTTACGCGCCTTGCGCCAGGTGCCGTCCGGGACGACCAGCAGCAGCGGCTGATCATTCGCCGCGTACGCCTGCAACGGCTGAGCATCCTCGCCAGGAAACAACAGCCGCGCCTGGTAGCCCGGTTGATTCAACAGTGCCGGCAAATCATCGAACACCTCCCCCACCACCAGTTCGGCATTGTTCAACCCCAACGCCGCCAACCGCGCGGTGTTCAGCGCATGGTTCACTTCGCTCGGATGCTGCAGCAGCAACACCCGAGTGCGACTGTCGAGGTTCGGGATCAGCGGGCACAGGCAATGGGTTTGCGGGCGCAGGCAGCGGGCACACTGGATTCTGGACATGGTTTCAAACCTGATTGAGCTGTGCTTTGAGCAAATCGCGGAAAGTCTGGATCAACGGTTCGCGGCTGCGCCCCCGGCGCATGATCATCGAGAACGGCGCCTGGTAGCCGAAGGTCGCCGGCAGCAACACGCGCAAATCCCCCTTGTCTGCCCAGGCCTGGGCGTAGTGCTCCGGCAGGTAACCGATGTAGGCACCGGACAGCACCAGGATCAACTGCGCCTCCATACTTTCCACGGTCGCGGCGCTGTGTTTGAAGCCGTGGCGCGCCAGTTCGGCCTGGCTCCAGTAACCGCGACCGACCATGCGTTGCTGGGTGATGACTTGCTCGGGGATGCGCCGCTCGGTGAACAGCGGATGGCGGCTGCTGCAATACAACCAGTGTTGTTCACGGTACAGCGGCATGTAGACCAGCCCGCTCATGCGCGTGGAAAACGCACCGATGGCCAGGTCGAGGCGGTTGTCCTGCACGCCGAGTTGCAGTTCGTACGGACTCATCACCGAGAGGTGCAAATGCACGGCCGGGTGTTCCTGACTGTAGGCGCCGATGGCTTCGGCGAAGGGCAAGGCCTTGTCGCTGACGGTGGAATCGATGACGCCGAGGTTCAACGTGCCACGCAACTCACCCTTCAGCGCCGCCGCGTACTGCTCGAAACCTTCGAGCTCGCCGAGCAGGCGCAGGGTTTCCTGATGGAACAATTCGCCTTTGCTAGTCAGGCTGAAACCGCCGCGACCGCGATGGCAGAGCACCAGGCCAAGGGCCGCCTCGAGCTGGCTCATGTAGGTGCTGATCGCCGAGGTCGAGAGGTTGAGCTCTTGCTGGGCGTTGGCGAACCCCTGATGGCGAACCACGCTGACGAAGATGCGCAACAGTTTCAGGTCGGGTAAAGCGTTGGCCATGGGCACTCCGGTAACAACACTGAACCTGTGGGAGCGGGCTTGCCCGCGAAGAGAGAGTGCCTATCGACAATGATCGCGACTGACACACCGCTATCGCGGGCAAGCCCTCCCACAGGGATTGTGGTGATCAGGAGTCTATCGCCACAGCCCTCATTAGTTTAGAAAAATCTGAACTAAGTATTTGCCCGTAGCGATTCTTCCCGGCCACTACATTTCGCAGAATCGGCCCCTAACGGTGCCCGATCCTCCCCGGACCTGCGCAACCGACATAAATAAAACAACGACGATGAGGCCTTACCCGTGGACAAGATTCTTCACCAACCACTGGGCGGCAACGAAATGCCGCGCTTCGGCGGCATCGCCACCATGCTCCGACTCCCCCATGTACCGACCGCTGCCGGTCTGGACGCTGCCTTCGTAGGCGTGCCGCTGGACATCGGTACTTCGCTGCGTCCCGGCACCCGTTTCGGGCCGCGTGACATCCGCGCCGAATCCGTGATGATCCGCCCGTACAACATGGCCACCGGCGCAGCGCCGTTCGACTCGCTGTCGGTTGCCGACATCGGCGATGTGGCAATCAACACCTTCAACCTGCTGGATGCCGTACGGATCATCGAAGAGTCCTACCACAAAATCCTCGAACACGATGTGATCCCCCTGACCCTCGGCGGCGACCACACCATCACCCTGCCGATCCTGCGTGCCATCCACAAGAAGCACGGCAAGGTCGGCCTGGTGCACATCGACGCCCACGCTGATGTGAACGATCACATGTTTGGCGAGAAGATCGCCCATGGCACCACCTTCCGTCGCGCCGTCGAAGAAGGCCTTCTGGACCCGGACCGTGTCGTGCAAATCGGTCTGCGTGCGCAGGGCTACACCGCTGACGACTTCAACTGGAGCCGAAACCAGGGCTTCCGTGTGGTTCAGGCCGAAGAGTGCTGGCACAAATCCTTGGCCCCGCTGATGGCCGAAGTTCGCGAGAAAGTCGGCGGCGGTCCGGTGTACCTGAGTTTCGACATCGACGGCATCGACCCGGCCTGGGCACCTGGCACCGGCACCCCGGAAATCGGTGGTCTGACGACCATTCAGGCGATCGAAATTGTTCGCGGCTGCCAAGGCCTCGACCTGGTCGGTTGCGATCTGGTAGAAGTCTCGCCCGCTTATGACACCACCGGCAACACCTCACTGCTGGCCGCCAACCTGCTGTACGAAATGCTCTGCGTACTGCCTGGCGTGGTTCACCGCTGAGGATCGGTCATGAACGAACGTGATCAGGTTTTGAAGGCCGCCGCCGATCTGGTGTCCGCCTTTGCCCGTAACGATCGCGAAGCCTACTTCGGCGCGTTCAGCGCCGACGCCAGCTTCGTCTTCTACACCCTCGAGCAGCCTCTGCTGTCGCGCGATGCCTATCAGGCGTTGTGGGACACCTGGCGCTCAGAGGATGGTTTCGAGGTGCTGTCGTGCACCTCGAGCAACGCCTTCGTCAGCCTGCAGGGTGACGTGGCGATTTTCATCCATGACGTGGCCACCGAACTGCGCATGCAAGGGGAGCAACACTTCAGCCAGGAACGCGAGACGATTGTTTTCAAGAAACAAGCGTCTGGCCAAGAACAACAAGGCCTATGGCTGGCCTGCCACGAACATTTGTCCGCAATGCCGGAAGGGCTGCCAACCCCTTAGCCAAACAGGTGACGCTCACACACGATGAGCGCGCCTTTATGATCGGAGCAGATCATGAATAACAACAACAACGACCAAAGCCTTACGCACATTGAAACCTACGGGGTCGAACAGATCCCGGACAACGAACGCACCGCAGGCCCGACGGACCTGTTCCGGATGATCTTCGGCGGTTCGAATACCTTTGCCACCGCCGTGCTCGGCAGCTTCCCGGTTCTGTTCGGCCTGTCTTTCCAGGCCGGCGTCTGCGCGATTGTGCTGGGCGTGTTGCTGGGTTCGCTGATCCTCGCGCCGATGGGCCTGTTCGGTCCGATCAACGGCACCAACAATGCCGTGTCTTCCGGCGCACACTTCGGCGTACACGGGCGGATCGTCGGTTCGTTTCTGTCGCTGTTGACCGCCATCGCCTTCTTCTCGCTCTCGGTGTGGAGTTCGGGTGATGCGTTGATCGGTGGTGCGAAACGCCTGATCGGCCTGCCGGAAACCGACCTGACCCTGGGCCTGGCCTACGGTCTGTTCGCGATTCTGGTGCTGACAGTGTGCATCTACGGTTTCCGCTTCCTGCTGTGGGTCAACAAGATCGCGGTGTGGAGCGCCAGCCTGTTGTTCCTGTTGGGCATCTTCGCGTTTGCCGGGCCTTTCGATGTGAACTACGCCGGCACCGTGAGCATGGGTCAACCGGGCTTCTGGGCAGCCTTTATCGGCGCCGCGCTGGTAGCGATGAGCAACCCGATTTCCTTCGGCGCGTTCCTCGGTGACTGGTCGCGCTACATCCCGCGTGACACCTCCAAGCGCCGGATCATGGCGGCCGTGGTGATCTCGCAGATCGCAACGTTCATCCCGTTTCTGTTCGGCCTCGCCACCGCGACCATCGTCGCGATCAAGGCGCCGGACTACATCGCGGCGAACAACTACGTCGGTGGCCTGCTGGCGGTTTCGCCGAGCTGGTTCTTCCTGCCGGTGTGCCTGATCGCGGTGATCGGCGGCATGTCCACCGGCACCACCTCGCTGTATGGCACCGGGCTGGACATGTCCAGCGTGTTCCCGCGAGTGCTGTCGCGAGTCAAGGCCACCCTGCTGATCGGTGTGATGTCGATTGCCTTCATTTTCATCGGACGCTTTGCGGCGAACCTTGTGCAGAGCGTGTCGACCTTCGCCGTGCTGATCATCACCTGCACCACCCCGTGGATGGTGATCATGATCATCGGTCTGCTGGTACGTCGCGGCTTTTACTGCCCCGATGACCTGCAAGTGTTCACCCGCGGCGAGAAAGGCGGCCGTTACTGGTTCACCCATGGCTGGAACTGGCGTGGACTGGGTGCCTGGATCCCGAGTGCATTGGTCGGTTTGTGCTTTGTGAACCTGCCGGGGCAGTTCGTGGGTGTACTCGGAAACCTGGCGGATGGCATCGACATCAGTCTGCCGGTAACCCTTGGCCTGGCCTCGCTGGTGTACCTGGCATTGCTGAGCCTGTTCCCGGAATCGGCAGCGGTGTTCGGGCCGAATGATCCACGCAGCAAGGGCACGGATTCGCTCAGTAAGCCGGCGGTGCGACAAGTCGCCTGAATAAACGCATCACCTGTGGTCAACGCATTACCTGTGGGAGCGAGGCTTGCCCGCGATGAACGATAACGCGCTCTGCCTGACAGACCGCGGCGCCCCCATCGCGGGCAAGCCACGCTCCCACAGGGATGGGTGGCGCCACAGGTATTGATTTTCGCCTCACCATAAAAAAGACAATCGGAGACACGCCATCATGGCATTGGATTTATTCGTCGTACTCATCTACGCCGCCGCGATGCTGATACTCGGCTACTACGGCATGCGCAAGGCCAAGACCAACGAAGACTTTTTGGTCGCCGGTCGTAACCTCGGCCCGAGCCTGTACATGGGCACCATGGCCGCTACCGTTCTGGGCGGCGCCTCTACCGTCGGCACCGTGCGCCTGGGCTACGTCCATGGCATTTCCGGTTTCTGGCTCTGCGCGGCCCTCGGTTGCGGGATCGTGGCGCTGAACCTGTTCCTCGCCAAACCGCTGCTGAAGCTGAAAATCTACACCGTTACCCAGGTGCTGGAAAAACGCTACAACCCGATGGCCCGCTCCGCGAGCGCGGTGATCATGCTGGCGTATGCACTGATGATCGGCGTGGTGTCGATCCTGGCCATCGGCACCGTGCTGCAAGTGCTGTTCGACCTGCCGTTCTGGCTGTCGATACTGGTCGGCGGTGGCGTGGTGGTGATTTATTCGGCGATCGGCGGCATGTGGTCCCTGACCCTGACCGACATCGTCCAGTTCGTCATCAAGACCGTGGGCCTGATGTTCATCCTGTTGCCAATCTGCCTGTACCGCGTCGGCGGTTGGGATGAGCTGGTGCTGAAACTGCCGGCAACCGCCTTCAGCTTCACCACGATTGGCTGGGACACCATCATCACCTACTTCATGATCTACTTCTTCGGGATCCTGATCGGCCAGGACATCTGGCAGCGTGTGTTCACCGTCAAGAGCGCCAAAGTGGCTCAGGTCGCCGGTACATTCGCAGGCTTCTACTGCATCCTTTACGGACTGGCCTGTGCCTTGATCGGCATGGCTGCCCATGTGCTGATCCCGGACCTGGACAACGTCAACAACGCCTTCGCCGCCATCGTCAAACTGTCCCTGCCGGACGGTATCCGTGGCCTGGTGATCGCCGCTGCCCTGGCAGCCATGATGTCCACCGCCAGCGCCGGCCTGCTCGCCGCGGCCACCACCCTGACCGAAGACCTGCTGCCGAAACTGCGCGGCGGTAAACAGTCGAGCCTGGGCGTCAACCGTCTGTTCACCCTGCTGACCGGCCTCGTGGTCCTGGGTATCGCACTGGTCGTCAACGACGTGATCAGCGCACTGACCCTGGCGTACAACCTGTTGGTAGGCGGCATGCTGATCCCGCTGATCGGTGCGATCTTCTGGAAACGCGCCACCACCGCCGGCGCTATCGCAAGCATGGGCATGGGCTTCGCCACCGCGCTGTTGTTCATGTTCAAGGACGGCATGGACGCCAACACCCCGATCTACTACAGCCTGGCCGTGGGCCTGGTGAGTTTTGTCGTGGTGAGCTTGCTGTCCCCTCGCCCAGCGCCGGTGGCGAGTGCCATCTAAGCTTTTCATAACGACTTGATGCTTTCTTCGACGGGTGTGGCGTCGGTTGCCACACCCGTTTTTTTTCGTCTGGAGAAAACCTTTGATGAAGATTGTTGCTCGCGATCAGTGGTTCGAGGTCAAACAGCTCAGCGATGGCATCCGCCTGATCCACGAGCCTTACATCCGCCCCTTCTACCGCTGCAACCTCTGGCACATTCAGGGCCGCGACAAGGACCTGCTGCTGGACAGCGGCTCCGGACTGGTGAGCTTGCGCGAGCAACTGCCGTGGATCACCGAACGGCCGCTGGTGGCCGTGGCCAGTCATTGCCATTTCGATCACATCGCCGGTCATCACGAATTTGCTGAACGCCTGGTGCATCCTGCCGAGGCCGACATCCTTGCGGCACCTGACGGCGAAAACGATTTGAGCCGGGCATTCGTCGGCGACGACATGTTCGAGGCTCACCCCGACTGCCCGCTGTGCTACGCCGAATACCGGGTCAAAGCCGCACCGGCCACGGGGATGATCGAGGAAGGTGACGTGCTGGATCTGGGCAATCGCGTGCTGCAAGTGCTGCACACGCCCGGGCATTCACCGGGTGGCATCAGCCTGTATGAAGCGGCCACCGAAACCCTGTTCAGTGGCGACATCATCTACGACGGGCCGCTGATCGAAGACGCCTACCACTCCGACCTCGATGACTACGCGCGCAGCCTGCAACGCTTGCGTGAGTTGCCGATCCGCACCGTGCATGGCGGCCATTTCGGAAGTTTTTCCGGCGAACATTTGCGCAGCATGATTGACGAGTGGCAGCGCTCGCACGCCTGAAGCCTGCTGTACTCAAGCGCAGGGAAATCACGATCAACACCCTCGAAGTGCCTTCATGAAAAGAGCCGCCGTACGTTCCGCTGTGCATCGTTTCATCAGCCGACTGCTGGAGCGTCAGGATGACTTCGACGATGACGCCAGCCTGATGGAATTAGGGTTGGAAAAAGCGGACATCGAAGACCTGATTTTCCATCTGGAAGATGAGCTGGGGTTGACGGCGTTTACGGCAGAGGAAGACCGGATGCTCAAGAGCGCCAGGACGGTGAATGATTTGAGTGGGTTTTTGATGGAGATCGGGCGGGATTGAGGCGTGTGCCAACTACGGACTATTTGGCATCCGAAAACCTGTGGCGAGGGGGCTTGCCCCCGTTGGGCTGCGAAGCAGCCCCAAAACCATTCACCCCGGTTGTGTCAGGCGGACCGCGTCTGCCGATGTTATGACTGCTGCGCAGCCGAGCGGGGCGGTGCGGCGTTCCGACAAGCCCCCTCGTCACAAAAAGCACGTTTGCCACAGACCTCGTGTCGGCCGTTACCGGCGGCGCGGCTGGCGGCGCGGCTGGCGGCGACGTTGCTCGTCGTCAGTGCGGATTGGCACAGGTTGCAGAGGCGGTTCGATCAAACCGAGTGCGACACCCAGGTCATGCAGCCAGTTTTGGATTTTCTCTTTCATGGTGCCCCCTTCAGGGTAGTGCCGAGCGGCTGAAATTCTGTAGCCCCTTCGCACTGATAATAGTCCGAAGTCCTACGTAATGCTCGGTAAAATCCGCAATGATCTGTTACTGAATTGATCCAAATACCTGACCATTAGTTCAGGCTATTGCCCGGGCCGGTGTCGTTTCCGACGGATAGACCGCTTCTTGCTGCTCGATCCACGCATTCAGATTGGCCCCGACCATGCCCTTGCGCCACATCAGCCAGGTCGTCGCCGTGGCGAACGGCTCGGCCAGCGGGTGCACCGCCACACTTTCGCGACCCGGCAGGCTGGCCAGCATCGACTCTGACATCAACGCCACGCCCGAGCCGGCAATCACGCAGGCGAGCATTCCCGGATAGGATTCAATCTCCATCGCCCGCCCCATGGCCGCGTGATCATGGGAGAACCAGGCTTCCAGACGCGTCCGGTAAGAACAGCCCTGGCGAAAGGTAAACACCGAGCGCCCCTCCACATCCAGCGCGCTGCGCACCGGCGGATGATCGGCTTCGCTGATCAGCACCAAACGTTCCTCGCGAAAGGGCACGCCATCGAGCCCGGCCAGCTCCAGCGGGCCATCCACCAGCGCCGCATCCAGACGACCGGTGAGCAAGCCTTCCAGCAACTCTCCGCTGGGCCCGGACTGCACCTGCAGGTTCACCGCCGGGTAAGTACGGTGATAGCGGGCCAACAATTGCGGAAGGTAAATGGCCGCGGTGCTGTACATCGTACCCAGCACGAAATCACCCGCCGGTTGCCCGCCCTGCACCGCCGCTTGCGCCTCATTACGCAGGTTGAACAGCTTCGCGGTGTAGTCCAGCAAGACTTTTCCCGCAGGAGACAACTGCAAACGCTGACGCTCGCGCAAGAAGAGTTCTACGCCGAGCTGCTCCTCAAGTTGTTTGAGTCGTGTCGACAGGTTCGATGGCACCCGATGCAAACGCTCGGCAGCACGGGTAATCGAGCCCTCTTCCGCCACCGCCTGGAAGATCCGCAATTGGCTGAATTCCACACCATTCTCCAAATCAGAACAAGTTACTCACTATTATTCATTTTTAAAGAAAGTCAATCAGTCTTAGCCTGACGGTCATTGACCCTCTGCCGGAACTCAGACTATGTCCCCGCTGATTCGCTTACTCGCCAGTTTTATCGCGCTCATGATGGCCATGGGCATCGGGCGGTTCGCCCTCACCCCGCAATTGCCGCACCTGCTCAGCGAAGGTCAGATCGACCTCACAGCTGCCGGTCTGATTGCCGCCGCCAACTACCTTGGATATTTCGTTGGCGCCGTGGACGCGATGTTCTGTCGGCGTCCCGAGCAAGTCCGGCAACGGCTGCTGGGCGGGTTGTGGCTGTGTGTATTACTCACGCTCGCCTCGTTCTGGGCGAACGGCTTCTGGTCGCATCTGTTGCTGCGTTTCGGCACGGGTGTGGCCAGCGCCTGGGTGCTGGTGATGATCACCGCGTTGAGCCAGCCACTGGCCGCGGCAGCCGGTCGACCTCGGCTTGGCGCAGTGGTATTTGCCGGACCGGGCCTGGGTATTTTTCTGACAGGATTGTTGGCGTTGGGCTCGAACCTGTTGGGACAGACCTCTGCCACCTTGTGGTTGGTATACGCCGGCGTCGCACTGGTGATGCTGTTGGGGATTCTGCCATTCCTGCCCCAACCGTCCGCCACCGTGGCCGTCGCCTCCAGCGCTGCCGGTTCAGGCAACCAGGGGATCGGCCGTTTGGGGGTGATCTACTTGTTGTACGGTCTGGGCTACATCATCCCGGCCACTTTCCTCTCGCAGATGGCCAACGCGCAGTTCCATGGCCAATGGCAAGCGGACCTGTTCTGGCCATTCTTTGGCCTGGCCTCGGCCATCGGCGTGGTGCTGGTGAGTCTTCGTCGTCACAACCCGAACGCCACCCGTCATTGGCTGATGGCAACGCTGTGGCTGCAAGCAGCCGGTGTGTTCGCCTGCCTGCTGGGCAGCGGGTCAGGCCTGGCGCTGGGGGTGATCCTGTGTGGCACGCCGTTCCTGGCTTGCATGCAGCTGGTGATGCAACGCTCGCGGGAACTGGCGCCCCACGCCACTCAGCGCAACGCCGGGCTGCTGACCGCATTCTTCGCCTTGGGTCAGCTCGCCGGACCGTTGCTGGCCGCATTGAGCAGCCATTTCAGCGGTGGTTTGCAGCCGGCGCTGATCGTTGCGGGCAGCGGTTTGTTTATCGCGGGTGGTCTGTTGTTGGGTCCGGTCAGTGCTGGCCGAGGGCTTTGCGCAAACGGCGGCGCACCCACTGTTCAGCGCTGACAAACGTGATGCCGAGCAGTACCAGCACGGCACCGATGACGAAGTTGAGGCTCAGCGCTTCGTCCAGCAAGACCACACCGAACGTGACGCCGAACAACGGCGTCATGAACGAAAACACCGCCAGGTTCGCCGCCAGATAGCGACGCAGCAACCAGAACCAGGTCAGGTAGCTGAAGAACGACACCACCAGACCCTGGAACAGCACACTGGCCACCGCCACGGTGGTCAGGCTGACGTGGGTGACCTGGCCACTGAGCATCGCGATCAGCAGCAAACCGACGAAACCGACAATCAGCTGGTAGAACAACGTGAGCGTCACCGGCGCTTCCGACAGGCGCGACGCACGCACCACGACGGTGGTCGCGCCCCAGGCGGCACCGGCCAATACGCCAAGCGCATCCCCCATCAACATGCGGCGATCGAGGTTGTCCCACGACACGCCACCGGCAAACGCGATGGCAATCCCGATGAAGGCGAGGAAAATGCCCAGCCACTGGACGGGCCTCAAACGTTCACTCGGCAACAGCCAGTGCACGCCCAATGCGGTGAAGATCGGCGCGGTGTAAAGAAACACCGACATGTGAGCGGCCGTGGTCAACTGCAGGCCTTCGGAAATGAAGAAGAACTCCAGTCCGAACAGCGCACCGGCCAACAATCCACCGCGCCACGTTTTGCCGACCTGATCCCAGCCGCCCTTCCAGCAGATCAGCAATCCTACAAGCAACGCAGAAATGCCCGACCGCCCCGCAGCCTGCATGACCGGCGCGATGTCAGGCGCCGCCCACTTGATCATCACCTGCTGCACGCCCCAGATCAGGCACAACCCCATCATCACTTGCAGGGCAAAAGCATCGGCGCTACGGCGATTGGCGCTCACCGGAACACCTCGTCAACACAATCCATGGCAATGACTCGACAGTTAAAGCAAAGGCCGGCGTGCAATCAGCTCAGTTCAATGCGATCGGCGTGAATAACGATCTGGCCATTCTTGTACAGCGCACCAATGGCCTTTTTGAAGTTGCCCTTGCTGACGCCAAACATGCTGGTGATCACCGTCGGGTCACTCTTGTCGCTCACCGGCAGCGTGCCGTTGTTTTCACGCAACTTGGCGAGGATCTTCGAGTTGAGGCTGGTGGCTGCTTCTTCGCCCACCGGTTGCAGGCTCAGGCTGATCTTGCCGTCGGCCCGAACTTCCTTGATGAAGCCTTTCTCTTCCTTGCCGGCGCGCATGAACTTGAAGATTTCGTTCTTGTGGATCAGGCCCCAGTGCTTGTTGTTGATGATCGCCTTGAAGCCCATGTCGGTGGCTTCGGCAACCAGCAGATCAACTTCCTGGCCAGGGGTGTAGCTGGCCGGGGTCTTGTCCAGATAACGGTCCAGACGCGCGGTCGCAGTGATGCGGCGGGTGTGCTTGTCGAGGTAGACGTGCACCACGACGTACTCGCCTGCGGTCATCTGGCGCTTTTCTTCGGAGTACGGCAGCAACAGGTCCTTCGGCAGACCCCAATCCAGGAAAACACCGATGCTGTTGACTTCAACGACTTTCAAACTGGCGAATTCACCGACTTGCACTTTCGGCTTTTCGGTAGTTGCGATAAGTTTGTCATCGCTGTCCAGATAAATAAAAACGTTGAGCCAGTCTTCATCTTCGCTGGGAATATCTTTGGGGATATAACGATTAGGCAGAAGGATTTCGCCATCCGCGCCACCGTCCAGATATAAACCGAAGTTAGTGTGTTTAACCACTTGCAAACTGTTGTAACGCCCGACTAAAGCCATTTCCAATACCCTCATTGCGTGGGCGGCATTCTACCCGTTTTTGCACGCGCCGTTCGACGCCCGGCCAGGTGGCGCGAGAAAAATCCTGTGAAGGTCTTAATTTTCCTGGGTTTTCTCGGACACCTCTGGCCACTCGTCAGACCAGCCTGCTGATTTTCGCCCCTCCGAGCCGGAAAAATTCCATTTATATCCACCGATGTTCTTATTTAAAACAGCAGCTTACGTGGATATTTCGAATAACAACTTGCGACTGACCGTGTTTTTGTGATGTGTATTTCAGGGGGATATTTACCAAGCAATTGTCAAGTATTTCCTGTACGATGCGTGGCCAAGTTAATTTTCTACAGGTTAATGGCCGCCATGCGTGTAAAAGCATCCAACAGCAAAGCAAAGCCAGCTCCAGCCGTTGAAACCAGCGAATCGATCAACAACCAGATTGCTGCGTTCCTCAAGTCCGGTGGCGAGATCCAGCAAATTGCCAAAGGCGTCAGCGGCCAGACGTTCGGCCCGTCCAAGCAGATCACGCTCGGCAAAAAGTAACACCGTTACAGATCCTCGCGTCACCTGGTCCGTAAGCGCTTTGAGCTTCGAAGCGCTTGGACTGGAACCCTCCCGCAACACCCCGTCAAACCATCAATATTTCAAAAATCGACGAACGGCCCTCGATGCCGAGCATTCGCCGGTATGCTTGCACACGTCTAGATTAAGCGTTTCAGCAGTTTTTCGTTTCTGCTCCCCGCTGTCATGGAGTGACGCATGCTCAAACCCTTTCTGTTTTTGCTCGGCGGGCTGCTTTCAAGCCCGGTCGCCGACGCGCAAATCTTCCAGCGTGAACTGGGGGACTTCGATCTCAAGCTCGGCACCACCCCCAGTCGCAGCATGGCCCAGGGGCTGGTCAAACCCTCGACCACCGGTTCCTTTCACGGCGGCCTCGACCTGAGCCACGACAGCGGCTTCTACTTCGGCCAATGGTCACCGAGCATGGGATTGAGCCAGGGGAACAATCTGGAAGTCGATTCCTACATGGGTTTTAAACAACCCTTCGACCAAACCCTCGGTTACGAAGTCGGCATGATCCGCTACAGCTACCCGAAGGTGGATACCCTCGACACCCAGGAACTCTTCGGCGGCCTGACCCTGCTGGGCAGCCGTTTCGGCGCAGCCTTCAGCAACGACCCCGACAAACAGAACAGCACAGTGTTCGCCGACCTGGGCGGCAATCAGCCGTTCGGCGTCGGGATCAGCATGAAATACACCACCCACCAGCTCAACACACCGGTGTCGGTGGACGGTGGGTATGTAGGCAGTTTCACCGACTGGTCATTGACCCTGTCCCGGCCGTTCATGGGCATCGACCTGGACCTGATCTACAGCGACTCCAGCCTCAGCGGCAGCGACTGCTCCGCCTACTCCGGGCACAACAGTCAGTGCGACGGCCTGGTCACCCTCAAGGCCGAACACGCGTTCTATTGATCGGCTGAACTGGCAGGCTCATCCTGCGTTCACATGAGAACCTACGCTATCGCAAGGACTCGCCCATGTCGCGCTGGTTGAAGTGTCTCGCCATCGTCATCACCCTCAGTCTCGCCCTTGGCGCGTGCAGTCGCGTGGGCCTGGCCTATCGCAACCTCGACGTAATCATTCCGTGGACGCTCAGCGATTACCTGGACATGAACGGCGAGCAGAAAGGCTGGTTCAACGAGCGCCTGAAAGAACACCTGAGCTGGCACTGCACCACGCAACTGCCGGGTTACCTCGACTGGCTCGACCGCTTGCAATCGATGGTGGAAACCAATCAGGTGACCGACGCCGCGCTGCAAGCCCGCACCCGGGAAGCCAAACAAGCCATCGCCCAGACGGCACGGGAAATCACGCCGTCGGCCATCGAGCTGTTGCAGGGGCTGGATGACAAGCAAGTGGCAGAGATGAACGACGCGTTTGCCAAGGACCAGCGTAAACGCCAGCAGGATTACCTGAAACCGCCCCTCGATCAGCAGATCAAGGAGCGCGGCGAACGTATGGAAAAACGCTTGAATGACTGGCTCGGCCCGCTCAGTCCAACCCAGCAACAACGAGTCGTCGCCTGGTCGAATGCCTTGGGTGAACAGAACACGCAATGGATTGCCAACCGGGCTCATTGGCAGAAGCAATTCAGCGCGGCGGTTGCGCAACGTCAGAGTCCGGAATTCCCACAGAGAATCGAGACACTTCTGGTGAATCGCGAGAGTCTATGGACGGCCGATTACCGTAAGGCTTACGCCAACACAGAAGCGCAGGCGCGGAGCCTGTTTGTGGATGTGATGGCCGAGAGCACACCGGCCCAGCGTGAGCGGTTGTTGAAGAAAATCGAAGGAGTGCGCAAGGACTTCAATGATTTGAAGTGCCTTAAGGCCGCGAAACAGAGCTAAGGGACAACAGAAATCCAATGTGGGAGCGGGCTTGCTCGCGAATGCGGTGTAATAGTCCACAGATATGTTGAATGTTAAATCGCATTCGCGAGCAAGCCCGCTCCCACAGTTGGTTATAGGTGCAATCAGGCGATCTGCGCCTTTGACGCCACTTCATCAAACGTCACTTCATCCAGCGCATCTTCCTGCTCATCCAGCACTTGCCGCGGATGATCATTGCCCGGAATGCTGCTGTCGATCAGGCTCAACAAACTCGAACCCCGTGGCGTCAGCATGTAATTAGAACCGGTCCCACCCTGTTCTTCAGGCCGAGGTTCGATGTAACCGCGCTCCAGCAGTAACTTTTCGTACTCGCCGGCCACCGCTTTCAGGTGATCCAGGTTTTCAGTCTGTTCGCCCTCCGTGGCTTTTTCCGCGGCGTACTGCTCGGCATAGGGCCGTGGCGTGAAGTTGGGTGCTGCGTTTTGCACTTCGTGCAGCAAGCGCTCAATCAAATCCCAGTTATAAGTCGTCATCCTGTTCAACCTCCAAAGCCCGTGAGTGTGTTGGCCTTCATAGGTTGTGACCGGCGATGCGCGCAGCCGTTCAGCCAAGGTTTTGAACGGCGCTGACCGGCGGTATGTCGAATTCGGCACCGGCCAAACGACAAGGTTGTGTCAGTCACCTCCCAGCATTGCGCAGGAGAAAACCCGATGAACATTCAGAACCATCCAGTCGTATCACGAGAAGAATGGCTCGCCGCTCGCAAACAACACCTGGCTCACGAAAAAGCCTTCACCCGGGAACGGGACAAACTCAGCGCCGAACGCCGGGCCCTGCCCTGGGTGAAAATCGACAAGGACTACCGCTTCCAGGGCCCCAACGGCGAACTGAAGCTGGCCGATCTGTTCGGCGGTCGCAGCCAGTTGGTCATCTACCACTTCATGTTCGCCGACGGCTGGGACGAAGGCTGCCCCGGTTGCTCCTTCCTGTCCGACCACATCGACGGCGCCAACCAGCACCTCGCGCATCACGACGTGGCCGTGGTGGCCGTTTCCCACGCGCCATTCGCCGAATTCCAGGCGTTCAAACGGCGCATGGGCTGGAAGTTCGATTGGGTGTCCTCAGCAGGCTGCGACTTCAACTATGACTTTGGTGTCTCGGCCCGAGCAGAAGATGTCGCGGCCGGCAAGGCCACCTACAACTATGAAAAATCCGACGGCGCCGAGGAAGAACTCCCAGGCCTCAGCGTGTTTTATCGCAACGAAGCGGGCGATATTTTTCACACTTACTCCACCTATGCCCGCGGCCTGGACATGCTGGTCGGCGCCTACAACTACCTCGACCTCATGCCCAAGGGCCGCAACGAAGAGGAAATCATGGAATGGGTAAGGCATCACGATCGCTATGAAGACAAGGCCTCTTCGAGCTGCTGCCATGGGGGATAGATCCCATCGCTTGCAAGCGAATGCCGTGACGCAAATAAAAAGGGCGGCCTGTTGGTCGCCCTTTTGCTTATGTGCATGGATCACCCATCTACAGCGCGCAACTACTTCACCGGGATATACGAATACCCCTTCACCATGGCTTTCCCTTCCTTGGCATCCCGCACCCGGACCATCTCGGCCGCGTACTCCTGCGTGTATTCAATGAAGTATTCCTTGCCCGGCTCGACCTGCAGGTTCAAGAACACGTTTCGAGGGTGCGGGCGCGGGCCGGCTGAGACTTTATGCAGGCCCGGGCTCACCAGAACCCAGGAATAGTTTTTGTCATCGAGACCGACCACCGCGCTGTCATTGATGCTGAACACGCTGTCATAAAAGCTGCCTTGAATGACCTGGGTCCGCATCATGTAAACCAGCGCCTTGCCTTGAGGCGGCGCCGGCGGCTCGAAATAGGGCTGGCTGGAGCTGGTGTGACCGCATCCGGTCAACAACAGCATGAGCAACAGAACCGGGATACTTTTCATTGCTGTGCTCATTTGTTTTGTCCCAGTAACTGATTGATCACCGGTGCCATTTTTTCCTCGACCGGTGCCACTTTCGACGGATCGAAGCCACCCTCACCGGTCAGATGGTATTGACCAAAGCCGATCTGTTGACCGCCCTTGAAGAGCCGGACACTGGCATCGGACAAGTACGGGGAAAAGTCCCAGGAACGGATGGCGGTGTAGGTCAGACGGTATTCGCAACTGCTCGGAATGGGTGCGGCGTACAACCGGCTTTCGATGTTGTGCTTGCGCAAAAGCGTTTGCAGGCCATCGACGAAATCCCCCACCACTACTTTCGGGTTTTCTTCGATGCACAGCTGCGAGATTTTGTATTGAGGAGCGACGGGTTCGACGTTGATGTTGGTGCAACCGGCCAATGCCAGTAGAAGGCTTGCCGTGACGGCTCTGAACAGCATGTTCAATCCCTGATTGGCGAGTGATGGCAAAATGATGCCGGCATACTAGATTGGCGTCCTTTTTCGGTCAATTGACGGATTCGTTATCAGCCCGTGGTGTGAACAAAAGATGCCTGCGCGCTGAACTTTCCCCTCAGCTCAACCCTCAACCGGATAACCCGCCTTAACCGGAACCGAGGCCCACTCCATGAAAATCCTGCTGAAACTCACCCTCGCCGCCACCCTCGCTTGCGCCCTCCCCGCCTGGGCTTGCACGCCGGAGGAAGCCACCACCAAACGTGAACAACTGGCCAAGGAAGTCACCAAGCTCACGGAGCAGAATCCGAAGAAAGCCAAGGAGATCAACGATGAGTTGCAGAAGATGGATCTGGGCACGGCCAGCGCCGATCTACCGGACAAGTGCCAGTTGATCGATCAGCGGTTGAAGGAGTTGGGTACGGCGGAGAAAAAAGCCGAGGGTTGAAGACAAGATCAAAGATCGCAGCCTCGCTGCGATCTTTGATTTGAGGAAGGTCAGCCTCCTACGGCAACGCGCTCACCTGCCTTGAGCAATTCCCGATTGTCCCCGCCTAACGCCACGGTCGCCCTGGCCGCGGCATCGAGCAACAACCCGCACGCCGTAGCCACCTTCTCCTGATTGAATCGCTCTGCCGGCCCAGACAAGGTTAACGCTCCCGTCAAATCATACGCGGCGTTAAATACCGGAACGGACACCGAAGCCGTCTCCGGGTCCCGCTCACCGAAGGACGTCGCCCAGAATTGCTCGCGAATCGTTCCCAGCGCCGAGTCAGACAACGCGCCGAACGCTCGCAGGATTTTTCCGGATGCCCCGGCACTCAGCGGGAATCGTGCCCCTTCATGGAGGGAAACCCGAACGGCGCGCTTTGGCTCCACGCGAAACAAGACCACGCGGCTGTCGTTTTCCCGCACGTAAAAAGAGGACGTTTCGCCGCTCGCTTCGGACAGGGATTCCAGCAGCGGGTAGATCACATCCCGCAGGCGGAACGAGGTCTGATAAACCTGCGCCAACCGCAGCGGCTCGGGGCCGACGGCGTATTGGCCGTCGCCGAGGCGGCGGATGAAACCGGCGCGTTCCAGCGAACTCATCAATCGCAGGATGGTGCTTTTATAGAGTCCGGTGCGCCGGGCGATTTCCGCCAGCGGCAGGCTGTTGCTGCCGACATCGAACGCCGCAAGGATCGCAAAGGCGCGATCCACGGCCGCCACGCCACCGTCGGCAGCAGGCGTGGAAGGTTCGTCTTCCGATGGTGATTGTTTGCTCATGTTCGCTCGTGACAAAACTTCAGGACGGCGCCAGCACCGGGCAGCGCAGCGGCTACCTTAACCGTTGAACGAACGGGCGACCACCCTTCACGCTTCGGACTTGATGATGCCCGCGTCATGCAGCGCGCCAATATCGGCTGCGGTGTAACCCAGCTCGGCCAGCAATTCATCGGAATGGCTACCCAGCACAGGCACATTCAAACGTGTTCCAAAGCGTTGCCCGTCCATTTCGAACGGCAACATAGGCACCTTGACCGACTGGCCGTCAGGCAACGTCACCTGCGCCATGCCGCCAGACTCGTTCAGGTGTTTGTCGTCAAACATGTCCTGCGGACGCTGGATCGGCGAAAACGGCAGGCCGGCCTTTTCGCACAGCGCCATCACCTGCACTTTGCTCATGCGCGCCAGGCACTCGCGGACTTGCGGCAGGATCACCTTGCGCGCGGCGACTCGCTGGTTGTTGCCCGCCAACTGCGGATCACTGCCGAAGGCATCGAAACCGAACACCTCGCAAAAGCTTTTCCACTGACTGTCGCTGACCACGCCGAGGAAAATCTGCTCTTCACCGGCGCAGTGGAACACGTCATAGATCGCCCATGCCGAGACCCGACTCGGCATCGGCGCCGCAGGCTCGCCGGTGACCACGTTTTGCATCATGTGCTGGGCCACCAGGAATGCCGAATTCTCGAACAGGCCGGTCTGCACGAACTGGCCCTGAGCGCTTTGGGTTCGCTGCAACAGCGCCGCAAGAATCGAAATCGCGCTGAACATCCCGCCCATGACATCGTTGACCGATGCCCCGGCGCGCAGGGGCTGGCCGACCGGGCCGGTCATGTAGGCCAGGCCCGTCATCATCTGCACCACTTCGTCCAGCGCCGTACGATGTTCGTAAGGGCCGGGCAGGAAACCTTTCATGGAGCTGTAAATAATGTCCGGCTTGATCGCTTTGACATCGGCGTGACCCAGGCCGAGTTTGTCCATGGTGCCGGGACGGAAGTTCTCGGTGACCACGTCGGCGGTGGCGATCAGTTTCTTGACCGCGGCAATGCCTTCGGCGGTTTTCAGGTCGACGGCAAAACTTTTCTTGTTGCGGTTGTAGGTGGTCCAGTAACCCGCACCAGACCCCATCAAGCGCCGGGTGTTGTCGCCCGCAGGCGTCGGTTCGACCTTGATCACCTCGGCCCCGAGGTCAGCCAGCACCAGACCGCAGGTTGGCCCCATGACCATGTGGACGAACTCGATGACCCGGATACCGGCCAGCGGCAGAGGCTTGTGTTGTTGGCTGAGGCTCATGTTCATACCGCCTTCTTTGCATAGTGAAAATTCTTGCCCACGCCGGCGTCGGGGATGAAGCCGTACAGCGGTTCACCCGGCAGTCCCTGGCGCAACCACTCGCGGGCCTTCACCAGCCGATCGAGGTCGATGCCGGTGCGCAGGCCCATGGATTCGAGCAGGTAAACCAGGTCTTCGGTGACGATGTTGCCGGATGCACCGGGCGCATAAGGGCAACCGCCGATTCCACCCTGGGAGGCATCGATAGTGGTCACGCCGACGTCCAGCGCTGCGAGCACATTGGCCAGGCCCTGGCCGCGGGTGTTGTGGAAGTGCGCACTGCCGGCAACACCCGCCAGTTCCTGGCGTAGCCGGGTGAACAGGCGGCGGACTTGCGTCGGATTGGCGTAACCGACGGTGTCGGCCAGCCCCACTTCGTTGACGCCCAGTTCGGCCATGATCGTGGCCATGCGCAGGGTGTCGTCATCCGGCACTTCGCCCTGGATCGTGCAACCGAACACCGTGGACAACCCGGCCTCGATTTCGACGTGCGGATACTGCTCGTTGCGCAAGGCCACGACGTTGCGCACCTCCCGATAGACCTCGGCGTGAGTCTTGCGGATGTTGGCCAGGGAATGGGGTTCGCTCACCGAAATCGGCATCGTGATTTTCTGCACGCCGGCCTTGAACGCCGCTTCGGCGCCCTTGAGGTTGGGCACCAGCGCGGTCACGAACAGGTTGGGCAAGGTCCGCGCATAAGCCACCACTTCTGCGGCATCCGCCATCTGCGGCAACAGTTTCGGCGAAACGAAAGACCCCACTTCGATCTCGCGAAGCCCGGCATTCGCCAACGCGGCGATCCATTTCAGTTTCAGCCCGGTCGGCATGGTGGCCGAAACGCTTTGCAGCCCGTCACGCGGTCCGACTTCGCTGACCAGAATATCGATTTCGTTCGAATGACCCATCACAAGCCCTCCTGATACGCCACGAGAGCCCGTGTTTTCGGGCACTTCGACATGCGTTCTATCTGACAGAATATTGTTCTATTTTTAGTATCTGTCGGGTCTCGGTGGCTTGTCAACGAACGGACAAAAACTTGACAGCGTAAAAAATTGATCGGAAAGTTGTTCCATCAAAAAGAATGATGTTCTGTCTGACAGAACACAGCAAATGACAAAGCGTCGCTTCGCCCGCCGTCATACCCGGACAAAACCTATAAAAAACGAGGGAAATCATGCTGACTCTACTCAGCTATTCGATGATCACGTGCTTCATGTATCTGGTGATGAGCAAACGCCTGTCCCCGCTGGTGGCGTTGCTGCTGGTCCCGGTCGCCTTTGCCTGCCTGGCCGGCTACACCACTGCACTGGGGCCGATGATGTTCGACGGCCTGAAAATGCTCGCCCCGACCGGGGTGATGCTGACCTTTGCGATCCTGTATTTCTGCATGATGACCGACGCCGGGTTGTTCAATCCGCTGGTCAAGCTGATCCTCAAAGCGGTGAAAGGCGATCCGCAGAAGATCGTGCTGGGCACGGCGATTCTGGGGATCTGCGTCGGCCTGGACGGTGATGGCGCCACCACTTACATCATCACCTGCGCGGCGCTGTTGCCGCTGTATCGCCGCACCGGTGTGCGTCTGCAAGTCATGGCCACTGTGTTGCTGCTGGCCATTGGCGTGATGAACATTCTGCCGTGGGCCGGGCCATTTTCCCGGGCGGCCAGCGCCATGAAGGTGGACATCACCGAGCTGTTCGTGGCGATGCTGCCGTTGATGGCCATCGGGCTGGTGTGGGTGATTTTCGTTGCGCTGTACCTGGGTCGGCTGGAACGGCGACGCCTGGGCGTGGTGCAACTCGACGGCAATGAAGGGCTGGAACACTTCACCGAGTTTCGCCTGAACGACTGGCGTTTTCTGTTCAACGCCGCGCTGACCGTCGCCCTGATCGCGATGATGATGCTCGCCGTGATGCCGCCCGCGGTGCTGTTCATGTTGGCGTTCGGCATCGGGCTGGTGGTGAACTTCCCGAACCTGAAAGACCAGAAAGCGGTCATCGCGCGCCACGCCGACAACGTCATGGCGGTGACCCTGCTGATTTTCGCCGCAGGGATTTTCGTCGGCATCATGGGCGGCACGGGCATGACCAAGGCCATTTCCGAAAGCCTGATCCACGTCATCCCGGAATGGGCCGGCAGTTCGATGTCGATCATCACCGCGTTCATCAGCATGCCGTTCACCTACGTGCTGACCAACGACGCGTTCTACTTTGGCGTGTTGCCGATCCTCGCCGAAACCGCCAGCCACTACGGCATCAGCGGCAAGGAAATGGCGATCGCCGGGTTGATTGGTCAACCGGTGCATTTGCTCAGTCCGCTGGTGGCGTCCACGTACCTGCTGTGCGGGTTGCTGGATCTGGATTACGGCGACAACCAGCGCATGACCTTGAAATGGACGATTGGCACGGTGGGGGTGATGTTGTTGGCGGCGTTGGCGTTGGGGTCTATTTCGATTGTTCGGTAAACGTTGGGGTCCGCGTTTTGATTGATGGGCATAAAAAAACCGGACATGGGTCCGGTTTTTTTATGGGATCGCTACCGCGCCTTATTCAGCAGCCGGTGCTTCCGGCTTGCGGCGTTTCAACGGGGCCATGCCGTCCTTGCTGACCAGCGACAGGGCGTCGGTCTTCGGGCGGTTGGCGATCTTGCGCTTGGTCGGTGCCTTGGCGCCGGTTTTCTTCTTCTCGCCCTTGGCGTCGACTTTTTTCTTCTTCACGCCAACGGCTTTGCCCGAGGCCTTGACCTTTTTCGGTCCGCCGTAGGTGCCTTTGACTTCCTTGATGGTGCGGCGCTCGAAGCTCTGCTTGAGGTAGCGCTCGATGCTCGACATCAGGTTCCAGTCGCCGTGGCAGATCAGCGAGATGGCCAGGCCATCGTTGCCGGCACGGCCGGTGCGACCGATGCGGTGAACATATTCGTCGCCGCTGCGCGGCATGTCGAAGTTGATCACCAGGTCCAGGCCGTCCACGTCGAGGCCGCGAGCCGCAACGTCGGTGGCAACCAGGATCTTCACACCGCCCTGCTTCAGGCGGTCGATGGCCAGCTTGCGGTCTTTCTGATCCTTGTCACCGTGCAGGACGAATGCCTTGTATTCCTGCGCGACCAGGCGGCCGTAGATGCGGTCGGCCATGGCACGGGTGTTGGTGAACACGATGGCCTTTTGATAGGTCTCGTTGGCCAACAGCCAGTTCACGATCTGTTCTTTGTGCTGGTTGTGGTCAGCGGTGATGATCTGCTGACGGGTGGTCGCGTTCAGATCGCTGACGTTGTTCAGCTGCAGGTGTTCCGGGTTGTTCAGGACCTTGGCGACCATTTCGCGCAGACCCGAACCACCGGTGGTGGCGGAGAACAGCATGGTCTGCTGGCGATTGGTGCACTCTTCCACCAGACGCTGCACGTCTTCGGCAAAACCCATGTCGAGCATGCGGTCGGCTTCGTCGAGGACCAGCACTTCGACTTCTTTCAAGTCGAGGTTGCCGGCGTTCAGTTGTTCGATCATCCGCCCTGGCGTACCGATCAGGATGTCCGGCACCTTGCGCAGCATGGCGGCCTGGACCTTGAAGTCTTCACCGCCGGTGATCAAACCGGACTTGATGAACGTGAACTGAGCGAAACGCTCGACTTCCTTGATGGTCTGCTGGGCCAGCTCGCGGGTTGGCAGCAGGATCAGGGTCTTGATGCTGACGCGGATTTTCGCCGGGCCGATCAGACGGTTGAGGATCGGCAAGACGAAGGCGGCGGTTTTGCCGCTGCCGGTTTGCGCTGTCACCCGCAGGTCACGCCCTTGGAGCGCCAGCGGAATAGCCGCTGCTTGCACAGGCGTTGGCTCGACAAATTTAAGCTCGGCCACGGCTTTGAGCAGGCGTTCGTGCAGGGCGAATTGGGAAAACACGGGTGCTACCTCGAAGAAATACAAAAAAACAGCTGCATAGGGTAACGGTTTCGAGCGCCGAGGCCGAGTTTCTTTATGCAAACGACCGTAAACAGTGGCTTTTTTGTTGCTTGTTTTGTCCTCAAACGTCATCCAAAGCGTCTTAAATGCTCTAATCGCCCCGACGCGTCCTATAGAAGAACGGTTTTACCCATGGATATCAAACAGCTCTGGCTCAACATCCAAGACCTCTGGGGTGCGCTCGATCAGCATCCGCTCCTGCATTCCAGCCTCGGGCTGCTTTTGCTGCTGCTGGTGGCACTGGCCCTCGGACGAGTGGCGCGTTACCTCATTCTTCATGCGACAAAAATGCTGGGCCGTCAACCGGCGTTGCATTGGGTTAATGACTTTCGGCAGAACAAGGTGTTTCATCGCCTGGCGCAAATGACGCCGTCGCTGCTGATCCAGTTCGGCCTGCACCTGGTACCGGAACTCAGCAAAACCAGCCTGATTTTCCTCGGCAACGCGGCGCTGGCCTTCACCATTCTGTTCCTGGTGTTGGCCATCAGCGCCCTGCTCAACGCGTTGCTGGATATCTATGCGCGCACCGAGCATGCCCGTACCCGCTCCATCAAAGGCTACGTGCAACTAACGAAAATGGTCTTGTACGTGTTTGGCGCGATCATCATCGTCGCCACGTTGATCGACCGCTCGCCGCTGTTGCTGCTGTCGGGGCTGGGCGCCATGTCGGCGGTGATTCTGTTGGTCTACAAGGACACCCTGCTGTCGTTCGTCGCCAGTGTGCAGCTGACCAGCAACGACATGCTACGGGTCGGCGACTGGATCGAGATGCCGCAAGTCGGCGCCGATGGCGATGTGGTGGACATCACGCTGCACACGGTCAAGGTGCAGAATTTCGACAAGACCATCGTTTCGATTCCGACCTGGCGCCTGATGTCCGAGTCGTTCAAGAACTGGCGCGGCATGCAGCAGTCGGGTGGGCGGCGGATCAAACGCAGCCTGTTCATCAATGCCAGCGGTGTGCGCTTCATCCATGATGACGAGGAGCAAAAGCTGTCCCAGGTGCACCTGCTGACCGACTACATCACCCGCAAACAGGCAGAACTCAAGGCCTGGAACGAGGCTCAGGGCAACGTCGCGGCCATGTCGGCCAACCGGCGGCGGATGACCAACATCGGGACCTTCCGCGCCTATGCGCTGGCGTATTTGAAGAGCCATCCGGAGATCCAGCCGAACATGACCTGCATGGTGCGGCAGATGCAGACGACGGCGCAGGGGATTCCGCTGGAAATCTACTGTTTTACGCGCACCACGGTGTGGGCGGATTACGAGCGGATTCAGGGGGACATTTTCGATTACTTGCTGGCGGTGCTGCCCGAGTTCGGACTAAGCCTTTATCAGCAGCCGAGTGGCGGGGATCTAAGGGCCGGGTTGCTCCCGGCCATGCTGGGCGCCAGCCACATTCCCGAACCTGAAAAACACGTTATGTAACACCGCAATCCCCTGTGGGAGCGGGCTTGCTCGCGAATGCGGTGTGTCATTCAACATTAATGTCGACTGACATGACCTCTTCGCGAGCAAGCCCGCTCCCACAAGGGTTTAGTGCGCGACTGCCGGTTGGCGTACACCCAACCGGCTGATCCACACCGCCATCAAAATCACCGAACCACCCAGGAACAATCGCCCGAGCTCTTCATGCTGATTCCAGATCAGCAAATTGATCAGCAACCCCACCGGCACATGCAGATTGTTCATCACCGCCAGCGTCCCGCCATTCACCAGGCACGCGCCCTTGTTCCACCAGTACAACCCCAACGCGGTCGACACCAGGCCGAGGAACACCAGCACGGCCCATTGCAGCGGTGCTTCGGGCAGGAAATTCTGTTTGCCGAACAGCAGGAAGGCCGGCAACGCCACCGCCAATGCGCCGAGATAGAAAAAACCGAAGCGCCGATAATGCGGCAGATCGCTCGGATGGCGCGCCACCAGATGCTTGTAAAGCACCTGCCCGGCGGCGTAGGTGAAGTTGGCCAGTTGCAGCAACAGGAACCCCATGAAGAAGTCCGGGTTGATCCGGTCAAAGCGAATCACCGCCGCGCCAAGCACGGCCACCAGTGCGGCGACCAGCGCCCACGGATTGAAGCGCCGGTTCAGCGCATCTTCGATCAGGGTCACGTGCAAGGGTGTGAGGATGGTGAACAGCAACACTTCCGGCACCGTCAGCACCCGGAAGCTCAGGTACAGGCAGACGTAGGTCACGCCAAACTGCAACGCGCCGATCAGCAGCATGCCGCGCATGAACGCCGGTTCCACCGAACGCCAGCGGGTCAACGGAATGAAGACCAGTCCTGCCAGCACCACTCGCACCAGCACCGCAAAGTAACTGTCGACATGACCGGCCAGGTATTCGCCGATCAGACTGAAGGAAAACGCCTGGATCAGCGTGACAAAAAGTAGATAGCCCATGCTCGCCTCGTTTTGAATGGCGGCGACGATAGCGGGTTTTGCCGACGATCGCGAGAGCCCACAGATCCCTGTGGGAGCGGGCTTGCCCGCGATGACGGCGTATCAGTCAATTCAATTTTGCCTGTCACACCGCCATCGCGGGCAAGCCCGCTCCCACAGGGTTCTCTGTGTACTCATCAAACCGCAGGCAAAAAAAAGCCCGATCTCGCTAAAGCGTTCAATCGGGCTACAGCACTCAGGAGCAACAAGTGCAAAGGGAGGTCGATGCGCGTACAGGCTTGAAGGGTTGCGCCAGGTCACTAGACCATCCAGTGATTATCTGGCGATTAACGTATCAGGCGACAAGGGAAAGCTTGGCGTTGGCCTGGTTCAGTCCCTTCTCCTGGAAGTCGCCGCCCAGGTTCATGCCTTCGGCATGGATGAAGGTCACGTCGTGAATCCCGATGAAGCCCATGACCTGACGCAGGTAGGGTTCCTGATGATCCGCGGTGCTACCGGCGTAGATCCCGCCGCGAGCGGTCAGTACGTAAGCGCGCTTGCCGCTGAGCAGGCCTTGCGGGCCGGTCTCGGTGTACTTGAAGGTCACGCCGGCACGCAGCACGTGGTCGAGCCAGGCTTTAAGGGTGCTCGGAATGGCGAAGTTGTACATGGGCGCGGCCATGACCAGCACGTCCGCCGCCAGCAATTCGTCGGTCAACTGGTTGGAGCGCTCCAGGGAAACCTGTTCGATGTCGCTGCGCTGCTCAGCGGGTTTCATCCAGCCGCCCAGCAGGTTGATGTCCAGGTGCGGCACCGGGTTGACGGCGAGGTCACGCACGGTGATCTGGTCGTTGGGGTGTGCGGCTTTCCACTGGCTGATGAAGGTCTGGGTCAGTTGACGGGAAACCGAGTCTTGCTGACGGGCGCTGCTTTCGATGATCAGAACGCGGGACATGGGATGTAGCCTCCATCTGAGAATGTTGTAAGTCGATGGAGTGAAGGTTAAACAGTGTCATATCGATGAAAAAGCGCAAATAACTGCTACAACCCATCAATAAATTCGTTTATAAGCTGAATGCACCCTTCTGTAGGAGCGAGGCTTGCCCGCGAAGGGGCCGTGTCATTCAACATTGATGTCGACTGGTGCATCGCCTTCGCGGGCAAGCCTCGCTCCTACAGAGTCATTTCGGAGTGCAGGTCAGATTGATGCGCATCTTGATGATGGTCCGGTTGAATTTGGCAGTGGCATTTTTGTGCTTGCCGGCAGCCACTTCGATATTGCGGGTGCGTGGCGCTTCCGGACCGTTATTGAAAACCACCTTACAGACTGCATCGGTGCTGCCGTAGTTGTTCACCTGAATGGAGGCGATGTCGGTATCCGTGTCATACGTGTTGTAGTCGATGCTCATACCGTTCAACTGTTTTTGTACGTCGATCGGGTAAGCAAAGGCCGTCAGCGGCAGCATCGCCAACACCACATAACAGAATTTTTTCATTCGGCAGTCTCCAATAAGGACTGCCAGCTTAGGACAAGAGGAGCTCAACATGAAAGCGCCCCGCGTGACCCTTGATCAATGGCGAACGCTGCAGGCCGTGGTCGACCACGGCGGCTTCGCCCAGGCCGCCGAAGCGCTGCACCGCTCGCAATCGTCAGTCAGCTACACCGTGGCGCGCATGCAGGACCAGCTCGGCGTGCCCCTGCTGCGCATCGACGGCCGCAAGGCTGTGCTGACCGAAGCCGGCGGCGTGTTGCTGCGCCGCTCGCGGCAACTGGTGAAACAGGCCAGTCAACTGGAAGACCTGGCGCATCACATGGAACAAGGCTGGGAAGCGGAAGTGCGGCTGGTGGTCGACGCCGCCTACCCGAGCGCCCGCCTCGTCCGCGCCTTGACCGCGTTCATGCCGCAAAGCCGCGGCTGCCGGGTGCGACTGCGCGAAGAAGTGTTGTCGGGCGTGGAGGAAGTCCTGCTCGAAGGCGTGGCCGATCTGGCAATCACCGGTTTCAGCATTCCCGGTTACCTGGGCGCGGAATTGAGTGACGTCGAATTCGTCGCCGTCGCCCACCCCGAGCACGCCCTGCACCGCCTGAACCGCGAACTGAATTTCCAGGACCTGGAAAGCCAGATGCAAGTGGTGATCCGCGACTCCGGCCGCCAGCAACCGCGGGATGTCGGCTGGCTCGGCGCCGAGCAGCGCTGGACCGTCGGCAGCCTGGCCACCGCCGCCACGTTTGTCGGCAGCGGGCTGGGTTTTGCGTGGTTGCCGCGGCACATGATCGAACGTGAACTGAAGGAAGGGACGCTCAAGCTGCTACCGTTGGATCAGGGCGGCAGCCGTAACCCGAGCTTCTACCTGTATTCGAACAAGGACAAACCGCTGGGCCCGGCGACGCAGATCCTCATCGAACTGCTGCGCACGTTCGATACCGCGCCGCTGGATGCGCCCTTCGCCGCCCCTGAACAAGCCTGACACGGAGTGAACCCATGGCCTATTTCGAACACGAAGGTTGTAACCTGCACTATGAGGAATATGGTCACGGCGCGCCGTTGCTGCTGGTCCACGGGCTGGGTTCCAGCACGCTGGACTGGGAAAAACAGATCCCGGCACTGTCTGCCCACTACCGGGTGATCGTGCCGGATGTGCGCGGTCACGGTCGCTCGGACAAACCCCGCGAGCGCTACAGCATCGCCGGGTTCAGCGCCGACCTGATCGCCCTGATCGAACATCTGAACCTCGGCCCGACACATTATGTGGGACTTTCGATGGGCGGCATGATCGGCTTTCAGCTGGCGGTGGATCAGCCGCAATTGCTCAAAAGCCTGTGCATCGTCAACAGCGCACCCGAGGTCAAATTGCGCAGTCGTGACGATTATTGGCAGTGGTTCAAACGCTGGAGCCTGATGCGTGCGCTCAGTCTGGGCGCCATCGGCAAAGCCTTGGGCGCCAAACTGTTCCCGAAACCGGAACAGGCCGAATTGCGTCAAAAGATGGCCGAGCGCTGGGCAAAAAATGACAAACGTGCTTATCTCGCCAGCTTCGACGCGATCGTTGGCTGGGGTGTTCAGGAACGACTTTCCAGAGTGTCCTGTCCAACCCTCATCGTCAGCGCCGACCGTGACTACACACCGGTGTCGCTGAAGGAGACGTACGTAAAACTGCTGCCCGATGCGCGGCTGGTGGTGATCGCCGATTCGCGCCACGCCACCCCGCTGGATCAACCCGAACGCTTCAACCAAACCCTGCTCGAGTTTCTCACCGCAGTCGACACCACTACCCTCAGGATCACTGACCCATGCTGAAAAAAATCGCCCTCGTCGCTGGCTCCGTTCTGTTTGCCGCCAACCTGATGGCCGCCACGCCCGCCAAGGCGCCGCACGTACTGCTGGAAACCACCAACGGTCAGATCGAAATCGAACTGGACCCGGTCAAGGCACCGATCAGTACCAAGAACTTTCTTGAGTACGTCGACAGCGGCTTCTACAACAACACGATTTTTCACCGCGTGATTCCTGGCTTCATGGTCCAGGGCGGTGGTTTCACCCAACAAATGCAACAAAAAGAAACCAAGTCACCGATCAAGAACGAGTCCAAGAACGGCCTGCATAACGTGCGTGGCACGCTGTCGATGGCCCGTACTTCCGTGCCGGATTCGGCCACCAGCCAGTTCTTCATCAACGTCAAGGACAACGATTTCCTGGACCAGGGCGATGGCTATGCAGTCTTCGGTAAAGTCGTGAAAGGCATGGATATCGTGGACGTCATCGTCAACTCGCAAACCACCACCCGTGGCGGCATGAAAGATGTGCCTGCCGATCCTGTGTTCATCAAGTCGGCCAAGCGCATCGACTAAGACCCAAATGCACAGGGAGTGTTGAGCGGCCGCCGGTATCCGGCGCCGCTCATATCGTTTAAAGGAGAGCCCGTACGCGGGCGGAGAACAAATGCTTTATCGCCGTTTTGAACAACTGATTGACGTATTCCGTGACGCCCCGACGGCGGCTCCGCCCGACCGTGTTTTCCCCTTCTATACCTATTACCTGAAGCAGGTCTGGCCGAGTTTCGCGGCCCTGCTGACCGTCGGCCTGTTCGGCGCATTGATCGAAGTGGCGCTGTTCAGTTACCTGAGCCGCATCATCGACCTGGCCCAAGGCACGCCGAACGTCAACTTCTTCAAGGAACACGGCATCGAACTGGCCTGGATGGCCGTCGTGGCGCTAATCCTGCGCCCGGTGTTCGTGGGCCTGCATGACCTGCTGGTGCACCAGACCCTGAGCCCCAGCATGACCAGCATGATCCGCTGGCAGAACCACAGCTACGTGCTCAAGCAGAGCCTGAATTTCTTCCAGAACGACTTCGCCGGGCGCATCGCCCAACGCATCATGCAGACCGGCAACTCGCTGCGCGATTCGGCCGTGCAAGCGGTGGACGCGCTGTGGCATGTGCTGATCTACGCGATCAGTTCGCTGGTGCTGTTCGCCGAAGCCGACTGGCGCCTGATGATTCCGTTGTTGACCTGGATCGCCGCCTACATCGGCGCCCTCTGGTATTTCGTGCCACGGGTGAAAGAACGCTCCGTGGTGTCCTCGGATGCGCGCTCCAAGCTCATGGGCCGGATCGTCGACGGCTACACCAACATCACCACGCTGAAGCTGTTCGCCCACACCAACTTCGAACAGCAATACGCCAAGGAAGCCATCGAAGAACAGACCGTAAAAGCCCAACTGGCCGGCCGCGTGGTCACCAGCATGGACGTGGTCATCACCAGCATGAACGGCTTGCTGATCGTCACCACCACCGGCCTGGCGTTGTGGTTGTGGACGCAGTCGCTGATCACCGTCGGCGCCATCGCCCTGGCCACCGGCCTGGTGATCCGGATCGTCAACATGTCTGGCTGGATCATGTGGGTGGTCACTGGCATCTTCGAAAACATCGGCATGGTTCAGGACGGTTTGCAGACCATCTCGCAACCGGTCAGCGTCACCGACCGTGAAGAAGCGAAACCGCTGGCCGTTGCCCGTGGCGAAGTACGCTTCGAACACGTGGATTTTCACTACGGCAAGAAGAGCGGGATCATCGGCGACCTCAACCTGACGATCAAACCCGGTGAGAAAATCGGCTTGATCGGTCCGTCCGGTGCCGGCAAATCGACCTTGGTCAACCTGCTGTTGCGCCTCTATGACGTGCAGGGCGGGCAAATCCTGATCGACGGCCAGAACATCGCTGACGTCGGTCAGGAAAGCCTGCGCGAGCGCATCGGCATGATCACCCAGGACACGTCGCTGCTGCATCGCTCGATCCGCGACAACCTGCTTTACGGCAAACCCGATGCCACCGACGCCGAGCTCTGGGAAGCGGTGCACAAGGCCCGTGCCGACGAGTTCATTCCCTTGCTGTCGGACGCCGAAGGGCGTACCGGGTTTGATGCGCATGTGGGTGAACGCGGGGTGAAACTCTCCGGCGGCCAGCGTCAGCGGATCGCCATCGCACGGGTGCTGCTCAAGGACGCGCCGATCCTGATCATGGACGAAGCCACCTCCGCGCTGGACTCGGAGGTTGAAGCGGCGATCCAGGAAAGTCTCGAGACCCTGATGCAGGGTAAAACCGTGATTGCCATCGCCCACCGGCTCTCGACCATAGCGCGGATGGACCGGCTGGTGGTGCTTGAGAAAGGCAAGATTGCCGAGACGGGGACCCATGCTGAGCTGTTGGCGCATGGTGGGTTGTATGCGCGGTTGTGGCAGCACCAGACTGGGGGGTTTGTCGGGATCGATTGAGGCTTTGGGTGTATATCCGTTTTTTCGGTAACGGCTGATATTGGTTCCGCCCTTATGGCGGGTTACTTGGAGAAGCGCCAAGTAACCAAGCGCTTTTACCCCTTTCGTACGGTGGCTCGCCATGCCCTCCTTCCGGTCCTGCTCCGTGGGCCCGCCGCCAATGCAACCGAGGCGGCCTACCGGCCGACCTGGCTCTTCAAGCGTACGCATTCCCCTGTGGGAGCTGGCTTGCCAGCGATGGTCGTTAACGATGACGTGTGCTGTCTGAATGAACGCGGTGTCTGGACGTCTATCGCTGGCAAGCCAGCTCCCACAGGGTTCCGGGGACATCCGCAAGAACAGATCGTCTCCCACAGGGTTCCGGGGACATCCGCAAAAACAGATCGTCTCCCACAGGGTTCCGGGGACATCCGCAAGAACAGATCGTCTCCCACAGGGTTCTGGGTACATCCGCAAAAACAGATCGTCTCCCACAGGGTTCCGGGGACATCCGCAAGAGCAGGTCGTCTGCGAGGCCGCCTTCGCGAGCAAGCCCGCTCCCACAGTGGATTGTTGGCGGGCATGACATGGGTGTTCTCCCCGATGATCCTGACGAACTTCAGGCCGGCTATCAGGCCGCCTCGCTTTGGCTTTTGATCTTGATCTGCCCCGTCGGAAGGCCGAGCGCAGGTTCTGCGTAGTGGGCACCGCGGCAAGGATGCCGCGGTAGCCGCCCCCGGCCATGGATGGCCGATGGCGGCGGGCCCACGGAGCAGGACCGGAGCGAGGGAATGCCGAGCCTAGGCGAGGCACCGTACGTCAGGGGCGCTTGGCGCTTGGTTACTTGGCGCTTTTCCAAGTAACCCGCTGTAAAAGCGGAACCAATAGCCGCCTTCACCGAAGAAACGGATATGCCCCCAATCCCAATCCCAATCCCAATCCCAACCCCAATCCAATAAACCGCCATAACCCGTTACTCATGCCCACTGGAATTCCAGAAAAACCCTGCTGTACTCAGCCAAGGTTCTAAAGATGAGCCTGCCGTAAACCCGCAGGATGCATAACTCGATTAAGTCTCGATAGCCTGCCTATCAAGGAAGATCTCATGTCTCTGTTCAAACGTTCAGTCACTGAGTTGTTAGGTACGTTCTGGCTGGTACTGGGAGGTTGCGGCAGCGCAGTGCTCGCCGCGTCATCTCCCCTGGGAATCGGCGTGCTCGGTGTAGCCATCGCGTTTGGCCTGACCGTGCTGACCATGGCCTTCGCCATCGGCCATATCTCCGGTTGCCATCTCAACCCCGCCGTATCGGTCGGTTTGTTCGTCGGTGGTCGATTCCCGGCCAAAGAGCTACCCGCATACATCATTGCCCAGGTCATCGGCGGGATCATCGCCGCCGCGCTGATCTACTACATCGCCAGTGGCAAGGAAGGCTTCGACCTCTCCGCCGGCCTCGCTTCCAACGGCTACGGCGAACACTCCCCCGGTAAATACTCGATGGCCGCAGGCTTTGTCTGTGAGTTGGTGATGACGGCGATGTTTGTGCTGATCATCCTCGGCGCCACCGACAAACGTGCGCCCGCCGGGCTGGCTCCGATTGCCATCGGCCTGGCCCTGACACTCATCCACCTGATCTCGATCCCCATCACCAACACCTCGGCCAACCCGGCCCGCAGCACCGGCCCGGCACTGATTGTCGGCGGCTGGGCCATCGCGCAATTGTGGATGTTCTGGGTCGCACCGCTGCTCGGCGCGGTGATCGGTGGCGTGACCTATCGATGGCTGGACAAGGAAGGCACCTGAGCCCAACGGATGAGGATCAGTCCTGCCGATAAGGCAAGGCGGTCCTCGCTTCCTCGGCATACGCCAGCACGCCGAGACGCTCCTGTTGCAGGAAATCCTTGACCGCCGCTTTCAGGCCGGGATGGCGCAAGTAGTGCCAGGAATGGGTGATCACCGGTTCAAACCCGCGAATCAATTTGTGTTCACCCTGCGCACCGGCATCGAAACGCTGAAAGCCGTTGGCAATCGCGTAGTCCATGCCTTGATAGAAACACGTCTCGAAGTGCAGCCGATCGAACTCCGCCAGACAGCCCCAGTAACGGCCATAAAAACTGTCGCCACCGACAAGACTGAAGGCCATGGCCACCGGTCGTGAGCCTTGTCTGGCCAACACCACCCGGATGGATTCCGGCATGCGTTCGGCCAACAGGCTGAAAAATTCCCGCGTCAGATAAGGCCGTTGCCGACGCACTGCGTAGGTGTTGGCGTAACAGGCGTAAACGAAGTCCCACTGCGCCTGATCCAGTTGCCGACCTTCCAGCCATTCGAACTCGAAGCCCTGCCCCGCCACCTGCTCGCGTTCTTTGCGCATCTGCTTGCGTTTGCGTGAACTGAGGACGTCGAGGAAGTCCTGAAAATCCCGATACCCGCGATTCTGCCAGTGGTACTGACAGCCGATGCGCTGCAGCCAGCCAGGTTGTTCGGCCAGTGCCGCGTCGGTGAACGCATCTGTGAAATTGATGTGAGCGCTGGAGAGTTCTTCGATCTCAAGGTAGCCGGGCAAACTCTTCAGCAGTTCGAAACCGTCCTCGACCGTGGCCGCCAGCAAACGCGGTCCGCTGACCGGGCTGAAGGGCACGGCGGTCAGCAGTTTGGGGTAATAGTCGATGCCGGCACGCTCGCATGCATCGGCCCAGGCGTGATCGAACACGTACTCGCCATAGGAGTGCCATTTGCGGTAGCTGGGCAGCGCGGCGATCAACCGATCACCTTCCATATGCAACAAATGTTCGGGCTGCCACCCGGAATGCGGACCGACGCTGCCGCTGTCCTCCAGTGCGCTGAGAAAGGCATGGCGCAGAAACGGCTGATTATCCGGCACCAGGGCATCCCAGGTGTGCGGAGCTATATCAGACAATTTTTCCAGACGTTGCAGCGGCATCACTTCCCTCTCCACTTCTTGGCGTAAAAGCCTCGCGAGTATCGCCTATAGAGGCGCAACCCACACCCGCAATCCGCCGACAGGGCCCGGAATAGAAAGTTCATCGATCTTTGTATCGTCATCGAGACGCCATCACATTGCCACTGCTTTGTAATAAACCATCGCGATACTGGCGCCTGTTTTTAGAGCGCCGGGTTATAGCACCCGGCCACTGTTTTCCGTCCCTTTGCGGTCGGTTGTGCCCCGGATGGCTCAGTCATCCCCTCTCATCTTCGGAGATTGATATGCGTCTTGCTTCCACGAAAACTGCGGCGGCCCTGTGTGGCGGGCTGCTGCTGGCCATGAGTGTTCCGGCCAGCGCCGCAGTCGACGCCAAACTGCTCGACATGCTGAAGGCTAACGGTTCGATTACCAACGCGCAGTACAGCGAACTGCAAGCCGAACTGGCCCGGGATCAGAAAGAACAGCAAATCGCCCGTCAGGCTCAACAAGAGACCAACGAGCAGATCGCAGCCACCGCGAAGAAAACCGAAGCACTGAGCACCTTCGACCAGAAACTGGCGTGGGCTGCCAAGACCCAGTTCAAGGGTGACGTGCGTTTCCGCCAGGAAACGGTCAAGAACGATGGCGTATCAAACTCCGGCGACCAGGATCGTCAGCGTATTCGTGTCCGCCTGGGTGCCTACACGGCAATCAACCCGCAAGTGGACACTGGCATCCGTATTGCCACTGGCAGCGACAACGATCCTCGCTCCACCAACCAGAGTCTGGACAACAACTTCACCAAGAAGGATATCTGGCTGGACCAGGGTTACGTCGACTACCACCCTGACGCCATCAAGAACCTGCACCTCGTTGGCGGCAAGATGCCACAGCAATGGGTGAGCATGGGCGACATCATCTGGGATAGCGACATCAGCCCGGAAGGTCTGGCACTGACTTACAAATACCCGCTGGGCGGCAGCACCGAGCTGTTTGGTAGCGCCGGCCACTACACCCTGAAGGACAACGTCGACGGCGACGGCAAGCAGTTCCGTCACGACCTGCGTCTGTACGCAGGTCAGTTGGGCGCGCGCTTCGCGATCACCGACAACTTGAAAATGACGTTGGGCGGCAGTCTCTACGCTTACGACAACGACAACGACATCAACAATACGTGTGCTGCGAACACCTGCCGACTGGCCATTAACGGCAACACGGCAAACGAGCAGTTCAAACTGTACGAAGGCTTTGGTCAGCTCGACATCGGTGGCCTGCCAATGCCGCTGTCGCTGTACGGTCAAGTCGTCAACAACGACGATGCCAGCAACGATCAGGACATGGGCTGGCTGGTCGGCGCCAAGACCAACGTCTTCGGCTTCGGCGTGGACTACAACTATCGCGACGTACAGCGTAACGCGGTGGTCGGTGCCTTCACCGACTCCGACTTCGCCAACGGTTTCACCGGTTCGCGCGGCAGCAAGTTGAAAGTGAGCTACGAGATCGACAAGAACTTCGCCCTCGGCGCGACGTACTTCATGGCTGATTCCGACTACACCAACGCCACTCTGCGGGACTCGAAAATCAACACCCTGCAACTGGATGCTGAAGCCAAGTTCTGATCCCTGCTACACGGCCCGGGCAAGGAAGCCCGGACTGCTTTTACAAATTCGCGTTGTGGTATCGGTCCCCATCATCCGTCCGATACTGCAACGCGAGTTTTTTTATTTCTGAACCTGCCAACACCTGTGGCGAGGAGGATTTATCTGTGTGAAGGGATTTATCTGTGGCGAGGGGATTTATCTGTGGCGAGGGGATTTATCCCCGTTGGGTGGCGAAGCCGCCCAACGGGGATAAATCCCCTCGCCACAAAAGCTCTTCAGCCTTGCGATCAACGCTTGCGCAGAATCACGCTACCAATCGAGTAACCGGCGCCAAACGAGCTGAGCACGGCCAGCGAACCGGCGGCCAGATCGTCCTGGTTCTTGTGAAACGCAATCACCGAACCGGCGGAGCTGGTGTTGGCATAGGTGTCGAGAATCACCGGCGCTTCTTCTTCGGTGGCTTCGCGGCCCAACAGTTTCTTCACGATCAGGTGGTTCATGCTGAGGTTGGCCTGGTGCAGCCAGAAGCGCTTCACGTCGCCGACGTTGAGCTGGTTCTCTTCCAAATGCGCGCCGATCAGCTCGGCCACCATCGGGCAGACTTCCTTGAACACCTTGCGGCCTTCCTGCACGAACAGCTTGTCCTTGGCACCGATACCCTCTTCCGCCGCGCGGTTGAGGAAGCCGAAGTTGTTGCGGATGTTGTTGGAGAACTTGGTCAACAGCTTGGTGCTGACCACGTCGAATTGATACTTGGACGTCGCCAGGTCGGCGCGCTCGATGATCACGGCGGTGGCCGCGTCGCCGAAGATGAAGTGACTGTCGCGGTCACGGAAGTTCAGGTGACCGGTGCAGACTTCCGGGTTGACCATCAGGACAGCCCGGGCCTGGCCCAGTTGCACGCTGTTGGCGGCCGCCTGAATACCGAATGTCGCCGAGGAGCAGGCAACGTTCATGTCGAAACCGAAACCCTGGATGCCCAGCGCTTCCTGAACTTCGATGGCGATGGCCGGGTAGGCACGTTGCAGGTTGGAGCAGGCGACGATCACGCCGTCGATGTCGGCGGCGGTTTTGCCGGCACGCTGCAAGGCTTGTTCAGCTGCGCCAATGGCCATCTGGCAGAGGACCGACCACTCGTCGTTCGAACGCTCCGGCAGGCGTGGCGCCATGCGTTGCGGATCGAGAATGCCGTCCTTGTCCATGACAAAACGGCTTTTGATGCCGGAAGCCTTTTCGATAAACGCTGCGCTGGATTCGGTCAACGCTTCGACTTCGCCACGGGCGATGGCGTCGGCGTTGTCGGCGTTGAACAGCGCGACGTAAGCGTTGAAAGACTGCACCAGCTCTTCGTTGGAAATGCTGTTGGCCGGGGTGTACAGGCCGGTGCCGCTGATGACGACGTTATGCATGGTCGTTTCTCTAATCTGTTCAGGCAGAAAGCATTGGCACCGACGTACCAACACATAAAGGGTCTGTTCCCGTCAGAGGAATCAAACCTGGCATCGCTTTATTCCGTTCCGCCCGAACCTTGAGAGGCTCAAAACCGCGGGACCGGCGTTTATAGGCGCGAAGTTTGCCATAAACGTTGGGTTTTGGCGCCTTTTTGCTGGATGAAGCAGCTTCCACAGGCACTACATAAACCTGTGGGAGCGGGCTTGCCCGCGATGGCGGCCTGACAGGCAACATAGATGTTGAATGTGATGGCCCCATCGCGGGCAAGCCCGCTCCCACAGGTATCGTGCAAGCCCGTAGTCTACGGTTCGACCTGGCTCCACTGTTTGTTCAGGCGCTTGTCGGAAATCGGCACTTTGGTCCCCAACTGTTGGGCAAACAGCGAAACCCGGTATTCCTCCAGCCACCAGCGATACAGCTCAAGTTGCGGATCGCGCTTGCCTTCCTGGGCGTGTTTGCTGGCGCGGGTCTGGTATTGGTTCCAGAGGCCGGACAACTCACCGCTCCAGACCCGATCCTTCTGCACCTGCGCACCGAGTTTCTCGAAGCGCTGCTCGATGGCTTTGAGGTAACGCGGCAGTTCCTTGAGCCACTGCATCGGCGTTTCGCGGACAAAACCCGGATACACCAGATGACTGAGCTGCTGCTTGATGTCATTCAGGGCCACGGCCTGCGCCAGATCGATCTTGCCCTTGAAGCGTTTTTGCAGGCCGTGCCAGAGCTTGAGAATTTCCAGGGTCAGCTTCGCCAGCCGCTCGGCGTGCTCGGTCCAGGCGCCGCGTTTGCGCTCGGCCAGTGCCGCCAGCCCGGCGCCGTCACGCGGCAGCGGGTCTTCGCCATCGAGGATGCAGCTGTCGAGGCTGGCCAGCAGAATGTCTTCCACCAGAGCGTCGATGCGCCCCATCTCGCGGTACATCAGGCCCAGTTCGGTCAGCCCCGGCAACTTGCCGCGCAGGAATTTCGCCGGCTCGGCCAGCTGTTGCATCAGCAGGCGCTGCAAGGCGCGGCGATGCTGGAACTCGGCTTCGGCCGGCGTCGAGAACCGCCCTTCCTTGACCGTGCCGGCCTCTTCCACCAGCGCCGGATACACCGTCATCGACAGCCCGGCGATCTTCTGTTGAGTCTTCTCTGCCACGGCCGCGAAGACTTTCGCTTCCACCGGCTGTTGGCTTTTTGCGGTCTGCGGCACCGCCAAAGCCGCCTGGCTCGCTTCAGCAAATCGAGCGGTCAACTCCGCCAGATCCCGTCCTTCGCCAAGGAACTTGCCCTGGCCGTCGACGATTTCCAGGTTCATGCGCAGATGGCTTTCTACTTGCTGCGCTGCTTCCGCCCAGGCTTCATCACTGACCCGGGCGCCGGTCATGCGCAGCAATTCGCGACCCAACGCTTGAGGCAGCGAACCCTCGGCGAAGGTCATGCGCTGCAACGCGGCTTTGACGAAATCCGGCACCGGCACGAAATTCTTGCGCAGCGCCTTGGGCAGGTTGCGCACCAGCGCGATGCACTTGGCCTCGATGACACCCGGCACCAGCCATTCCAGACGTTCCGGCGGCAGCATCGGCAACAACGGCGCCGGCACGCGCAGGGTCACGCCGTCGCGCGGATGATTCGGTTCGAAGTGGTAACTGAGCGACAGTTCCAGATCGCCGATGTGCAAGGTGTCCGGGTAATGCGCGGCGGTGACTTCACTGGCCTCGCGGGCCAGCACGTCTTCTTCGCGCATGATCAGCAACTGCGGGTCTTTCTGGCTGTTGACCCGGTACCAGCTGTCGAAGGTCGCAGTCTGATGAATCTCCGCCGGCAGCCGTGCGTCGTAGAAGGCGAACAGGGTTTCTTCGTCCGCCAGAATGTCGCGGCGACGGGCCTTGGCTTCCAGTTCGTCGAGTTGTTCCAGCAGTTGTTTGTTGGCGGTCAGGCATTTGGCCTTTGACTGAATCTCGCCACGCACCAGCGCTTCACGAATGAACAACTCGCGGGAGACCACCGGATCGACCGGCCCGTAATGCACCGGCCGGCGACCGACCACGATCAGCCCGAACAAGGTGATCTGCTCGAATGCCACGACCTGTCCGCGCTTCTTCTCCCAATGGGGTTCGAAGTGGTTTTTCTTGATCAGGTGCCCGGCCAGCGGCTCGATCCAGTCGGCGTCGATCTTGGCGACCATACGCGCATAGAGCTTGGTGGTTTCCACCAGCTCGGCGGTCATCAGCCATTGCGGACGCTTCTTGCCCAGGCCCGATGACGGGTGAATCCAGAACCGCCGCTGACGGGCGCCGAGGTAATCGCCGTCCTCGGTTTTCTGGCCGATCTGGCTGAGCAATCCGGACAACACGGCTTTGTGCAGTTTCGGGTAATCCGCCGGCTCTTTGTTGAGGCTCAACTGCATGTCGCGGCAGATCAGGCTCAGCTGACGGTGCGAGTCGCGCCACTCGCGCAGTCGCAGGTAATTCAGGAAATTCTTGCGGCACCAGTTACGCAGCGGACTCGCCGTCAACGCCTGGCGCTGCTCTTCAAAACCACGCCACAGATTGACCAGCCCGGCGAAGTCCGAGTCCACGTCTTTCCATTGGGCGTGGGCCTGATCCGCTGCTTGTTGACGCTCCGGCGGACGTTCGCGCGGGTCTTGAATCGACATCGCACTGGCGACGATCAGCACTTCCTGCAAGCTGCCGAGTTTTGCCGCCTCCAGCAGCATGCGACCCATGCGCGGGTCCACCGGCAGCCGCGCCAACTGGCGACCGAGCGGGGTCAGCTGGCTGTTGCGGTCCACCGCCGAGAGTTCTTGCAGCAGGTTGAAACCGTCGCTGATCGCCTTGCCATCCGGCGGCTCGATAAACGGGAAATCGGTGATCTCGCCGAGGCGCAGGTGCAGCATCTGCAAGATCACGGCCGCGAGGTTGGTCCGCAGGATTTCCGGGTCGGTAAATTCGGGACGGCCGATGAAATCTTCTTCGCTGTAGAGGCGGATGCAAATGCCCGGCTCGACCCGCCCGCAACGACCTTTACGCTGATTGGCGCTGGCCTGGGAAATCGCTTCGATGGGCAGGCGCTGGACCTTGGCGCGGTAGCTGTAACGGCTGATGCGCGCGGTGCCGCTGTCGATCACGTAACGAATGCCCGGCACGGTCAGCGAGGTTTCCGCGACGTTGGTCGCCAGGACCACGCGACGCCCCGGGTGCGACTGGAAAATCCGCTGCTGTTCGGCCGGTGAAAGCCGCGCGTACAGCGGCAGGATTTCGGTGTGCTTGAGCTGGGCCTTGCGCAGCATGTCGGCGGCGTCGCGAATCTCGCGCTCGCCGGGCAGGAACACCAGCACATCGCCAGGGCTCTTGCGCTCGCTGCGCTCGAACGCGGCGATTTCGTCGAGGGTGGCGAGGATCGCCTGGTCCACGGTCAGGTCGTCTTCGACACGGTTGCCCTCTTCGTCCTGCTCCAGGGTCAGCGGGCGATACCAGGTTTCCACCGGGAAGGTCCGACCGGAGACCTCGACGATCGGCGCATCGTCGAAGTGCTTGGAGAAGCGCTCCAGGTCGATGGTCGCCGAGGTGATGATGACTTTCAGGTCCGGGCGACGGGGCAGCAGGGTTTTCAGGTAACCGAGCAGGAAGTCGATGTTGAGGCTGCGTTCGTGGGCTTCGTCGACGATGATCGTGTCGTAGCGTTCGAGGTAGCGATCGTTCTGGGTTTCCGCCAGCAGGATGCCGTCGGTCATCAGTTTGATCAGGGTGTTGGAATCGCTCTGATCCTCGAACCGCACCTGATAGCCGACCAGCGCGCCCAGCGGCGTCGCCAGTTCTTCGGCAACCCGGCTCGCCACGCTGCGTGCCGCAATTCGACGCGGTTGGGTGTGGCCGATCAGGCCGTGCTGGCCACGACCGATTTCCAGGCAGATTTTCGGCAACTGGGTGGTTTTACCCGAGCCGGTTTCGCCGGCGATGATCAGCACCTGATGCTTGAGCAGCGCCTCCTTGATTTCGTCGCGCTTGGCGGCGATCGGCAGGCTGTCGTCGTAACGAATCACCGGCAGGCTGGCACGCCGCGCCAGCACCTGATCACAGGATGCCTGCATGCGCGTCACCCACAGGGCCAGCTTGGCTTCGTCGGGTTTCTTGCGCAGCTCAAGCAACTGCCGCCGCAGCCGGTGGCGGTCGGCAAGCATGGCGTGATCGAGGTTTTTCAGCAGTTTGTCGATGGAAGGCGATTCGTCAGTCATCAGGTACGCAATAAGTCGTCTAGTGGCGCAGGGGGCGGATTGTCGCAGATTTGCGCACGCGGCGACGAATGCAACCTGCTTTTGTGGCCAAGGGATTCACTCAGAGTGCGTTATTCGTTATCCAGGCCTTTGCGCCGATACGGGAACACATCGATCACTTTGCCGCCGCGAATGGCTTCCTGCAGGCTTTTCCAGTAATCGGCGTTGTACAACTCGCCATGCAACTGATCGAACAAGCGCCGCTGACCGGAATCGGCGAACAGGAACGGCGGAAACTCCTCGGGGAAGACATCCAGCGGTCCGATCGAATACCACGGTTCGGACGCCATCTCATCTTCCGGCGTGCGCGGTTGCGGGATGTGGCGGAAGTTGGCTTCGGTCAGGAAGCAGATCTCGTCGTAGTCATAAAACACCACGCGACCGTGACGGGTGACGCCGAAGTTTTTCAGCAGCATGTCGCCGGGAAAGATGTTCGCCGCAGCCAGTTGCTTGATCGCCAGACCGTAATCTTCCAGCGCCTCGCGCACCTGCGCCTCGTTGGCGTTTTCCAGATACAGGTTCAACGGCGTCATCCGCCGTTCGGTCCAGCAGTGGCGGATCAACACGGTGTCGTCCTCCACCGAGACCGTGGAGGCGGCCACCTCGAGCAATTCTTCCAGACACGCCGGGTCGAACTTGCTCAACGGGAAACGGAAGTCGGCGAACTCCTGGGTATCGGCCATGCGCCCGACCCGGTCGACACTTTTCACCAGACGGTACTTCTCGATCACCGTCGCGCGGTCGACGTTTTTCGACGGCGAGAAACGGTCCTTGATGATTTTGAATACGGTGTTGAACCCCGGCAAGGTGAACACGCTCATCACCATGCCGCGCACACCGGGGGCCATGATGAACTGGTCGTCGGTGTTGGCCAGGTGGTTGATCAGCGCCCGGTAGAACTCGGATTTACCGTGTTTGTAGAAACCGATCGAGGTGTACAACTCGGCGATGTGCTTGCCCGGCAGAATGCGCCGCAGGAAACCGATGAACTCCGCCGGCACCGGCACGTCGACCATGAAGTACGAACGGGTGAACGAGAAGATGATCGACACGTCGGCTTCATCGGTGATCAACGCATCGATCTGAATCCCCCGCCCTTCGCGGTGCAGCAGCGGAATCACCAGCGGCCACTGCTCGTCCCGGGTGAAAATTCGGCCCACCAGGTACGCGCCCTTGTTGCGGTAAAGCACCGAAGAAAACAACTCGACGTTGAGTTCCGGGTCCTTGCACACCCAGTCCGGCAGGTTCTCGCGCAATTGTGCTTCGAGACGATGCAAGTCGCCCGACAGATCGGCGTAATCCTCGCTGAAGCGATAGTCGGCAAAAATGCTCGCCAGCATGTCGGACAGCTTGCCCTGGGGCTTGTAGGTGCGGGTCTGCGCGGCGCGCGCCCGACGCAGGCTCGGCCGGGTGGTGTGGATGAACATGCAGCCGTCGCTGATCAGGTCATGGCTGAACAGCCCGCAGAAGATAGAGTTGTACCAGGTCTCGGACAGTTCATCGTCGAAGCGCAGGTCGATCAGGCTGATGTAGGCGCTTTTGACCAGGGGCCAGCAGCTGACATCCAGCGTATCGGCGTCGAAAGCGACGTGCAGCCGGTCGACCGTTTCGCTGACTTTCTCTTCGTAGAGGTTGATCCGCGCCGCCGAGGCGACCTGCGCCTCCTGCCACTTGGCCTGCTCGAAGCGAGCCCGGGCGCCGTCGGTGATCTGGCGGAAATGCTCGCGGTAATCGTCAAAGCCATCGAGGATCATTCGAGCGATGTCGGCGGCTGGCCATTGCTGCGGCATGGTGAGACCTCTGCGGGAATTCGGAAGGCCTGAGCTTAGCCAGTGAACCGGGTGCAGGAGAAGCGTAATTTCGGTCAGAAAATAAATGAATCACTCAGGAGTGGTGTTTTTTTCGAGTTTTTTTAATCGACCGTTCGGTCAGCAAACATCCTCTGCAGTCATCGCTCCACTACTTAATCGATTCATCTACAGCCCTCTGATTATCAGGCTTTCGGATCCAACCCGCGCTTACGCGATCGACAGCCGCTGCGCTTTCTGCTTTTCCCTGAAGTGAAAAGCGCTCGAGAATCGGCCTTACCAAGATGATGGCTCTTTGATATACACCCGCCTTCACCCGCCTAAAAACAAGATCCTCGGTACACGAGGACTACCTCCCAAAATGCCCAAGGAGCACTTTAGATGCCTATAAGGAATATGCGCATAGGTTTGCGCGCGAGCTTGAGTTTTGCCGTGTTGGCCAGCCTTCTGGTGCTGGTCGGACTGTTCGGCCTGGGTCAGATGGCGACCCTGCGCGAGAGTGCGACGGTCATCGAGGAATCGTGGATGCCGAGCATCGAGAGCATCCATGACAGCGCGGCCAACATCGCCACCATCCGCCTGGAATCGTTGCGCTTGATCGCCAACCACCAGAGCGCCGTGCGGGAAAAGAGCAAAGGCGTTCTCAGCGCCCAACGCCAGGAACTGCAAAAGCGCCTCAACGACCACAAGACGCTGCTGTCCAGCGACCAGGAACGGGCCATGCTCGACAGCCTGAACGCCGCCGTCGCCAAGTACCTGGCGATCCTCGACCAGATCATCGTGCAGATCGATGCGGGCCAGGATGACCAGGCCTACACCCGCCTTAACAATGAACTGGCTCCGCAGGGCGGCGTGCTGGATAAATCCCTGGAGTCGATGATCAGTTTCAATCAGCAAGGCGCCGATGCTGCCGCGGACGCGGCAGCGTTGATGTACCAGCGTGCGCAATGGATCGTCGGCACAATCATCGTCGTCGCGCTGATCGCCACGCTGCTTCTGGCCTGGCTGCTGACGCGCAGCATCACGGCGCCCATCAATCAGGCGCTGCAGGTGGCGCGTCGGATTGCCTCGGGCGACCTCAGTGGACAGATTGACAGCACCGGCAAGGACGAAGCTGCACAATTGCTCGACGCCCTCGCCGAGATGCAAGGCAACCTGCGCACCACCATTCGCGGCATCAGCGATTCGGCGCGGCAACTGGCGTCGGCGGCCGAGGAAATGAGCTCGGTGATGGAGGAAAGTACCCGAGGCCTGCAGCAGCAGAATGACCAAATCGAGATGGCCGCCACGGCTGTCACCGAGATGAGCACTGCAGTGGACGAAGTCGCCGCGAATGCCGTGTCCAGCGCCGAAGCTTCCCGGGCGTCGAACGAAGACAGCAAGCACGGGCACGTGCAGGTCAGTGAAACCATCACCTCGATTCAGGGGCTGGTCAGCGAAGTGCTCGGCGCCTCGGAACAGGCCGAGGGGTTGGCGGTTCAGGCGCAGGACATCAGCAAAGTCCTGGAAGTGATCCGCGCAATCGCCGGGCAGACCAACCTGCTGGCGCTCAACGCGGCCATCGAAGCCGCTCGCGCCGGTGAAGCCGGACGCGGCTTTGCGGTGGTGGCCGATGAAGTGCGTTCGCTGGCACAACGCACCCAGAACTCCACCGAAGAAATCGAACTGATGATCAACAACATCCAGCAAGGCACTGGGGCCACGGTCACCGCGTTGCAAAGCAGCGCCGAGCACGCCAGCCAGACCTTGCGCCGGGCCAACGGTGCCGGCCAGGCCCTGGAGAAAATCACCGCGTCGATCTCGCAGATCAACGAGCGCAACCTGGTCATCGCCAGCGCCGCCGAGCAGCAAGCACTGGTGGCCCGGGAAGTGGATCAGAACCTGGTGAACATTCGCGACCTCTCGACCCAGACCGCCGCCGGTGCCACCCAGACGTCCGCCGCCAGTCAGGAACTGTCGCGGCTGGCGGTCGACCTCAACGGGCTAGTCACCCGATTTCAGGTTTAACGGTGGCGAGGGAGCTTGCTCCCGCTTGAGTGCGCAGAGCGTGAGCAAGCTCCCTCGCCACAAAAATTGAGTGCCGGTTTTTCGGTTGCCATAGGCAAGGCTCTCGGCAACACTCTCGTCCCCATCAAGGAAGGAGTGCGTCGTGAGCCCTGTCGATATCGTTCGTTTACTGTCGCTGGCCGCCATCTGGGGCGCGAGTTTCCTGTTCATGCGCATCATTGCCCCGGTGATCGGCAGCGTGCCCACGGCGTTTTTCCGCGTCTCGATCGCGGCGGCGGGGTTGCTGGTGATCCTCGGGTTGATGCGCATCAGCTGGGATTTCAAGGGCAAACTGAAAACCGTGATGCTGCTCGGGGTGATCAACTCCGGGATCCCGGCGACCCTCTATTCCGTGGCGGCCCAGGTGCTGCCGGCCGGTTACTCGGCCATCTTCAACGCCACCACGCCATTGATGGGCGTATTGATTGGCGGTCTGTTCTTCAGTGAACGACTCACCGCCGCCAAGCTGGGCGGGGTGTTTCTCGGTTTGCTGGGCGTGGGCATTCTGACCCGTGCCGGGCCGGTGGCGTTTGACCTGCAACTGCTGATGGGCGCCCTCGCCTGCCTGCTCGCCACCACCTGTTATGGCTTCGCCGGGTTCCTTGCCCGCCGCTGGCTCGATCAGGCGGGTGGTCTCGACAGTCGTCTTTCCGCAGTGGGCAGTATGCTCGGCGCGACGTTGTTCCTGCTGCCGCTGTTCGGTTACAGCGTGATCAGCCAGCCGCCGGCGAGCTGGGGCGGCTGGAGTGTGTGGCTGTCGTTGCTGGGATTGGGGCTGGTATGTACCGCGTTGGCGTACATTATTTACTTCCGCCTGCTCAGCTCGGTCGGGCCGGTGAAATCGATGACCACGACCTTCCTGATCCCGCCATTCGGGGTGTTGTGGGGGGCGTTGTTGCTGGATGAGCCGCTGTCGATGGCGCACATTTATGGCGGGGTGTTGATTGCGGCGGCGTTGTGGTTGGTGTTGAAGACTACGGTGGTGAAGGCTGCAGCGGTGGCTGCCAAGTAATTTGTGGTGATGCTGATGACGCCTTCGCGGGCAAGCCTCGCTCCTACAGTTTTATGTCGTTCGCGATCAGCGGGAACGACTCAAAACCGTAGGAGCGAGGCTTGCCCGCGATGGCGTCCGCTCAATCACTATAGGGCTGACTGACTCACCTCCCCATCCACCAACCGCCGAATCCCCAACGGATTAGCGTTCTGCAATGCCTCTGGCAACAACGCATCCGGGTAATTCTGGAAGCACACCGGCCGCAGGAATCGATCGATCGCCAGCGTTCCCACCGACGTCCCCCGCGAATCCGACGTCGCCGGATACGGCCCGCCATGCACCATCGCCTCACACACCTCGACCCCGGTCGGATAGCCATTGAGCAAAATCCGCCCGACTTTTTCCTGCAGCAATTCAGCCAGCCAGCGGTACTCCAGGAGCTCTTCGGCCTCGCCGATCAGCGTCGCCGTCAGTTGCCCGCGCAAACCGTGCAGCGCTGCCGCGAGTTGCGCCGGGTCTTCGACTTCAATGACGATGGTGGTCGGCCCGAACACCTCTTCCTGAAGCAGTTCATCACCCTTGAGCAACAGGCTGACATCGGCCTTGAACACCTGCGGTTGAGCCTGATTGCCCTGCTGCGGTTTACCCGCCAGGTGCGTCAGCCCAGGATGTTCGTGCAACTCGCCCAGGCCTTTGCCGTAGCTGACGAGTGCGCCGGCGTTGAGCATGGTTTGCGCCGGTTGCTGGTTCATGTTGGCGCACAACGTTTCGAGGAAGGCGCTGAACTGCGGTGAGCGCAGACCGATGACCAGACCCGGATTGGTGCAGAACTGTCCGCAGCCCAACGTCACCGAACCGGCCAGCTGCACAGCGATCTGCTCGCCCCGCACCTTGAGGGCTTCGGGCAACAGGAACACCGGGTTGATGCTCGACATCTCGGCGAACACCGGGATCGGTTGCGGCCGGGTCGCGGCCATGTGGCTCAGGGCATTACCGCCCTTGAGTGAACCGGTGAAACCCACCGCCTGAATCGCCGGGTGCTTGACCAGCCACTCGCCGACGCCGCCGCCATAAATCATGTTGAACACGCCGGCCGGCATTTCAGTGCGTTCGGCGGCGCGGATGATCGCATCCGCCACCCACTCGGCGGTCGCCATGTGCCCGCTGTGCGCCTTGAACACCACCGGGCAACCGGCGGCCAACGCCGAGGCGGTATCGCCACCCGCCGTCGAGAAAGCGAGCGGAAAGTTGCTGGCGCCGAACACCGCAACCGGGCCGATGGCGATGCGGTACTGGCGCAGATCCGGACGCGGCAACGGCTGGCGATCCGGTAATGCCCGGTCAATCCGCGCACCGTAGAAATCACCCCGCCGCAGAACCTTGGCGAACAGGCGCATCTGGCCGCTGGTGCGTCCGCGCTCACCCTGAATGCGCCCGGCCGGCAACGCCGTTTCACGGCACACCGTGGCGACGAAATCGTCCCCCAGCGCATCGATTTCATCGGCGATGGCGTCGAGGAAGGTCGCGCGTTTTTCCGCGCTCAGGTTGCGGTAGACCGGGTACGCCGCGGCGGCAGCTTTGGCGGCGGCATCCACTTCGGCCTCAGTGGCCTGGAAGAAGCTGCCGGGCAGCGGTTCACCGGTGGTCGCGTCGAGACTCTGCAGCTGCAACGTACCGTTGGCGCTGCGACGACCGCCGATATAGTTGTGTCCAATTAGCGTGGTCATGAGTGATTCCTTGACCGGCTGGCAGCGCCGGTGGTTGAAAGCTTAAAGCGCACGAACCTGACCGATGGCCAATGGCTGGGCGCTTTCGCCGATGCCGTTTTCCAGCGGTGCGCCGAACGCATCGAGGCTGATCTGGAAGCGATCGCCCGGCTGGGTTTTCACCCCGTCGGCAAATGACAGCGTGGCGGTGCCGAAGTAATGCACGTGGACATCGCCGGGGCGCAGAAACTGCGCGTACTTGAAGTGATGGAATTCGAGGTTGGCGAGGCTGTGGCACATGTTGTCTTCGCCGCTCAGAAACTCTTTTTCCCAAAGGGTTTCGCCGTCGCGAATGATGCGGCTGGTGCCGGCCAGATGCCGGGGCAACTCGCCGACGCGCAGCTCCGGACCGTAGGCGCAAAAGCGCAGCTTCGAATGGGCGAGGTAAAGGTAATTGCGCCGCTCCATGACATGGTCGGAGAACTCGTTGCCCAGCGCATAACCGACACGATACGGCTGGCCGTCGTCGCCGATCACATAGAGCCCGGTCAGCTCGGGTTCCTCGCCAGCATCCTCGGCAAACGGTGGCACCGGGAAGTCCGCACCGGGGCGCACGACGATGCTGCCGTCGCCCTTGTAGAACCATTCCGGTTGCGCGCCGACCTGGCCGACGGCGGGTTTTCCACCCTCCAGGCCCCACTTGAAAATGCGCATGGTGTCGGTCATGCCGGCTTCGACGGCGCCGTCCTGCTGGTGCATCTTGTCCCGTGCCGAGGCGCTGCCCAGATGGGTCAGGCCGGTGCCGCTGATCAGGCAATGGGCCGGGTCCTCGTGGTCCAGCGGCGGCAGGACCTGGCCCTGCTGCAACAGCTGCGCGTAATCCGGCCCAGCCTCGGTGCCGCGTGAAGAGACTTCTTCCTGCAAGCTGCGTTGGGCGCGGATCGCAGCGAGTGCCAGTTCTCGGGTGCTGCGGGTGCCTTTCAACACCTGGACCTGTGAGCCCTGTACGACGCCGACCTGGCGCTCACCGGCAGAGTTTTCAAATTGAATCAGGCGCATGACGGCCCTCCATAAAGTCAGGGATGTGGGTCACTCGATGATGTTGAAGTCGCTTAAATATTCATCGGAGATTTCCAGGCCCAGACCTGGCGTGTTGTCGTCGAGCTGGATGTAGCCGTTGACCGGTTGCGGCTCGCCCTTGAACACGTAGTAGAAGAGTTCGTTGCCGACCTCGACGTCGAACACCGGGAAGAACTCGGCCATCGGCGAGGCGGTGGTGGACATGGTCAGGTGATAGTTGTGCATCTGCCCGGCGTGCGGGATCACCGGCACCGACCAGGCTTCGGCCATGGCGTTGATCTTGCGCGCGGCGGTGATGCCGCCGACGCGGTTGGTGTCGTACTGGATCACGTCCACGGCGCGGCGTTCCAGCAGGTCTTTGAAGCCGTACGAGGTGAACTCATGCTCGCCGCCGGAGATCGGCATGATCCCCATTTTTTTCAGCTCGATATAGCCTTCGATGTCGTCGGCAATCACCGGTTCTTCCAGCCAGCGCGGTTCGAACTCGGCCAGTTTCGGCAACATGCGACGCGCATACTCCAGGGTCCAGCCCATGTAGCATTCGAGCATGATGTCGATGTCCGGGCCGGCCAGGTTACGCAGGGCGCGCACTTGTTCGATGTTCTTGCGCATGCCCGCCGGGCCGTCTTTCGGGCCGTAGCCGAAGCGCATTTTCAGCGCGGTGAAACCCTGATTCAGATAGCCCTGGGCTTCTTCGAGGAACAGGTCGAGGTTGTCGTTGGCGTAGAGCTTGGAGGCGTAGGTCCAGATCTTTTCCTTGGTGCGGCCGCCGAGCAGTTTGAACACCGGTTTGTTCACCGCTTTGCCCATGATGTCCCAGATGGCGATGTCGATCGCCGAGATCGCCGCCATGCCGATGCCTTTGCGGCCCCAGGCGTGGCTCTGGCGGTACATCTTCTGCCAGATGTATTCGTTGTCGAACGGGTCTTCACCGATAGCGATCGGCGCCAGGTAAGTGTCGATGATTTCCTTGGCCACACGCGGTGCCAGGGCGCAGTTACCGATGCCGACAAGACCGGTGTCGGTCTCTACTTCCACCACCAGCCAACCGTGGAAACGGAACGAGCCCATGGCGTCGCCGCGCTCGAACAGGATGTCGCTGGCGTTGGTGCAGAAGTGCGCTTGAGGCGGGACGACTTTGCCTTTCCACTCGAAAACGCGGGTACGGATTGCTGTGATTTTCATGGGTACGGATTCCTTGCGCTGCCGGCTTTTTGTAGTTGTTTGAGTCTTGTGCGCAGAGCCGCTCGGGTGGCGGGATCCGGCATTCGATGGAGCGACTTTAGCCAGCGCTTGGGGGTGCGGATAATCACTTATGCACATCCGTCGATAACCTGGGGTGATCGCATAAACGGGTTATCCGGTAGATCGGGTTATCAGCCATCACACAAAAAAAATGTGGGAGCGGGCTTGCTCGCGAATGCGGTGTGTCAGTCGACATTAATGCTGCCTGACACACCGCATTCGCGAGCAAGCCCGCTCCCACATTGGAGTTGTGTTGCTTTATAGAACGCGCTTAGTAGCTGTTACCGCCCATCCGGCACGCGATCTCGAACGCTTGGCGGATCGCCCCGACATTGGCCTTGCCCTGCCCCGCGATATCGAACGCGGTGCCGTGGGCCGGCGTGGTAATCGGAATCGGCAAGCCACCCTGCACCGTCACCCCGCGGGAGAAGCCCATCAACTTGATCGCGATCTGTCCCTGGTCGTGGTACATCGTCACCACCGCGTCGAAGGCGCTGGCATCGCCCTGGACCTTGAGGAAAATCGTGTCGCCCGGATAGGGACCTTCAGCCGCAATCCCCAACGCCTGCGCCGAGCGAACCGCCGGGCCGATGATGTCCAGTTCTTCGCGCCCGAACGAGCCGTTGTCGCCATTGTGCGGGTTCAAGCCACAGACGCCGATGCGCGGTTTTTCCAGGCCGTTGCGCTTCAGCGCGGTGTCGATCAGCTGGATCGCTTCCACCACCCGCGCTTGAGTCAACATGCCCGGCACCTCGGCCAGCGCCACATGGGACGTCACTCGCGACGTCCACAGATTGTCGAGCACGTTGAACTCGCAAAACGGCCCGTGGAAATCCAGCAGCTCGGCGAACCAGTGCAGCTCATCGTTGTGGGCCATGCCGGCCATGTGCAACGAGGTCTTGTTCAATGGCCCGAACAGGATGGCATCGGTGGTGCCGGCCTCGGTCAGGCGCAGGGCTTTTTCCAGGGTGTCGAGGCTGTAGCGGCCGCCGATGACACTGGCTTCGCTGCGCGGGAACTCACCGATCGTGTCGCCGCAAAAGTCGTAGAACAGCGGCGTGTCATCGACAAATGACAGCTGATCCAGCGACTCCACACGACGGTAAGGAAACTCCGCCCCCGCGATGCGCATGCCGCGACGCATTTCCGCCTCGTCGGCAATCAGGATCACGTTGGCCTGGCTGCGAACCTGAGGTTCGGCGAGCAGGCGTGCGATCAGTTCCGGGCCGATGCCCGCCGGGTCGCCCAGGACCATCGCGATGGTTGTCTTGTTCATGCTTCACTCCTCAAGGGTTCGGGCCATGTACGGTCAATGGCGCAAGGCTCGCAGCGATAAACCCGCTGCGCGTTGCTGTAGAAAAGTCGCTGCTGATCAGCGTGTGGCAGATCGGCAACGATGGATCTGAAACCGCTGTAGATGTCATCGAACGAGCCGCACAGGCTATCGACCGGGAAGTTGCTGGCGAACATCACCCGATCGGTGCCAAACATGGCGATCACTTCGCGCACGATCCACGCGTTGTCTTTGGCGCGCCACGCCTGCCCTTTCAGGCCCAGGCCGGAAATCTTCACCTGCACGTTCGGCCACTCGGCCAGCCGCGCCATTGCCAGGCGCCAGCCGGCCAGGCCTTCGGCGCTGCGGTCATTGGGCAAACCGGCGTGGTTGAGGATCAGCGTGGTGCCGGGAAAGTCCCTGGCCAGCCGTTCGGCTTCGAACAGGTTCCACCAGGGTGTCTGCAAATCGAAATGCAGCCCCAACCCTTGCAATGCAGCGTAACTGCGCCGCCAGTGCTCATCGCTCATCAGGCTGCGCACATGGCCGACCTGCGCGGTCGAGGTCGGCCCGCCGGGTTTGTGGCGCACGCTGCGTACACCCTTGAAACTCGCCTGTTCGGTGAGCACCGCGATGGCGTCCGGATGATCGAGCCAGGCCTGCGCGACGATGGCATTCGGAACGCCGTAGCGCGCGGCAAGACCTTCGATGAAACGGGTTTCGCCAATCGGGTCTTGCGGGTCCCATTCGGTCTCGATGTACACCGTTTGCACGACGTTATGCGAGCCGGCATCGGCGAAATAATCGTCGGGAAAATAACGCCGCTTGATCGCGCTGTAGTCCCCGTAGCGAAACGGGATGTCGGCTTCGGGGGCGAGCCACGGATGGTGATTGATCGTCGGATCCCAGAAGTGGTGATGGGCGTCGATGATCGGACCGTCATACAGCTTAGTCATGCCGCACCTCGTCGAGGCTGATGAACAATGTGGCCAGCACGAAGACTGCCGAACAGGCCGCGAAGAACCCCAGCACCGGCGCAAAGCCACCGGCCATTTGCAGGATCACGCCGACCAGGATCGGTACTGCAATTCCGCCGGTGCTGCCGGCCATGTTCATCACGCCGCCGATCAACCCGACCCGCGCCGGTGCCGCCAGCAATGCCGGGAAACTCCAGTAGAGGCTGCCCCACATCAGGAAAAACGCAGTCATGGCCAACAGCGCCACCGCGGCGAATGGGTCAGTCAGGGTCGGCAGCAACAGGAACGCACCGAGGGCGACCACGCCGGAAAATGCCAGCAGGCTCTTGACCGCGACACCGCGACTGACGCCTTTGCGGATCAGCCCGTCGCAGAGGAAACCACCGGTCAACGAACCCAGCGCGCCGCACACGAAAATCACGAACGTCGCCGCGCCAATGCCTTTGATGTCGAAGCCTCGGGCCTGCGCCAGATAACTCGGGCCCCAGGTCAGCAAGCCGAAATACACCATCGCCCAACTGGCACGTCCGATGAGCAAACCGCTCAGGGAACGGGCGGCGATTCCGAGGCCTTTGACCGGCACACGCGCCGCTTCGGCAGCAGGCGTCGCGCGCCCGGCGTTGATCTTCTCGAGTTCTTCGGCATTCACTTGCGGGTGACTGGCCGGGTCATCGCGCAGATAACGCCGCGCCAGCCAGGCCAGCACCAGTGTCGCGATACCGGCGATCACGAATGCCAGACGCCACGAGTCCAGCGAAGCAATCAGGTAGGCAATGATCAACCCGCCGAGCGCCACGCCCAGCGGGCTGCCACTGTCCATCAGCACCGCGCCGCGACTGCGCTCGCTCGGCGCCAGCCACAGGGAAATCAGCTTGCCGCCCGAAGGAAACAACGGCGCCTCGGCAGCACCCAGCGCCACCCGGGCGAACAGCAACGACAACCCGCCCGTGGCAAACGCCGCCAACACTTGAAAGGTGCCCCACAACCCCGTGGACCAACTGATGACCCGATGCGGCCCGAAGCGATCGATCATCCACCCGCCAGGAATCTGCAACAGCGCATACGCCCAGAAGAAACTGCTGAGGATCAACCCTTGCATGCTCGGCGACAGGGAAAACTCATGGGCGATGGTCGGCATCGCAATCGACAGCGACACCCGATCGATCAGGTTGACCATGGTCAGCGCGAAGATGATCGCGAAGATCCGCCAGCGCACACTGCTGGCCTTGGTCGTGCCGGTCAGCGGTGTGCCCGCTGCGGCGGGCTGGGCAACTGCGCCGGGCAGATGCAGGGAAGCACTGGGACGGGCCATGGTGCGTACCTCGACTTATTATTTTTTTGAGATGCAGCATTGCCGCTTCAGGCGGCGTTGGTGAGCACTATCGAAGGCTCAGTGATAACCGTCTAATCAAAACTTGAAATACGGCGATAGCCTCGGGTTATGTCACGCCCTGCTTTCAGGGGGCTTTCAATGGGCAGCGCCTACCCTGACTTTCCTCTCAAACCGCTCTGGCGCAAAGGCCTTGGCGATCATGGCGAAATTGGCCATTCGGACCTATAACCGCAGGCTATCGGTGTATGTATTGTTTTGACTAGACGCCGCGGCGGAGGCTTCCCACACTCAGTCCAGGCTTGCAGCTTTTGAACACCGACAAGTCACTCATAACAACTACAAAAACGAGGCCTTCCATCATGCGAAATGCATTCGTCCGTCGCACATCCCGTCTGTTTCTTGGCTGCACGCTGGTCGCCGCCGGAACCCTTCCCGCTCTTGCCAACGCTGCCTGGCAGCCGGACAAGAACGTTGAAATCGTCGTCGCCGGTGGTCCCGGTGGTGGCACCGATCAACTCGGTCGGCTGATCCAGTCGATCATCACCACTCACAAGTTTCTCGACGTCAACACCATCGTCCTCAACAAGGGTGGCGGCAATGGCGCCGAAGCCTTCCTCGACCTGAAAATGAACAAGGGCGATCCGGAAAAACTGGTGATCGGCACCAACAACATCTACCTGCTGCCACTGGTGTCCAAGCTCGGCTATCAATGGCAGGAACTGACCCCCATTGCCGCCGTGGCCGAGGACGACTTCATTCTCTGGAGCTACAAGGGCGCGCCGTGGAAGGATGCCAAAGGCTTCTACGAAGCGGTGAAGGCTGACCCGTCGAACCTGCGCATGGGCGGCAGCCAGTCCAAGGATGTCGACCAGACCCTGACCCTGCTGCTGAACCAGACCAACAACAGCAAACTGGTGTACATCCCGTTCAAGAGCGGCAGTGAAGCCGCGACCCAACTGGCCGGCAAACACATCGCCGCCAACGTCAACAACCCCAGCGAAAGCATCAGCCAATGGCGCGGTGATCAAGTCGAACCGCTCTGCGTGTTCAGTCAGGAACGCATGAGCTATACCGAAAAGGTCGCCGGCGACAAATCCTGGGCCGATGTGCCGACCTGCCACGAACAGGGCCTTGGCATCGATCAGTATCGCTTCCCGCGCACGGTGTTCATGCCTGGCGAAGTCACCGCCGAGCAGCGAGCGTTCTATGTCGAGCTGATGCGCAAAGTCACCGAGACTCCGGAGTTCAAGGCCTACGTCAAACAGAACGCGCTGGTGCCGACCTTCCTCGAAGGCGAGCCGCTGACCGCCTACATTGAGAAAGACACCGCCCGCGTCACCCCGGTGTTCAAAGAAGCCGGCTGGCTGAAAAACTGAGTTGCCCACGGCCGTCCGCCTGCGCACGGCCGTCACCTCTGGAGGTGTCTTCATGTCCCATTCTTCGGATTCACCGGCGCTGGTCGGTACCCACTGGGTCGAACTCGGCCTGGCCGTCTTCACTGCGCTGATCGGCGTGGTGGTGATGTTCGGCAGTGTCGAACAAGGTATCGGCTGGGGCGATTCCGGCCCCGAGCCGGGTTACTTTCCCTTCTACATCGGCCTGATGCTGAGCGCCGCGAGCGTGGCCAACGGCGTATGGACGCTGGTGCGCTGGAAAGCCCTGGGCCTTGCATTCGTCAGCCGCAATGCGTTCAAACAAGTGCTGTCGGTGTTCATCCCGATTGCGCTGTTCGTGGGTGCCATGCCGTTCACCGGCATCTACGTGGCGTCGGCCTGTTTCATTGCCTGGTTCATGTGGCGTGACAAGGTCCGCACCAAGCCTTACGGCAAGTTGATGATCGGCAGCGTATCCCTCGGCGCGGTACTGGCCAGCTACCTGATTTTCGCGCTGTGGTTCAAGGTCCCGCTGGATGCCGGCCCGATGGGCGACTGGATTACTCTGGCCGGGAGAAGCTTCAAATGAGCGAATTCGATTCCCTGCTGCAAGGCATGAACCTGATCCTGACCCCGGGCCACATCGGCCTGATGGTGATCGGCGTGCTGCTGGGCATTCTGGTCGGCGTTTTGCCTGGCCTCGGTGCCCCCAATGGCGTGGCATTGTTGCTGCCACTGACATTCACCATGTCGCCGGTGTCGGCGATCATCCTGCTGTCGTGCATGTATTGGGGCGCGCTGTTTGGCGGCTCGATCACCTCGATCCTGTTCAACATACCCGGCGAGCCCTCATCGGTGGCGACGACGTTTGACGGCTACCCGATGGCCCGCGAAGGTCGCGCTGCCGAGGCCCTGACCGCTGCGTTCAGTTCGGCGTTGCTGGGTGCACTGGCCGGGGTGTTGCTGCTGACCTTCCTCTCGACCAAGATTGCCGCGTTCGCCATGTCATTCAGCTCGCCGGAATTCTTCGCGGTGTACCTGTTGGCGTTCTGCACCTTCATCGGCATGAGCAAGAACCCGCCGCTGAAAACCGTGGTGGCGATGATGATCGGTTTCGCCATGGCGGCGGTCGGCATGGACACCGTGTCCGGCAACCTGCGCCTGACCTTCGACCAGCCGATCCTGATGACCGGGATCAGTTTTGAAGTGGCGGTCATCGGGTTGTTCGGTATCGGCGAAATCCTCTGCACCGTCGAGGAAGGCCTGGTGTTCCGCGGCGAACATGCGCGCATTACGCCGATGGTGATCCTGCGCACGTGGGCGAAGTTGCCGCGCTACTGGTGGACGATTGTGCGCAGCACTTTGGTCGGTTGCTGGATGGGCATCACCCCCGGCGGCCCGACGGCGGCCTCGTTCATGAGCTACAGCCTGGCGCGGCGTTTTTCAAAAAACCGCGAGAACTTCGGCAAGGGTGAACTCGAAGGCGTGATCGCTCCGGAAACCGCTGACCACGCCGCTGGCACCAGCGCCCTGTTGCCGATGCTGACCCTGGGCATTCCAGGATCTGCCACGGCGGCGGTAATGCTCGGCGGGTTGATGATCTGGGGCTTGCACCCTGGCCCGACATTGTTCGTCGAGCAGCACGATTTTGTCTGGGGCCTGATTGCGAGCATGTACCTGGGCAACGTGGTGAGCCTGATCGTGGTGTTGGCCACCGTGCCGCTGTTCGCCTCGATCCTGCGCATTCCGTTCTCGATCATTGCGCCAATCATCATCATGGTCTGCGCCATCGGCGCGTACTCGGTGCACAACTCGTTCTTCGACGTGGTGTTGATGCTGGGCTTCGGCGCGCTGGGTTATCTGTTCAAGAAACTCGGTTACCCGATTGCACCACTGGTATTGGCCGCTGTTCTGGGGGACAAGGCTGAGGATGCGTTCCGTCAATCGATGCTGTTCTCCGACGGACACTTGGGGATTTTCTGGTCCAACCCGTTGGTGGGTTGCCTGACCACGGCAGCGCTGCTGATGCTGTTCTGGCCGCTGATTTCCAAGGCACTCGGCGCCTTGACGGGCCTGCGTAAACCGCCCGTCGCCAAGACCAAATCGGTGCTGTGACACAGCAATGCTGGCAACGCCTGACATTTGTTGTCAGGCTTGCCGCAGTCTTTCATGCGAGCGCGGACCATGACCCGAATTCCTGATGCCAATGTGATCCACAGTCGACTGCGTCTGCGCCAACTGCGGCTGATGCTGGCATTGCAGGAATTCGGCTCGCTGCGCCGCGCCGCCGATCACATCGGCATGACCCAACCGGCAGCGACCAAGATGCTCCACGAGGCCGAGGACTTGCTTGGCGTCGAACTGTTCGAACGCCTGCCTCGCGGCATGCGCTCGACCCCGTTCGGGGAAACCGTCATCTACTACGCGCGCATGGTGTTTGCCGAACTCAGCGGCATGCGTGAAGAACTGGTCGCCCTGGAATCCGGCAACCTTGGGCGGGTCGCCGTCGGCGCGATTCCGGCGTTGGCCTCAGGGTTGTTGACCCGCACCATCGCCACCTTGAAGCAAAGCCATCCACGGTTGTCGATGAGCATTCAGGTCGACACCAGCGACGTGTTGGTCCAGGCGCTGTTGCAGGATCAACTCGACATCGTGCTGGGGCGGATTCCGGCCGGTGCGAGGGCCGAAGAGTTGCTGTTCGACAGCCTCGGCGAAGAGGCGTTGTGCGTCATTGCCGGCGCGCAGAACCCGTTGGCGCAGGAGAAGCACCTGAGCTGGGCGGAATTACAGAACATGACCTGGGTGCTGCAACAGCAACCCAGCCCGATGCGCGCGATCATCAATCAGGTGTTCCACAATGCGCGGGTCGACATTCCCAGCAGCATTGTTGAAACCACCTCGATCATGACCCTGCTCTCGTTGATCCAGCAGACTGACATGCTCGGTGTGACGCCGGTGTCGGTGGTCGAGGATTATCCGGGGCGGGATTTGCTGGCGGTGTTGCCGATCAAGTTTGAAGCGCGGTTGCCGCCGTATGGGTTGATTACACGGCGTCATCGGATTCAGTCGTCGGCGATGCAGGCGTTTATGAATTCGGTGCGGGCGGAGCATGCTTTGACCAAGTAACAAGGCCGGATGGTGGTCTGGTTTTTTTGGTACATATCCGTTTTTTGGGTAACGGCGGCTATTGGTTCCGCTCTTACAGCGGGTCACTTGGAAGAGCGCCAAGTAACCAAGCGCCAAGCGCCCCTGACGTACGGTGGCTCGCTAAGGCTCGCCATTCCCTTACTCCGGTCCTGCTCCGTGGGCCCGCCGCCATCGGCCATCCATGGCCGGGGGCGGCTACCGCGGCATCCCTGCCGCGGTGCCCACTGCGCAGAACCTGCGCTCGGCCTTCCGACGGGGCAGATCAAGATCAAAAACAAAGCGAGGCGGCCTGATAGCCGACCTGAAGTTCGTCAGGATCATCGGGGGTGAACACCAATGTCATGCCCCCCAACAATCCCTGTGGGAGCTGGCTTGCCAGCTCCCACAGGGGAAGGCGTACGCTTCAAATGACAGGTCGGCCGGTAGGCCGCCTCGGTTGCATTGGCGTTAGTCGCACCCTCGAGAGGCCGAGTGGAGGTTCTGCGCAGTGGGCAACCCGGCATGGATGCCGGGTTAGCCGCCCCCGGCCATGGATGGCCGATGGCGGCGGGCCCACGGAGCAGGACCGGAAGGAGGGCATGCCGAGCCTTAGCGAGGCACCGAACGAAAGGGGCAAAAGCGCTTGGTTACTTGGCGCTTTTCCAAGTAACCCGCCGTAAGGGCGGAACCAATATCAGCCATCACCAAAAAACGGATATGCCCCCAACCGCTTCACCCGGCCTTACGAAACACAAACCCCAAACCAACAATAATCAGCACCATCCCAAGCATGCTCAACCCCGCCAGTCTGTTGCCGAAAAACAGGTAATCCATCACCGCCGTCACCGCCGGCACCAGGTAAAACAAACTGGTGACGTTCACCAAATTACCCCGTGCAATCAGCCGATACAGCAACAACGTCGCCAGCACCGACACCACCAGCCCCATCCACAACACCGGCACGATAAAACCGCTGCTGTGTTCGAAATGAAACGGCTGGAACGGCACAAAGATCCCGCAAAGCAACAACCCCGCGAGGTACTGCACCGGCAACGTGCCGAGGGGATTATCGGTAATGCGCTTCTGCATGATCGAACCGAACGTCATGCTCGCCAACGCCAGCAAACCGAAGAGCATCCCCGCCAGCGACATGCCCGCCAGACCAATACCCTGGTACACCACCATGATCAATCCGGCCAGGCCCAGGGTCAGACCGAACATCCGGCTGGCGGAGCGTTGCCGCTCCATGATCACCACCGTGAGAATCGGCTGCACGCCCATGATCGTGGCCATCACACCCGGGGTGACTTTCAGGTCCAGGGCCAGCAGATAGAAAATCTGATAAGCCCCCAACAACACCACACCTGTAGCCATCGCATACAACATCGGCTTGCCGCCCTTGGGCCGTTTCAGCTTGAGCAACGGCACCAGGAGCAACAACCCACACAGAGCGATGGCAAAGCGAATCAGCAGAAAAGCGAAGGGGGACGCGTGCGCCAGCCCCCATTTGGAGAAGATCGCCCCGCTGCTCCACAGCAGGACAAACAGGCTCGTGGACGCCGCCGCGAGCGCGGATTTTTTCGAAAGGACAAACATGAAGACCACCTGTAGTCAGGCAAAAAGCCAACTCAGCCGAGGCTGAAATCCAGTAGTTTTTTTCAGGCGGGCACGGGTCACAGCAAAAAGAAGCTGATCAGCCCGAAACGCCAACGCCCGGCGGTGATACGACTGCGTACACCGGCGCGCTACGGACAGGTGGGGGGTAATGACTGATCTGCGCAGGCTGCCGATTCCCGCACGGCACGACGCCAGCATTGACCGCTGAATCGACTACCGCGTTGATGAGGGATGCAGGCATGGGCTGATCTTTTTTATGAGGTGGACGGTGGGTTGGAAATCACCGAGCGCCGACTATAACCAGCGGGTGACATGGATTGCAATGACTTGGACAAAGGGCCAGTAACGACAGCTAACGAAAGGCTGCTTACTCTGGGAGAAATGGAATCGACCACTGCGGGAGACATGGAATGCAAGAGATCGAATGCCAAGGGAACGGACACATCTTCGGTATCAGCTGTATAGGTCGCGAGCCAGAAATCTTGCTGGCGTCAGCACTGCCAAGCTGCAAGAGGAAATGGAACGGGTCGGTCCTACCGTTCTCGATTTATCCAGGGTGCGATTTGAACCGATAGACACACAAGCATTGAATGCTTGTGAGCACTGGGATGAACCGCATTTTTCATGGCATGAAGTTGTTGGATGGAAAGCGAAGGAGCCTTTAGCGCTGGATCTATCCATCTGGTTCGATGAACACCTGTGCGGACTTTGCTTCGCCAATCCAAACAAAAGTCGGCAACGAATTCGCATCGTGCGAATGGAAGGACGGCCAAGACATGTCCATCCTCTTAAAAAACGTATAGCAACATTGTCCATAATGGTCATTCAGCACTACGCCACAATTATCGGAAGTAGATTCATCGAAGTTCAGGAGCCCCTGAAAGGGGCGATCCCTACCTATCAACAACATGGTTTCTATTTCGATACTGAACGGCGGCTTGTCAAAGCGGTGGATAGCCAAGTATCGTAAAAACTGCTTAATAAATGATCAACAGCGGAGGACAAAATGGGTAGATCCAGTAAGAAATCCCCTACAAAGAATCGCTTACCCGCACTGGAAAGGAAAAAGATTGCTCTGGTGCTCACAGACAGTCAGCGACGCCTTCTGGAAATACTTGCGACGGGCATCGAAGGCGAAGAACCTAATGTGCTCGCCGGCCGCCGATGAAATTCGGGGCAGAAAAAAACCGCTCAAAAGGAGCGGTTTTTTCATCTGCAAATCGAATCACCCAAACAACCAATACCCCAACAACGTCAACACCACCACCGCCAGCACCGGCCGCAACACGCGGTAAGCCTTGGGGTTACGACGTTTCCACTGCTTGACCACACCACTGACCTTATCGCTGGAGTTCTTGCTCCAGGCATAAGCCTTGTTGATCCCGCCAACCCGCTCATCGTCGAGGTTCTGCGGCGCAGTCGCGCGACCGAGCAAGCCGCTGACCCAGCGGTTAAGGCGGGTCATGACGCGATTACTCAGTGGGCGCTCGATGTCGCAGAACAGGATCACCCGGGGCTTCTCGGTTTCGTTCTTCACCCAGTGCACATACGTCTCGTCAAACATCACATCTTCACCGTCACGCCAGGCGTAAACCTGACCGTCGACGAAAATGCGGCAATCGTCGGAGTTCGGGGTCGACAGACCCAAGTGATAACGCAGGGAACCGGCAAACGGATCGCGGTGCGGGTTGAGGTGGCTGCCGCCCGGCAGTAACGCAAACATGGCGCCTTTGACGTTGGGAATGCTGCTGACGAGCGCCACGGTTTTCGGGCACAGCGCTTCGGCCGATGGCAGCGGTTTGTCGTACCACTTGAGGTAGAAACGCTTCCAGCCTTTCTTGAAGAACGATCCAAAACCGGCGTCGTTGTTTTTTTCGGCGGCGCGAATGTAGCCCTCGTCGAACAGGTGCATCGCTTCGTCGCGGATGACTTCCCAGTTGTCCTTGAGCACATCCAGTTCCGGGAACTTGCTGCGGTCCAGATATGGTTTGGACGGCACGCTGGAGAACGCATACATCAAGGCGTTATAAGGCGCGAACAGCGCGGAGTGGTTGACGAATTGACGCAGGACCGGCAAACGAGCCTTGCCGCGCAAATGCACATAAAGCGTACTGCCCAGGAACAGCAGCAACAGCGACGCCTTCGCGGCAAAGGAAAAGGTCATCTACAGCTCCTTGAGAATGAACAACTTCGCACAACGCCATTTACCCGACGTGGCTGCCGGCCATGATAAACACTACCGGCCACGGGAAAAACCCGTCTAACTCAACATTCAGTGTTAAGAATTGTGCAATAAAGCACTTCTTACCATAGGTCTCCTGAACGGGGGCTGACCTGAATCAACCCCTTCCCCGCGATCAAATGATCGCTGCTTCGCCAGCGCCTATTGCTGATTCTCCTGTTCGGTAAACAGGTCACTGAACAGCATGCTCGACAGGTAGCGTTCGCCAGAATCGGGCAGGATCACCACGATGGTCTTGCCCTGCATTTCCGGGGTTTCCGCCAGGCGTACAGCCACGGCCATGGCAGCCCCACAAGAGATGCCGCACAAAATGCCTTCTTCCTGCATCAAGCGCAGGGCCATGGCCTTGGATTCATCGTCGGTCACCAGCTCGACACGATCCACCATCGACAGGTCCAGGTTCTTCGGTACAAAACCGGCGCCGATCCCCTGAATCTTGTGGGGGCTCGGTTTGATCTCTTCACCGGCCAGCTTCTGTGTAATCACCGGCGAAACCACCGGTTCAACCGCCACGGAAAGAATCGGTTTGCCCTGGGTATTCTTTATATACCGCGAGACGCCGGTAATGGTTCCACCCGTTCCAACGCCTGCCACCAGCACATCGACCGCGCCGTCGGTGTCGTTCCAGATTTCCGGACCGGTGGTTTTCTCGTGGATGGCCGGGTTGGCCGGGTTCTCGAATTGCGCGGGCATGAAGTAGGTGGACGGATCGCTGGCAACAATTTCAGCAGCCTTTTCGATCGCGCCTTTCATGCCCTTGGCCGGCTCGGTCAGCACCAGTTCGGCGCCCAGCGCCTTGAGCACTTTGCGACGCTCAATACTCATGGACGCCGGCATGGTCAACATCAGCTTGTAGCCCCGTGCAGCGGCAACAAACGCCAGGCCAATGCCGGTATTGCCGGAAGTGGGCTCGACGATGGTCATGCCAGGCTTGAGTCTGCCGGTGCTTTCGGCGTCCCAGATCATGTTCGCGCCGATCCGGCACTTGACCGAATAACCGGGATTGCGCCCTTCGATCTTGGCGAGGATGGTCACGCCACGCGGAGCGATACGGTTGATCTGCACCAGCGGCGTATTGCCGATGGAATGGGCGTTGTCAGCAAAAATACGGCTCATGGCTGGGTCCTTATGCAGCGTTGAATTAGCCCTTCACGGTATGCCTGTTGCCCGTGGTCGTCCAGTCGGGTCGAACGTCCGGTAACCACCGCAGTCAATGGTTTTACATCGCCGGAGATTTGCCACCATGAAACGTCGATATAGCTGGCCCCTGTGGACCCTCCTCGGCCTGGTCGTGCTGCTGATCACCTTGCATTCTGCCCTGCCCTACATGGTGCGTAACTACCTGAACGACAAGCTCGCCGACATGGGCGACTACCGTGGACAGATCACCGACGTTGACCTGGCGCTGTGGCGCGGCGCTTATAAAATCAACGGGCTGAAAATCGTCAAGGTCGATGGCAAGGTCCCGGTGCCCTTCGTCAATGCGCCGTTGATCGACCTTTCGGTCAGCTGGCACTCGCTCTTGTACGACCACGCGGTGGTGGCCAAGGTGCAGTTCTTCAACCCCGAGGTGAACTTCGTCGATGGCGGCGCCAACAAGCAAAACTCGCAGACCGGTCAAGGCACCGACTGGCGTGCGCAATTAAGCAAACTGGCACCGATCACCCTGGATGAAGTGCGGATCCTCGATGGCAAGATCAGTTTCAGGAATTTCAATTCCAAGCCCCCCGTCAACATGAACGCGACCCAGGTCAACGCCAGCATTTACAACCTGACCAACGTCGCCGACAAGGAAGGCAAGCGCGACGCACGCTTCGATGGCAAAGCGCTGTTGCTGGGGCACGCCCCGCTGGAAACCACCGCGACCTTCGATCCGCTGAGCAATTTCGAAGATTTCCAGTTCCGCCTACGCGCCAGGGACATTGAACTCAAACGCATGAACGACTTCGCCTCGGCCTATGGCAAGTTCGATTTCAATGCCGGGCACGGTGATGTGGTGATCGAAGCGCAAGCGAAAAAAGCCCAATTGACCGGCTACATCAAACCGTTGCTGAAAGACGTCGATGTGTTCAATTGGCAGCAGGACGTGGAAAACAAGGACAAAGGGCTGTTCAGGTCCATTTGGGAGGCCATTGTCGGTGGCTCTGAAACCGTGCTGAAAAACCAGGGCAAGAACCAGTTTGCGACTCGCGTGGAACTGAGCGGCAACGTACACCGGCAAGATGTCAGCGCGTTCCAGGCGTTTTTGCAGATTTTGCGAAATGGTTTTGTCCAGGCATTCAATGCCCGGTATGAGCGGCCGAAGCCGGAAGCGGGCTAGTCAAGATGTGACGCTCCATTCAGAGACTGAATAAGCCGTCTGCGTTCACAGTCGACCGGGCAGCGCGTTATAGTCGGGTACTACAACTATTGCGCCCCGCCCTGCCCCGTCGGGTCGGCGTTTACCGTTCGAGGATTAGCAGATGAAGTTCGAAGGCACCCAGGCCTACGTCGCCACCGATGACCTGAAGCTGGCGGTCAACGCCGCCATCACCCTGGAGCGTCCGCTGCTGGTCAAGGGCGAACCGGGCACCGGCAAGACCATGCTCGCCGAGCAACTGGCCGAATCCTTTGGCGCCCGGCTGATCACCTGGCACATCAAATCCACCACCAAGGCTCACCAGGGCCTGTACGAGTACGATGCGGTCAGCCGTCTGCGCGATTCGCAGCTGGGCACGGAAAAGGTCCACGACGTTCGCAATTACCTGAAAAAGGGCAAGCTCTGGGAGGCTTTCGAGTCTGAAGAGCGGGTGATCCTGCTGATCGACGAAATCGACAAGGCCGACATCGAGTTCCCGAACGACCTGCTGCAAGAACTCGACAAGATGGAGTTCTACGTTTACGAAATCGACGAGACCATCAAGGCCAAAAAGCGCCCGATCATCATCATTACCTCCAACAACGAAAAAGAACTGCCGGACGCCTTCCTGCGCCGCTGCTTCTTCCACTACATCGCCTTCCCGGATCGCGTGACGATGCAGCGGATCGTCGACGTGCACTACCCGGACATCAAGAAGGATCTGGTCAGCGAAGCACTGGACGTGTTCTTCGACGTGCGCAAGGTGCCGGGCCTGAAGAAAAAACCATCGACCTCCGAACTGGTGGACTGGCTGAAGCTGTTGATGGCCGACAACATCGGCGAAGCGGTGCTGCGCGAACGTGATCCGACCAAGGCGATTCCGCCGCTGGCCGGTGCTTTGGTCAAGAACGAACAGGACGTTCAATTGCTTGAGCGTCTGGCGTTCATGAGCCGTCGCGGCACTCGCTAAGAAAGGGCAATCGCCATGCTGCTCAACCTGTTCAATGAAATGCGCGCAGCCAAGGTGCCCGTCTCGGTGCGCGAGCTGCTGGACCTGATCAACGCACTGAAACAGCGCGTGACCTTCGCCGACATGGACGAGTTTTATTATCTGTCCCGGACGATTCTGGTGAAGGACGAAAAGCATTTCGACAAGTTCGACCGGGCCTTCGGTGCTTACTTCAATGGCCTGGAAAAACTCGATGACCACCTTCAAGCCTTGATTCCCGAAGACTGGTTGCGCAAGGAGTTCGAGCGCTCGCTGACCGATGAAGAGCGGGCAGCGATCCAGTCCCTTGGCGGCCTGGACAAGCTGATCGAAGAGTTCAAGAAACGCCTTGAAGAACAGAAAGAACGCCACGCCGGCGGCAACAAGTGGATCGGCACCGGCGGCACCAGCCCGTTCGGCTCCGGCGGCTTCAACCCGGAAGGCATTCGGGTCGGCGATGCCGGCAAGCGCCAGGGCAAGGCGGCCAAGGTCTGGGATCAGCGCGAGTACAAGAACCTCGACGACTCGGTGGAACTGGGCACGCGCAACATCAAGGTTGCGTTGCGTCGCCTGCGCAAGTTCGCCCGTCAGGGTGCGGCGGAAGAGCTCGACATCGATGGCACCATCGATCACACCGCCAAGGATGCCGGGTTGCTGAACATCCAGATGCGGCCGGAGCGGCGCAATACCGTCAAGCTGTTGCTGCTGTTCGACATCGGCGGCTCGATGGACGCGCACGTGAAGATCTGCGAGGAACTGTTCTCGGCCTGCAAGACCGAGTTCAAACACCTGGAGTACTTCTACTTCCACAACTTCATCTACGAGTCGGTGTGGAAGAACAACATGCGCCGCACCTCCGAGCGCACCTCGACCCAGGACTTGCTGCACAAGTACGGCGCCGACTACAAAGTGATCTTCATCGGCGACGCCGCCATGGCGCCTTATGAAATCACCCAGGCCGGCGGCAGCGTCGAGCACTGGAACGAAGAAGCCGGTTACGTGTGGATGCAGCGGTTCAAGGAGAAGTACAAGAAACTCATCTGGATCAACCCGTATCCGAAAGATACCTGGAGTTATACGTCTTCGACCAATATCGTGCGGGATTTGATTGATGATCAGATGTACCCGCTGACGTTGCGGGGGTTGGAGGAAGGGATGAGGTTTCTTTCCAAGTAATCTCTGTTGTCTGTCCTGACGCCATCGCGGGCAAGCCCGCTCCCACAAGGATCAGCGTTGTTCACACCTTTCGTGAACACCTATGCCCCCTGTGGGAGCGGGCTTGCCCGCGATGCTTTTAGCGGTTCAAAAAGCGCCGCAGATACTCGACCTGCTCCCGATGCGCAACATCCTGCACCACCGGCCGCAACCGCACCTTCGCCCCCGGCAGACACTGCGCCAGCCGTGCCAGCGCCAACGGCGTCAATGCCCCCAATCGCGGATACCCGCCAATGGTCTGTCGATCATTGAGCAGCACAATCGGCTGCCCGTCGGGTGGCACCTGAACCGCGCCCAGCGGAATACCCTCGGAAATCATCGGTTTGCCCTGGTACTGCAACGCCGTGCCCAACAGGCGGATGCCCATGCGATCGGCGCGGCTGTCGAGGGTCCAGGCGCTGTTGAACGCGTCGAACAGACTCTGGCCGCTGAACTCGCCAATCTGCGCCCCCAGCACCAGATCCAGCGGTGAGTCGAGATTAAAATCGGGAACCTGTTCACGGGGCAATTCCCGCATCAATAACGGCGCCTCAGCCGAGTAGTCTAGCGATGCACCTTTGGCCAACGCCCGGCCCATTCCATCCAGCCCACCCAGTTCCTCACGCACCACCGTCGCACTGCTGCCCAACACCTTCGGCGCATCAAACCCACCCGGGGCCGCGAGATAAGCCCGCGCCCCCAGCAGCGGCTGAGTGAACTGCAAACGCTGGCCTTTGCGCAGCTTGAAACTGCGCCATGGCGCCAGCGCCTGCCCGTCCAGCTGCGCGCCAAGGTCCGCGCCGGCCAGTGCCAACAGGCAATCATCCTCAGCCACCACACTGAACCCACCCAAGGTGATTTCAATCGCTGACGCATCGAGCCTGTTGCCCAGCAGCCAGTTGGCCCACGACATCGAGCGCCAATCCAGTGCGCCACCCTGAGTGACACCCAGATGCCGCACACCAAAACGGCCAGCATCCTGCAACAGGCACAGCGGTGTGCTCGCTTCAATCAACAGACGGCTCATGCCTGTGCCTCCAATGGCGTGTCGTCACCGCCCAGGTTGATGAACTCGGCATGGCTGACCGCTTCAAAACGAACAGTGTCGCCCGGCTGCATAAGGCTGTAGCCGTCGCGCTCGCGGTCGAACAGTTTGGCCGGGGTGCGGCCGATCAGGTTCCAGCCGCCGGGGGACACCACCGGATAAGCAGCGGTTTGCCGTTCGGCGATCCCCACACTGCCGGCCGCGACTTTTTTGCGCGGCGTATTCAGGCGCGGTGCAGCAAGGACCTCTTCCACCAACCCCATAAAGGCAAAACCCGGCGCGAAGCCCAGGGCGAATACCTGATACTCACGCTCACTGTGACGGCGGATCACCTCCTCCACTGCCAACCCGCTGCGTTGAGACAACAGGCTCAACTCCGGACCGACGCTCACGTCATACCAGACCGGCAGCACATGACATTTGCCTGCGGTGCGGGCGTTGGGCGACAGATCGATCAGTGCTTCAGCGATCAATTCCCGAGCCTGCGCCGGACTTAATGCGGTCAGATCGTAATGCACCATCAACGTCGTATAGGACGGCACCAGGTCGATAAGATGCCCCGCGAATGCAACACGCAAATTTTCGCTGGCAGCGAGCATCCACGGCATGTTGGCTTCGGCAATTTCATCGAACAGACGCACCATCAGGCAGTCCAGCGCCACCACTTCCACCCGCGGTTTCATGGTGCGCTCTGCTGATCGAGGGCTTCGCGAATCCGCCGTACCGCGGCCACCGAACTGGCGTTATCGCCATGCACGCAAAGGGTGTTGGCCTGCAGGTGCAAGGCGCTGCCGTCGCTGGCGGTGAGGGTATCGCCACGGGCAATGGTCAGCGCCTGCTCGATGATTTTTTCCGGATCGTGATGCACCGCGCCCGGCAGTTGTCGCGAGACCAGCATGCCGGCGCTGTCATAGGCGCGATCGGCGAAGGCTTCGAACCACAGAGTTACGCCGTATTCATCACCCAATCGCTGCGCGGCGCTGTTGTCGCGGGTCGCCATCAGCATCAGCGGCAGGGTTTTGTCATAAGCGGCCACGGCTTGCAGGACCGCGCGCAATTGCGCCGGGTTCGCCATCATGTCGTTGTACATCGCGCCATGGGGTTTGACGTAGCTGACACGCCCGCCCTGCGCCCGGCAGAGGCCGTCGAGGGCGCCGATCTGGTAATGCAGAATGTCCTGAAGTTCCTGGGCGGCATACGCCATGGAACGACGGCCGAACCCCACCAGATCCTGATAGGCCGGATGCGCGCCGATCTGCACGCCATTGCTCAGCGCCAGGCTGACCGTCTTGCGCATGATGCTCGGATCGCCGGCGTGGAAGCCGCAGGCGATGTTGGCGCAGTCGATGAAGGGCATGACCTCGGCGTCCAGACCCATGGTCCAGTTGCCGAAACTCTCGCCGATGTCGCAGTTCAATAGCAGGCGGCTCACGGTGAACACTCCTGTAGGTTTTATTCTTTTTTATCTGTAAGGCATTTGCCCGCAGATTATCAGTTACTCGGCTTCGAGTTGTTTGCCACGGGTTTCCGGCAGGCTCAGGGCCGCGAGGATCACCACCCCGTAGGACACCGCCGCAAACGCCCCGATGCCTACGCTCAGCGGCACCTTCTGACTCATCAAGCCGATCAACAGCGGGAACAACGCCGCCAGCGCCCGGCCGATGTTGTAGCAAAAACCCTGGCCCGAACCGCGAATCCGCGTGGGAAACAGCTCAGTCAAAAACGCGCCCATGCCACTGAAAATCCCTGAGGCGAAGAAGCCCAGAGGAAAGCCCAGCCACAACATCACGCCATTACTGACCGGCAGTTGGGTGTAGAGCAGCACGATGGTGAACGAGCCAACCGCGAACAGGATGAAGTTCTTTTTGCGCCCGAGGATGTCAGTCAAATACGCGCTGATGACATAACCGACGTAGGAACCGACGATCACCATCGCCAGATAACCGCCCGTGCCGAGTACGCTCAAACCGCGCTCGTTCTTCAGAAAAGTCGGCAGCCAGGACGTGATTGCGTAGTAGCCGCCCAATGCGCCGGTGGTTAGCACCGAAGCGCGAAGTGTGGTGAAGAGAATGCCAGGCGCGAAGATCTCGTAAAACTTCGCCGGGTTGCTCGGTTCCTGCTTGGCCTTGGCTTCGCGGTAGATTTCCGGGTCCTTGACCAGGCGGCGGACGAAGATCACAAAAATCGCCGGGACGATGCCGAGGATGAACAGCGCCCGCCAGGCGTCCTCCGGCGGCAGCACCGAGAACAGCAGCGCATACAGAATAGCCGTCAGCCCCCAACCCAGCGCCCATCCCGATTGCACCATGCCCACCGCCTTGCCGCGGTCCTTGGCGCGAATCACTTCACCCATCAGCACCGCGCCGGCTGTCCACTCACCGCCGAAACCGAAGCCCATCAAGGTGCGGCTGATCAGCAGTTGCTCGTAGTTCTGCGCGAAGCCGCAAAGGAAGGTGAAAAAAGCGAACCACAGCACCGTCAGTTGCAAGGTGCGCACACGGCCGATGCGGTCGGACAGAATCCCCGCCACCCAACCGCCGATGGCCGAGGCAATCAGGGTACTGGTGTGAATCAGCCCGGCCTCGCCAGTGGTGATGCCCCACATCGCAATCAGGGTCGGCACCACGAAGCTGAGCATCTGGGTGTCCATGCCATCCAGCCCGTAGCCGATCTTGCAACTCCAGAACGTGCGGCGTTCCTGCTGATTGATGTTGCGATACCAGTCGAAAGGTCCCGGGCGAGCCGTGGCTTTCGGGATGGCGGTGGTGTCGGGCGCACTCATGGCAAATCTCCGTGCAAATTTTATTGGTATTGTTCTGAGCCCCGACGACGCCTATCGTGGGAACCGGATGGCCTGATTTTTGGGTGCCCGGCCCTGCTGCGTCCAACTAATAAAAACCCGCCTTAGACATAAGAAAACTTTATCGACGAGCTGAGCCCATGAACCTGAAGTTTCTCGAGACCTTCGTCTGGGTCGCCCGACTCAAGAGTTTTCGCCTGACCGCAGACAAGCTGTTCACCACCCAGGCATCGATTTCCAGCCGCATCGCCGTGCTCGAGGGCGAGCTCGGGGTGAAGCTGTTCCTGCGTGATTCACGCGGTGTGAGCCTGACGCCCGAAGGCTTGAAAGTGCTCGAGCATGCCGAGCAGATGATGGAGACCATGCAGGCGCTGAAACAGTCAATCGAGACGCGCTCGAGCAAGGTCGGGCGCGTTCGGATCGGCGTGATGGACACGGTGATTCATACCTGGCTGAGCCCGTTGGTGGCGCAGATGACGGATCACTATCCGCTGGTGGAAATCGAGCTGGTGGCCGATACCTCGCTCAACCTCTGCGATCAGCTGCAAAAAGGCTTCCTCGACCTGATCCTGCAAACCGACCTGCTGCGTCAGGAAAGCGTGCGCAGCCTGGAACTGGCCAGTCACCCGATGGGCTGGATTGCGGCCAGTAACTCGATCTACAACCGCGAGTATTCCGGCGTGGCCGATCTGGCGCGGGAGCGGATCATCACGTATTCGAAAAACTCACATCCGCATCAGGAAGTGCTCGCGCTGATGCAGGCCAATGGCGTCATGACGCCGCGGCTGAACTGCGTGAATTCGGTGTCGGCGATTACCCGGTTGCTGCGGGACGGTTTCGGCATTGGCGCGTTGCCACCGGTGCTGGTCGCCGAGGAACTGGCGCGAGGGGAACTGACCTTGCTGGCCATCGATCAGCGCCCACCGGATTTGCAGGTGGTGGTGTCGTGGCGGACCGGGGTGGAATGGGTCGAGGAGATTGTGGCGTTGTGTCAGCAGGTGCTGGCGGAATATGCGCGCAAGGTGGGTGAGCGCTACATCGTTCTGGCTGACTGATCGCCCCCCGTGGCGAGGGGATTTATCCCCGTTGGGCTGCGAAGCGGCCCCAAAAAAATGGGACTGCTACGCAGTCCAACGGGATAAATCCCCTCGCCACAAGAACCGGGTCAATCGTTACAGCCCGCGCAAATCACGCTCTTCAATGGGCCGGCTCTGGCGCAATCGCTTGCCACCCAGCACCACCCAATCGATCAGCCTGAACAGGCACTCAATCCCGAACGACAACAGCAACGCGCCGCTCATGCCCCAGATCATCGCTTCCGGTGTCAGCAGAATCTGGTAGCTGTAGCCGTTCCAGGTTTCCTTGCGGATATCCGGGTCGGCGGCCAGTACAACCTGCAGGAAACGGATGTACCACGGGCCTTGCATGGCCTGGTACTGCTTATCGAGGGCCAGTTGGCGGGTGAGCAGGTTGCTCAGGCTGTCGGCATCGCTGCGAAAGATCGGGTCTTCGCTGGCGCGGTAATGAGCGACCAGCGCCTGCATGTCGCCCTTGAAGAATTGATTGGCGGTGCCCTGAAAACCACTCAGGCCGGTCTGCGCCTCGATCAGGTGGGCTTCGATCCGCTTGGCGTAGTCGTTGATGAACCCCGGTACCTGGACACCGATCAGCAGGCCCGCCGCGAACAACACCAGCCGTAGATAACTGAGCAACATGGGAACGTCCTTTATTCGGTCTTGCCCTGGCTGACGCATTCACCGCGTCGCCACAGGCTCCATTGGCCCGGTTCGTAGCGGGTCCAGGTTTCGTTTTCGGTCAGGGGTTCGGTGGCGATTACCGTGACCACATCGTTGGGCGTGGTTTCGGCCTGGAAGTCGACGATCACATCGACATCTTTCAAGCGCGCCGGGCCGAACGGTGCACGACGGGTGATCTGCGCCAGCTTGGTCGAGCAGTAACAGAACAGCCAATCGCCATCGCTGAGCAGGCAATTGAACACGCCTTTGCTGCGGTATTCGGCGCAAGCGGCTACCAGATCCGGGAGCAGCTCTTCGATCTCTACCGGCTCCGGAAACGCTGCGCGCACACGATTGAGCAAATCGCAAAAGGCTGCTTCGCTGTCCGTATCGCCGACCGGGCGGTAAAAGCTTGTGATCGGTTGAAAATCCGCGAGCTGGCCGTTGTGGGCGAAACACCAGTTGCGGCCCCACAGTTCGCGCACGAACGGATGGGTGTTGGACAGGCAAACCTTGCCGACATTGGCTTGGCGAATGTGCCCGATCACCACTTCGCTTTTGATCGGATAGCGCTGCACCAGATTCGCGACTTCCGACTCACTGCTGGCCGCCGGATCCTGGAACAGCCGCAGGCCACGGCCTTCATAGAACGCGATGCCCCAACCGTCACGGTGCGGACCGGTACGGCCGCCGCGCTGCATCAGCCCGGTGAAGCTGAACACGATATCGGTCGGGACGTTGGCGCTCATGCCCAATAACTCACACATGCTCGGACTCTCTGTAAGGCAGGGGCAAGGTCACAGACGCGGTTCGACGCGCATACGCTGAGGGTTGCTCGGGACCGGCGGGCGACCATAACGGTCGTCACCGGCACCGCCGAAAGGATGATCCTCTTCTGGATCGTCGGCCCGGGCCGCCGCCTTGGCAGCCGCCGTCCGTTCCTTGCGAGCGTTGGCGGCGCGTTCGATCGGGAAACGGATCGCGACGAACACCAGATAAATGCCGAAGGCGATCATGCCGTACATGAACAGGTCGGAGATGGCCCGCCAGGCGTTATTGCCCACCTTGAACGCGAGGTCCAGCGCGGTGATGGCGATGGCCGGCGCCACCTTTTCCTTCACCGGATCGATGATCGTCGGACTGAACAGCAACACGGCGACCAGCAGCCGCAGCGGCTCCCGCAGCCAGCGCCACATCCAGCGGGTCATGCGCATCCACACCAACAGGCAGCCTAAAGCGGCGAAGGCGTAAAGGCCCCAGGCGATCAGATAGTCGTTCTCGGTCATGGTGTCCATGGCAAGGCAGGCAAAGAGGCGCTTATAGTAACGACTTTTCGCACGTCAGGCTTGTCCCAATGCCAGTCGGTCAAGACTCCGAACCTGTGGGAGCGGGCTTGCTCGCGAACGCGGTGGATCAGACAACAGAGATGTTGAATGGTCCGGCCCCTTCGCGAGCAAGCCCGCTCCCACAGGGATCTGTGTAAGGCATCAGGATTTTTCCTGCCCCTGCGAAGACCCAATTCCGTACATCGTCCGAGAGCCCTTCATGCCCGTATCCGCCAACATGACCAGCGCCCCGATTGCCCACAAGGCTGAAGGTCCTGACCCGTATGCCTGGCTGCAGGAACGCGACACCGACGCGGTGCTCGATTACCTCAAGGCTGAAAACCGCTATCAAGAGGCGCAAACCGCCGATCAGGCCGGGCTGCGTGAAACCCTGTTCGAAGAAATCAAGGGGCGGATTCTCGAAACCGACCTGTCGCTGCCCTCCCCGTGGGGCCCGTACCTGTATTACACGCGCACCACGGCCGGTGACGAATACGCCCGTCACTACCGCTGCCCGCGCCCGGCGGATGACAGCCTGGCGCTCGATGAAGCCCGGGAACAACTGCTGCTGGACCCGAACGAACTGGCCAACGGCGGCTTCTTTTCCCTGGGTGCATTCAGTATCAGCCCGGACCACCAGCGCCTGGCCTACAGCATCGATTCCACCGGCGACGAGATTTACACACTGTTCGTGAAGGAATTATCCAGCGGTCGTGTCAGCGAACTGGAATTCGCCGACTGCGATGGCAGCATGACCTGGGCCAACGACAGCCTGACGCTGTTCTTCGGCGAACTGGATGACACCCACCGTCCGCACAAACTGTTCCGCTATCGACTGGACGGCACGGCGGCCGAAGAAGTGTTCCATGAGCCGGACGGCCGCTTCTTCATGCATTGCTATCGCTCGAGTTCCGAGCAGCAATTGCTGCTGGCGCTGGGCAGCAAGACCACCAGCGAAGTCTGGGTGCTCGACGCGTTCCAGCCGCAGCAGGCCTTTACCTGCATCGCGCCGAGGGTTGAAGACCATGAGTACGACGTTGATCACGGCGCACTCGATGGCCAGTGGACCTGGTTCATTCGCACCAACCGCGACGGCATCAACTTTGCCCTGTACACCGCTGTCGATACCGGCGCTGCGCCGACCGAAGCCGACTGGCAGAACCTGATTCCCCACCGCGACACCACGATGATCGACGGCATGAGCCTCAATGCCGGAGCCATGAGCCTCAGCCTGCGTGAAGGCGGCTTGCCGATCATCGAGGTGCACCCGCAAGGCCTGCCGAGCTACCGCGTGCAGTTGCCGGATGCGGCCTACAGCCTGCACGTGCAAAACAGCCTGGAATTCGTCAGCGACCGCATCCGTTTGCGTTACGAAGCGCTGAACCGTCCGGCGCAGATCCGCCAACTGGAACTGGTCAGCGGCGAACAGAAAGTACTGAAGGAAACCCCGGTGCTCGGCCCGTTCGACGCTGACGCCTATGTCAGCCAGCGCCTGTGGGCGACCGCGCCGGACGGTACGCAAGTGCCGATCAGCCTCGTCGTCAAACGCGAAGCCCTCGGTCAGCCGACGCCACTTTATCTGTACGGCTACGGCGCCTACGGCGAAAGCCTCGACCCGTGGTTCTCCCATGCGCGCCTGAGCCTGCTGGATCGCGGCGTGGCGTTTGCCATTGCCCACGTGCGCGGCGGCGGCGAACTGGGTGAAGCCTGGTATCGCGCCGGTAAACAGGAACACAAGCACAACACCTTCAGCGACTTCATCGCCTGCGCCGAGCACTTGATCGCCAATGGTTTCACCACCTCACCGCAACTGGCGATCAGCGGTGGCAGTGCCGGCGGCTTGCTGATCGGCGCCGTTCTCAATCAGCGGCCAGAACTGTTCGGCGCGGCGATTGCCGAAGTGCCGTTCGTCGACGTGCTGAACACCATGCTCGATCCGGATCTGCCGCTGACCGTTACCGAATACGACGAGTGGGGCAATCCTGAAGAGCCGGACGTATATGATCGGATCAAGGCCTACGCCCCGTACGAAAACGTCACTGCACAGGCTTATCCTGCGACGCTGGTGATCGCCGGCTACAACGACAGTCGCGTGCAGTATTGGGAAGCGGCCAAGTGGGTGGCAAAATTGCGCGCCAGCAAAACCGACGACAATCCGCTGCTGCTCAAGACCGAACTGGGTGCCGGGCATGGCGGGATGAGTGGCCGTTATCAGGGATTGCGTGACGTAGCACTCGAATACGCATTTGTTTTCAAGGTTTTGGGGATTGCCTGAGGAACTTGGCCCGGTGATTCGGTCTCAGGATCTGTACACAATTCAATGTGGGAGCGGGCTTGCTCGCGAAGGCGTTCACCCAGCCAGCATTTGAGCTGACTGACACACCGCAATCGCGAGCAAGCCCGCTCCCACAAGGGATTGGGTACATTCAGAAAAAACCGGACCAGACACAAGAAAAAGAACGCACGACATGTCAGAACCGACCCTGTTGAACAACGAAATCCGCGACTGGCTGATGGACTGTGGCCTGTTCGACCAACTGCTGCCCGCCGACTTCGCGGCGGCTTCGGGCTACTTCAGCATCAGTACGGTGGCCGAGGGCGAAGAGATTTTCCACGAAGGCGATGCCGGCAGCTTCATGTGCATCATCCACACCGGCCAGGTGGCCGTGCAGAAAACCGGCAGCGATGGGCAACTCGTGACCATGGCCACGTTACGCAGCGGTCGGGCGTTCGGCGAAATGGCCGTGCTCGATGGCGAGCGACGCTCCGCCAGTTGCGTGGCGGCGAGCAATTGCCAGCTGCTGAACCTGGGCAAGGACTCGCTGGAAAAGATGCTCAACGACGCGCCGAAAATCGCCGCCAAGATCATCCGCGCCCTCGCCGTCTCCCTGTCCAGACGCCTGCGCATGGCCGACGGGCAATTGTTGTCGCAGCAGGTCTAACCGCCCGGCGACTTGATCTTCGTATTGTTCTGCTCCAGGCCCGGCAACGTCTGGTCCTTGGGCGGGCTGGGCACTTCGATCGGTGGCAACAGCGGTGGCCCGCCACCGCCGGGCCCGGCTTTGTGCGGGATGGTCGGGGTGATCTGCGGGTACGGCGTCGGCGTCGCGGTGCCGGGCGAACCGGGCAGTGGCGCCGGGCTGGTCGGAATGGTTTGCAGCTCTTGGGCCTGCACTGCAGTTATCGAGAGCGCGGCCAAGGCAATGACCGTTAGAATGGTGCGCTTCATCAATGGCTCCGTTGGCCTTGTTGTCTGATTGCAGGCTACTCCCAACTGCGCTCGTTTGCCTCCCCTGTGCCCCTCCTTCTCAAGAGAGCCCCATGAAACGTTTCGTTCTGCTCGACACCGCCCCCATTCCTGAAAACGGCGGTGCCCTGTGCCTGTTCGAATACGGTGAGGATTTCGTCATCAAGATCCAGGGCGGCGACGGCGGACAGCTGATGAACACCCGCATGCACGGCTCCGAAGACGCGCTGGCGGAAATCCCCTGCCGCAAGGTCGCCGGACGGCCGAATTCGCGGGTGTTGATCGGTGGCCTGGGCATGGGGTTCACCCTCGCCTCGGCGCTCAAGCATTTGGGCAAGACCGCTGAAGTCGTGGTCGCGGAACTGGTGCCCGGCGTGGTCGAGTGGAATCGCGGGCCATTGGGCGAAAAATCCGGCAACCCATTGCTTGATCAGCGCACGGTGATCCGCATGGAAGACGTGGCCAAAGTGCTGCAGGCGGAGCCACAAGGTTTCGACGCGATCATGCTCGACGTCGACAACGGCCCCGAAGGCCTGACGCAGCGGGCCAACAGCTGGCTCTATTCCGCCGGCGGCCTGAGCGCCTGCGCCAAAGCCTTGCGCCCCAAAGGGGTGCTGGCGGTGTGGTCGGCCAGCGCCGACAAACAGTTTTCCGAAAAACTGAAGAAGGCCGGCTTCAAGGCCGAGGAAGTCCAGGTCTTCGCCCACGGCAACAAGGGCACCCGTCACACCATCTGGATTGCCGAGAAGCTCAAGGGCTGAGCTAAACTTCGTTCATAACCGTCATTAGTCTTTTACAAAGGTGAACCCATGAGTTCGTCAACGCCGACCAACACTTCGAAGCTGGACCGCATCCTTGCCGACAACCAGCGCGACAAGGAAATGGGTTACCGCGACAAGGCCCTGAAGATGTACCCGCACGTATGCGGCCGCTGCGCCCGCGAGTTTTCCGGCAAGCGCCTGAGCGAACTGACCGTGCACCACCGCGACCACAACCACGACAACAACCCGCAGGATGGCTCGAACTGGGAACTGTTGTGCCTGTATTGCCATGACAATGAGCACTCGCGGTACACCGACCAGCAGTATTTCGATGAGGGCTCGCTGAGCACGCCGAAGATCGCCAAAGCGACGCATAACCCGTTTGCGGCGTTGGCCGGTTTGATGAAGAAAGACGACTGAAGATCTTCATTGCCTGACCCGGCCCCATCGCGGGCAAGTCCGCTCCCACAGGGTTCTGTGGCGAACACAACATTGTGATCGACACCAATCACTGTGGGAGCGGGCTTGCCCGCGATAGCAATTGCCCGGACACCACCAATCTACAATCTGACCACCCTCCCCCAATCCCCGTATAATCGCCGTTTTTTCCCCGAAGGCACCCCGCTCGTGGCAGACAAACGGTACAGCTGCATTGGTTTGTTCAACCCCAAATCACCGGAAAACGTCGGCTCGGTCATGCGCGCCGCCGGCTGCTACAACGTGGCGTCCGTGTTCTACACCGGCAAGCGTTATGAACGCGCCGCCGACTTCGTCACCGACACCAAGCGCGTCCACTACGACATCCCGCTGATCGGTATCGACGACCTGAAAAAAATCCTGCCCCTGGGCTGCGTACCGGTTGCCGTGGAGCTGGTCGAAGGCGCGCGCTCACTGCCGGAATACACCCACCCGGATCGCGCGCTGTACATCTTCGGCCCGGAAGACGGCTCGCTGGATCAAGAGATTCGCGACTGGTGCGAAGACGTGGTCTACATCCCGACCACCGGTTGCATGAACCTCGCCGCCACGGTCAATGTCGTGCTGTATGACCGCATGGCCAAGGGCCTCAACACCCGCTCCGGTCCGAAATTCCGCTGAATCGACGCACATCCGACGGAACAAGCCGCCCGCCTCGGCAGTCAGCTTAATTATCTATTCTTGAAGCAGTCATTCCCGCCAGGAGACAGATCATGAGCGAACTCAAACGCGTAGAGCGCATCGAATCCACCCCGTTCCAGAGCCATACCGATCAGAACGTTCACGGCTGGGAGCGCATCGGCTCCCTGGCCGGTGGCGTGGTGATGGTCGGCAAAGGCCTGCGCCGCGGCGGGATATTCGGTTTGATCCAGGTGGCCATCGGCGGCGTAGCGCTGGCCCGCGGCATTACCGGCCACAGTTCGGCCAAGAGCCTGCTGGAGAAAAGCCGTCACGACATGAACAACGTGCGGGCGAAGATCGAGCGTGCCGGGGAAGAGTTGGGGCGGCTGAAGGCGAATGCCGAGGCGGCGACCAAAACCGCGACCGTGACCGGGAATGATTCGTTGCAGTCGCCTAAAGCCGGGGTTTGATCCGGGTTGTTCGTTGAGGCTGACAGCCTCATCGCGGGCAAGCCCGCTCCCACAGTTTTTTGTGGGGGCCACGAAATTGTGGACACCCCTGATCCCTGTAGGAGCGAGGCTTGCCCGCGATGGCAATTTTACTGGAGTAACCCGGTATCCAAGACTTTGGAAGACTCGCCAATCACACTCTCGGCCAGTTGAACAAACTCCTTGGTATCGACACCCTCCAAGTGCATCGCCCCGCGCATCACATCGTCCAGCGAACGTTTGTTGCGCGTCTTCAGGCGAATCTCGCGATCCAGCTCCTGTAGCAACAACACCGCTTTGGCTACCTGCGACGGGCTGGCCTGCGCGTCACGCAGCGTGGTGACCTTCTGGCTGTCCTTGACCAGCTTGCCATGCAGACTTTCATATCGCTCGTCACTCATCCCGCCGGCGCGGCGCACCAACTCAATGGCGTAATACTCGGCGAGTCCTTCGCTGATCCAGTCGCTGCGCTGCTTGTCGTTGACCCGCCCGAACACCTGGGCCAATTCCCGCACCAGCGCGCTGCTGCCGCTTTCGCTGACCAGCGGCAGACGCGTGTTCAGGTAGATCGACTCACGCGCCGCCAGGCTGCCCCGCCACATCGGATCGTTGGCGCCGACAATCAGCAACTTGGCGGGATGACGCGGGAACACGTCCTGCACTTGCGGCCAGACAAACGTCAGCAACGTCAGCACGTCCATGCGGCGCATGCCCTGGCCTTGGGGCGAAGCGACGGTGACTTCGGTTTCCCCCAATCGGGTGCGACGTGTGCCTAGGTGGCCGGCAAGCATCCAGCCGGTAGGCCGGTCGAACAGGCGGGAGACGTTATCGATGCGGAATTTGTTCTTGCCGATCCGCGGCCAGGCGGTTTCGACGCTTTTCCAGCCGGTAGGCAATTCGAACTCCAGGCGTGAAACCAGCTCGATACCATCCTGCTGGTCGAGTTTCGCGGCGGGCACCAGATCGTCGCCCCGCATCAGCGCCCAGGTCGGGGTCATGCGTGTGTCGAAGCTGCCGCTCTTGCGGCCATGGCTGACCCGCACCCGGTAAGTCAGGCTGGCCTTGTCGGCGGCCGGGCGCCAGATTCCACGGGCCGGTTTGCCCGGTGTGAGCTGCCATTGGCCGTCGGCCTTGAAGTCGCTGTAGTGGCTGCCGTCGCCGAGGTCGAAATCCAGACTGCGCACCGCCGAACCCTGGGCCAGGGTCAGCCGCACTTCAGCCTGATCGCTTTGCGGCAACAGGCGCACGTGGTAATCCAGATCGACCTTCTTCGCCGCCGACACCGACGAACTCAGGGCCAGCAGCCCAACGGCCAACGCCCGCCGCAATCCCACAGCCATACACACTCCTTTGTAAAACTAGCCTGCCCGGAAAATCAGATGGTCTTCCCAATCCTCTTCGGCCACGCTGCCTTCGGCGAGCATGCGCCCGGATTGGGAAATGCGTTCGTGATGCACGGCATCGCGATCACCGCACACCAGGTGGTGCCAAAGCGGCAGGTCCTTGCCCTCGCTGACCAGGCGATAACCGCAGGTCGGCGGCAGCCATTTGAACTCGTCGGCCTTGCCCGGCGTGAGCTGGATGCAGTCCGGCACGAATTTGCGGCGGTTAGGGTAATCGCTGCACTGGCAGGTTTTCAGGTCCAGCAACTTGCACGCGATGCGCGTGTAGTAAACGCTGTTGTCCTCTTCATCCTCGAGCTTTTGCAGGCAGCACAGACCACAACCGTCGCACAGCGATTCCCATTCCTCCTGATCGAGTTGATCGAGGGTTTTGCGTTTCCAGAACGGTTCGACTTTGGCGACCATGGCTCAAGCATCAACATCAGGTGGTGAAAAGGCCGCCAGTCTAGTGTGCAGCGGCCCGGGGGCCAAGCATTGGCGACTGCCGGTAGAACGGGACTTGTCAGTTATTGCGCCGCCAAGTAGCTTTGCCAGTCGCAAGGAGCCAGACCTGCGTGCCATTAACGCCCCACCGCGTTGCATTCGGATGAAGTGCCAGGCTCACGAAAAACCTCATCGCCCAGCCCAACTGCGCCCGCCGGTTTTTTACTCGACTCTCTGACTCACCTGTCGCAAGGAATCTCTGCATGAGTGCCAATCCCCGCGTTGCCGATTATGCCATCCACCCGCAATTCACCGATCGCTGGTCACCCCGCGCCTTCACCGGTGAAGCCATTCCCGAAGAAACCCTGCTGAGCTTTTTCGAAGCCGCACGCTGGGCGCCATCGGCCTACAACTCGCAGCCTTGGCGGTTTCTCTACGCGCGCCGCGATACGCCGAACTGGGAGCGTTACCTGGGTTTGCTGAATGAATTTAACCGCAGCTGGGCGCAACACGCCTCGGCGCTGGTGATCGTGATCTCGAAAACCACCTTCGCGGTGCCAGGCGCCACCGAAGAAACCCCGGCCTTGTGGCACACCTTCGACACCGGTTCGGCCTGGGGCCATCTGGCGTTGCAAGCGAGCCTCAGCGGCTGGCACACCCACGGCATGGCCGGTTTCGACCAGGAGCTGACCCGCAAGGAGCTGAACATTCCTGAAGGTTACGCCCTGCACGCGGCGGTGGCGGTGGGCAAACTGGGGGATAAAGCGACGCTGGCGGATTACCTGCAAGCACGTGAAGAGCCGAGCCCGCGTCGCCCGTTGAGCGAACTCGCGGCTGAAGGCGACTTCACCCTCTAAGCCACAGCGCAAAACAACTGTGGGAGCGGGCTTGCTCGCGAAGACGGGGTGTCAGTCAATACAAATGGTGACTGACACTCCGTCTTCGCGAGCAAGCCCGCTCCCACATTTCGATCCAAGTGGTTTCAATAGCCGCGATTGAAATCCACTTCCCCGCGCAACGCCTCACCCGCCTGATACGCCCGCACATTCTCGACAAACAGCTTCACCATCATCGCAGGCGACGTCGGTGCGGAGCTGTGTCCGGTCAGCAGCAAGCCCCAGGCCGTCCAGAACGGGTGACGTTGCGGCAGCGGTTCCTGACGGCAGACGTCGATCACCGCGCCTGCCAGATGCCCTTCCTTCAAGGCTTCCACCAGATCCGCATCGACCACCGCCACGCCGCGCCCGACGTTGATGAACAACCCGGTCGGCTTGAACTGCTTGAACAGCGCCGCGTCGTACAGGTCGTGGGTCGTCGGCGTATTCGGCAGCAGATTGATCACGTAATCGACTTCACCGACCAGGCGCGGCAAATCCGCCAGCGCGCCCACTTCGACAAACGGCGCCTGCTCGCGGGCTTCGCTGGCGATGCCATACAACTCGACGCCAAACGGCAACAGAAACCGCGCCACGGTCTGACCGATGTCACCGGTGCCGACGATCAGCACCTTGCGCCCCGCCAGGCTTTGGCCCTGGCGACTGTCCCATTTACGCTCGACCTGACTGACCAGGCGCGGCAAGACTTCGCGCTCGTGGCCGAGCATGTAGGTCAGCACGTATTCGGCCATGACCTGACCGAAAATCCCCACCGCGCGGGTCAGGCGATAGTGGCGTGGCAGGCCGTCGGCCAGCAGCGGCGTGATGCCGGCCCAGGTCGATTGCAGCCATTGCGGCTGGTGACCCTGACGCAACAACGTGGCCAAAAGGTCCGGCTGCCCCAGCCAGATCGAGCAATCGGCGGCCTGGCGGGCCAGTTCAGCGGAGTCGCCACTGGTCAGTACTTCCAGGTCAGGCGCTGCCTGGCGCAACAGTTGGGCATATACAGGGTGGTCGTGTTCAGCAATCAGAACGCGCATGGTTCAAACCTTTCAAAAGCAGTGCAGACGGCCGCCGAGGGAGTATCGCTCCTTCATCGCGGCCATCGCCAAAATCATTCCAGTGTTTCACGCAGACTCTGAACAGAGCCTGTCTGCCGATCACATCGGGTCGTTGCGTCGCAACAGTTCTTCCGGCAAATGCTCGATGTATTCGTCTTCGGCCGGTGGCATTTGCAGGTGGTAACCCTGCTTCTCGAGGTTTTCCAGCACCACGGTGATGTCCTCGCGCGACAGCTTGCGCTCGGGGGTCAGCACCAGGTCGAACGCGTGGTGCGGTTTGCCGAAAGCGGCCATCAGACTTTCCGGGACGCGCTCCAGTGCATCGCTTTTCAGCACATAGAGGTACATCTCGTTTTTCTTCAGGCTTCGATAGATGGAGCAAATACGTTTCAAGGCTGTTCTCCGGCGGTGGCCAGGCTGTCGAGCAGCGCCTGGCCCATCAATTCGCGGCGCCAGCCACGCAGCGAATCAGGCAATTGGTAAGGACCGTTGGGGAAGCCGCTCTTGAGCAACGCTTCCAGGGTTTTCTTGCGCAGCATCAGTTCCGGCGCGATATTCAGGCGCTCGGCTTCGGCCTGGCCGAGTGCACGCAACTGTTTGATCAGCACGGCAGCATCCACCGGCAACGGCTCCGGCACGGCAGCCGGCCATTGATCTGGGGACACACTGCCAGAGCGCTTGATCAGATCAAGCAGAAATTCGCCGTCCTGACGCACGGTACGCGGGTGCATGTCTTCGATTTTCGCCAGCGCGCCGAGGTTGTCCGGTTGCGTCCGCGCCAGCGGCCACAGGGAGTGTTCACGGATGATGCGATTGCGCGGCAAGTCACGGGCGCGGGCTTCGCGTTCGCGCCAGGCGCAGAGTTCACGCAGCACGGCGAGTTGGGCACGGGAGAGTTTCCAGGCCAGTTTGGCGTCGCGATAGACCTCGTACGGATCCACTTCACGACGCAGGTTGGCCACCAGCTCGGCACCGTCTTCCAGGACCCAGGCGTATTTGTCGTCAGACAGCTTCGGACGAAGCTGTACGAAAACTTCCGCAAGGTGCAAGGCATCTTCGGCGGCGTAGCTGATCTGTGTGTCAGACAGCGGACGTTGCAGCCAGTCGGAACGGGTCTCGCCTTTCGGCAGGTCGATGCCGAGCACTTCCTGCACCAGCCGCGAATAGCCCATTGAGAAACCGAGGTTCAGGTAGGCGGCGGCCAGTTGGGTGTCGAACAGCGGCGCCGGCAGGCTGCCGGTCAGACGCAGCAAAACCTCGAGGTCTTCGCTGCACGCATGCACGACTTTGACCACGGCCGGGTTTTCCAGCAATGCGGCCAATGGCTGCCAGTTGTCGATGGTCAACGGATCAATCAGGTAAGCGCGTACGCCATCGCCGATCTGCAGCAGGCCTGCAATCGGATAGAAGGTGTCGACCCGCATGAATTCGGTGTCGAGGGCAACGTAGGGCAGCTGCTGCCACTCGGCGCAAAACCGGCCGAGGCTATCGTTGTCGCGAATCCAGTGAATATCGATGGCCACACGGCTCTCCCTTGAAGAATGGCGCGCAGTATATATCGCCCCCGGCGATTTCCGCGCCTCCACTGAACAAGAGCTTTAGCGAAAACACCTGCCTGATGGCAAGAAATGTCTGACAGAGGGGGGTTATCTGGCCTTACGCAACACGTAGACGCGCAGAGGTGCGCAACCGGGCAGGAAGTCTTGATGGCTGAGCAAGCGGAAACCCGCCTGTTTGAACTCGGCTTCCACTTCGGCCTTACTGGCCAGCGGCCGGGCCTGAATGCCTGGTGTATCGGGTCGCCGGCGCTTGAATCGGGTATCGACCCGCACCGCCACAATCACCGTATCGCGGCTGACCCGGTAGAACTCGCCCAGCATGGCCAAGCGATGTTCGGGGCTGGCGATGTGCTGAAACAGTTGCATGCAAAAAATGCAGTCCACTGCATTCGCCGACAAGCCGATGGCAAATGCTGAGCTCTGAAAGGTCTTGACCCGTTTCAGTAGCTGTTGCGGGTGGTGGGTCGGCGCGTGATCGAGCATGTCCTGAGACGGGTCGGACGCCAGAATCACCCGGTTTGCGTGTTCGCCCAGCACCGGCCAGAAGCGCCCGGCCCCGCAGGCGACGTCGAGAATCAGCCCCGGTTCGCCGGCCACCTTGAGCGCGCTGCGCACCAGTTGCTCGTCACGCCAGAACGCCAGGCGCCCGGCGAGGCCACGTGGGCTCGACTGCAAGCAGACGCGGGCGTGTTCCTGATCGTGACGCCGGGCGAACTCAAGTTCGATGGCGGAAGGGGGTTGAGCGGACATGTCAGGGGCTCTTGTAGGAAAAATCTGCCGGGGCGCAGGTTAACGGCCGAGACGTGAAAAAAAGGTCGTGGCCTTCACTCTTTGGCCAGAACACCGTCAATCACCGCACCACGGCAGCCGGCAAACATGTCCAGGTCCTGGTTGTAGACCTTGCTGCTGACCTCCAGCAAGCCGAGCATCGAATGGAACAGGTTGTCCTGGCTCAACGGTTTTTCCCGACTCAATTGCAGGCAATGGGTGTCCACCGAGAACGACTTCTGGTAGCTGTCGGAGAACCAGGCAAGCATGGCGACATGCTTCTGTTGATCCGGCGCCATCATGTAAGGCGTACCGTGAAGAAACAGGTTGTATTCGCCCAGGGACTCGCCGTGGTCCGACAGATACAGCATCGCGGTATCGACTTTGTCCTGGTTGCTGCGCAGCAGATCGATCAGGGTCGACAGCACATGGTCGGTGTACACCAGCGTGTTGTCGTAGCCATTGACGATACTTTCGCGACTGCAATTGTTCAGCGCATTGCTTTCACACACCGGGGTAAAGCGTTCGTACTCTTTCGGGTAGCGCTTGAAGTATTCCGGACCGTGACTGCCCATCTGGTGCAACACCAGCACGGTGTCTTTATCGAGGTTATCGATGAAGTGCTGCAAACCCTGCAGGAGAATTTCATCGCGGCACTCGCTGTTGGCGCAGAGCGACGGGTCTTTCAGGTGGCTGACATCATCGACGGTGACGCGGTCGCAAGTGCCTTTGCAGCCTGACTGGTTATCGCGCCAGATGACGTCCAGCCCTGCCCGCTTGAGCACATCCAGCAGGCCTTCTTCATTCTTCGCCGTGCTCGCGTTGTAGCCCTTGCGGCCCATGTTGGAAAACATGCACGGCACCGAGACGGCGGTTTCCGTGCCGCAGGAATGCACATCAGTGAAGGCAATCAGGCCCGCTTCCTTGTCCAGTTTTGGCGTGGTGTCGCGGTCGTAGCCCAGCACACCAAAGTTCTCGGCCCGGGCACTCTCACCCACCACCAACACGGTCAGGGATTTGCGGCCGTGAGTTTGCCAGGCCGGGTTTCTCTGTGCGTCTTCACCAATCTTGACGAAGGGTTGCCGGGCCGAAGCGACCTGCTCACGCAGGTAGCCGAACGACGCACCCATGTAGTTGCTCGGAACCACCATCAGGCGCAACTCATGGTGATTGCGAAACAGCGAGGACAGGCCTTGATAGTTAACCAGTGCGACGCCACCGAGCACCGCCACCGACACGACACTCACCAATACTTTACTTAACAACTCGCGATGCCAGCGACGGTAACTAACCGGAGTCCTCCACAACAACCACGACGGCAAAATCCCGAGCAACACAATATAAACAATCAACTTTATCGAAAGTAAGTCACGCACTTCCGTGACATTGGTTTCGGCAAAGTTACGCAACATGCCCGCATCAATCAAAACACCGTATTGACTCATGAAGTACGCCACACCCGCGCTGATCATAAAGACAAGCGTGAGCACAGGTTTCATGAAGGGCCGGAACGCCAGCAGCGTCAGCACCAGGTTGAAGACAGCCAGAATCATCAAGCCGAAAGCCACACACAGGGCGATGCCCTTGCCGTCGGACGCGGTGATTTCAAACAGGTGTTGCCAGAGCACTGAATTGAAGCCGGCCAACAAAAAGGCACTGGCAAACAACGTCACCCACTCTGGGCGCACGGCTTTAATCTTCAACATGATAATCGGCTGTTCCTGAAAAGAAGTGCCGTCGGTAAATGTGAAAATTTCATTTACCGCGACAGCAGTAACTTTAGGCAGCCAACCATCAATTTTTTGTGAAAAAGAAGCCAACGATTAGTTGGCTTCAAGTGGTTAGTCGAAACTTAACTTGTATTTGAGAATGGTTCAGGCCTGGTTCAGGTACCAACGCCAATCCTGCTCACCGACTTCGCCCATGAACTGCCGATACTCGGCACGTTTAACGGCGAGGTAAACGCCGAGAAACTCTCCACCGAAGGCCTCCCGCGCCCACGTCGAACCTTCCAGCGCGCGCAAGGTGGTCAGCCAGTCGGTCGGCAACAGTTCCGTGGCCTGGGCGTAGCCATTGCCTTCGACAGGCGCTCCCGGGTCCAGTTGTTCGCGAATACCGCGATGGATGCCGGCCAGAATCGCCGCAGCCGCCAGATACGGATTGGCGTCGGCGCCGCAAATGCGATGTTCGATGTGCCGCGAGAACGCCGGCCCGCCGGGCACGCGCAAACTCACGGTGCGATTGTCCACGCCCCAGGTGGCGGCCAGCGGCGCATAGCTGTTGGTCTGGAAGCGACGGTAGGAGTTGGCGTTCGGACAGAACAGCAGCAACGAATCGAGCAAGGTACTGAGCATGCCGCCAACCGCCTGTTTAAGCAGCGGCGTACCGTCGGTGGCTTCGCTGGCGAACAGGTTGTTGCCGTCCTTGTCCGCGAGGCTGACATGCATGTGCATGCCGGTGCCGGCCAGGTCGTCGAAGGGTTTGGCCATGAAGCACGCCGTCATCCCGTGTTTGTGCGCCACGCCCTTGACCAGCCGTTTGTATCGCACGGCCTCATCCATCGCCTGCAAAGCGTCGGTGCGATGTTCGAGGGTAATTTCCACTTGCCCCGGCGCGTATTCGGAAATCGCCGTGCGCGCCGGAATGCCCTGGAGTTTGCAGGCGCTGTACAGGTCGGCCAGGAACGGCTCGATCTGCTCCAGTTCGCGCAAACCGTAGACCTGAGTGCTGCGCGGGCGTCCGCCGTCGACGTCTCGCGCAGGTTGCGGCCGACCGTTGCTGTCGCGTTGCTGATCCAGCAAGTAGAACTCCAGCTCCGCGGCCATGACCGGGTAATAACCGTCCGCCTGCAAGCCTTCGATCACCTTCGCCAACAGGTGGCGCGGGTCGGCGATGGTCGCCGGCATGCCTTCCTTCGGGTGCATGCTGACCTGCACCGCCGCCGTCGGCATCAATCGCCACGGCATGCGCGTCAAACTGCCGCTGATCGGGTAGGCCCGGCAATCGATATCGCCCACGTCCCACACCAGGCCCGAGTTTTCCACGTCATCGCCGTTGATGGTCAGGCCCAGAATGGTACTCGGCAGGGGCCGACCGCTTTCGTACACCGCCAGCAATTCATCGCGATGCAACAACTTGCCCCGTGGCACACCGTTGTTGTCGAGGATGAACAACTCGAACATCTCGATATCCGGATTCTGTTCAAGAAAAGTCAGGGCTTCTTGCTTCGAGGCGAAGGATGTCGTGGCACAACTCATGGGAATTCTCTTGTTTCCGCGTCAGGCAAACGCGCAGGCGCTGCCGGTTTGATCCCGGCGCACAGCGCGGGACCTGTAAGAACAATCAACGGGAAAGGTGGGAATCCGGCGGGCGCGCGTGACGGCAATGCCACAACGCCCAGAAGGCGAGTTCGGAAGGAAGTGCGACCGGACAACCGTCCATAGAGAAAACCGCAGTAAACAGATGAACAGCAGCGTCACATGGCTGGATAAGTCTTTAAATCGGGATTTGAAGAACTTTGGTTGAGGGTTGGCTAAACAATCATCTCCAAAACACCATCTATCCAATGTGGGAGCTGGCTTACTCGCGAAGGCGGCGTGACAGTCGACATTTTTGGTGACTGAGACAACGCCTTCGCGAGCAAGCCCGCTCCCACATTAGGTCTGCGTTGCGCCCGAGGTATTTAATTTCTAAATACCACCCCGGACTTTCTGATTTGCGGCCTCCCGGCCTCGCCGCGCCTAATTGGTCCCTTGTCATTCAAGGTCCCATCGATGGAAAACGTCCGCGCAACTTCCCGCCCTGCCCTGTGGTTGATGGTCAGCATCATTCTCGTCGCCCTGAACCTGCGCCCTTCCATGGCCGCCGTCGGCCCGTTGTTATCGGCGATTCGCGGCGATATCCCGCTGAGTTTCAGCCTCGCGTCGCTGTTGACCATGCTGCCGGTGATGGCCATGGGGCTGGCGATGTTCTTCGGCCTCAGCGTCAGCCGATGGCTCGGCGAACAGCGCACGGTGGTGGTGTCGTTGCTGATCATCGGCCTGGCGACGGTGTCGCGCCTGTTCCTCGACTCCGCGGCCGAACTGATCCTAAGTGCGGTGCTGGCAGGCGTCGGTATTGCGCTGATCCAGGCGTTGATGCCCGCGCTGATCAAGTCCCGCTTCAGTGACAACGTGTCCGTGTGCATGGGCCTGTACGTCACGTCGATCATGGGCGGCGCAGCGATTGCCGCGTCTTTCGCGCCGCTGGTAATGACGCGCACGGGGAGCTGGCGAATGGGCCTGGCAATCTGGGCAGTGCTGGCGCTGGTCGCGTTGCTGGTGTGGCTCGGCCAACGCTCGGAGATGCCGACACTGTCTGCTCACGCGCAGCGAAACGGATCGTTCTTCGCCAATTCCCGCGCCTGGTTACTCGCGATCTTCTTTGGCCTGGGCACGGCGTCCTACACCTGCGTGCTGGCCTGGCTGGCGCCGTACTACGTGGAAAAAGGCTGGAGCGAACAAAACGCCGGTTTGTTGCTGGGTTTCCTGACGGCCATGGAGGTGTTGTCCGGCCTGCTGACGCCCGCGATCGCCAACCGCAGTCGCGACCGACGCCTGGTGCTGGTAGTGTTGCTGGCCCTGATCATGGCCGGTTTCTGCGGGCTGATTCTCAGCCCGCAACACATGAGTCTGTTGTGGCCGTGCCTGCTGGGGCTGGGCATTGGCGGACTGTTCCCGATGAGCCTGATCGTGTCGCTGGATCACCTGGACAACCCACAACGTGCGGGCGCACTGACCGCCTTCGTGCAAGGCATCGGCTACCTGATCGCCGGTCTATCGCCACTGATCGCCGGGATGATCCGCGATCGACTCGGCAGTTTCGAATGGGCCTGGTGGTCACTGACGGGCGTGATGGCGCTGATGCTGCTGATGGTCCTGCGCTTCAACCCACGGCACTACGCCCGTCACATTCACTGACCCGAAACGACCCTCGTGAAACACGTCACCGCGCCATGGCTGTCACTGTTCAGCGCTGAAGGTCACTGGCACTACCTCACAACTATTAGTGAAACTTCCTACAGGCCATTCTCCTGGAACTATCGTTCCGTTAGGATCAAACGCACGAGTTTGCGCTCAGTCAGCGCAAGGATCACAGCGAGACGAATGGATGCTGAACAGTAACTTGCTTAGAAAACTCGACATGCAGGACCTCATGGTGTTTGTGGCCGTGTATGAACAAAACAGCGTCACCAGCGTGTCCGAATCCCTCTGCGTCAGCCAGTCTACCGTCAGTTATTGCCTGAAAAAGCTGCGCACCGGATTCGAGGACGAGTTGTTCATCAATACCCGCGCCGGTATGCGCCCCACCTACAAAGCCAGCACCATGTACACGCATGTGCTGAAAATTCTGCAAAGCATCAACCTGTGCCACGCCGGAACACCCACGTTCGACCCCACCGTGCAACCGGTCACCTTCAACATTTGCGCACCGGAATACTTCGAGCAACTGATCCTGCCGCGCCTGTTGAAACGTTTTGATTTCGCCAATTGGCCGGTAATGGTCAACATGCACAAGTTCGAAACCGACATCCCGGTCGAGGAACTGCGTGACGGCAGCCTCGACCTGGTGATTTGCTTCGGTCCGAACTTTCACGGCAATCACACGGATTTCAAATCCCGGCTGCTGATGGAAGATGATCTGGTCTGTGTCTTCGATAAACGCGCCACACCGCTGGAGCCGCGATTAAGCCTGCAAGCCTTTACCGAACGCCGACATGTGTTCCCGACACCCTGGACGTCCACCACCAACATGGTCGACGGCTGGTTGGCGCAGCAGGCGCAAAAGCGGCAGATCGTCGCGCGATCCAACAGTTACAGCGCGGCGTTGAAAATGATCACCGGCACCGACTTCATCGTCACCCTGCCCCGCCGCATCCAACAGCTGCTGGCCAGCGAGGCCATCTTCAATCACTGCGAAGCGCCCAACGGTTTGCCGGGATTCAGCCTCGACATGCAGTGGAGTCAAAGTGCCGACGAGGACTGCGCCAATGCCTGGTTGCGTGAGCAGGTGGTGCAAGCCTGCACCGAGCAGGACATGACCTGAGGTTCAGTTGTTGATGGCGACTTTGCTGTAGGACTCTCGATCAATATCGAGGAGTTCCACAGCCAGCTGGACTTCAATTCCCGTCGGCCATTCACACAGATCCTGCACGACCGCGAGCAGGCTTTCGGACAACTGTTTTTTGATCGCCGGCGAGCGACCACTCAACAACGCCAGCTTCACATGCACGAACGCCCGCTCAGCCAATGCCGTGCCGACCTTGAACGTCTCGATTTTCACCGCGCGACTCTTGATGTCGTATTCGGCAGCAAACTGACCGGAAGCCACCAGCGTATTGTTCAACCTGATCAGTGCCACATCAGCATTCAGCTCGGGCAGGTTCGCGGTGTATTCCATGTGCAGGTGGGGCATGACGTGGCTCCTTGAGGTTGGCGCAAAGGTCGTACATATATCACAGAGTTGTCCTGCTCACAGGGACGGTGGCGACTCGAAGCGCTCACTCATGAACGCTTCCAGGCGCGAACGCAACCAGCGTTCGGCCGGATCGGTGTCGACGTGGCTGAGCCAGACCATGGACAGGTCCAGGGTCGGCGTCTTGAACGGAAAAGGCTCTTTGAACAGTTGACCAGAGGCTGCCATCGCTTCGGCGGCGTAATCCGGCAGGCTGGCGATCAGATCGGTGCCGGCGAGCAAGGCTGGCAATGAACTGTATTGCGGCACGGAGAGCACCACCTGGCGCGTACGGCCGATCTCCGCCAGCCACTCATCGGCGTAACCGCTGACATTGGCGGTGTGAGACACCAGCACATGCGGGCGCGAGCAATATTCATCCAGGGTCAGCGGCGTGTCGGACGCATCGGCACGCAAGATGCTCGGCAGAATGTGCCGCAGCAATTTGCGCTTGGCATTGGCCGGAAGACCCCGGGTCTGGCTGATACCCACGGTGATATCGCCGGACGCCAGCAAATCGGGAATCCGCCAGTAATCCACATGCTGCACCACAAACACCACCTTCGGTGCTTCCTGGCGCAGGGCACGCAACAACGGCGGCAGAAGACCGAACTCGACATCGTCCGACAGCCCGATGCGGAAGGTCATGGTGCTGCTGGCAGGGTCGAAATCATGGGTCAGGCTCAAGGCCACCGACAGTGAGTCCAGCGCAGGCGAGAGATACTGAATCAGCTCCTCGGCCCTGGCGGTCGGCTCCATGCGATGACCGACGCGAATGAACAGCGGATCGTTGAACATCGTGCGCAAGCGGTTGAGCGCCGAACTGATGGTCGGCTGCCCGAGAAACAACTTCTCCGCCACCCGGGTGACGTTGCGTTCGAGCATCAAGGTTTCGAACACCACCATCAGGTTGATATCCGCCTTGCGTAGTTCGTTACGATTCATCCACTGCCCCAGTCCTCAAATCTGCTGACAGTTTAGGTAGCTGTCGCAAGCGGCGTCTATGCGACTCAAGCAGTCTGCGTTTGATCCGAGCGCCAGGTTGCTTGCAAAGAAGCTGCCCTCACTGAGCAGCTTCACCGCTTGAGGTTCAGATTTCCTTTACCGGGGTCTGATCGTGAGTTCCCTTGATCAGGCTGATGGCATGCGTGCAATCCACCTTGTTGACGTACGCCTCGCCGCTGGCAATCGTTTCATGATTCCCCGCCCTCAAGCGCCACCGCCATTGACCTTTGCCAGTATGGGGGGTGCCACGGGTTTGCCTGTAAATCTCAAAATACATTGATCGCTCCTTGCGATGGCTGATGACGGCAGATCAGTGACCTGCGAAACCAGAGTAGATGAGGTTTTTTGGCGGCGAGGTCTTTCAGTGTCAGGGGATATTTCAAGGGAAACACTCTGGATTCCCGGGTCGGTCAACAGATACAGGAGGTGGTAATTCGAGCTACTCGACTCAGTCATTTTTCCTGTGAACAGGCTTATTTTTCTTACGCGAGGACCATACCGGTTCTCACAAAAAACAAGGCTGGACGCCTTACAACGTCCAGCCATTTCCTGTTACTTACTGGCCCAGGCGTTGAACCGCTCTTCCAGCTCTTCACCGTGATCGACCCAGAACGCCACGTCCATGGACAGCGCGCCCTTGAGATTTTGCGGAGCCGTGGGCACCCATTGCGCCAGTTTGCTATCCAGCCTGGCGGCGGCCTCGGTATTGGTCGGGCCATACGGGATCTGCTCGACATACTTGACCTGGGCATCCGGCTGATTGGCGAAGGCAATAAAGCGCTTGGCCTGATCAACATGTTTCGAGCCCTTGATGATCGCCCAGTAATCCATGCCATACAGACTGCCCGGCCAGACCAGCCCGAGGTGGCTGCCGGTTTGTGCAGCAGCGGCCACTCGCCCGCTGTAGGTGGACGTCATCACCACGTCCCCGGCCGTCAGCCATTGCGCGGGTTGCGCGCCGGCCTCCCACCACTGGATGTAGGGTTTGAGTTCGGTGAGTTTGGCGAAGGCGCGGTCGACACCTTGCGGGGTGTTCAACACCGAATACACGTCTTCGACTTTCACCCCGTCGGCCAGCAAGGCGAATTCCAGGTTGTACACCGCGCGTTTGCGCAGACCGCGTTTGCCGGGGATTTTCTGCACGTCCCAGAAGTCGGCCCAAGAGGTTGGTGCCTGCGCCAGTTTTTGCGTGTCGTAGGCAATCGCCACGCTCCACACCAGCGCCGCCGAACCGCACGCCTGCGCGGCATCGGGGATCAATTGCTCGACCCGCCCCAGACTTTTCCAGTCCAGTTTTTCGTACATGCCTTCGTCGCAGCCGCGCATCAGGTCCGGGCCTTCGATCTGCACCACGTCCCAATCGGCGTTGCCGGTGTCGACCATCACTTTGATCCGGGCCATCTCGCCGTTGTATTCGCTCTGAATCAATTTGCTGTGATCCGCCGCGCTGAACGGTTGGAAAAACGCTACATCCTGAGCCTTCTGGCCAGCGCCGCCGTAACCCACCACCACCATTTCCGGCGCTGCCTGAGCACTGCCGAGGCCCACGGCCAACGACAGCAACAAGGGATAAAAACCGTGCTTGAGCGTGTTCGATTTCATCAGTGGATCCTCTTGCAGGTGCCGCGCGGAGCAACGCCGCGTGACCCTTTTTTATTGTTGTGAGGTTCGCCCCAGCTACAGGCGCCAAAAGAATCTAATGCGATCACCAGTAAAAAAACAAGTTGATTTTTTACTGAAGGTAAATTTCTATAGACAAATAATAACAACGCCGAAAACCCGGCCTTTCGGCTTCAGCCTGCCTGGAGTACCCGTCCCATGCCGACCTCGTCCCCCGCTTTTGCGCACCTGTTCGAACCCTTGCAGCTGCGTGGCAAACGGCTGAAAAACCGCATCATGTCCAGCGGTCACGACACCTCGATGCCCACCGACAATCTGGTCAACGAGCAACTGATCGCCTATCACGCCGCGCGCGCCGAAGGCGGGGTCGGGCTGATCGTGCTGCAAGTGGCCGGCGTGCATGACAGCGCGCGTTACACCTCTCACGTGCTGATGGCCACCGACGACGCCTGCATCGAGGGTTATCGAAAAATCGCCGAACGTTGCCATGCTCACGGCACGATGGTGCTGTCGCAGATCTTCCATCCGGGCCGGGAAATCATGGAGTCCAGCGATGGCTTGCTCGCCGTCGCCTACTCGCCGTCGGCGGTGCCCAACGAGCGTTTCCGGGTGATGCCGCGGGCGCTGGACCAGACGATGATCGATGAAATCGTCGCCGGGTATGGCGCCGCGGCCCGACGCCTGTATCAGGCCGGCATCGACGGCGTGGAAGTGGTCGCCAGCCACGGTTACCTGCCGGCGCAATTCATCAATCCGCGGGTCAACCGACGCACCGATGGCTACAACGGTGAACTTGAGCGACGCCTGCGTTTTCTGCGTGAAGTGATCGCGGCCGTGCGCGCCAACACCGATGAACATTTCATCATCGGGCTGCGTATTTCCGCCGACGAACGCGACCCCGAAGGGCTGACCGAGGACGAATCCCTGGCCGCCGTACAATCACTGCAACCGAGTCTGGATTACGTGCACATCGTCGCCGGCACCTCGGCTTCGCTGGGCGGTGCGGTGCACATCGTGCCGCCGATGGCGATCGAAGCGGCTTACCTGGCCAAGGAAGCCGGGACATTCAAGGCCAGCCTGTCGATTCCGTTGTTCGTCACCGGGCGCATCAACCAGCCGCAGGAAGCCGAGCTGATCCTCGCCCGCGGCCAGGCCGATGTCTGCGGCATGACCCGCGCCCTGATCTGCGATCCGCAAATGCCCAACAAAACCGACACCGGCCATGTCGAAGATGTGCGCGCCTGCATCGCCTGCAATCAGGCATGCATTGGTCACTTCCACAAAGGCTTGCCGATCTCCTGTATCCAGCACCCGGAAACCGGGCGCGAACTGATTTTCGGCAACCGACAACCGACGGCGCAACGCAAACGCATCATGATCGCCGGCGGTGGCCCCGCCGGGATGAAAGCCGCTGCCGTCGCCGCCCAGCGCGGACATGACGTGACGCTCTACGAAGCCAGTTCGCAACTGGGCGGCCAAGTCTTGCTGGCGCAACTTTTACCAAGACGCGCCGAGTTCGGTGGCGCCAGTACCAACCTGCAACGGGAGATGGAGCTGGCCGGGGTGCGCGTCGTGCGCAACACCCACGTCGACCGGGCGCTGGTGGAGCGCGAACGGCCGGACATGGTGATCGTCGCCACGGGTGCCGAACCTTACTGGCCAACATTCGAGCGCGGGGGCGAGTTGCAGGTGGTGGACGCCTGGCAAGTGCTGCGTGATGAAGTGCAGATCGGCCGTTCGGTGGTGGTCGTCGACTGGCGCGCCGACTGGATCGGCCCCGGCATCGCCGAACGCCTGGTGCGCGCCGGGCATCAAGTGCAACTGGCGGTCAACGGCACCCACTGCGGGGAAAACCTGCCGCTGTACGTGCGCGATCAACTGGCCGGCGAACTGCACAAACTCGGCATCCCGATTACGCCTTATGCCCGCCTGTATGGTTGCGACGACAACACCGTTTACCTGCAACACACCGCCAGTGGCGAACTGATGTTGTTCGAAAACATCGACACACTGGTGCTCTGTCAGGGCCATCAACCGGTTGATGTTTTGGGAGCGCAATTGGAAGGTCTGGTGGAATTCCGGCGCATCGGCGACTGCCTCGCCCCGCGCACCGCCGAAGAAGCCATCTATGAAGGTTTGAAAGTCGCCTGGGAGCTTTGAGGCTGTTTTATACTCCGGGACTTTTATGAAGTCCCGGTTTGGAGCACGCCATGAGCAACAGCAAGATGCCGCCTGCCAACAGCGCGCCCACACAGGACAGCGCCACGGCGGAACCGCATTTTCTCGGCACACGCATCCGTGGCCTGCGCAAACGCCGGGGCATGACTCTGGCGGAACTGGCGCAGATGAGCGAGCTGACGGCGGGATACATCAGCCAGCTTGAACGCAACCTGGCCTACCCCTCCATCCCCGCCCTCTTCAACATCGCTCGTAGCCTGGGCGTAACCATTCAATGGTTCTTTGCCAGCGAAGCGCAAACTTCGCCGGAAGACGATGGCATCGTTGTGCGCAAGAACAGCCGCATGAGCGTGCATTACGAAGATGGGATCGTGGATCACCTGCTGACACCGCAGCCGAATCGACAACTGGAAATGCTGCATTCGCGGTTTCCGCCGGGGACTTATAGCCAGCAGAGTTACAGCCATGAGGGTGAAGAGGCTGGGTATTTGCTGTCGGGGAGTTTTGAGTTGTGGGTCGGGGAGCGGCACTTTCAGCTAAGCGAGGGCGACAGTTTTAGTTTTTCCAGTCAGGAGCCGCATCGATACGGGAATCCCGGGGAAGTGGATGCGGTGGTGATTTGGGTGATTACTCCGCCTACGTTTTGAGGTCCGTTCACAGATTTTTCTGATGAGCCTGCGCATCAGATGACAGGGTTAGCGGTTGATCCGCAACCAGCCCCACATCGCTCTCAAGTTCTGCCCGAGGGTCGGGGGCCACAGTGTCAAAACGGGCTACGAGCCGCCTTACCCCTCTTTCAATCAGCGAAAGCAATCCATAGCTGATAAAACCAAAGATCAACCCGGCAACCACAATGCTCAAAGGATGAATTTGCACTGCGTCCTGGCTTTCCAGCATGTATTGAAAAGCCTGAACAGCCACAGTCACGCAGGCCGCTGTGGCTGCTATCAGCTTCACAGACAACCAGATACGCCGCCATCTGTTCATGACATCACCCGTCATTCGATCAGTTGCTCTGTATTGCAGGATAGTCAATGAGCTTGATTCACGGGCTGTCGCGCCATTGCTGTGCTCCTCGAGGCGATAGCCGCGCTCTTCCCCCAAAACAAAACGCCAGAAGCGAAAAAGCCCCGTAGCTTTTTCAGCTACGGGGCTTAATGAGACGGTCAGCCTGACCTAGAAGCCCGGCAGATTTAAGCTGGCAGGTTCTTTGTTTAGTCCTTCGGCAGACTCCAGCATCGTCTGACAGCCCCTTCCTGATTTGTCCAACCCCCTAGCGGCACGAGGCTTAACCTCTAAGCTCTGCGACGTGCGGGGCGAAAAGGCCCTGACCATCGACAATCATGCGAACTCAAAAGGAGCCTCTGCAATGGCTAGAGACAAAGCGAAAGACGACAAACACTTCAACTGCACCCAGCCCCATGAAACCGACTACGTCGCAGGTCTTTACCCTCATGCAAAGGAAGAGGTCAAAACGTTCCTGGCATCGGCCTGCAAGGACAAAACCTTGCACAACTCTACCCACAAAGACGTCTACGAGTTGATAAATAGGAAACTGGGGCATTCGCAACCATAAAGGTTGGTGGAGCTAAAACGAAGCTGCTCTGACCGGGCAGCTTCATCCCATGAAACCTACTGCGAGGTATCGACCATCGCCTGCAGGATCGGCTCGATACTGATCAGCATGGGTGTGCTTCCTTTCACATCTGGCTCGCTCAGAGCCTGAAAGCCCAGAGTCCCGTAATAAGAAACGGCATTGGGCGCAGCGTCCAGATACAGACCTTTGACAGGCACCTCTCTGTGAACCTTAACCGCCTGCATAAACGAATGTCTCAGGATTTCCTGACCGATTCCAAGCCCCTGATATCGACGATCAACGCCAAACATCACCATCCGAACGATGGGCAGTTGGGTAGGCAGGTTCGTCTTCCTGATCGCGGTTTTCGCAAGGCCCCTGTCAATGTGCCCCAGTGTGAGCGTGCCAAAGCCGACGACTTCGCTTGCCGGATTGATAGCGCCAATGCCCCGGATGTTTTCGCTCTTCAAGGCGCGCTTCAAACTGCTTTTGTAGTACTCGTCCATCATGGCAAGACCACAATCGAAATCTTTCAGGAAGAGGTAAGAGTCAAAACGGGCCTGCAAATGGTTGTCGATTTCATAAGCCGGAATCGCTTTTGTCCCCATGCTTCCCTCTCATCAGGTTCAGTAATCCAGGCGTTGGGGCCGTATCCTCGTTGAGGATCTCCAGAGCCCGAGCATAGGCTTGCTCCGACACTTCGATACGTCGATGCTTTTCCATGACCTCCTCAGCCTTCTCAAAAGCCGACGAAATAATGAACGAAGTCATATCAAGCCCAGAGATAGAGGCGGCTTTGCGGATGAACTCTTTGGCGGCGTCCGTAGTTTTGAGTTCAAGGCGAGCATTTTTTGGTGCTTTGAGTATTTCGTTAATTTCTAACATAGGGTGTACCCGTTTTGAGTGAGTGTTTTCCCTTACTGAGTTTCGTTTTGTTGCTGCGGCATGAGCACGGCAGCGCAGTACGGATGCTAGCCGTACGCTGCGAGACGCGTCAATCACCAACCGTACAATAACCGTACGCAAATGTGATCTAAAAAACATAAACCCTGGAAACGAAAAAGCCCCGTAGCTTGTTCAGCTACGGGGCTTTTTCTATGTAATGGCGGAGAGATAGGGATTCGAACCCTAGGTACCGGTGAAGGTACAACGGATTTCGAATCCGTCCCATTCGGCCACTCTGGCATCTCTCCAACGGCGCGCATCATAACAACACTTTTGCCGGAAGCGAACCCCCTAAGCGAAATATTTCTGTGCTATCAGATGCTTGCGTCGATTAAAGCGGTACGCCCAGACGATTGGCGACTTCTTCGTAGGCTTCGATGACGTCACCGAGGCCCTGACGGAAGCGGTCCTTGTCCATTTTCTTGCCGGTGGCCTTGTCCCACAGACGGCAGCCGTCCGGGCTGAATTCGTCGCCCAGGACGATGGAGCCGTCGGAGAACACGCCGAATTCAAGTTTGAAGTCGACCAGCAGCAGGCCGGCGTCGTCGAACAGTTTGCTCAGGACTTCGTTGACCTTCAGCGACAGTTCTTTCATGCGAACCAGTTGCTCGGCGGTGCCCCAACCGAACGCCACGACGTGGGATTCATTGATGAACGGGTCGCCTTTGGCGTCGTCCTTCAGGAACAACTCGAAGGTGTAAGGGTTGAGCTTCATGCCTTCTTCGACGCCCAGGCGCTTGACCAGACTGCCGGCCGCGTAGTTACGCACGACGCACTCGACCGGGATCATGTCGAGTTTTTTCACCAGGCATTCGTTGTCGCCCAGCAGTTTGTCGAATTGGGTCGGCACACCGGCGGCTTCGAGTTTCTGCATGATGAAGGCGTTGAACTTGTTGTTCACCATGCCTTTGCGGTCGAGCTGCTCGATGCGCTTGCCGTCGAACGCCGAGGTGTCGTTGCGAAACAGCAGGATCAAGCGGTCAGCGTCGTCGGTCTTGAAAACCGATTTGGCTTTGCCGCGGTAGAGTTCTTCACGTTTTTCCATGATGGGCTCCGCTTGCTAAGTAGGTGGGCTAGGCGATGTGTCGCCAGTCGAGCCCTGAATCTTGATCGGCCAGTTGCAGCCAGTCCGGGTCGCACCCGAGGGTGTCGACAAAACATTGCCGGGCCAGCTGCGGCAGGTTGTTCTTGCTGCTCAGATGGGCCAGGACCAGGTGTTGCAGGCCTTGCCAGCCCAACTCGGACACCAGGAACGCCGCCTGGTGGTTGTTCAAATGTCCCAGTTCACCGCCCACCCGCTGCTTGAGAAAGTACGGGTAGTGACCGCGAGCCAGCATGTCTCGGCAATGATTGGCCTCGATCATCAACGCATCGAGGTCACGATAGCCGTCCAGCACTTTGTTGCAGTATGAGCCCAGGTCGGTCAACAGGCCGAAGCGCCGCTCACCGTCGCTGAACACATATTGCGTCGGTTCCTGTGCATCGTGGGCCACGGCAATGACGCCGATGCTCAGTGCGCCGATCTGCAATTGCTCGCCGCCCGCCAGAAGGCCGGCCGGTTCAATCGGTTTGCGCATCCCGCGCAGGGTGCCGCGACTGAGGTAGACAGGCAGATTGTAGCGCCGAGACAGCAAACCCACGCCATGCACGTGGTCGGCATGTTCGTGGGTCACGAGTATCGCGCTCAGCTGCGCCGGGTTCACACCCAGGCGCAACAGGCGTTTTTCGGTTTCCCGCAGGGAGAAACCACAATCCACCAGCACGTACGTATCAGCGCTGGCTATCAACGTGCCGTTCCCTTGGCTACCGCTGCCGAGAACGGCAAAACGCATGTGATCAGCCCAGATTGTCCTGAATCACGCTCAACACTTTGCGCGCCACGTCAGCCGGCGCCACGGTGTTGATGTTTTTCTCGACGGTGACCTGGACGTTATCGCCCACCTTGCTCAGGCGAACCTGATAACGCTCGGCACGGGCTTCAACCTCTTCCTTGCTCGGCGCACTGCCGAACAGGCCGCTGAGGAAACCGGGCTTCTCGTCTTTCTTCTCGGCTTTTTCAGACAGGTTGATGTAGTACAGGCCCAGGCTGCGGTTGATGTCTTCAACGCGCCACTCGCCCTGTTCCAGCGCACGACCGACGCTCGACCAGGCACGATCCAGGTCGTTACCGACGTTCAGGACCGGGTTGCCGCTGCCGTCTTCGCTCAGGCTGACGCGACTTGGCGTATCGAAATCACGCGAAGCCAGCATGGAGACCGAACCGCCCTTCTCCGAGATACGGCTCATGCTCGCGAGCATGTCGTCGACCAGTGCCGCGTCCAGGCCGGTGTTGACCGAACGGTTGGTGAACGCCACGTCGGCGGTGCTGCCGGCAGGACGTTCGGCGCTGACCACATAGACTTCACTGGTGTTGCGCTGCACGCCTGGCTCGATACGCACCCGCACGCGGGTTTCGCTGTCAGCGCCGACACCGGCTGCGCTCAGGCGCTTGGCCATCGCTGCGGACAGTTCGTCGGAATGCTGCCAAGTGGTGGTGAATTCGCCGGTTTGCGGACGCTGGTCATCCAGACGGAAACCGTTGTCCTGGAAGAACTGCACAGCCACTGGCCAGACTTCGGCTGGCGGGTTCTGGGCGACGATCCAGCGCGAGTCGCCGGTCTTCTGCAGCGAGTAGGCACTGGCGTCGGCACCTGCGGACAGCGGCTGCGGACGCGGCACGATGTATTCGCCCTTGACGGTGTCGTCGGCCACGTTGCGCGGGATCGGCAGCAGCGGATCCAGGTGTTTGGCGGTGCTGACGTCCGGTGGCAATTGCATCGGTGCAGTCTGTTGCGCTTCCAGGTAATCGCTACCACGGTCACGGAAATAACCTTCCGGGCCCCAGACCCATCCACAGCCACTGGTGCTGGAGATAATCAAGGCAAGTGCGGAAAGTCCGGCCATTCGCTTCATGCGTTGTACTTCCTCAATTAAACCAGGACGCTGCACTGGCGCAGAGCCGTGCGGAGCGTTTCATGACAAGGTGCGCTCAGCCAGGTCAGCGGCAGGCGAATGCCTTCGTGCATCAGGCCCATTTCAACCAAAGCCCATTTCACCGGAATCGGGTTGGCTTCGATGAACAGGTCCTTGTGCAGCGGCATCAGTTTTTCGTTGATTGCCCGAGCGGTCTCGGCATCGCCCTTGAGCGCGGCCTCGCACAGATCGGCCATTTCGCGTGGAGCAACGTTGGCGGTGACGGAAATGTTGCCCTTGCCACCCAGCAGGATCAGTTCGACGGCGGTCGGATCATCGCCGGACAGCACGATGAAGTCCTTGCTCACGCCATCGAGGATTGCCTTGGCGCGCTTCAGGTCGCCGGTAGCTTCCTTGATACCGATGATATTCGGCACGGTGGACAGGCGAATCACGGTCTCGGCCTGCATGTCGCAGGAGGTGCGGCCAGGAACGTTATAGAGAATCTGTGGGATGTCGACCGCTTCGGCAATGTGCTTGAAGTGCTGGTACAAACCTTCCTGGGTCGGTTTGTTGTAGTACGGAACAACCAGCAGGCAGGCGTCGGCACCGGCCTCTTTGGCATTGCGGGTCAGTTCGACGGCTTCGCGGGTCGAATTGGCGCCCGTACCGGCGATGACCGGAATACGGCCGTTGACCTGCTTGACCACGGCACGGATGACAGCAATGTGCTCATTGACGTCGAGGGTCGCCGACTCGCCAGTAGTACCGACCGCGACAATGGCATGGGTGCCGTTTTCAAGGTGGAAGTCCACGAGTTTGCTGAGGCTGTCCCAGTCAAGACGCCCTTGTGCATCCATGGGTGTGACCAGTGCCACCATACTGCCCGCAATCATGAAACCGCTCCTGCCGGAAAAAGAGAGCCGTAATGGTACTGGCGCCAAGATGCTTGTACAAGCGAAGTACTGCGCTGCTGCCATTCCCCTTGGCGCTGCTTTTCGCTACCCTTCAGACTTTGATCGGTACTGACATGCTCGTACGCCGGGTTTCAGCCTCCATTTTCGGCATCACAAGCCCCGATCCAGCGTTGCCACCCTTCGCTCTTGCCTTGATAGAGCACGTTGCAACCTTCGGCCGGGTTTTCTGAATTCGCATCCGCAGGCTCGCCCCCGGTAAAAAAAGCCCGTAGAAGTATCGACCGCTCATCGCTTTAGGAATGCTGCATGTCCACCCCCACAGTTCGCGAACAATTCCTTGTCATCAGTGCCCTCGGCGCCAACCCCATGGAGCTGACTAACGTCCTGTGCCGCGCCAGCCATGAAAACCGCTGCGCCGTGGTCACCTCTCGCCTGACCCGCCATGGCGAGTGCAGTGCGTTGATCCTCGAGATCTCCGGCAGCTGGGACGCCCTGGCGCGCCTCGAAGGCAGCCTGCCGACCCTCGCCAAGAAGCACGCCTTCACGGTCAACGTGGTGCGCAGCGCGGCGCTGGAGAACCGTCCTCAGGCCCTGCCGTATGTCGCTTATGTCAGTTCGGCCTACCGCTCGGACATCATCAACGAGCTGTGCCAGTTCTTCATGGACCACAACGTCGAGCTGGAAAACCTGACCTGCGACACGTATCAGGCGCCGCAAACCGGCGGCACCATGCTCAATGCCACGTTTACCGTGACCTTGCCGGCCGGTGTGCAGATCAGCTGGCTGCGTGATCAGTTCCTGGATTTCGCCGACGCGCTGAACCTGGATGCCCTGATCGAACCGTGGCGCCCACAAAACCCAATGTAAGGAAGCTTTCATGGCCGTTGCCATCGACCAACCGGTTGCCGACTTCGAAGCCCCCGCCACCAGCGGGCAGACCGTCAGCCTCGCGAGCCTCAAAGGCAAGCAAGTGGTGATCTACTTCTATCCGAAGGACAGCACGCCGGGTTGCACGACCCAGGGCCAGGGCTTTCGCGATCAGTTGGACGCCTTTAAAGCGGCGAACACTGAAGTCTTCGGCGTGTCGCGTGACAGCCTGAAATCTCACGAGAACTTCAAGGCCAAGCAAGCGTTCACCTTCGAGCTGATCAGCGACAAGGAAGAAGCGCTGTGCCAGCTGTTTGATGTGATCAAGCTGAAGAAACTTTATGGCAAGGAATACATGGGCGTTGATCGCAGCACGTTCCTGATTGATAAGGATGGCGTGTTGCGTCAGGAATGGCGTGGCGTGAAGGTGCCGGGGCATGTGGATGCTGTTTTGGCGGCGGCTCAGGCGTTGAACAAGGCCTGATTATTTGGCGCCTGTTCTGACGCCTTCGCGGGCAAGCCTCGCTCCTACGAATTATGCGCCGCGCCAAATCGAGCGATTGACGCAAAACCCGTAGGAGCGAGGCTTGCCCGCGAAGAGGCCCTCAAGACTGACAGTCAAAGCAGCGGCGCCACCACCGGCTCCTTGCGCGGCCACGCATCCAGCACCGCCTTGAACAGCGTCGCCAGCGGAATCGCAAAGAACACCCCCCAGAATCCCCACAACCCGCCAAACAACAGCACCGCGCAGATGATTGCCACCGGGTGCAGGTTGACCGCTTCGGAAAACAGCAGCGGCACCAGCACGTTGCCGTCCAGCACCTGGATGATTCCGTAAACAGCCATCAGATAGATGAACTGATCGCTCCAGCCCCACTGGAACAATGCAATCAGCAATACCGGAACCGTCACGACGACCGCGCCGACGTACGGCACCACCACCGACACGCCTACCAACAGCGCCAGCAGCGCCGCGTAGTTGAGCCCCAGAACGACAAAACCGATGTAGGTCGCGCCACCACAGATGAAGATTTCGATGACCTTGCCGCGAATGTAGTTGGCGATCTGCCGGTTCATCTCGTGGGCGACACGGGTGATCAGCGCTCGCTCGCGGGGCAGGTAACCGCGCACCCATTGGCCGATCATCTCGCGGTCCTTGAGGAAGAAGAACACCAGGATCGGCACCAACACCAGATAGATCATGATGTTCACCAGCAGCGGCAGACTCGACAGCGAGAACGTCAGCGCCCACTGGCCGAACTTGCCGATCTCGCCGCGCGCCACTTCGATCGCTTGCAGTACTTGCTCGTCAGACACCAGGTGCGGATAGCGCTCAGGCAGCAACAGCAACAGCGATTGCCACTTGGCGAGCATGCCTGGCAGCTCATTGAACAGCGTGATCAGCTGATGCCAGAGCAACGGCACCACGACAATAATGAAGACAAGTAAAACCCCCATGAACAACGCAAAGACCAGGCCCACGGCCACGCCGCCCGGCATGCGCAAGCGTTCAAGGGTCACCACCAGTCCTTGCATCAGATACGCCAGCACCATGCCAGCGAGCACCGGCGCGAGCATGCCGCCCAGCGTCAGTACGGCGGTAAACGCCAGAAACAGCAAAACCGCCAGCACCACGGCTTCTTCATCGGAAAAGTAGCGCTGAATCCAGTCGCGTAACACCTTGAACATCAATAATCCTTAAAAACGAACGCAGCAGGTTTCAGGCTTTTTTCAACCAGTAGCGGTAAACACCCGCTTCATCTTCTTCACGAAGCAGCGTATGACCGGCCAATCGGGCAAAGGTGCGGAAGTCACGCTGCGACCCCGCATCGGTGGCGATCACCTTGAGCACCGCGCCGCTGGCCATGCGATTGAGTTCCAGCTTGGCTTTGAGCAACGGCAACGGGCAATTCAGACCGCTGGCGTCCAGTTCGGCGTCGTGGGTTACAGCGTCGGTCATTGCGTCACTCCGGGTCAGGTGGTCGAGTGGCTTAGAATATCTGGTCCGAAGCGTACTGTCCGGCTACAGTAAGGTCTTTGTCGACTAAGGCTTTGTGCATGACTTTTTTGCGCCCTACCCTGCTGACGCTCGCTTGCCTGCTCGCCTCACCGGGCTTCGCCGACGACCTGCCGTCACTCGGCGACGCCAGTTCTGCCATTGTCTCGCCGCAACAGGAATACCAGTTGGGCCGCGCCTGGCTGGCGCTGCTGCGCAGCCAGGTTTCCCAACTCAATGACCCGCAGCTCAAGGACTACGTCGAATCCAGCGTCTACCGCCTGGTGGAGACCAGCCAGGTCAACGACCGGCGCCTGGAATTCATCCTGATCAACAGTCCGCAGCTCAACGCCTTTGCGGCGCCGGGCGGGATTGTCGGGGTCAACGGCGGTTTGTTCCTCAATGCCCAGACCGAGGGCGAATACGCCTCGGTACTCGCTCACGAATTGGCTCACTTGTCGCAGCGCCACTTTGCCCGTGGCGTCGAAGCGCAACAGCGCATGCAGGTGCCGATGATGGCCGCACTGCTGGCCGGGATCGTGATTGCCGCTGCCGGTGCCGGCGATGCCGGGATCGCGGCCATTGCGGGCACGCAGGCAGCGGCAATTCAGGAACAACGCCGCTTTTCGCGCCAGAACGAGCAGGAGGCCGACCGCATCGGCATTCTGAACCTGGAAAAGGCCGGTTACGATCCACGCTCGATGCCAACCATGTTCGAGCGGTTGGCGCGCCAATACCGCTTCGATGCCAAGCCACCGGAATTCCTTCTGACTCACCCGGTAACCGAATCGCGGATCGCCGACACCCGCAACCGTGCGGAGCAGGCGAAACAGGGCGGTATTGAAGACACCATGCGTTATCAGCTGATTCGCGCGCGGGTCCAGCTGATCTACGAAGAGACCCCAGGTCTGGGCGCCAAACGCTTCCGTGCCCAGCTTGATGAAAACCCGAAAAACGACGTTGCGCGTTATGGCCTCGCGATCGCCCAGATCAAGGGCGGCCAACTGAACGAAGCGCGGGAAAACCTCAAGCTGCTGCTGGCCAAGTCGCCGAACGAGATCATCTACAACCTGGCGCAGGTCGATCTGGACATCACCAACAATCGCTTGCCGGATGCTCAGACCCGGGTTGACCGGATGCTGACCCAGTATCCGGGCAACTATCCGCTGAATCAGGTGCGCGTCGATTTATTGCTCAAGCAGAACCGTGCGCCCGAAGCGGAACAAGCGCTGGAGAGTCTGCTCAAGAGCCGTCCTGATGATCCGGACGTCTGGTACATGGTCGCCGAAACCCGCGGGCTGTCCGGCAACATCATCGGCCTGCATCAGGCTCGCGCCGAGTACTTTGCATTGGTCGGCGACTACCGCCAGGCCATCCAGCAACTGGACTTCGCCAAGCGCAAGGCAGGTACCAACTTCCCACTGTCTTCGCGAATCGACGCCCGGCAGCGGGAGCTGATGGAACAGGAGCGCATGATCAAGGACATGATGGGCTGATTTGTTTCAGGCACAAAAAAACCGCCTCTTTCGAGGCGGTTTTTCATTCAGCCGACAACCGGTTTATTCAGCCAGTTTGAAAGTGATGAAGCTGGCGCGACCCTGACGCAGAACCCGCATCGACACCGAGCGATTCTTCGGCAAAGCCTTGGCGATATCAGTGAACTCCTTGGCAGAGCCGATCGCCTGATTGTTCAAGTGAGTAATGACGTCACCTGGCTGCAGGCCGATCAGAGAAGCAGGACCGTCCTGCACTTCCTTGATTACCACGCCGCCCTTGAGGTCGTAGGCTTTCTTCTGCTCGTCGGTCAGCTCGGCGACGGCAACGCCCAGGCGATTGCTGCTGCGCTCGACACTGGCTTTTGCGGAAGCCAGTTCTTTGCCTTCCTCAGGAATGGCGCCAACCGTCAGCTCGACATTCTGACGCTTGCCTTCACGAATCACCTCAAGATTGGCCTTGGAGCCCGCCTTCAACGCGCCGACCAAATGCGGCAGATCGGCAGACATGACGATCGGCTGACCGTTCATGCTGAGGATCACGTCGCCCACTTGCAAGCCGCCCTTGGCGGCTGCCGGACCATCATCCTGGATTTGTGCCACCAGCGCGCCGGCAGGCTTATCCAGACCGAACGATTCGGCCAAATCCTTGTTCACTTCCTGAATGACGACGCCCAACCAGCCACGGCTGACCTTGCCGCCGCTTTTCAGCTGATTGGAAACGTCCATGGCCACGTCGATAGGAATCGCGAACGACACGCCCATGAAGCCGCCGGAACGGGTGTAGATCTGCGAGTTGATCCCGATGACTTCGCCTGCCAGGTTGAACAGCGGACCACCGGAGTTACCCGGGTTGATCGGAACGTCGGTCTGGATGAACGGTACGTAGTTTTCGTTCGGCAGGCTACGACCGACGGCGCTGACGATGCCCTGAGTCACCGTATGGTCGAAACCGAATGGCGAGCCGATGGCGACGACCCACTGGCCGGCTTTCAGGTCCTGGGATTTGCCAAGCTTGAGGACTGGCAGATCCTTGCCTTCTATTTTCAACAAGGCCACGTCGGAACGTGGATCGGTGCCAACCAGCTTGGCTTTCAGCTCACTGCGGTCAGCCAGGCGAACGAGAATTTCGTCGGCATCGGCGATCACATGATTGTTGGTGAGGATGTAGCCATCAGACGAAATGATGAAACCCGAACCCAAGGATTGGGCTTCGCGCTGACGATCACCGCGAGGTGAACGCGGCTGCGGCATGCCGCGCTCGAAGAACTCGCGCAACATCGGCGGCAAGCCTTCAAGGTCAGGCATCTGTTCGTTCACTTTGCGATCCGGCAGTTTCTGTGTGGTGCTGATGTTCACCACGGCAGGCGAGGCCTGTTCGACCAGTTGCGTAAAGTCAGGCAACTCGACTGCTTGAGCAGCGACGGCCTGGCCGAGCACCAGTACAGTGGCAAAAATGGAGAGGTAAGACTTCAAGCGTGGTATCGACATACGGCTCCCGTTACGACGAGCATGGTTAAGCGATATGGAGCAAGGAACACCGGGAACGATACGCCGGTATTTTTGTTCCGGGAACAACAAACAAGGCCAGAGCCGAGGGGCTCTGACCTATAAAAAATTTTAGGGATATTTGCAAACTGAAATGCTCACCAAACATTTCGATACGAGCTCACTACTGGGTCGCAGTGGCATCGGTGCGCATGGACAGCGCAATCCTTTCAGCGGTACCTACCGGGATTTCACCCACCACGGTGACCATCATATCGCCCTGAGGCGTGGTCAAGCGTCGGGATACCGCAACGGTCGGACCGAGCTGAGTGCGAGTATCAGTGACGGCTGCGCCATTCAGTGGTTCAAGGAATACCGAGAAACGAGCCAGTCCATCGTCATACATCAGACTGTTGACCTGGGTTTTGGTCTCTGGATCCTTGCGCGAGGTACTGCTGGTCAGCTCGAACCCTGCAGGCAACCAGTCCGAATGCCAGGTCTGGGCGACCTTGACCGCTGAGGACTTGTCGCTTTCGAGAGCGACGGTCTTGCAATCACTGCCCGGCTGAAGATCGCTGTCGGAAGGAACGTCGGAGGTATCCAGCTGCGTGAACTGGAATCGCTCCAGCAACTGCCCTTTATCAGTCAGGAGCAGTGACTTGAGCGGCAAACCGGTTTCTTTATCCAGATGCAGTTCAAAACCGTAACGGTGCTGATCGCGAGGCGTCAGGGAAACGATGACAGCGGAACGCCCGGCCACACGCGACTTGCCGATGACGGCAAGGTTGTACCAATTCTTGAGCTTCTGTGGATCGAGTGTACGAGCAGCGGAATTGGGGGAGTCCCCAAGTCCTGCGATCAAGGTGCCGCTGACGCATTGAGTATGCCCATCAATGCGCACGACTTCCTGAGCAGAGCCGTCGAGCTGGAGTAAACGCTCGTGGACCTTGCCATCCTGGACGCGGTGCCAGATGTTGTGGGTAGAAAAACTACCGTTTCGCTCGTAGACAAAAGTACCGTGAAAGCTTTGCTGTTGCTCGGCCTGACCAAGACGGGTCAACCAGTCTTGGGCTTCATCGGCGTGGGCTGGAACAATGAACCAGCCACCGAGCAGAAGCGAAAGTAGAGGTATGGCGCGCATGATCCTCCTTAACGGTTTTCCAGGCTTGCTGCACGAGCGTAAGGCAGAGCGCTCTCAGTACCTTTCATTGCAGCCTGTTGAGCATGTTGGCGCAAGTAGCCAGGCATACGCTGATCGTGCCAGCCCGGTTGACCTTGCAATACGCCGTTGGCCATAGGACCAGTGGCTTCCGAACTCTCATTATAGCCGGCCAATACAGCTGGGCCTTTCACTTGAGGAACGGCCAGACCCGGTTGGGTGGATTGCTGCGCCAGTTCAACGCCAGCGATCTCGTCCTGGTTGTACAGACGAACACCTGCCAATACGGCAACGGTGACCGAAGCTGCAACTGCCAGACGACCCAGGCTACGCCATGGACCACGGGAAGCTTTTGCCGGTACGGCTTCGTCAGCCAGCGCAGCGGAAACTGCCGCAGCGATATCCAGACGTGGAAGCAGCAAATCCTTGTGCATCACTGCCCGAGCGATCTGATAACGAGCCCATGTATCACGGGTTTCAACATCGTCAAAGGCATTCAATACCCGACGCAATTCCAATTCGTCCGCTTCGTTATCCATCACTGCGGACAGCGATTCCTGCAGGGCTTCACGACTCATGGCGTTCCTCTCTTGGCTGTCGCCGCTGTCTCAGTTTTCCTGCAACAACGGCTGCAGGGCTTTATCGATGGCCTCCCGAGCGCGGAAAATCCGGGAGCGCACGGTACCCACCGGACATTGCATGACGCTCGCAATGTCCTCGTAACTCAGACCATCGAATTCACGTAAAGTTAAAGCCGTACGCAAATCTTCTGGCAGTTGCTGAATGGTTCGATGGACGGTGCCTTCGATCTCATCCCGCAGCAATGCACGTTCTGGCGACTCGAGATCCTTGAGGCCATGATCGCCATCGTAGAACTCTGCATCCTCGGAACTGACATCGCTATCCGGCGGCCGACGGCCGCGTGAAACCAGATAGTTTTTCGCCGTGTTGATGGCGATGCGGTAAAGCCACGTATAAAACGCGCTGTCTCCGCGAAAATTTCCAAGCGCACGGTATGCCTTGATAAAGGCTTCCTGCGCCACATCCTGGGCTTCATGGGTGTCGTGCACAAAACGCACGATCAACCCGAGAATTTTGTGCTGGTATTTCAGCACTAGCAGATCGAAAGCTCGCTTGTCGCCGCGTTGAACGCGTTCGACGAGCTGCTGATCCTCTTCCTGGGTTAGCATGAACTCTCCTCGATAAGCTCGGAGGAAGCTTGCATAACTAAACGACCAGACTTGCAAACATAGACTCGGGCTTTTCGCAAAAGTTCTCCCCCTCCAAGCAAGTTTCCTGCGGGCTCTGACTGGCACGCACGAAAAGCGCAGCTCGAGCTAACCCGGCTGCGCGAATAATCTTGTCATCGGATTCGACAGCAAGGATCAAATTGCAATCCCGCGCTGAAGCCGACACTGTCCCTTGATTCAGGCAACGGTCTATTGATCTTGGGCCTTTGGCAAAAGTTCCAATTATTTATAGCTGTGCCAGGCCGACATTGTGCAACCCTGAACGGAAAAAGACTGTTAAATCCACGATACAGTCGTCTTGTCGCCGAACGGGCCGAAAAACCATCCGACGAAGCGTCAGGTCTTTTCTGTCACTGTAGTTTCACAATGCCATGTCAGCCCGGCTATTGTGCCGGTCCCCCCCTCTATATACTAGTGGGCTGTGTGGCCGCCTTGACTCGCCGTTCCAGGAGTCTGGCGCCAACCCCGACCCGGGTCGCTTTGAGCGGAATCCTGAAATGAGCCAACAGTTTCAACACGATGTTCTGGTCATTGGCAGCGGTGCAGCCGGTTTGAGTCTTGCGCTGACCTTGCCCGATCATTTGCGTATCGCCGTACTGAGCAAAGGCGACCTCGCCAATGGCTCGACCTTCTGGGCCCAGGGCGGTGTCGCTGCCGTTCTGGACGACACCGATACCGTTGAGTCCCACGTCGATGACACCCTCAACGCCGGCGGCGGCCTGTGCCACGAAGACGCAGTGCGCTTCACAGTCGAGCACAGTAAGGAAGCCATTCAATGGCTGATCGACCAGGGCGTGCCTTTTACCCGCGACGAGCAGTCCGGCACCGAGGACGGCGGCTTCGAATTCCATCTGACCCGTGAAGGCGGTCACAGCCATCGGCGCATCATTCACGCCGCCGATGCCACCGGTGCAGCGATTTTCAGAACGTTGCTCGACAAGGCCAGACAGCGGCCGAACATCGAACTGCTGGAACAGCGCGTCGCGGTCGACCTGATCACTGAAAAACGCCTGGGCCTTGAAGGCGATCGCTGCCTCGGCGCTTACGTCCTCAATCGTGGCACAGGCGAAGTCGACACCTATGGCGCACGCTTCGTAATCCTCGCATCTGGCGGTGCCGCCAAGGTCTACCTCTACACCAGCAACCCCGACGGCGCCTGCGGTGACGGCATCGCCATGGCCTGGCGTTCAGGCTGCCGGGTGGCGAACCTGGAATTCAACCAGTTCCACCCGACCTGCCTGTATCACCCGCAGGCCAAGAGTTTCCTGATTACCGAGGCGTTGCGTGGCGAAGGCGCACACCTGAAGCTGCCCAACGGCGAACGTTTCATGCAACGTTTCGACCCGCGCGCCGAGCTGGCGCCACGGGATATCGTCGCCCGGGCGATCGACCATGAGATGAAGCGACTCGGTATCGACTGCGTCTATCTGGACATCAGTCACAAGCCGGAAGCCTTTATCAAAACGCACTTCCCGACGGTGTACGAGCGCTGCCTCGAGTTTTCCATCGACATCACCAAGCAACCGATCCCGGTGGTTCCGGCGGCGCACTACACCTGCGGCGGCGTGATGGTCGATCAGCAGGGTCGCACCGACGTGCCGGGGCTGTATGCGATTGGCGAAACCAGCTTCACCGGCCTGCACGGCGCCAACCGCATGGCCAGCAACTCGCTGCTGGAGTGTTTCGTCTACGCGCGCTCGGCGGCGGCAGACATTCTTGAACAGTTGCCACAGGTTTCGATTCCCGTCGCCCTGCCCGTCTGGGACGCCAGCCAGGTCACCGATTCGGATGAAGACGTGATCATTGCGCACAACTGGGATGAACTGCGGCGGTTCATGTGGGACTACGTCGGCATCGTGCGCACCAACAAGCGCCTGCAACGGGCGCAGCACCGCGTGCAGTTGTTGCTGGACGAAATCGACGAGTTCTACAGCAACTACAAGGTCAGCCGGGATTTGATCGAACTGCGTAACCTGGCCCAGGTCGCCGAATTGATGATTCTGTCAGCCATGGAGCGCAAGGAAAGTCGCGGCCTGCATTACACCCTCGACTACCCGAACCTGCTGCCGGTGGCGCTGGACACTATTCTGGTGCCGCCCACCTACGCCGACTGAACGTGAGCCGAACCCGCAGGCGTCTGTGCAGATCCGCCGCCTGCGAATCCCGTGGCACGCAAATCGACCGGATCCGCCGCTCGCCCTGCAAACGAAAACGCAACACCACGACCAACGGCAACGCCAGGCTGTCCCGCTGCAGCTGAACCGCCTGCCAACCGGCCGCCTGACTCCATAACTGCCAGCCATCCGTATCGCGACGCAAACCGCTAAACGCTTGTGGATGTGTCAGCAAAATCTGTCGTGGCAATGCCCAAACGCCATGCGCCAGACAGCACAAGGCACCGAGCGAACTGGCCCAGACCGGTATCGAAAGAAAAATAAACGAACCCAGCGCGAACAGCTGAGCCAACAGATACGCCGCCAGCAACTGCCGTGAGGCATGCCAGCGGCATTCGAACCCATTACTTGGGCTGGACACGATCCAGGATCATGCGAACCATGCGCTGAAGCTCCGGATCTTCCGATTCGGCGCGCTCCATGAACCAGCCGAACATGTCCTGATCTTCGCATTCGAGCAGTTTGCGGTAGCAATCGCGGTCGACATCGTTGAGGTGCGGGTAAACCTCTTTCACGAACGGTACCAGCAACACGTCAAGTTCAAGCATGCCGCGACGGCTATGCCAGTAGAGGCGATTCAGTTCAACATCTTCGACCATGGAGCGCTCCTCAAATAGGCGGCAAGTATACAGCCCCCGACTCCATCGAACAGTCGGCTTTGGTCGGGCACTACCGACCTTTTGTGAACTACCCATTTCATGGGCGCCCCCTTATGATGTCCCCCAGACTCTTCATTCCTGCGATGACCCATGGCCGATTCTGCTTTTTTCTGCACCCTGACTCACGAAGGCGTTCTCGCGGTCCGCGGCGCGGATGCCGGTAAATTCCTGCAAGGCCAACTGACCTGCAACCTCAACTACCTGAGCGACACCCAGTCCAGCCTCGGCGCGCGCTGCACCCAGAAAGGCCGGATGCAATCGAGTTTCCGCATTCTGCTGCAAGGTGACGGCGTGCTCATGGCCATGGCCACCGAGCTGTTGGAACCGCAACTGGCGGACCTGAAAAAATACGCGGTGTTCTCCAAGTCCAAATTGACCGATGAAAGCGCCGCATGGGTCCGCTTCGGTGTTAACCATGGCGATGCCGCCCTGATCAGCCTGGGCCTTGACCTGCCGGCAGACACCGACAGCGTTGCGCGCAATGACGGGCTGATCGCTGTCCGCGTTTCGCCGGACCGTGCCGAGCTCTGGGTTGCCGCCGATCAGGCCGACGCCATCAAAGGCCGGTTAGCTGCCCTGTTGACCGAAGGCGATCTCAATCAATGGCTGCTGGGTCAGATCCGCGCAGGGATCGGCCAGGTCATGCCGAGCACCCGCGAGCTGTTCATTCCGCAGATGCTCAACCTGCAAGCGGTCGGCGGCGTGAGTTTCAAAAAGGGTTGCTACACCGGCCAGGAAATCGTCGCGCGGATGCAGTACCTGGGCAAACTCAAGCGCCGCTTGTATCGTCTCAAGCTGGACGCCAATGACTTGCCTGAGCCCGGCACTCAACTGTTCTCCCCGACCCACGGCAGTTCCATCGGCGAAGTGGTGCTCGCCGCACACACCGGACAAAACATTGAGCTCCTGGCCGTGCTGCAAGCCGAAGCAGCCGAAGGCGGTGATGTCCATCTGGGCGCACTCGAAGGGCCAGCCCTGCACCTGCTCGACCTGCCTTATGAACTGGATCGCGATCGCGAGATCCAGCGTTAACGGCAGCACTTGTCGCAACACCTAGAGAAATGAAATGAGTGAGCTGGCGGATAAGGTCCAACAGGATTTGGTTGAGGCCATCGATAACGATGACCTGGTTCTGCCGACATTACCGGAAGTGGCCCTGCAGATTCGCAAGGCCGCTGAAGACCCGGAAATCAGTGTCAGTACCCTGAGTAAAGTGATCGGCCGTGACACCGCGTTGTCGGCGCGCCTGATCAAAGTGGTCAACAGCCCACTCCTTCGCGCGACCCAGGAAGTCACTGACTTGCACACGGCCATCACGCGCCTGGGCATCAACTACAGCAGCAACCTGGCCATTGGCCTGGTCATGGAGCAGATTTTCCACGCGCGTTCCGACGTGGTGGAGAAAAAAATGCGCGATGTCTGGCGCAAAAGCCTGGAAATCGCCGGCGTCAGCTACGCATTGTGCCGCAACTACACCCAACTCAAACCTGATCAGGCGGCACTCGGCGGGCTGGTGCATCAGATCGGCGTATTGCCGATCCTGACCTACGCCGAAGACCATTACGAGCTGCTATCGGACCCGGTCAGCCTGAATCATGTGATCGACCAGATTCACCCGCTGCTCGGCGACAAGTTGCTGCGGGTCTGGGAATTTCCGGAAATGCTGGTACAAGTGCCGGGGCTGTATCTGGACTTCAAGCGTGAGTCCGAGCGCGTCGACTATGTGGATCTGGTGCAGGTGGCCAGTTTGTATTGCCACAAGGACACCGACCATCCCATCGCCCGTATCGACCCGCTCAGCGTGCCGGCCTTCAGGAAGCTCGGGATCGATCCGGAGAACGAAGCGATGTGCAGGGATCTGGAAGAGTCGCGGTCGATGTTTTACTAGCCGAGACCGCAGCGCGCCCTTCGCGAGCAAGCCCGCTCCCACATTCGATCGAATTTCTTCAGGAAGAACTCGTTCAAGTGTGGGAGCGGGCTTGCTCGCGAAGGGGCCTGACCTGACACCACAAAATTACCCCGCGATAAAACTCACCCGCACCTTCAACCCCGCCTGCTCACCATCGTGCAGGCTGATCTGCGCCAAATGCGCACGGCAAATCTCGCCAACAATCGCCAACCCCAATCCCGAGCCGGCGACTTGCTGATTGCGTCGATAGAAGCGCTCGAACACCCGGTCGCGTTCTTCAAGAGGAATCCCCGGACCGTCGTCCTCGACCTCCAGCACCGCCGGTGCCGAAACCCGCAGGATCACATTGCCGCCGGACGGCGTATGGGCCAAGGCGTTATCCACCAGATTGCTCAATAGCTCATTCAACAGCGTCGGCTCACCGCGCAGCCAAACCGGCTCGTCCGCCTCCAGCGCCAATGCCACGCCGCGGGCATGGGCCAGCGGCGCCATGGCCATGCCGAGTTCGCGGGCCAGCTGACTCAAGTCCAGCAACTGCGCGCCGCCCTCGGCGATCGCCCGGGCACCGTTCTCGACCCGCGCCAATGAGAGCAGTTGGTTGGCCAGATGGGTCAAGCGGTCCGTCCCTTGTGCGGCTGTTTCCAAGGTGTTGCGCCAAGTCTCCGGTTCGGTCGAGCGCAGGCCCAGTTCAAGCCGGGCCTTGAGCGCCGCCAGTGGCGTGCGCAGTTCATGGGCAGCATCGGCGATGAATTGCGCCTGTCGTTCGAACTGCCCGCGCAGGCGCTCGGTAAAGTGATTGAGCGCGCGCACCAGCGGCCACAATTCGTGCTGCACTTCCACCAACGGCAGCGGCCGCAGATCGTCGGACTGCCGCTCCTCCACCGCCGTGCGCAAGCGCTCCAATGGACGCAACGCCGCACTGACTGCAAACCAGACCATCAGCAATGCGCCGACCGCCAGCATGCCTAATCGCAGCAACGTGTCCGCCGCCAGGCTACGAGCCATGCTGACCCGCGCTTCATCGGTTTCCGCCACGCGGATTTCCGCCATGCCGTTCATGTTCGGCTCGCTCACGGGTTTGAGCAGGCTCACCACCCGCACGTTCTGCCCCTGATACGTTGCGTTGTAGAAACGTGCGAGCGCCGGATAGTCATCGGTGCGCGGCGTGCCCGGCGGCGGGGGCGGCAGGTTTTCGTAACCGGAGATCAACTTCTGGTTGATGTCATTGACCAGGTAGAAAATCCGCCCGGCGCTGTCGTAGGCAAAGGTATCGAGGGCCACGTAGGGCACGTCGGCGCTGAGGCTGCCATCGCGCTGGGACACCCCGGCGGCGATGGTTCGTGCCGAGGCCAGCAAGGTCCGGTCGTACGCGGTGTCGGCGGCCTCGCGCCCGTTCCAGTACGCGCTCAAACCACTGGCCAGCATCAACACCACCAGCAACAGCGCGAGGTTCCACAGCAACCGCCAGCGCAGGCTGCTGGGCTTATGCATCGCGGCTTTCCAGCAAATAGCCGAGACCGCGGAAGGTCACGATGGCGACCGGTTGGCCGTCGAGTTTCTTGCGCAAGCGGTGGACGTAGATTTCGATGGCGTCGGGACTGGCTTCTTCGTCCAGACCGAACACCTGGGCAGCCAGTTGCTCCTTGCTCATCACCCGACCGGGACGGGCAATCAGGGCTTCGAGCACCGCCTGTTCGCGGGAGGTCAGGGTCAGCAATTCTTCGCCAAGGGTGAAGCGCCGGGTGTCCAGATCGTAAGCCAGCACGCCGCAGGTCTGCTGGCGCTCGCCGCCGAGCACGCTGCGGCGCAGCAAGGCTTTGACCCGGGCTTCGAGTTCGGTCAGTTCGAAAGGCTTGGCCAGGTAATCGTCAGCGCCAAGGTTCAAGCCATGGACCCGGTCCTTGACGTCGCTGCGCGCGGTCAGCATCAGCACCGGCAGGTTCTTGCCCCGGGCCCGCAGGCGCGCCAGCACTTCGAAACCATCCATGCGCGGCAGGCCGACGTCGAGGATCGCCATGGCGTATTCCTCGCTGCTCAACGCCAGGTCGGCGGCCACACCGTCATGCAGCACATCCACGGTCAACCCGGTGCTCTTGAGCGCCTGGGCGACACTGTCGGCAAGTTGCAGATGGTCTTCGACGAGCAGAACACGCATGGATCTTTACCTCATTCAGGGATGTTCGACGCCATTCTTTGGCGCGGAGTTTACAGCCGCATCCGCCGGTGTGAAGCCTGAAAGCCGTGAAAGTCTGCTGAAAGGTTAGTGAAAGGTTCGACGGTTAGAGTCGGCCCACGGATGGTTTCGACTGCGAGCCATCCGTCGTGCTTTGAAATGTAGCTCCCGAAAAACGCCTTGATGCGTTTTCGCCAATAAGAACAATAACGAGGTACTTCGCCATGCTGTCCACGCCGCTCCAGATTTGCCCGCCCCACCCCTTTTCTCGCTCCCCTTCGTATACGCTCGTCGGCGCCGTCAACGGCTGCGCGACGCGAAACCGCCGCATCTGAAACATCCCCAAAAACAACAACTCCAGTGGAGACACCCATGAATCAATCACTGCGCCGTTTCGCCCTCGCCGCCAGCTGCATGCTGTTCGCCGGCCAATTGATGGCCGAGCCGAAACGCCCGGAATGCATCGCCCCGGCCTCGCCCGGCGGCGGTTTCGACCTGACCTGCAAACTGGCGCAGAGCGCGCTGGTCAACGAAAAACTGCTGACCAAACCGATGCGCGTGACCTACATGCCGGGCGGTGTCGGCGCAGTGGCGTATAACGCGGTGGTCGCACAGCGTCCGGCCGATGCGGGCACACTCGTGGCGTGGTCCAGCGGATCGCTGTTGAACCTGGCGCAGGGCAAGTTCGGTCGCTTCGATGAAACCAACGTGCGCTGGCTGGCCGCCGTCGGCACCAGCTACGGCGCCATCGCGGTGAAAAGCGATTCGCCTTACAAGACCCTGGACGATCTCGTTCAAGCGTTGAAGAAAGATCCGAGCAAAGTGGTGATCGGTTCCGGCGGCACCGTCGGCAGCCAGGACTGGATGCAAACCGCGCTGATTGCCAAGGCCGCCGGGATCAACCCGCGCGACTTGCGCTACGTCGCCCTCGAAGGTGGCGGTGAAATTGCCACCGCGCTGCTCGGCGGCCACATTCAGGTCGGCAGCACCGACATCTCCGACTCCATGCCGCACATTCAGAGCGGCGACATGCGCCTGCTGGCGGTGTTCTCCGAGAAACGCCTGGACGAGCCGGAAATGAAAGACATTCCGACCGCCAAGGAGCAAGGCTACGACATCGTCTGGCCAGTGGTTCGCGGTTTCTACCTCGGGCCAAAAGTCAGCGATGAAGACTACGCCTGGTGGAAAGACTCCTTCGACAAACTGCTGGCCTCACCCGAATTCGCCAAGCTGCGCGATCAGCGTGAACTGTTCCCGTTCGCCATGACCGGCCCGGAGCTGGACACCTACGTGAAGAAGCAGGTCGCGGACTACAAAGTGCTGGCCAAAGAGTTCGGCCTGATTCAGTGATCGCCTCTGTCTAGCTGCTGCGGCCCCCGTTCTGCGGGGCCGCGGCACAGGAGTTTCCTATGCTCTTACAACGCATTTTTGCGTCGGTGCTGTTGCTGGCCTGTCTCAGCCTGGTGCTGATGGCCTGGCCCTACCAGGCACCTTTTTCCTACGAACCAATCGGACCACGGGCCTTTCCCCTGTTGATGCTGGGCCTGATGGGCCTGGGACTGGTTTACATGGTGTATCGCCCCTCGCCGATCAAACACACCGATGAAGATCCGCCGATGGATCGCGAAACCCTGACCAAGATTGGCCTCTGCGTGTTGCTGCTGCTGGTATTCGCCGGATTGTTCGAACCTCTGGGCTTTATCCTCAGCAGCATATTGATCGGCATTCCGATGGCGCGCCTGTACGGCGGACGCTGGTTGCCGGGCGCGGTGATCATCTGCCTGATGAGCATCGGTCTGTACCTGCTGTTCGACAAAGTCATGGACGTGCCACTGCCTCTGGGCCTGCTCGACGTTCTGGAGAACTGATATGGATACGCTTGGTTATTTGAGTCATGGCTTTGGCGTCGCGCTGACCCCTTACAACCTGGTCACCGCTCTCAGCGGCACGCTGATCGGCACCGTCGTCGGCCTGTTGCCCGGCCTCGGTCCGATCAACGGCGTGGCGTTGCTGATCCCGATCGCGTTCGCCCTCGGCCTGCCACCAGAATCAGCGTTGATCCTGCTGGCCGCGGTATACCTGGGTTGCGAATACGGCGGCCGGATCAGTTCGATCCTGCTGAACATTCCGGGCGAAGCGTCCACCGTCATGACCACCCTCGACGGCTACCCGATGGCCCGACAAGGCATGGCGGGCGTTGCATTGTCACTGTCGGCGTGGAGTTCGTTCATCGGCGCCTTTATTGCGACCTGCGGGATGGTGGTTTTCGCACCGATCCTGGCTAAATGGGCGATTGCCTTCGGTCCGGCGGAATACTTCGTCCTGATGGTGTTTGCGATTGTCTGTCTCGGCGGCATGGCGGGTGATCGCCCACTGAAGACTTTCATCGCAGCGTTGATCGGTCTGTTCCTCTCGACCGTCGGCATTGACGCCAACAGCGGTGTCTACCGCTTTACTGGGGACAACATCCACCTCACCGACGGCATTCAGTTTGTGGTGCTTGTGCTGGGCCTGTTCTCCATCAGCGAAATCCTGTTGCTGCTGGAAAAAACCCACCGGGGTCAGGAGGCGTTCCAGGCCACCGGCCGCATGATGTTCAACTTCAAGGAAGCCGCTTCGGTGTTCTGGGTGAACATGCGTTGCGGTGTGCTGGGTTTCATCATGGGCGTGCTGCCTGGTGCCGGCGCGACACTGGCCAGCGCCGTGGCCTACATGACCGAGAAACGTATCGCTGGCCCGAGCGGAAAATTCGGACAGGGCGACAAGCGTGGCCTGGCCGCTCCGGAAACCGCCATCGGTGCTGAAGCCTGCGGCGCGCTGGTGCCGATGCTGACGCTGGGTGTTCCCGGTTCGGGCACTACGGCGGTGATGATCGGTGCCTTGTCGCTGTACAACATCACGCCAGGCCCGCTGCTGTTCCAACAGCAACCGGACATCGTCTGGGGCCTGATCGCTTCGTTGTTTGTCGCCAACATTATGCTGGTGATCCTCAACATTCCGATGATCCGCATCTTCACCCGCATTCTTGCCGTGCCGAACTGGGCGCTGGTGCCGATGATCGCGATCATTACCGCCATCGGCGTGTTCGCGGTGCATGCCACCACCTTCGATCTGTTCCTGATGATTGGCATCGGCATCTTCGGCTACATCCTGCGCAAGCTAGACTTCCCGTTGTCGCCGGTTCTGCTGGGCTTCATCCTCGGAGGTTTGATGGAACAGAATCTGCGCCGGGCCCTGTCGATCTCCAACGGTTCGCTGGAGATTCTCTGGTCGAGCGGGATCACCATGGGCGTCTGGGCGTTGATCGCTGTGATGCTGCTGGTGCCGATCCTGCGGATCTGGCGCAAACGCTCGGTCGCTCGTCGCGCTATCGCCGATGTCTGATCGAACACCCTTCAAAGCCTGGTGGGGTACGCCGCTGGTCGGCGCGCTGGGCGGTTACCTGGCCAGCCTGGTCGGCTGGCCGCTGCCGTGGATGGTCGGCTCGTTGCTGGCAATCATCCTGGTGCGCTGCCTGACGCCCTGGCAATTGGCGGAAATCCCTGGCGGCCGCAAGTGCGGCCAGTGGGTGGTCGGCATCGGCATCGGTCTGCACTTCACCCCGGTGGTGATGGAGCAGGTGCTGAGCCACTTCGGTCTGATCTTCTTCGGTGCGCTCGTCACCAGCCTCTCGGCCATCGTCGGGGTCTGGTTGATGCGGCGCACCGGTGAGGATCGCGCCACCGCGTTCTTTTCCAGCATGCCCGGCGGCTCCGGCGAGATGGTCAACCTCGGCGCGCGCAATGGCGCCGTGCTCAGTCGCGTAGCGGCCGGGCAAAGCCTGCGGGTGCTGGTGGTGGTGCTGTGTGTGCCGGCGGCGTTCAAGTATTTGCTGGGCGACGGCGCGCCAATCGTTCATCCGACGGCCGTCAACTGGTGGTGGCTGGCCCTTCTATTCCCGGCAGGCGCGTTGGCAGCCTGGCTTTGGGAACGTCTTCGTCAACCCAACCCGTGGCTGTTCGGGCCGTTGCTGGTGAGCGCGGCGGTGAGCATTGGTTGGGATTTGCACATTGGCTTGCCCCACGGGGGCAGTCAGATTGGCCAATGGCTGATCGGCAGCGGCCTGGGTTGTCACTTCAATCGGCAGTTTTTCCGGCGGGCGCCTTCGTTTATGGGGCGGACCTTGATCGGAACGGTGCTGACGATGTTGATCGCCACGGCGGCGGCACTCGGGTTGAGTGCGCTGACACACCTGGATTTGCGTTCGCTGACCCTGGGCATGATGCCCGGCGGGATTGCGGAGATGAGCCTGACGGCGGAGACCCTGCAATTGTCGGTGCCATTGGTGACGGCGATGCAGGTGATGCGGTTGTTGTTTGTGTTGTTTCTGGCCGAGCCGTTGTTCAAGTATTGGAATCGGGTGCCGGATTCGGACGGATAGACCAAGTCGCCCCTTTCGCGGGCAAGCCTCGCTCCTACAGGACTTGTGTCGTTTGTGGATTACATGATCGACTCAAATCCTGTAGGAGCGAGGCTTGCCCGCGAAGCTTTTAGACTGGCGGTAACCGCCACTCAATCGGCGTCTCGCCATTCTGCTCAAGAAACTTGTTGGTCCGACTGAAGTGCCCGCACCCAAGAAAACCGCGATAAGCGGACAGCGGTGACGGATGCACCGACGTCAGCACCAGATGCTTGGTCGCATCGATCAGTTTCTGCTTGCTCTGGGCATGCGCGCCCCACAGCATGAACACCAGATGCGGTTGCTGCTGACTGACCACTTCAATGATCCGATCCGTAAAAAACTGCCAGCCCTTGTCCTTGTGCGCATTGGCATTGGCGCGCTCAACGGTCATGGTGGTATTGAGCATCAGCACGCCCTGGTCGGCCCAGCTCTGCAGGTAGCCGTGATTGGGAATGTCGATGTTCAGGTCGCGTTTCAACTCTTTATAGATGTTCACCAGCGACGGCGGCGCCGGTACGCCCGGTTGCACCGAGAAGCACAAGCCATGGGCCTGGCCCGGGCCGTGATAAGGGTCCTGACCGAGGATGACGACCTTGACCTTGTCCAGCGGCGTCGAGTTGAGTGCATTGAAAATCATCGGTCCCGGAGGATAGATTTCCTTGCCCGCCGCACGTTCCTGTTGCAGGAAATTGCGCAACTCTGCCATGTAGGGCTGGTCGAACTCAGCACGCAGTGCCTCCTTCCAGCCCGGTTCGAGTTTGATACGGTCATCAGCAGTCATGGTTACATCCGGCAAAAACAATGGGGCGAACCCTAGGAAAGCCCGTCACGCTTGTCAATTGATCTGTCGCAGAACCGGCACTTTCCTGCATTGCGATCATACTGAACGCTCAAATTCCCGATCGAGGTCACGATGAATCTGCACTTCGAAGAACTCACCGGCACCGACGGCGCCCGCATCGGCGTTGCCAGCCTGGATGCTGAAAAGTCCCTGAACGCCCTGTCCTTGCCGATGATCAACGCCTTGCGCGATCAATTGGACGCCTGGGCCAAGGAGCCGCAAATCGTCTGCGTATTATTACGCGGCAAAGGTGCCAAGGCCTTTTGCGCCGGCGGCGAAGTGCGCAGCCTGGTGGAAGCCTGTCGCGCACATCCCGGTGAAGTACCGCCGCTGGCCGCGCATTTCTTCGCGGCGGAATACCGGCTGGACTACAGCCTGCACACCTACCCAAAACCGTTGATCTGCTGGGGCCACGGGTATGTGCTGGGAGGCGGCATGGGCCTGCTGCAGGGCGCAAACATCCGCATCGTCACGCCGAGCAGCCGATTGGCGATGCCGGAAATCAGCATTGGTTTGTACCCGGATGTCGGCGCCAGTTGGTTTCTGTCGCGCCTGCCCGGCAAGCTCGGTTTGTTCCTCGGCCTGACCGGTGCGCACATGAACGGTCGGGATGCGATCGATCTGGACCTGGCCGACCGTTTCCTGCTCGATGAACAGCAGGGAGAGCTGATCGAAGGCCTGCTGCAATTGAACTGGCAGGAACAGACGCCCATGCAGCTCAACAGTCTGCTCAAGGCCTTGCAGCAGGAAGCGCTCGCACAGATGCCCGAAGCCCAATGGCTGCCACGTCGTCAGCAGATCGATGAACTGCTGGACGTCAGTAACGTGGAATGCGCCTGGAAAGCCATCAGCCAACAGCGTGATAGCACCGACCTGCTACTCAGCCGTGCTGCGCGGACAATGAGTGAAGGTTCACCGCTGACCGCTCATCTGGTGTGGGAACAAATTGCCCGCGCCCGGCATATGTCGCTGGCTCAGGTTTTTCAGATGGAATACACCTTGAGCCTCAACTGCTGCCGTCATCCGGAATTCAGCGAAGGCGTACGGGCGCGATTGATCGACAAGGATCAGAAACCGCACTGGCATTGGCCGGACATCAATAATGTGCCGGATGCGGTGGTGGAGGCGCATTTTCATAAGGTTTGGGAGGGGCGGCATCCGCTGGCGGATTTGTAAGGCCACAAAACGAAATGTGGGAGCGAACCAGCTCGCTCCCACAGGCATTGCATTTAACTCATGTTACCGGTGACTGCCTCGTCCATCGCCGCGCCCATCATGGCCGCCCCGACCGCCCCGGCTATCGCGTCCACCGTGGCCGCCGCGATTGTCGTTGTTCCAATTGCCACGGTTACGGCCATCCCAACCGCCACGGCTATGACCGTCCCAGCCGCGACTCTGATGAGCCCGGTAGTCGCCTCGTGGCGACGGCTGGTAATAACGCGGGGCCGGTTGATAAACCCGCGGCTGGTGGTAGTACCGCGGTGTCGGCTGGTAATAGCGTGCCGGCGGTGAGTAATACCGGCGCTGCGACGTGTAGTAACCGCCATTCGAGTAGTAAGGCCCGCCACCGGAGTAGTACGGCGCAGGGGACGTGTACACCTCGGAACTGTAGTAGCTGCCTCCTCCATCGGCATAGGGCACGCACGCAACGATAGACAAACCCAGCACAGCAATCAGAAGAATTCGGCGATACATAGCGGCCTCCTGGACCGCGAGTGAGCCACACCAGCGACGCTGGCGAGCGACAGTCAATTATTCGGTGACTGTCGATAGATCAGACATCGATTTCGAAATCTGGTGCGGTCTTGCAACAAGTTGAAACATCTCGCCGATGAAAGGTTTTTCATCTATTCACGTGCTGATTAGTGGTGGCCACCGCGATATCCACCGCCGTAATGACGGGGCGAATGTCCGCCCCAATAGTAGTAGCGATAGCCGCCATAAAAGCGCGGGCCATAGTAGTAGCGCGGGCCGTAATAGTAGGAATACGGGGCATAGCCGGGATAGTAATAAGGCGTGGAATACACATCGTATGAGCCGGCGTAGTAATAACAGCCGGACAACCCGATACCGAGCACAGCACCCAGCAACAGTCGACGGAACATGGCGGCCTCCTGAAAGACCCACAGCCGATACGGGCCGGCTGACACCTGTTTTGACTGGCAATTAAACGGCGAGTGCCGGGCATTCACGACCTTCGGATCAGCGGCCGGCCACGCTACATCTCAGTGCACGGACGCACCATCACAAAGCAGCGAACCGCCCTTCCCTCCTGCCAACGAATGGCAATCCCTCGGCCCAGAGCGCTTCGGCCGACTTGGCACGGCTCTCGCTTTAACAAACCCGTGCAGGAGTCATCACAGGTTCGCGGCACCACAATTTGCAATGGCTGACTAGGGTTCCGGCTCGCTGACGCGAGTGGCTGGTCCGAGAGTTGGCGACCTCCAGTTGAGGTTACACGGCGGGACAAAAGCCCGGGAGACAAGCCACCGTTTACGGTGCCGCGTTGACTCCTGCCCGCCCTTGATCAACTGGAGAACCACCCATGCTCAAGCTTCGTTTACCCGCCCTGCTCGCCGCTGCGTTCGCAGCCTTCGTGAGCGTCTCGTCCCAGGCTGCGCAAAAAGACCACTTCAGCGTCTGCTGGACCATCTATGCCGGCTGGATGCCTTGGGAATACGCCGGCAGCCAAGGCATCGTCGACAAATGGGCGAAGAAGTACGGCATCAAGATTGATGTGGTGCAGCTCAACGATTACGTCGAATCCATCAACCAATACACCGCCGGCCAGTTCGACGGCTGCACCATGACCAACATGGACGCGCTGACCATTCCGGCGGCCGGTGGCGTCGACAGCACCGCGCTGATCGTCAGCGATTTCTCCAACGGCAACGACGGCATCGTGCTCAAGGGCGACGGAAAGAAAGTCACCGACCTCAAGGGCATGGACGTCAATCTGGTCGAACTGTCGGTTTCCCACTACCTGCTGGCCCGGGCACTGGATTCGGTGAACCTCACCGAGAAAGACCTGAAAGTGGTCAACACCTCCGACGCCGATATCTCGGCGGCTTTCAACACTGACCAGGTCAACGCTGTCACTACCTGGAACCCGATGCTTTCGGACATCAAGGCCAAGCCGGGCGTGACCGAAGTCTTCAACTCCAGCCAGATCCCCGGCGAAATCATGGACATGATGGTGGTCAACAGCGCCACCCTCAAAGACAACCCGGCCCTGGGCAAAGCGCTGACCGGCGCATGGTTCGAAGTGGTCGAGTTGATGAACGCGAAAAACGCCGCCAGCAAAGCCGCCCTCGAACACATGGCCAAGGCCTCGGGCACTGACCTGGCAGGTTTCCAGGCGCAACTCGACACCACCAAATTGTTCGCCACGCCCAAAGAAGCCCTGGCGTTCTCCACCAGCAAGCAGCTGCCGGAAACAATGCGCAAGGTCGCCGAGTTTTCCTTCCAGCACGGCTTGCTCGGAGAAGGCGCCAAGGACACCAGCGCCGTCGGCATGGCCTTCGCCAATGGTGTGACCAGCGGCGACAAGACCAACCTCAAGCTGCGCTTCGACCCGAGCTACGTGCAGATGGCCGCCGACGCCAAGCTGTAAGAAGAGGACCTGGCCATGCGCCTGATCAATCGCCACCCGGATCGCCCGAGTTGCCTGTTGTTGGTGATCCTGCCGTTCGCCCTGGTGCTGTTCGCCTACTTCATGGGCTCGGCCGAACGGCTGACGGACAACCCCAACGACAAACTGTTGCCGAGCGCCGTGCAGATGACCGATGCGGTGAAGCGCCTGGCGTTCACCGCCGACAGCCGCACCGGTGAATACGTGCTTTGGCAAGACACCGCATCCAGCCTGCGTCGGCTCGCGATCGGCCTCGGCATCAGTGCGTTGGCCGGGCTGTGCCTGGGCATTGCTGCCGGGACTTTGCCACTGTTCGGCGCGCCGTTGTCGCCGTTGCTGACAGTGCTGTCGATGGTGCCGCCGCTGGCGATCCTGCCGATCCTGTTCATCGTGTTCGGGCTGGGGGAATTGTCGAAAGTGATGCTGATCGTGATCGGCATCACCCCGTGTCTGGCACGGGACCTGGAACAGCGCGCCCGGGAAATTCCGGTGGAGTTGCTGATCAAGGCCCAGACCCTCGGCGCTTCAACCTGGACGTTGATGCTGCGCGTGGTGCTGCCGCAATTGCTGCCGCGCCTGCTGATCTCGCTGCGGCTGATGCTCGGCTCGGCGTGGTTGTTCCTGATTGCCGCCGAGGCCATCGCTTCCACCGACGGCCTGGGCTACCGGATTTTCCTCGTGCGTCGTTACCTGGCGATGGACGTGATTCTGCCGTACGTGGTGTGGATCACCCTGCTCGCCTGGCTGATGGATTGGGGCCTGAAGCGCCTGACTCAGCGTGCCTTCCCCTGGTATGAAGGAGCCCGCACATGAGCTTCATCACGGTAAAAAACGTCTGGCAGCAATACGCCGATCAGGTGGTGCTCGAAGGCTTGAACCTGAACGTCAACGAAGGTGAATTCTGCACCTTGGTCGGCGCCTCGGGTTGCGGCAAATCGACCTTTCTGCGGCTGTTGCTCGGTCAGGAGCGCGCCAGCCGTGGCGAGATTCTGCTGGATGGCCAGGCCCTGGCCGGCGAGCCGGATTCAAGCCGTGGCGTGGTGTTCCAGCGCTACTCGGTGTTCCCGCACCTGACGGTACTGGACAACGTCGCCCTCGGCCTCGAACTGCCGCGTTCGCCGCTGCTTGGGCGGTTGTTCGGCAGCTCTAAAAAAGATGCACGCGAACAGGCCTCGGTGCTGCTGCACAAAGTCGGCCTCGGCCACTCGCTGGACAAGTTCCCGGCGCAGCTTTCCGGTGGCATGCAACAACGGCTGGCCATCGCCCAGGCGCTGATCATGAAACCCCGCGTGTTGCTGCTCGACGAACCGTTCGGCGCCCTCGATCCGGGCATCCGCAAAGACATGCACGCCTTGTTGCTGGAGCTGTGGCGCGAGACGCAACTGACGGTATTCATGGTCACCCACGACCTGTCCGAAGGTTTCAGCCTCGGCACGCGATTGCTGGTGTTCGACAAGGTTCGCGTCGACCCGCACGCCCCCGGTGCCTATGGCGCGCGTATCACCTACGACATCCCTTTGAACAGCGACCGCCGCGCCTCCCGTGCCGCCGTCGATGCCTTGCCGGCTGAGCTGGCAGGCACGCTTCGTATCGCTTAGAGGAATCTGAACATGAATGATTCGACCCAACTGTTTCCGCCCTTCGCCGAAGAAATGCTCCCCGGCGGCGGCCATCGTTCGTTCGTCCTGAAACGCGGCCAACTGCTGCGCCTGACCGACCTGCGTGGCGGCGCCAACGTCAGCCTGACACTGCTCAACGCCAATGAAAAAACCGAACGCCTGAACCTGCCCGACAGCCTCAAGTGCCAACACACCGCCAAGCTCACCACCGGCCATTGCCTCTACTCGGACATGGGTCGCGTGCTGGCGGCAATCACCGCCGACACCTGCGGCTGGAGCGACAGCCTCGGCGGCGTGCTCTGCGCTGAGGAAGTCGCGGAAAAATACGGTGCGGGCCGCTACCAGGAACTGCGCAACGGCTTCTTCCGCAACGGCACCGACAACCTGTTGGTGGAACTCGGCAAGTGGGGTTTGGGCCTGTCGGACTTGTTGATGACGCTCAACCTGTTCAGCCGCGTGAACGTCGATGAAGCCGGGCGTTTCCACTTCGTCGAAGCCAATTCCAAGGCTGGTGATTACATCGAGTTGTACGCGCCGATGGACACGCTGGTGGTGCTCACCGCCCTGCAACATCCGATGGACCCGTCGCCGGACTACGCACCGAAATCCTTGAAGTTGAGCTGGATGAACGCCGACGCCAGCGTCGCCGAACACTGCCGCACTTCGCGCCCGGAAAACGAGCGCGGCTTTATCAACACCGACCGTCTGTTCGCCTGAGGATCGCTGCCATGTCACTCGCAATCGCTACCGCTCAAAAGCATCCAGACACGGCGGTCTATCGCGCCACCATCCCGGCCGGCGAACCCTGGCTGATGGAAGTCAAGGCTGGCCAGACCTTGCGCATTCTCGATCTGGAAGGCAACCAGGCCGTCGATACCTTGTTCTACAGCGTCGCCAACCCGAAAGAACGCTACGACGTGCAACGCACCTTGCGCCGGCAAAACAGCGTCTACCTGAGCACCGGCAGCGTGCTCTATTCCAACCTCGGCAAACCGATGCTGACCATCGTCGCCGACACCTGCGGCCGCCACGACACCCTCGGCGGGGCCTGCGCACAAGAGAGCAACACCGTGCGCTACGCGCTGGAGAAACGCTACATGCACAGCTGCCGCGACAACTACCTGCGCGCCTGCGTCCACGACGGTCGACTGGGCAAGGGTGACATCGGGCCGAACATCAATTTCTTCATGAACGTACCGGTCACCGCGGATGGCGGGCTGACGTTTGAAGACGGGATTTCAGCGCCGGGCAAGTACGTCGATCTGCGAGCGGAGATGGATGTGATCGTGCTCATTTCCAACTGCCCGCAACTGAACAATCCGTGCAATGCCTACAACCCTACGCCTGCGGAGTTATTGGTATGGAACTGAAAATGACGTGGTTGCGTAAATGGTTGTTTGCCCTGTGCCAGGCCCGTTCCGGGCAGTGCCTGAAATCTCCCGACCACCACTGAACCTGTGGGAGCGGGCTTGCCCGCGATGGCGGTATGTCAGACACATCACTGTTGAATGTGCCGACCCAATCGCGGGCAAGCCCGCTCCCACAGGTTCGGTGTTGTTCGCCAGAGAATTGATTCTGCCGTCGGGGACGACCCCGGCGCTTATCGAAAACTGCGGGACGGCCCGCATCCCCTCCGGGGTCTATGCCATGTTCGAAAAAGTCCTGATTGCCAACCGTGGCGCGATTGCCTGCCGCATCCTGCGCACCTTGCGTGAACTGCACGTCAACGGCGTCGCCGTGTACTCCGAAGCCGATGCCGCGAGCCTGCACATTCTGCAAGCCGATGAAGCCCACAGCCTCGGTGAAGGCGCGGCGGCCGACACCTACCTGGCGGTCGACAAAATCCTCGCCATCGCCAAAGCCACCGGCGCCACGGCGATCCATCCCGGCTACGGTTTCCTCTCGGAAAACGCCGCGTTCGCCGAAGCCTGTGAGGCCGCCGACATCGCCTTCATCGGCCCGACGCCAGAGCAACTGCGCGTGTTCGGCCTCAAGCACACTGCGCGCGCACTGGCCAAACAACACGGCGTGCCGATGCTCGAAGGCACCGAGTTGCTCGACAGCCTCGACGCGGCGTTGATCGCCGGTGAACAAGTCGGTTACCCGGTGATGCTCAAAAGCACCGCCGGCGGTGGCGGCATCGGCATGCGCGTGTGCCGCAGCGCTGCCGAGCTGAGCGAATCCTTTGAAGCAGTGAAACGTCTCGGCCAGAACAACTTCAGTGACGCAGGAGTGTTCATTGAGAAGTACATCCAGCGCGCGCGGCACCTGGAAGTTCAGGTGTTCGGTGACGGTCGTGGTGAAGTGATCGCCCTCGGCGTGCGCGACTGCTCGGTGCAGCGCCGCAACCAGAAAGTCCTCGAAGAAACCCCGGCGCCGAACCTGCCCGAAGGCATGGCCGAAGAGTTGTGTGCAGCCGCGATCAAACTGGCCAAAGCCGTGAATTACCGCAGCGCCGGTACTGTGGAGTTCGTCTTCGACAGCGACGCCAGGCGCTTCTATTTTCTCGAAGTGAACACCCGTTTGCAGGTGGAGCACGGCGTCACCGAGCAGGTTTGGGGTGTGGACCTGGTGCGCTGGATGGTGGAACTGGCGGCCGGGGATTTGCCGCCGTTGAGCGAGTTGAACCAAGGCTTGAAAGCCGACGGCCATGCGATTCAGGCACGTCTTTATGCGGAAGACCCGGGTCGTGATTTTCAGCCCAGCCCTGGATTGCTGACCGCTGTAAATTTCCCTGTCGCCGATGGCCAACAGCTGCGCATCGACACCTGGGTCGAGGCCGGTTGCGAGATTCCGCCGTACTTCGATCCGATGATCGCCAAGGTCATCTGCTGGGCGCCGACTCGCGAAGAAGCGCGTGCCGATCTGCATCAGGGATTGGGCGACAGCCTGCTCTACGGTGTGGAAACCAACCGCGATTATCTGCGGCAGATTCTGCTCGACACACCGTTTGCCAGCGGTCAGCCGTGGACCCGTTGCCTCGAAGGTCTGGTCTATCAGGCCAACACGTTCGAAGTGCTCAGCGCCGGCACACAGACCAGCGTTCAGGACTATCCCGGCCGACTTGGATACTGGGCCGTGGGCGTGCCGCCGTCGGGGCCGATGGACAGTCGAGCGTTGCGTTTGGGCAACCTTTTGCTGGGTAACGATGAAGGCGCCGCCGCGCTGGAAATCACCATGAGCGGGCCGTTGCTGCGCTTCAATTGCGACGCCGTAGTGGCGGTGACCGGGGCGGTGATTCCACTGACGTTGAATGGTGAAACCGTCGCGATGAACACGGCGCTGCTGATTCCCGCCGGTGCCACATTGAGCCTCGGGACGATTGCCGGTGCAGGCGCTCGCAGTTATCTGTGCCTGCGTGGCGGGCTGCAAGTGCCGGATTATCTGGGCAGTAAAAGTACCTTCACCCTGGGGCAGTTTGGTGGGCATGGTGGTCGGGCATTGCGGGCGGGGGACGTGTTGCATGTGCCTGCTTTGATCGATCGCGGCGTCGGTCAACAACTGGACCACATAACCGACTTGCCTGCCGTGCGTCAGATTCGGGTGATCTACGGCCCGCACGGCGCACCGGAATACTTCACCGAAAACTACATCGGCACCTTCTTCGCGACTCAGTGGGAAGTGCATTTCAACTCCAGCCGTACCGGCGTGCGGTTGATCGGGCCGAAGCCGGAATGGGTGCGCGCTGATGGTGGTGAAGCGGGGCTGCATCCGTCGAACATTCATGACAATCCGTATGCCATTGGCGCGGTGGATTTCACCGGGGACATGCCGGTGATCCTCGGCCCGGATGGTCCGAGCCTGGGCGGGTTTGTGTGCCCGGTGACGGTGATCGAGGCGGACCTTTGGCAGCTGGGGCAGCTCAAGGCTGGTGACAAAGTCCAGTTCCTCCCCGTCGATCTCAAGACCGCCCGCACTCTCGCCCTGAAATGGAATCCCCCCTGTGGGAGCGGGCTTGCTCGCGAAGGGGCCGTGTCAGTCGGCATTGATGTGTCTGACAAATCGCATTCGCGAGCAAGCCCGCTCCCACAGGGGGTTGTGTCGCCTGTGGTTTTGGATTTGGGTCAGGGAGATACGCGATTGGTTGCGAGGCTGTCGGGGGATACGCATCTTCTGCTGGAAATCGGCGCACCGGAACTGGATCTGGTCCTGCGCTTCCGCGCCCACGCCCTCATGCAATCCCTGGAAAGCAAAACCCTGCACGGCGTAATCGACCTCACCCCGGGCATCCGCTCGCTGCAAGTGCACTACCAACCCGAACAGCTGCCACTGACCGATCTGCTCGGCATCGTCGCCGGAGAATGGGACGCGGTGTGCGCCACCAGGGACCTGCAAGTTCCCTCGCGCATCGTCCACTTGCCGCTGTCCTGGGACGACCCGGCTTGCCAGTTGGCCATCGAGAAATACATGACCACCGTGCGCAAGGATGCGCCGTGGTGCCCGAGTAATCTGGAGTTCATCCGCCGCATCAACGACCTGCCGAACCTCGACGAAGTGCAGCGTACGGTGTTCGACGCCAGCTATCTGGTGATGGGCCTGGGCGACGTTTATCTAGGTGCACCGGTCGCCACCCCGCTCGACCCGAGACACCGTCTGGTGACCACCAAATACAACCCGGCCCGCACCTGGACTGCGGAGAATTCGGTGGGCATCGGTGGCGCCTACATGTGCGTGTACGGCATGGAAGGCCCCGGCGGTTATCAGTTCGTCGGTCGTACGTTACAGATGTGGAACCGCTACCGCGAAGTCGCCGCGTTCGAGGGCAAGCCGTGGCTGCTGCGCTTCTTCGACCAGATCCGCTTCTACCCGGTGAGCGCCGATGAACTGCTGCGCATCCGTCGGGACTTCCCCCTCGGGCGCTTCGATCTGAACATCGAACACAGCCAGTTGAACCTCGCGGACTATCAGGCGTTCCTGACGAAAGAAGCCGAGACCATCGCCGCGTTTCGCGAGCAGCAACAAGGCGCGTTCAACGCCGAGCGCGAACGCTGGATCGCCAGCGGTCAGGCGCATTTCGACAGTGAAGAACCGGCCCCGGAAACGACCGCAGACGCAGCGCTGGCCAGCGGTGAAATGAGCGTCGACAGCCACATCGCCGGCAACCTCTGGCAGGTTCAGGTTGAGACCGGCAGCCGTGTTCAGGCCGGTGATGTGCTGGTGATTCTGGAGTCGATGAAGATGGAAATTCCGCTGCTCGCGCCCATGGCCGGCGTGGTGCGCGAGATTCGCGTGCAACCGGGTTCGGCGGTGCGTGCCGGACAGCGCGTCGTGGTGCTGGAACTCGACTGAACCCATTTTGGAAAAGGACTCACTTCATGACCATCAATCTGCAACTCGACGCCCTGCGCAGTGCTTACCGCGTCGGCAACATCACGCCACGTCAATTGCTGCTGAGTCTGCGCGACAGAGCCGCGGCGCTGAACCCGGACTATCACCTGTTCATCCACTTGCTCAGTGTCGAAGAACTGGAACCGTACTTCGCTGCGCTCGACGGTCGGGACATCGACAGCCTGCCGCTGTACGGCGTGCCGTTCGCGATCAAGGACAACATCGATCTGGCGGGCATTCCGACCACGGCAGCGTGCCCGGCGTTTGCCTATGTACCGCAGCAATCAGCGACCATCGTCGAGCAGTTGCTGGCACTGGGGGCGATCCCGCTGGGCAAGACCAATCTTGATCAGTTCGCCACCGGGCTCAACGGCAGCCGCTCGCCGTATGGCGCCTGCCCGAACAGCGTGTTGACGGAGTATCCGTCGGGCGGTTCCAGCGCCGGGTCTTCGCTGGCAGTGGCACTGGGGGTGGCGAGTTTTTCGTTGGGCACGGACACGGCGGGTTCCGGGCGCGTGCCGGCGGCACTGAACAATCTGGTGGGGATGAAAGCCAGCAAAGGGTTGATCTCCACGGCGGGTGTGGTGCCGGCCTGTCGTACGCTCGATTGCGTCACGACGTTTACCGCGACGGCGCGGGAGGCGAGTCAGTTGCTGGCGCTCACCGCACACCTTGATCCGCGGGATGAGTACAGCCGCGCCAACCCGCAGTGGAATGACGGCTCGGCGTTTGGCACGCCGCGTCCGTTCCGCTTTGGTGTGCCGCGTGCGCAGGACCTGGCGTTTTTCGGTTGCCCGGAAGGTCCGCTGTTGTTTGGAGACGCCATCGATCAGCTCAAGGCGTTGGGCGGTGAAGCTGTGGAACTGGATATGTCGCCGTTTCTCGAAGCCGCGCGTTTGCTTTATGAAGGCCCGTGGGTGGCTGAGCGCTACAGCGTTGCCGGTGAGTTGATGGAGCAGAATCCTCAAGCGGTGTTGCCGGTGATTCGCGCCGTGCTGGCCAAGGCGCCAGCGGTGAGCGGCGTGCAAACGTTCCGCGCGCAGTATCGGCTGCAAGCCTTGAAAGCCCTGTGCGACAAGGCGCTGGAACAACTGGATTGCGTGGTCACCCCGACCATCGGCCGCCCGGTGACGTTGGCGGAACTTGAGGCTGAGCCGGTGCTGCGCAATTCGGAACTGGGCTACTACACCAACTTCATGAACCTGCTCGATTACGCTGCCGTCGCGGTGCCAAGCGGGTTCATGGGCAATGGTTTGCCGTGGGGTGTGACGCTGTTTGGTCGGGCGTTTACCGATCAGTATTTGCTGAGCGTGGCGGATGCGTTTCAGCGTCGTTCGGAGGCGCCTGCACCTTCGGCAGTCGCCCGCAATGACCGCGCTCGGTTGGTGGTGTGCGGTGCGCATCTGGATGGATTGGCGTTGAACTGGCAGTTGAAGCGGCGCGGCGCGACGTTGGTCGAGACGACGTTCAGCTCGCCGGACTATCAGCTGTATGCGTTGGCCGGCGGTCCGCCGTTTCGTCCGGGGATGGTTCGGGTGAAGGACGGCGGTGTGGCGATTGCGGTGGAAGTGTGGGAATTGCCGAGCAGTGAACTGGGGTCGTTCCTGACCGGGATTCCGGCGCCGCTGGGGTTGGGCAAGGTGCAATTGGCGGATGGTCGTTGGGAGAGCGGGTTTATCTGTGAGGCATATGGATTGGAAGGTGCGGTGAATATCAGTCATCTGGGTGGATGGCGGGCGTATCTGACAGATCGGGGTTGATCTCACGATTCGCGGGCAAGCCCGCTCCCACAGGTTTTGCGCAGTCCTTGTGGGAGCGGGCTTGCCCGCGATGGCGTCCGCACAGACGCTATCGCACCTGATCCCGACCGATTCACCCCACAAATCACGCAGTTATTTCCCCGCAGTCCCACTAGAATGCTTGCCATCGGGTCACTGCCAACGGAATCGTCATGCCGCTTCACTCGCCGCTGTATTCGCAACGTTCGCTGGTCCTCACGCTAATCGCATTGCTGGGCGCGGGTTTTCTCGCCACTTCATTCCTCAGCTACTACGCCTCGCGCGCCTCGATCCGCGACAACATCGTCAATACCGAGCTGCCGCTGACATCCGACACGGTCTATTCGGAAATCCAGAAAGACCTCGTCAGACCGATCCTGATTTCCTCGATGATGTCCCGCGACACCTTCATGCGCGACTGGGTGGTCAATGGCGAAAAAGACCCCGACCAGATGACCCGTTACCTCAACGAGGTCATGACCCACTACGGCGCCTACACCGCATTTTTCGTCTCCAACGGCACGCTCACTTACTACCACGCCAAAGGCGTGCTCAAGCAAGTCAAAGTCACTGAACCGCGCGACGCCTGGTACTTCCGCGTGCGGGACATGGCCGATCCCTACGAGATCAACGTCGACCCGGACCTTGCCAACAAAGACAACCTGACCTTCTTCATCAACTACAAGGTCTACGACTACAACAACCGTTTCATCGGTGCGGCGGGCGTCGGCCTGACGGTGGATGCGGTAATCAAGCTGATCGACAAGTATCAACAGCGCTACCAGCGCAGCGTGTATTTCGTCGACAACTTCGGTCGGCTGGTGCTCACCGGTGCCGATGGCGGCCCGCAAGGTTCGCGAGTCGGGCAAACCCTTGGCGAACTCGACAGCATGAAGAGCCTCGTCAGCCAACTGCCCAAACCCCACAGCGGCAGCTACGAATATTCCGTCCAGGGTCAGGGACATTTCCTCAACGTGCGGTTCATTCCGGAACTGAACTGGTACCTGTTCGTCGACAAACGCGAAGACGGCGCCCTGAGTGAAATCCGTCAGTCGCTGTACCTCAACCTGCTGATCTGCCTGCTCGTTACGCTGATCGTGCTGATGCTGCTCAACCGCGTGATCAAGCGCTATCAGGGCAAGATCCAGGCGCAGGCGACGCTGGACAGCCTCACCGAACTGCCGAACCGTCGCGGCTTCGACTTGCTGGCCGCGCAAGCCATGCACGAAGCCCAACGTGAACCGAAACCGCTGACCGCGTTGCTGCTGGACCTGGACCACTTCAAAGTCTTGAACGACACCTACGGTCACCTCGCCGGCGATCAGGTGCTGATCGGTTTCGCACGAGACCTCGAGAGTTGTTTGCGTCATTCCGACATCGTGTGTCGCTGGGGTGGTGAAGAGTTCATCGTGCTGCTCAAGGACACGGACGGTGAGACCGGTCTGATGATCGCCGAGAAAATTCGCCACCACGTCGAGCACCAGCGTTATGCCTACAACGGTCACGCCTTGCAACTGACCGTCAGCATTGGCTTGACCACACTGCAGCCGGATGAAACCCTGCACACCCTGCTTTCCCGGGCCGATCATGCGATGTATCGGGCCAAGCAATCCGGCCGTAACCGAACCTGCGCGGAAATGTCCCACACCAGTTATGCATAGCCCTACATGAACAAACCTGAATTCTGCCCGGCCTGCGGCGCCTCCAATGACTGCAGCCTGGCCGACCCTCGAACCGCCGATCGGCCCTGCTGGTGCTACGGCGTCAGCATCGACCCGGCGGTGCTCGAAGCGCTGCCTGCCGAGCTGCGTGACAAATCCTGCCTGTGCCCACGTTGCGCGCAGGTCGAGTCGCAGTTGTAAGCAGCGGCCCGGCCGATCGCGTAAGATGCGCGGCCCTTTTCCTACCGATCTCACTCCATGCGCGTTGACCGTTTCCTCAGCAACCTGCCTCGCTTCAACCGTCAGCAGGTTCGCCTGTTGCTGGTGGAAAAGCGCGTGCGGGTCGACGGAAAAATCGTCAGCGACCCGCACACCGAGGTGCTGGAGTTCAGCCGTGTCGAAGTCGATGAAGAAGTCCTGCAAGTCGGCAAACCCGCCCGCTACTTCATGCTGCACAAGCCGCCCGGTTGCGTCAGCGCCACCCGCGACCCGGAGCACCCGACCGTCCTCGACCTGATCCACGAGCCGGACAAGGAAGACCTGCACATCGCCGGCCGCCTGGATTTCAACACCACTGGCCTGATGCTGATCACCAACGACGGCAGCTGGTCGCGACGCCTGACCCAACCGCAGACCAAACTGCCCAAGGTCTATTACGTCGAGACTGAACAGGAGATCGGCCCCGAATACGCGCTGAAATTCACCGAGGGGTTGTACTTCGCCTTCGAAGACCTCACCACCCAACCGGCCAAGCTGATCGTGCTCGGGCCGACCTCGGCGCGATTGAGCATCGTCGAAGGTCGTTATCACCAGGTGAAACGGATGTTCGGCCACTTCGACAACAAAGTGCTGCGCCTGCACCGCGAATCCATGGGTCCGCTGGTGCTCGATAACGCGCTAAAACCGGGCGAGTACCGACCGTTGCGCACCGAAGAGATCCATTTGATCTAAGCAGCCTACCGCTCAGCAGAAGTTGTCGAACAATTTACCAATGGCACTTGCGCGATCCCCTCTCCCCTGCTTGAATCAGGTCGTCAGCCGAAATGTGACTGACGAGTCACAACATACTTCTAAGAAACTTTTTGTCGGTTAGAGAACCCTCAGGTTCCGCGTTGCACCGGCAGACTGCCCGCCAATAATAATACCCGTCGACCTGCTTTAACGGATCGACATGGGCCTCTCAAATTCCAGGCGTATGCCTACCTGTCACAAAGCTCGTGCAATCTCATTTGCGCGCATACCCGCTTGCCAGGAGTCTTATGACATGAGGCCAGAAATCGCTGTGCTGGATATACAGGGTCAGTATCGGGTTTACACGGAGTTCTATCGCGCAGACGCCGCAGAGAAGACCATTATCTTGGTCAACGGCTCGATGGCCACGACTGCGTCGTTTGCACAAACCGTGAAAAACCTCCACCCGCAGTTCAATGTGGTTTGCTACGACCAGCCCTACGCGGGCAGGTCAAAAGCCCACAACCTGCATGAGAAATTGCTGACCAAGGAAGTCGAAGGGCAGATCCTCCTGGAGCTGATCGACCACTTCGCCGCCGAACACGTGCTGTCGTTTTCCTGGGGTGGCGCCGCGACCCTGGTCGCCCTCGCCCAACGGCCACGGCGCATCGAAAAAGCCGTGATCAGCTCGTTCTCCCCGGAGATCAACGCGCACATGCTCGACTACCTCGAGCGCGGTGTTGACTACCTCGGCAGCCGTGACGGCGACCGGGTCGGCAACCTGGTGAACAGCACCATCGGTAAACACTTGCCGACCCTGTTCAAGCGCTTCAACTACCGGCACGTCAGCAGCCTGGCCGATCATGAATACGGGCAGATGCACTTCCACATCAGCGACCTGCTGCACAGCGATCGCGAGTGCTTCCTCAAGGCCTCGGAAAAAATTAACGTGCCTGTGCTGTTCATGAACGGCGAATGGGACGAATACACCGCCGCCGAAGGCGCGCGACTATTCGCCAATCGCGTGCAACACGCCACCTTCACGACGCTGGACGCGACGGGCCACTTTCTCGACATGGAACACAAAGCCGCCTGCCGAGACAGTCGCAATGCGCTGCTGGGTTTCCTGAAACCTGAGCAACAGGCAAGCCGACCGCGTTACCACTACGTCCAGGACCACCATGCATTCGCAATCTGAAACAGCGTCATCGCGAGCAAGCTTCGCAGCCTAACGCCGTACTGTAGGAGCGAGGCTTGCCCGCGAACGACCGTCACCCGGTCCGATGTCTTGTTTCACCTGCGCTAAAGCCATCCCGCGCAAAGAAAAACTTCATTTCCACGCGCACATCTGGTACAAAGTCAGCCGCTCTGAGCGGGTGTCGTATAATGGCATTACTCCAGCTTCCCAAGCTGATAACGAGGGTTCGATTCCCTTCACCCGCTCCAATCGAATTTTTGGTCTCACGTTGAGTTTTGACGGGAGATGCAGGTACAGAAAAAACCGGCCTTGATGGCCGGTTTTTTTGTGTCTGGGATTTGGTGGAATTGCCTTTTGCCCTCAAGGCAGTTACGACTAAGCTGAGCTACGTTAACGTTTTTTTTGGTAATCACGGTTTTAGTATCAAAATTCACACCGAATTAGTATTTTCGCACCCCATAAAATTAACGTTTTCGCGCCACAATAGCATTCTGTTAACGTTTTCATTGCTCTGTTAAGGAATTCGCCAATGCCAGTCGGTTTCAAGGCCCTCGCCGAACGCTATGCCATCGCACTTGCACAGCCTCTGCGCGTCGAGTCCACGATTGGCTCTGCACGTGTCAGCCGCGAAAGTGACGGTAATGTGAAGAACCGGTATCCGCAAAGTTACAGACCTGCGGACGATTTCGCCGGACATTTCGAATTCGGTCTCAAGTACGAAGAGATTCATCTTGAGTTCTTTGCTCGCCTCTTTGCGGCGATAGGCCCGCAGCCTGTCGAAGACTGGTGTCGACGAGAACCTTTCGGCCAATACGCCCGGCGCACCGGATTCCTTTACGAATGGCTGACAGGGGAACGTCTGGATGTGCCAGACGTGACCAATGGCCCCTATGTCGACATACTTTCACCCCAAAAATACCTGACTCGTCGCGAGCCACTGCGAACGCGACGCTGGCGAATCAATAACAACCTGCCCGGGACGGCAGAGTTCTGCCCTTTGGTTCGTCGCACGGCGTCAGTGCAGGAAGCTTTGCAGTTCGATCTACGTGCAGCATTGGATGAGCTGGATCAGGCCTTTGGCGCCGACATCCTTTTGCGTACGGCCAGTTGGCTGACATTCAAGGAATCGCGCGCGAGCTTCCTTATTGAAAAGGAAGCCGACCAGGCGGATCGCATTCAGCGGTTCGCCCATGTCATTGCCCAGCATTGCGGGCATATCGAAAACCCGTTGAGCGACGACAGCCTGCAGTCTCTGCAAGCGGGCATTTTGGGGCGTAATGCCATCGGACTAGGCTTGCGGCGCTCTCCAGTTTTTGTAGGTCAGGCCACAATGCGCGAGGACATCGTGCATTACATCGCCCCCCACTTCGCGGACCTTGCGCCACTGTTGGCAGGACTCAACGAATTCGAGGTCGCAACCCGTGGCGCGGAGTCACTGGCACGTGCGGCTGTGTTGGCATTTGGCTTCGTGTACATCCATCCCATGCGCGATGGCAACGGCCGGATTCATCGTTTCCTGATCAACGACACCCTGATTCGGGACAAGGCCGTGCCCGACGGAGTGATCCTGCCAGTGTCAGCCACAATCACCAGTTCGATCGACTTCAGGGCCGGATACGATCGTACGCTCGAAGTGTTCTCGCGACCGTTCATGCGGCGTTACGCGACGGCCTATCGATTCGGCGAACTCGTGACCTACGAGGATGGCACTCCCAGCAACTTCATCTTCGATGAATACACGGACGCAGGCTTTGCCTGGCGGTATCCCGATCTGACCGAGCACGTCCTGTACACCGCACGCGTGGTCGAGCACACGATTCGAACGGAAATGGCGGATGAAGCCAGAGTGCTGGTGATCTTTCAACGGGCTCAAGAGCAATTGAAAGAAGTACTGGAGATGCCAGACCAGGATGCGAACCGCATCATTCGATCCATCAAGGAGAATGGTTGGATGGTGTCGGGCAAGCTGAAAAAAGGGTATCCGCAGCTTGAAGATGAGGGCATGGCGGGACGTGTTGTGGAGGCTGTGCGTTCTGCATTCGAGCGATAGCGGCTGGCGAAAAGTGAAGAAGCAGGTCGAAGTGGCCGGTTTTTTATGCCTGAAGATTTAGCTATGCAAGCACTCCGGTCGGGCCGGCAAAACCCTGCAATACAGAAAACGCCTCATTTGCGGCCATCTCCGAACTCTATCCTCACGCCCTCCTAGACTCGTTTCTCACATCACCTTTCCATCAGCGCCGAGAAGGCTCAGTGGTTATAGTGTTGATCATATAAATTCAGTAGGTATAGTAACCACCTAAGCACACCACACGGAGGTGATGTGAATAGCCGATTTTTGATAAGCCAAATTGTTGCGGATGGCTGGTATCTGGTGCGTATCAAGGGCAGTCATCATCACTTCAAGCACCCGACCAAACCGGGGCTGGTGACAGTTCCTCATCCAAAAAAGGACCTGCTCAAAAAAACGGCCTTGAGTATTTTGCAACAGGCGCTGCTCTGACGATTTCAAAGCTCAGCGCCTCAGAGGATAGTGAAAATGCTTTACCCGATTGCGATTTCAATGGGCGATAACGAACACGCTTGGGGCGTGGAGGTACCGGATATTCCAGGGTGTTTCTCCGCAGGTGAGGATCTGGATGATGCGATGGCCATGGCTCGTGAAGCCATTGAGGGCCATTTCGAAATTCTTGCCGAAGACGGTTCACCGATTCCACCTGCAAACAAAGTGACCTTGCATGCGGCGAATCCGCAGTACGCCGGTTGTACATGGGCGGTGGTGGACATCGATGTTACCAAGTATCTGGGGAAAGCCCAGAAGCTGAACATCACCCTGCCGGGGTACCTGCTCAACCGCATCGACGAATACGTGTTGCATCACCCGGAAGAGAAAAGCCGTTCAGGCTTTTTGGCCTCGGCAGCGCTTAAGGTGTTGCAGCAGAGCTGATGTCCTTGTTTCCAAACTGCAAAAACCGGCCCCAGCGGCCGGTTTTTTATGGATCGGATTTAGTGACGCGGCATTCACTTCTCAGCTCCGACTGTTTTCAATTCCCGCCGCTCGTCAGCTGTCCAGCACGCACCCTCTACCCTGCCTTCCAATGAGTACATCCCTTGCACGGAAGGCTTAAGCATGAACACCAAAATCGCTGCTCTGACGCTCGCGGGCCTACTGTCTTCCTGCCCGCTCTACGCGCTAGCGGCCGAGAAGACGACTGGAACCGCCGTTCCTCCTGCCGCGCTTCCCGGTCTTAATCAAGGGCAAGGAGCTGAATCAAACGAGGAGAAGACCAGCAAAAAGGGTGAGGAGTCTTCGGGTGCAAATTCCGGAGCCGATTCTAAAACGCTGGAGAAAGATTCAGATTCCTCGCACAAGGCGGAGGAGTACCAGAAAAAACAACGTGAAAGCCACCCTGGAGGCGTGAAGCAACCGGCCTCGTGAGCATCCTTCGCAGTTCAACGCTGAAATTAGCGTTTTTCCATGAAATCGGCGTTTTATTAGCGTTTTCGATGCCCAGTTAACGGATTGCCGACATTCACGCGGCAGAGGCAATGCCCATTCTCCGGGGGTTAAGCGAGGCCGTATGCGGAAAAGGCAAGGTCCTACACGACTCTGGGAATTGTCCGTAGACTTGTCCATTGCTGTGCCTTTGTCATGAGACCTATAGTCCGAGCGCGTCCAAATGGCGTATCGGGTTTGGCGACTCGATGACTGGTACAGAAGCCTCCGAGAATTTCTCGGAGTGCTTTTGAACGCAATTGGCTGCCTTTTTTTTGGTGGCTGTGCGTGGGAGACCCCAGGGTCTGCCGGTTTTACCATGTCCCGGTTCGCCAACCCACGTACAGCTACCACCCTATTGTTTGGCGACGATTGAGTGGTAGGTCTTCCCTCCGATATGGTGATCACTCATGAATGACTACATGGCTTTAACCAGCAACGCCGACGACCTCCCCACGTTCTACGTCAATACCACCCAACCGCTGCATTCCCTTCTCAGCTCCGCCCGTTACAGAATCGGCGCGGTGACGCAGGTCCTGGAAAACCTCGCAATGCGTGGCGAAATCTCCACCGACTCGGTAATTCTCAGCGACTTCGCAATGCTCTGCGCCATACCGCTGCGCGATGGCTGTGATGTGCTGGATGTCATTGCGCGACGGATGGATGCAGAACCATCCTGACGTTAAACAGGGGCGCCTTTCGGGGCGCCCTCTGCATTTCGGCGTTCAACGTATAGTTTCCGTATAGATCCCCGCACCCCAGTAAAGAAGCCGTAGCGCAGCATCATCCCCAACCAAAAACCCCCTACTCTGCTCTCTCACCTTTCACGCAGAGATCAGCATGGACAATTCAGAGTTGGGGATCATGATCATTTCAATGATTGGGTTGTTCGGCTTTGCGTCGTTTCTTTTCGACTACCTGAGTGCCAAGCGAAGGGACAGATAACGTTATCCGTCCCTCTTTGGCATCAGCGGGTCGCGACGATGAACAATCGCGGGAATGGCAGCAGCACCGAACCATCACTCAGCGCCGGATACGCCTGCTCGATCGCGGCGTGATATTGCTTGAGGTATTGCGCCTTCTCCGCGTCATCCAGCGGTTCGAGAAACGGCCGCAAACCACTGCCCTTGAACCACTCGACCACGCCCGACGCCCCGCCCGCCAGCGGGTGATGGTAAGTGGTGCGCCACACATCGACGCGCGCGCAGTGCGGTCGCAGCATCGAGTAGTAATCGCTGGCACTGGCCATTTCCGTGCGTTGCCCGGCGGCGTCCGCCAACTTGCCGGCCCAAGGGCCATCGGCAGCCACTTCGCGCATCAGGCGATGGGAGGCTTCGTTGAGGTTGTCGGGCATCTGAATGGCCAGGCTGCCGCCCGGGGTCAGTCTGGCGGCGAGCGAAGGCAGTAACGTCGCGTGATCGGGCAACCATTGCAGCACCGCGTTGGCGAAGATCACGTCGAACGGGCCGCTGTCGTTCCAGGTGCCGATATCAACCGTGTCGAACTGCACCTGCGGCAAGCGCTTGCGGGCGGCGTCGATCATGTCGGTTGAATTGTCGACGCCGCGCACTGTGGCGCTGGTGAAGCGCTCCACCAGCAACTCGGTCGAGTTGCCGGGGCCGCAACCGATGTCGATGGCCGAGCGTGCGTCCACAGGCGGGATCGCCGCGAGCAGATCCCGTGCCGGGCGGGTGCGTTCATCTTCAAAAGCGACGTATTGCTTGGCGGACCAACTCATTGCGTTCTCCTGTCGATTCGTTGTCCGGGTTGAGGCCGACAACCAGCTCGCTACAATACATCGACTTACAGGCTCTGCTCTATTCCACCTTTGGCGAGAAACGTCAGTTAGCGCCTCAGCAAAAAAACCGGCTCTATCAGCCAGACTTTTCGTCGCGAGATAAAGGGCTTAATCGTAATAGCCGACCGTCTTCTTCAAATGATCCGAGTAGTCGTAGATGTCATCGACAGAATGGATTGCATGCCGGGTTTCGTTCTTCTCTTCGTCAAATATGCCGATGTATTTCTGTGAACGATTGAAGTGCAGGCGGCAAATCGGCTTACGGTTGTTGTCGTCCAGCAAGATGCCGAAGTAACTCTGGGTATCGCGCTGAACAATTCGCTTGGCATCCACGACTGAGCGGACCACGGCACGGACGATGTGATAACCCTCCAGTTCTTCCAATGTCGTCAGAACCTTGTCCTCTGACTCATCTCGTATATCTGGCTGTTCAGCTCCCCCTGAGGAAACCGGCAACGAGGCGAGCGCTGGCGGGATGGCTCCGCTCATAGCCGACTTGAGCCGGTCATTTATCTGATCATTGAGAAATTGCACCACGGCCTTTCTCGTCAGCTCATGGAATTGCTCACGGACTTTCTGAGTAATCACGCCATCGTAGACACGCGAAGCGAACACTTTCACAAAATCATCGTCGGGCTTGCTGACCTGCGAAGCGATGACCTTTTTAATTTGGCTGACGTACTTCAACTCACCTGCGGCGCTGATGATCGAATCCACATCGAACGCTGACTTGGTGAGTTTTACCAATTCGGGGACGGAATACTCGTCAATGTCCAAAAGGTCGAGTTCAAGAAATGGTTTTTCGTCCATCTTATTAGGCGCGTCCAGGTCAGTGAAAAACTTGTAGACCTGGCCGTTGGTGAGGATGGAAATACGAGCGCTGGTGACATGGAAATAACGAAACAGTTGTGAGGCGTGATTGATGTGCAGCGGCTCACCGATTTTTTTCCACTCGATCAGGATCTGGACCTCACCTCCCTTCATGATCGCGTAGTCAATTTTTTCCCCCTTCTTCGTTCCGATATCGCAAACGAATTCGGGAGTAACCTCTGTCGGATCGAAGACATCGTAGCCGAGCACCGTGCTGATAAAGGGCATGACAAGCGTTCTTGGTCGCCTCTTCCGTTTGAATTGCAGCGCTCTGCAAACGGACTTTGGCGGCGAGACTTGCTAACTTTTCGAAAAATTCCATGCGTGACCCCTTCCTGGTTTCGATCCGTGTGTTTGCATGCTGGCAAATTGACTGCCTTTGATACTAGACACAAACCGGCACAAAGAAAGATTCCGCCCAAGAATTGAGAACAACCGGCTCCGGGCTTCGATCTGGGACTTCTCCGCTTTTCAGGGAATCAAAGAATGTAAGTAGAATTTTCAACATGCCGTCGCTGTCTGAAATTCAGGCGCATCCCTATAAGGAACACGGCAATGAAATTCGCAAAAATCTCGCAGAAACTCGCCTTGTGGGCCGGCAGTCCCAAGACGTTCATGGGGGCGTTGATTCTCATTGGCCTGTGGGGGTTGAGCGGGCCGATTTTTGATTACAACGACACGTGGCAACTGATCATCAACACCTCGACCACGATCATCACGTTCCTGATGGTGTTCCTGATCCAGAACACGCAGAACCGCGACACCGACATTTTGCATTTGAAAATCGACGAGCTGCTGCGGGTGAACAAGGAAGCGCAGAACGCGATGCTCGGGCTGGAGTTACTCGACCTGAAGCAACTGGAAGCGCTGCGTAAACACTATCGCGCCATGGGCGAAAACGAGGTGCATGGTCTGGCCGGACTGGCGACCGAGGGCAAGCACAAACAGAATCTGAACGACTGCTGAGCTCCAACAAAAACGGCGCGTGATGTGAATCACGCGCCGTTTGTTATGAAAGCCGTCAAACGGGGGGTTATCGACCCGCTTGCAACGCCTTGGCCATTTGCAGATGGTTCTGCAGTTTGGGCAGGGTTTCTTCGGCGAAGGCTTTGATTTCCGGCACATCGGTGGTCTGCGCGGTCTGCTGCAGTTGCTCGATGGCTTCCTGCGTGGTCTTTACCTGACTGGCGGCATAGGCCTGATCAAAGGACGCGCCTTCCTGCACTGGCGGCATCAAGGCTTTCGACTTGTCGACCACCTCTTCCCGTGGGGCCACCGGCAGATCCAGTTGCTTGGCGATTTTCGCCAGGTGCTGGTTGGCGGTGGTGCGGTCGTTGATGACGACGATGGTGTAGTCCTTGACCTCTTTGGATTCGGATTTCTGGTGCGCCAGGCGACTGGCTTCGATGTCGGCCATGCCTTTGGCCGAAGCATCATTGATGAATTCGGCGGGGGACTGGGCAAAGGCAGTGCTGGCGCACAGGCCCAGTAACGCGGCGATACTGGCATTGCGTAATCGGGTGGCCATCCGGCTCATGGTCGCGCCCTCCTCTCTATAAATTCAAACGGGAGCTTTCGCTCCCGCCTCTCAATCAAAACCACCTTCACCACTACTTGGATTTCTGGCCACCTTTGCGGCCCATATCGGGTTTCGCAGGCTCTTTGTCGACAGTCGTGGTGGTAGTTTTCCCACCTTTGCGACCGGCTTCAGACGCCTTCGTTCGATCGTTGGCGAAATTTCCCGAGTTCGAGTTTCTTGAGTTAGGCATGATTCTCTACCTCTTGGTGATGATCGCGGCGAGCAGGAGCCCGCATAGAATCTGAATTTCGATCACTGCAAAGGTTTAGAAAAACTGGAATCGATGCGACGAACGGTGGCTGGTTTTCAAGCCCTGTAATGAAGATGGTTCTGGCGTTTGGCGCTGTACATGGCCTCGTCGGCGTGGCGGAACAATTGCTTCTCTTCCGTGCCGTGCTCGGGGAAATGCGCGACGCCGATGCTCGGCTGGATGTTCAGGCTGTGGCCATCCAGCCGCAGCGGTTGAGCCAGGATCTGTCGGATTTTTCCGGCGACGCTTTCAGCATCTTCCGCAGCCTGGATGCTGTGCAACAGCACCACAAACTCATCACCGCCAATGCGCGCCACGGTGTCGGTTTCGCGCACGCAGCCTTTCAGACGATTGGCGACCGCTTGCAGCAGCATGTCGCCGACGGCATGGCCGTGGGTGTCGTTGACTTCCTTGAAGCGGTCGAGATCGACATACAGCAGCGCCATGCGCCCGCACTCCGACTTGGCCAGTGTCAGCGAGGCTTTCAGCCGGTCACGGAGCAATTCACGATTGGGCAGTTGGGTCAGTTGATCGTACTGGGCCATGCGCTGCAGCCGGGCATGCAACTGCTTGCGCTCGATGGCGGTGGCGACCTGGGCGCACACGAACTGCAACAACTCCTTGTCTTGTTCGGTATAGCGTTCACCACCCGCCACGCTTTTTACGATCAGCGCGCCGATGGTGCCGTTCTGCGAGTTCAGCGGCACGCCCAGCCAGCAAGGCGAATGCTGGCCGGCAACCAGCAACTCGAAGCCTTCCGGGGCGTCGTCCTGATCCGGGGTCAGCAGAATCGGCTGGCCGCTGCGGATCACCTCGGCACATAGCCGTCCGGTAACGGTGCCCGGCTGCTCGGGTTGCTGCTCGTTGTCGTCGACGTGATAAGGGAAATTGAGCTGCGCGCAGTGCTCGTCATACAACGCGACAGAGAAATTCAGCGCCGGCAGCCATTCGCCGATGATCAAGTGAATGCGCTTGAACAACGCCAGCAAGTCCTCCGCCGCGTGGGCCGCTTCGGAGATCGCATACAGCGCCGCTTGCCGGGACTCGGCCTGCTTGCGCTCGGTGATGTCGCGGGCCACGGCGATGCGCAGCTGATCGACTTCCGACCAGCGTGCGGACCACAGGATGTGCACCACACGGCCATCCTTGCGCAGGTAGCGGTTTTCGAAGTTGAGCTTGGGGTCGCCGCCCATGATCTCCCGTGCGGCGTCGAGGGTGCGCTGGCGATCGGCGGGATGCACCATATCGATCATGGGCAGGCCGACCAGCTCATCAGGCGTGTAACCAAAAATGCGCTCGCAGGCCGCGCTGACAAAAACAAAGCGACCTTGTTTATCAACCGCGCAAACGGCATCCAGCAGTAGATCGATGTAACTCGCCAACGGCGCGGAATTTCTGGATGCCATGGTGCAGAGAGCATGTCCGAACAATGCAGCAAAAAAGAACCGTCCCTGACCTGTGATGATGCCGCTGACGCGTCCCTGCGATCAGTTTCAAGTCTTGTTCGGCATCAACCCCGGCAAGGCATGCGCCAGGGCGTTGATGGCGAAACCGATAAACATAACCCCGCACAACCGGGTGATCGCCAGCTCATGGCGTTGATACAGGCTGCGTACCTGCCGCGCGCCAACAATGCCAATGAGGATAGCGTAGGCGATCAGGCCACCGACGAAGCTCAGAACGATCAGCCACGGCAACATCGACCAATGCAGCAACTCTGCACGACTGGACAACAACGCCGTAAAAGTCGCCACCGCCACCGGATACGCCTTGGGATTGGTCAGGCCGAACAGAATGCCGTGCCAGAACGGTTGCCGCGCCGGGCCCTGCGGCGCTTCGGCACTGCTACGTTTGGCCCGCACCGCGCGCAAACCGAGCCAGAACAGATACAACCCGCTGAGCACGCCCAGCACGTCAAACGCCGTACTGCCGATTTCCCGTGCACCGACAATCGCGATCAACGCGGTGCTGCACCAGACCACGTCCCCCAGCAAATGCCCGCACAAAAAACCCGCCCCGGCCCGCCGCCCACGCGCCGCGCCGATGCCGAACACTGCCAGGACACCTGGCCCCGGCGTGATGCCGTAAATGAAGCCCGAGGCGAGAACGGCCATTAGCAGCGATGGGGTCATCGGGAAATCCTTTTGAACTACTTGGTGAATGGGCGCAAGTCTATATCAGGTCCCCGGGAATCGAATGACTGATCGTCGAAGAACTTCATTCCCGCATAGGGACGCTGCCGACAGGCCGCCAGTCGCGACGCCAGATCGCCGACATGGGCTTCGAGCTTATGGCCATCGGGGTCGAGGAAGTAGAACGACGCGCCTTCGCTGCGGTTGTCGCGCCATTCCCGGACGTTGGCAGTTCGCAGGCGTTCGACGAATGGCGGGAAGTCGGGTGCGCTGATGCTGAAGGCGTAATGGGTGTAATCGGCGGCGGGCCCGGATTTGCGCAGCGGATCGAGGGAAAGACACAGCCACAGGCCTGGCAGCGAGAGGTACGCGCCGCTGTCCCACGTGGCTTCGAGCTGAAGTTGCAGGAGGTCGTGATAGAACGCCACGCTGCGGTTCAGGTCGGTGACGGCGAGGGTCAGGTGGTTGAGGCCGGTGAGCAATCTGATTACCTCAGGCGTTGAAAGATGAGCTGTGCAATATCCTCTCCCCGATCCGCCCGTTCAATATCTGAACTCCGCCCTGCCGCTTTTGCCACGCCAACACGAACGTAAGCGACGGAATATGCGTCGCTGGCGCTGGATCACGCCGGGTGGTTTGGGTGGGTGGACAGAGAGATGACTTTGGTGCAGGTGATTGGCGCGGGGGATGTCTTTGGCGACGGCGGGTCGAGGGGTAACTGACAGTGGGATGTTGACTGTCAGGCCGCCTTCACGAGCAAGCTCGCTCCCACAGGAGATCAGCGGCGTGGCACTGATCGAGTGTAAAAGCGAGCTTGCTCGTGAAGGCGGCCTGTAGAGCACCGCCGGTGTCAGAACTTATCGAGCGTGCGCAGTTTCTGCGGCAACCCCCACAACAACAGCGCAACCGCGATCAGCGCGCAGACGCCGATGACGTACAGCGCTGGTGTGGTGCTGCCGGTCAGGTCCTTGATCCGGCCGACCATCACCGGGCTGACGATGCCGCCGAATTGGCCGAGGGTGTTGATCACCGCGATCCCACCCGCAGCGCCTGCGCCGGCACCGGCCAGCAGTTTCGGCGGCAGGGTCCAGAAGCTTGGAATGGAGGCGATGATCCCGGCACCGAGCAGGCCCAGCGCGACGATCAGGAAGGTCGTGTGGTTGGCGAAGATCCCTGCGCAGAAGAACCCCAGCGCGCCCACCGCCACCAACCCTGCGACAAACTTGCGACGCTCGCCGGTCGAGTCGGACAACCGCCCGATCACCACCATGCTGATGGCGCCGCAAATGTACGGGATCGCCGTCAGCAATCCGATCATCACCGGGCTTTCAGTGCCAGCGCTGCGGATCAGTTGTGGGGCCCAGAAATTCAAGCCGTAGGACGCCACCTGAATCAGGAAGTAGATCAGCCCCAACGTCAGGAAACCTGGAATCCGCAGCGCAGCGAGCAACGAGCCGCCGCTCTTGTGCGGTTCGTGGTGCGCAATGCGGCTGGCCAGCAGGGTTTTCTCCGACGGCGTCAGCCAGTGGGCGTCTTCGATGCGATCCTTGAGCAGCGTCAGCACCAGCAACCCGAGGCCGATGCACGGCACGCCACCGAGCAGAAACAGCCAGTGCCAGCCACGCATGTCCATGAAGCCGTCGAGGTGTTGCAGCACCAGCCCGGAGAACGGTGCGCCGACCAGACCGGCAAATGCCGATGACAGGAACAGCATCGAGGTGATGCGTCCGCGATAGTGCTGCGGGAACCACAGCGTCAGGTAATACAGCACGCCTGGCGCGAAACCGGCTTCCATCGCGCCGATCACGAAGCGCAATGCGTAGAACTGCCATTCGCTGTTGACGAAGACCATCGCCGCCGTCGCGAGGCCCCAGGACATCATGATCCGTGCGATCCAGCGCCGGGCGCCGACCTTGTACAGCATCATGTTGCTCGGCACTTCGAAGATCACGTAACCGACCACGAACAGCCCGGCGCCGAGGCCGTAAGCGGTGTCGCTCAGGCTCAGGTCGGTCTGCAACTGGAACTTGGCGAAGCTGATGTTGATGCGGTCGAAAAAGGCGAACAGGTAGCAGACCATGATCAGCGGCATCAGGCGCCAGGCGACTTTGCTGACCAGGGCTTTTTCTTCGTCGTGGCTAACGGACGGGCTCGCGCCCGCCTCCAGTACATTGAGGCTCATGGTGCTTTTCTCCAGGCGGACTGCCCTTGGGTGTCCGATTGTTTTTGTTGTCTGGTTGAGATGTAGCTTTCTGTAGGAGCGAGGCTTGCCCGCGAAGGCGGCGTATCGGTTACCTTCGATGTTGAATGGCAGATTGCCTTCGCGGGCAAGCCTTGCTCCTACAGGGGTTTTGGGTTGGGTCAGGAAGGGGTTGGGTGCAGGTCGCAATTGCGTCCGGCCTTGGCCAACTGGCCTGGCACTTCGTGGCCCAGCAGCGCCGGTAATCCACGGGATAGCTTCAGCAACAGCGGCAGGTCGATGCCGGTGTGAATGCCGATTTCATCGCACAGGTTCACCAGGTCTTCGGTGCAGATATTGCCCGAGGCGCCCGGTGCAAACGGGCAGCCGCCGAGGCCGCCGAGGGCTGCGTCGAAGCGTCGGGCGCCGGCCTCGTAGGCGGCCAGCACGTTGCACAAACCGAGGCCGCGGGTGTTGTGGAAATGCAGGGTCAGGTCCGCTGGCGAAACCCGCTGCAAGACCCTGCGCACCAGCCGATCGACCTGACGCGGATTGGCCATGCCCGTGGTGTCGGCCAGGGTGATGCCCTGAATCCCGAGTTCCTGATACGCCTCGACGATTTGCAGCACGCGGTCCTCATCGATCTTGCCTTCGAACGGGCAACCGAAGGTGGTGGCGATGCTGCCGTTGAGTCGCACCGGCGTGTCACCGACGTATTGCACGATCTCACCGAACGCGGCCAATGAGGCTTCGCAACGCATGCGCATATTGGCCAGGTTGTGCGTCTGGCTGGCGGACATCACCAGGTTCAGTTCGTCGGCCCTCGTCGCCAGCGCCCGTTGCGCGCCTTTCAGGTTGGGGATCAACGCGACGTAAATCACCCCCGGTTGACGGGTGATGCCCTTGAACACCAACTCGCCGTCGCGCAGCGCCGGAATGGCCTTGGGCGACACGAACGAGCCGGCTTCGATGCGGCTGAATCCGGCCAGCGACAGCTGATCGATCAGGGCAATCTTGTCGGCCGTTTCAACCCAGGTAGGCTCGATCTGCAGGCCGTCACGAGGGGAGACTTCCTGAACGATCAGGGTCTCGGAAAAATCAGTGATCATTGCACCACCCCTTCAGTTTTCAGGCGTTCGATGTCCGCATCTGTCAGGCCCAGGCCCGCGAGAATCCCGTCGGTGTGCTGGCCCAGACTCGGCCCCGACCAGTTCACGCCACCGGGGGTTTCGGAGAGTTTGGGCACTATGCCCGGCATCTTCACTTTCGTGCCGCCGGGCAGGTCGGCGCTGAGCAGCATGTCCCGTGCCTGATAGTGCGGATCGGCGACGATGTCGGCTACCGAATAGATGCGCCCGGCCGGTACTTCAGCGGCTTCCAGTGCCGCCAGGACTTCGTCGATCGGCAGGCTGCTGGTCCAGTGGGTGATGGCAGCGTCGAGCACGTTGCTCTTGGCTGCGCGACCATCGTTATGGGCAAACTCCGGCGCGTCGGCCAGGTCGCGGCGACCGACCACTTCCATCAAGCGTTTGTAGATCGGGTCGCTGTTGCCGGCGATCACCACGTAGGCGCCATCGGCCGTCAGGTAGGTGTTGGACGGCGCGATGCCGGGCAATGCCCCGCCGCTGCGCTCACGCACATGGCCGAGCATGTCGTATTCCGGCACCAGGCTTTCCATGACGTTGAACACGCTTTCGGCCAGCGACACATCGACCACTTGCCCGCCGCCCTGCCCGGTCTTGACCCGCAGCAGCGACATCAAGGCGCCGATCACCGCGTGCAAGGACGCCAGTGAATCACCGAGGCTGACGCCGACACGGGCCGGTGGCGAACCGGGGGTGCCGGTGGTGTAGCGAATCCCGCCCATGGCCTCGCCGATGGCGCCGAATCCTGGACGGTCACGGTACGGGCCAGTCTGGCCGTAGCCGGAAATGCGCACCAGGGTCAGGTTGGGGTTCAAGGCGTGCAACACGTCCCAGCCCAGGCCGAGTTTCTCGAGGGCGCCGGGGCGCAGGTTTTCGATCAGCACGTCGGCACTGGTCGCCAGTTGCTTGACCAGTTCAATGCCTTCGGGGGATTTCAGATTCAGCGCCAGGGACTTTTTGTTGCGCGATTGCAGGTACCACCACAGCGAGGTGCCCTCGTGCAGCTTGCGCCATTTGCGCAGGGGATCGCCCTGGCCCATGGCTTCGATCTTGATCACCTCGGCACCGAACTCGGCAAGCATGCGCGCGGCGAATGGCGCGGCGATCAGCGTGCCGATTTCGATCACCTTGATTGCACTCAGGGGGGCAGTCATCGCGGGGTACCTCTGTTGTTCTTGGAATATGCGCCAAGGCTAGAGGAGCGAGGGGACTGGAATCCAACCTTCAGTTGATAACGGGCGTTCGTGAAACGCGAACGCTCCGTGGAAGAATTGTCGCGACCTCAGGTCAGTCTTCGCGGGCAAGCCTCGCTCCTACAGGTTATGCGTGATCGTAGGAGCGAGGCTTGCCCGCGAAGAGGCCATCCCTGACAACAGAAATCTCAGACCTGCCCCCGCAACTGCTCAAACAACATCCGGCTCACCGGCGACAACACCGCTTCATCGCGCACCACTAGAATCAACGCCCGATCCGACCAGTCATCGGTCAACGGCACCGCATGTAACCCCAGCGCCCGGCCAAACAGTTCATACGCCTTCTGCGGCAAGATCCCGATGCCCATGTTGGCCTGGACCATCCGGCACATCGCATCGAACCCCGGCACATGAATCCGCAATCGCAACACCTTGCCCGCCTGACGCGCAGCGGCGTGGGTGCGCATGTTGATGGAACTGGCGGAATGCAGGCCGACGTAATCGCTGCCCAGCGTATCGGCGAACGCCAGGCTGGAGCGGCTGGCCAATGGATGATCCGGCAGCATCAGCACCACCAGTTTGTCCTGGCGATACAGCACGCTGTGCAGACCTTTCACATCGCTGTCGCTGGAACAGATCCCGAGGTCTGCCACGCCATCCAGCACCCCTTGGATGACCCCGCTGCTGGGACGCTCCTCGAGGTCAGTCTTGACCTGCGGATGGCGCTCGGAGAAGTCCCGCAGGTCTTCCGGCAGAAACTGAATGATCGCCGACAGGTTGGCGAGCATCCGTACATAACCACGAATGCCGTGGCTGTGTTCACCCAATTCAAGGCCCATTTTTTCGACGTTGAACAGCATCTGCCGGGCGTGATGCAGCAGGGTTTCGCCCGCCGGCGTCAGGGTCATGCCCTTGGCCTGGCGCACGAACAGACTGATGCCCAACGCCTCCTCCAACTCCATCAAACGCTTGCTCGCCGCCGACACCGCGATAGCCTCGCGGGTCGCGGCACGGGTGAGCGTGCCTTCTTCGTGGACAGCGACGAACAGCTGGAGGGTGATGAGGTCGAGGCGGCGGATCAGGCTTTTTTGCAGCATGAGTGGGCTCGATGGTTTGGGTTTGGCCGAGTCGGGAGGATATCGCCATTCAGCTCTGGCAACACAAAACCATGGACGATTCGTCCTCGACCAATTGCCTAGGTATAGTCTTGCCGCCCAAGGCTTTCCATGAAAAGCAGCACCACCCTCCTCGTCACTTGCAGCACCGTTTTTCTCGCGCAGTTGGGCATGAGCATTTACCTGCCGGCGCTGCCGGAAATGGCTCGATATCTGTCTGCCGACGCCTCGCAGGTTTCCTGGGGATTGGCGGTGTATTTGATCGGCATGGCACTGCCGATGCTGTTCTGGGGCAGCCTTGGGCAGCGCATTGGCCGAAAACCGGTACTGCTCGCGGCGCTCGGCATCTATGGCGTAGGCAACCTTGCGTTGCCCTTGGGCCAGACACTCGAAACTTTTCTGTTTTTCAGACTGGTTCAGGGCATCGGTGCCAGCGGGATTTCGGTCATGGCCCGGGTGTTGATCCGTGACAGTTTCCGTGGCGACCTGTTGGCTAAAGCACTGTCGTGGATTTCGATTTCTTTCGTGGTAGCACTGGGGATTGGCCAGTACCTGGGGTCGATCATCCAGGTCGCGTTGGGCTGGCCGGCGATTTTCTACCTGCTGGGCGGTGTGAGTCTGTTGCTGGCGATGATCGTGGCACGGGTCACGTTCCCGATGCGGGTAGACGACACTGTTCAATCATCCGCCTGGCCGAGCTACTGGCGCATTCTGCGTGATCGAGCCTTCCTGCTTCCGGCGCTCACCGGCGGGCTGGGTTATGGGGTGATCATCGCGTTCAACACCGCAGCGCCATTGATTCTGCAAGGACCGTTCAACTGGTCGGCTGTGGAGTACGGATTATTGGGTTGGCCAATCAGCGCGGCCTATTTCCTGGGAGCATTGGGGGTCAACGGTTTGGTGCTGCGCACGGGTCAGCGGCGCTTGATGACGGCGGGCGTAAGTCTGGTACTGGCCGGCAGCGCGGTGATGTTATTGGGGAGCGTCGCAGGCACTTCGATTGCACTGCTGTTCTGGTTGCCCTACTGCGTTGCGGTGTTGGGCCAGTCGTTGAATTACCCGATCAGCCTGTCATTGGCCAACGACGGTTCACCGGTCGGTGGTGCTTATGCGATGGCGTTGAGCGGGTTCATTCATCAACTGATGGCTGCCGTCATCGGTGGGATTGCCAGTCTGATCGCCAGTCAGCAGCCATGGCCGCTGTCGCTGTTATGTACGTTGCTGGCCTTGGGCGCGATGCTCTGCGTGTGGTTCGCGCCCGGCCGCAAAACTGCTTAAAACGCGTTGCGGAAAATCTCCTCGATCTGCCGCTGATCCGCGGCCCGTGGGTTGGTCACGCCACACGCGTCTTTCAGGGCGTTGGTGGCGAGGGTCGGGATGTCGTTGAGCCGGGCCCCGAGTTCGCGCAGGCCAGCGGGAATTTCGACGTCTTTCGCCAGGCTACGGATCGAAGCGATGGCCGCCTGGGCGCCCTCTTCCGGGCTGAAGCCGCGGATGTCAGCGCCCATCGCGTGGGCCACGTCGGTCAGGCGTTCGGCACAGACCAAGGCGTTGAAGCTTTGCACATGCGGCAGCAGCACGGCGTTGCACACGCCATGGGGCAGGTCATAGAAACCGCCCAGCTGGTGAGCCATGGCGTGGACATAGCCCAACGAAGCATTGTTGAACGCCATGCCCGCGAGGAATTGCGCGTACGCCATGTTTTCCCGAGCGGCCAAGTCGCTGCCATCGCGAACGGCCAGGCGCAGGTTGTTGCTGATCAACGTGATGGCCTTCAACGCGCAGGCATCGGTGATCGGGTTGGCGGCGGTGGATACGTAGGCTTCGATGGCGTGGGTCAGCGCGTCCATGCCGGTGGCGGCCGTCAGGCTCTTGGGCATGGCGACCATCAGCGCCGGGTCGTTGACCGACAGCAGCGGCGTGACGTTGCGGTCGACGATGGCCATTTTCACGTGGCGCGATTCGTCGGTGATGATGCAGAAACGCGTCATCTCGCTGGCCGTGCCGGCAGTGGTGTTGATCGCGATCAGCGGCAATTGCGGCTTCTCGGATTGATCGACGCCTTCGTAATCGCGGATCTGCCCGCCGTTGGTCGCGCACAACGCGATGCCTTTGGCGCAGTCGTGGGGCGAACCACCGCCCAGCGACACCACGAAATCACAGCGACTTTCCTTGAGCAGCCCCAGGCCGCTCTCGACGTTGGCAATGGTCGGGTTGGGCCTGGCGCCGTCGAAGATCACCGAGTCGATGTCCTGCATTGCCAGCCTCTCGGCAATCATCGCTGCCACGCCGGCCTTGGCCAGTCCCATGTCGGTGACGATCAGCGCCTTGCGAAAGCCGTACTTGCCAATGGCGTCCATGGCTTCGTCGAGGCAACCGATGCCCATGATGTTGACCGAGGGGATGAAAAAGGTGCTGCTCATGAGCGAATCTCCTGGCGGGGGGCCGAACCGGTACTGCCGATCCAGCCGATACCCACAGGATCGACCCATCGATCACAGCGGATGTTGATCTGGCTCAAGTCCCGGTCGTGATAAAGTCGCCGCCCATCCGACCTTTTGCTTTTTGAGACGACCACCGCAATGACTGATTTCCAGGATGTCGATGCCCAGCTTGAAGACTGGAACGCCTTGCGCGCCACCGCCTCGATCAGTGGCCTGCTGGTGGGCAACGGTGCCAGCCGCGCCGTGTGGGACGATTTCGGCTACGACTCGCTGTTCGAAAACGCCCGCACCGTCGAAGAAAAGCCCCTGAGCCAGTCCGAGCTGAGTGTGTTCGACGCGATGCAGACACGCAGTTTCGAGCAGGTGCTGGGCGCGCTGAAAACCACCAGCCGCGTGAACAAGGCCCTGGCTGTCAGTTCCGCCGCGCCGCGCAATCGCTACTACGCGATCAAGGAAGCGCTGATCAATACCGTGCACGCGGTGCATATCCCGTGGCGGTTGGTGGTGCCCTCGACGCTGGCGACGATCAGTCAGGAACTGGGGTGTTATCGGACGGTGTTTACCACCAATTACGACTTGCTCAACTACTGGGCCATTCAACACCAGCCGGATGCCATTACCGACCTGTTCCAGGGCGCCGAGCCGGGTTTTGACCTGAGCGCCACGGCGACCGATAAAACCCGCTTGCTGTACCTGCACGGCGGTTTGCATCTGGTGCGCAATCAGGACGGCACGGCACGCAAACTGATGTCGACCGAGGGCACGTTGCTGGGCAGTTTTGCGATCAACAACACGATCAAGACGCTGGATGACGTGCCGCTGTTTGTGAACGAAGGGCCTAGCGCGGACAAACTCAAGACCATTCGCAGTTCGGATTATCTGTCGTTTTGCTATGACCAGTTATTAGGGCATGACGAGGGGTTGTGCGTCTTCGGGCATGCGTTGGGTGAGCAGGACAGCCACATCATTCATGCGCTGCGCCAGGCGAAACCGAAAGTGGTGGCGATTTCGATTTATCCGCGCAGCAAGGCGTTTATCCAGCATCAGAAGCGGCATTACGCGAAGGTGTTTGAGGGGACCGGATCAGAATTGCGGTTTTTTGATTCGAAGACGCATGCGTTGGGGAGTCCGAAGCTGACGGTTCCTGTCGAGGTTTAGCGGCGACGCTAATGGCCCCTTCGCGGGCAAGCCCGCTCCCACAGGTTTTGTGAACGGCGCAAATCCCTGTGGGAGCGGGCTTGCTCGCGAAGGGGCCAGTCCAGTCAACTCATTCTTCCGCGCTATGCACCACCACCAGCAACTGCGCCTGAACCTCACCCACCGAGCGAATCCGGTGCGGTTTCTGCGCATTGAAGTGCAGCGCATCCCCACGCTCGAGCAGCACGCGCTCGTTCATGAAATCCACTTCCACCTGTCCTTCATGGACGAACAGAAACTCTTCCCCCAAGTGTTCCTTGAAGGTTTTGTCCGCGAACTCGAACGGCGGGTAGATGATGAACGGCAACAAACTGCGCTCACTGACCTGATGCGCCAGCACCGCATAGCCGGGGCTTTCATCATTGGCCGCCAGCGACTGACGCTCGTGGCTGCGCACCAGGCTGTAGCTGTCGAGGCTGACGTTGTCTTCGGAGAACAACTCCTCGACCTTCACGTTCAGCGCCTTGGCCAGTTTCAGCGCAGCGGCAATCGACGGCGTGTTCAACCCGCGTTCGACTTTCGACAGATAGCTCTTGGTCATGCCGGATTTTTCGGCCAGGGCCTCTAGCGTCACGCCAAGTTTTTTTCTCAGTAATTTCAAACGGATAGACATGTAGAACGATTAATCCATCAAGGAGGCGACGATTTGTCCTTGCCAATGACACAAAGTGTCATATAGCCTCTGCTGTGTCATTTGCATGAAACCACCCAAGGACACCGATATGGCCAAGACCTTAGCACTACCCAAAGAGCAACTGGTCAAGCAAGCGTTGACCCAGATGCAAAATACCCTGGCGGATAATACGTGGACCGACCGGCAAAAGCTGGCCCTGACCTGCCGGATTCTGTTCGAGAATGGTCACGACTCCGGCCTGGCCGGGCAAATCACCGCCCGCGGCCCGCAACCGGGCACTTACTACACTCAACAACTGGGCCTGGGTTTCGACGAAATCACCGCCAGCAACCTGCTGCTGGTCAACGAAGACCTGGAAGTGCTTGAAGGCCACGGCATGCCTAACCCGGCTAATCGTTTCCACAGCTGGGTGTACCGCGCCCGGCCGGACGTGAACTGCATCATTCACACGCACCCGACCCACGTCGCGGCGCTGTCGATGCTGGAAGTGCCGCTGCAGATTTCCCACATGGACCTCTGCCCGCTCTACGACGATTGCGCATTTCTCGAAGGTTGGCCGGGTGTGCCCGTCGGTAACGAAGAAGGCGAACTGATTGCCGGCGCACTCGGCGACAAACGGGCGATCCTGCTTTCGCACCACGGCCAGTTGTCGACGGGCACGACCATCGAGGAAGCCTGTGTCATTGCGCAACTGATCGAACGCGCCGCCAGGCTGCAATTGCTGGCAATGAGCGCCGGGACCATCAAACCGATCATTCCGGAGCTGGGCCGCGAAGCCCATGACTGGATCTCGAAACCCAAGCGCCATGGCGCCGCGTTCAACTACTACGCTCGGCAGAACCTGCGTCAACACGCCGATTGCCTGAACTGAACCCACACACTTTGAAGAGGAGCGTCGCCATGTCGACCCCAACGATTCACGGCATCATCGGCTACACCATCACCCCGTTCACCGCCAATGGCGAAGGCGTTGATCTCGACGCGCTCGGGCGCTCCATCGACCGCCTGATCGACGGCGGCGTCCACTCGATCGCACCGCTCGGTAGCACCGGCGAAGGCGCATACCTGAGCGACGCGGAGTGGGATCAGGTCGCCGAATTCAGCATCAAACACGTGGCCAAACGCGTGCCGACCGTCGTCAGCGTGTCCGACCTGACCACCGCCAAAGCGGTACGCCGCGCACGTTTCGCCGAAGCTCACGGCGCCGACGTGGTGATGGTGCTGCCGACCTCTTACTGGAAACTCAGCGAAGCGGAAATCCTCGCCCATTACCGCGCCATCGGCGAGAGCATCGGCGTGCCGATCATGCTCTACAACAACCCGGCCACCAGCGGCACCGACATGTCGGTGGACCTGATCCTGCGCATCGTCAACACCGTGGACAACGTGACCATGGTCAAGGAAAGCACCGGCGACATCCAGCGCATGCACCAACTGCAACGGCTCGGCGAAGGTCAGGTGCCGTTCTACAACGGCTGCAATCCGCTGGCGCTGGAAGCGTTTGCAGCAGGGGCGAAAGGCTGGTGCACGGCGGCGCCGAACCTGATTCCGCAACTCAACCTGGATCTGTATGAAGCGGTCCTGGCCAACGATTTGAGCAAGGCGCGCGACCTGTTCTATCGTCAGTTGCCGCTGCTCGATTTCATTTTGAAGGGTGGCTTGCCGGCGACCATCAAGGCCGGCTTGCGTGCGACCGGGCTGGAATCGGGCGATCCGCGGTTGCCGGTGTTTCCGCTGGGTGAAGCTGGGCTTGGTCAGTTGCAGAGTTTGTTGGAGGAATTGCGCTGATACTGGCGAACACAAAAAACATTGTGGGAGCGGGCTTGCCCGCGATAGCGGTCGTACATTCAACCTCTTCGTCGAATGTTAAGCCGTCATCGCGGGCAAGCCCGCTCCCACATTGGGTTATCGGTGTTTTTAGAGCACCGGCAAGGTCTTGTCCTTGATCACCGTCGTCGGGCCGTTGGCCTTTACGCTCGCGATGCCTTTGTCCAGTGCGGAAGCGGACGAGTAGGCCTCGCTGCTGCCGATAATCTCGTGATTGCCGGCCTTCAGATTGAAGTAGGGATGGCCATCCTTGGTGGTCTTTTTCTCGTAGCGCTCGTCCAGCGGACTATTGGCCTGAACCGATGCGATGCCTTTGTCGGCAGCGCCACGGGTGGTGTACAGCTCGCTGGTAAGAATGGGTTCGGCGTTGGCCGCTTTCAGCACAAACCTGAACTGGCCATTGCTGCTTTTGCTCACTTCGTACCATCCAGACATGCTCTTTCTCCTTGGCAATTGAGAGGTTTCGCGCTTCAGAGTAAAGACCAGCCTGGGATATCTGTCGCCTGTACCGCCCCCTTCGCGAGCAAGCCCGCTCCCACAGGGGAACGTATTCCTATGTGGGAGCGGACTTGCTCGCGAAAGGGTCTACGCGGTCTGTGCTATTTCACCACCGCCCGCACCACCGACAACTCCGGCGCCTGCACCCGCCGCTGCGACAAATACCGCGTACAACTCACCCGCAAAAACGAAGCAAAATTCACCACTTCCCCACGGTAATCCATCACCTCTTCATACAGCTTGGCGATCAACTGGTTGGTGGTCATGCCGTCGACCTCGGCGATTTCGCTGAGGATGTCCCAGAACTGATTCTCCAGCCGCAGGGTGGTGACCACCCCGCAGATGCGCAGCGAGCGGGAGCGCGATTCGTAGAGAATCGGATCGGCTTTGACGTAGAGCTCGCACATGGAATCGTCCCTCGTTACAGCGTGATTTTGGTGCCCAGCAAGCCGAGGAAACCGGCGAGCCAGCTCGGGTGGGCCGGCCAGGCCGGGGCAGTGGCCAGATTGCCTTGAACGTGACCTTCCGTCACCGGGATATCGATGAACGTGCCGCCCGCCAAGCGGACTTCCGGCGCGCAGGCCGGGTAAGCGCTGCACTCGCGGCCTTCAAGAACGCCTGCCGCTGCCAGCAATTGCGCACCGTGACACACGGCGGCGATCGGCTTGCCAGCCTTGTCGAAGGCGCGTACCAGGTCCAGGACTTTTTCGTTCAGGCGCAGGTATTCCGGTGCGCGACCACCGGGGATCAACAGCGCGTCGTAGTCGGCTTCGGCGACCTTGGCGAAATCGAAGTTCAGGGCAAACAGGTGGCCGGGTTTTTCGCTGTAGGTCTGGTCACCTTCGAAGTCATGGATCGCCGTGCGCACGGTCTGGCCGGCGGATTTGTCCGGGCAGACGGCGTGCACCGTGTGACCGACCATCAGCAATGCCTGGAACGGCACCATCACTTCATAGTCTTCGACGTAATCGCCGACCAGCATCAGGATTTTCTTGGCAGCCATGGGGAGGACTCCTCTGGGGAATAGGCAGGAGTATTCAAGGTAGTCCTTATCCGTGGGGGTGGGTAATAACCAGCTACTACCTGATGGACCGCGTTATCGTTTCATCGCGGGCAAGCCACGCTCCCACAGGTTCTGCGCCGCTCTTGCGGCCGATGCTAAACCTGTGGGAGCGAGGCTTGCCCGCGAAGAGGCCCTCAAACTGTACGGATAACTCCGCGCCTAGCTGTAACAGAGCAAACCCCGCGGTTTGTGGCTAGATGAAGCCACGTCCAATCACCCTGAATTCTGGTTGCCATCATGTCCTCCCGCGAAAACACCGGCATGGCCCTCGGCCTGCTTGGCGTTGTGATTTTCAGCCTCACCCTGCCCTTCACACGAATCGTCGTGCAGGAACTCCATCCGCTGCTCAACGGCCTGGGCCGTGCGCTGTTCGCGGCGATTCCGGCCGCGATACTGCTGCTGTGGCGCCGGGAAAAATGGCCGACCTGGAAACAGGTCAAAGGCCTGACGCTGGTGATCGCCGGGGTAATCCTCGGTTTCCCGGTTTTATCGGCCTGGGCGATGCAAACGTTGCCTGCGTCCCACGGCGCGTTGGTCAACGGCCTGCAACCGCTGTGCGTGGCGTTGTATGCCGCATGGTTGTCCCACGAACGACCGTCGAAAGCCTTCTGGGCCTGTGCCGCGCTGGGCAGTGCGCTGGTGCTGGGTTACGCGCTGATCAGCGGCGCCGGCAGCATTCAGGCGGGTGATTTGCTGATGCTCGGCGCGATTGCCGTGGGCGGTCTGGGCTATGCCGAAGGTGGCCGCCTGGCCAAGGAGATGGGCGGCTGGCAGGTGATCTGCTGGGCGCTGGTGCTGTCGACGCCGCTGCTGATCGGCCCGGTGGTGTACCTGGCGCTGCAACATCAGGGCGAGATTTCAGCCAAGACCTGGTGGGCGTTTGGTTACGTCTCGCTGTTCTCGCAGTTCATCGGTTTCTTTGCCTGGTACGCCGGTTTGGCCATGGGCGGTATCGCCCGGGTCAGTCAGATCCAGCTATTGCAGATCTTCTTCACCATCGCGTTCTCGGCGTTGTTCTTTGGCGAACACATTGAGCCGATCACCTGGCTGTTTGCTGCCGGGGTGATCGTGACGGTGATGCTGGGCCGCAAGACAGCCATCAAACCCGCCCGCATTGCCACCGCATGACCCTGGCCAAACACGAACGCATTGCCACCGCATGACCGTTGCAGGAGCCAGGCTTGCCGGCGAAAGCGATCATGAGGACGCCTTCGCCGGCAAGCCTGGCTCCTACAGGGTTAGCCGCGGCCATCAGGCTCCATAGGGATCAGAGGTAGCCGTCGGCCCGCAGCAAGGTTTCCAGGCAGTGTTCCGTGATGTGGTAGAAATCCTTCAATTCCTGAATCTTCACCAACAGCTGGGCCGGGTCCACCGGCTCGGCGCGTTTGACTGCCAGGATCATCTTGTTCTTGTTGGTGTGGTCCAGTGAGATGAACTCGAACACCTTGGTTTCATAACCGCAGGCTTCGAGGAACAGCGCCCGCAAACTGTCGGTGACCATTTCCGCTTGCTGCCCCAGGTGCAAACCGTATTGCAGCATCGGCTTGAGCAGCGCCGGGCTCTGGATTTGCAGGCGGATCTGCTTGTGGCAACACGGCGAGCACATGATGATCGACGCGCCGGAGCGGATGCCGGTGTGGATCGCATAGTCCGTGGCAATGTCGCAGGCGTGCAGCGCGATCATCACGTCCAGCTCGCTCGGCGCCACGCTGCGCACGTCACCGCACTTGAACACCAGGCCCGGATGTTCCAGCTTCGCGGCGGCGGCGTTGCACAGGGTGACCATGTCTTCACGCAGCTCGACCCCGGTCACTTCGCCTTCGGCGTTCAAGGTGTTGCGCAGGTAATCGTGGATCGCGAACGTCAGGTAACCCTTGCCCGAACCGAAATCCGCAACCCGCACCGGCTTGTCCAGCGCCAGCGGCGAAGTGGTCAGCGCGTGGCTGAAGACTTCGATGAACTTGTTGATCTGCTTCCACTTGCGCGACATCGCCGGGATCAGCTCGTGCTTGCTGTTCGTCACACCGAGGTCGGCGAGGAACGGCCGGCTGAGGTCGAGGAAACGGTTTTTCTCACGGTTGTGCTCGGCGGACGGCACTTCACGCAATTGCTGAGGTTTGCTCTTGAACAGCGAAGACTTGCCCTTTTTGCTGTATTCGAGCTGGGCTTCGTCAGTCAGCGCCAACAAATGCGCATTTTTGAACGAGGCTGGCAACAACGCAGCGATGGTCGCCACGCCCTCGGCCAGCGGCAGGTTCTTGGTGATGTCGCGGGTCTTGTAGCGGTAGACGAAGGACAGGCAAGGCTGATCCTTGACGGTCAGTTGCTTGATGATCAGCCGCTGCAGATCCGCTTCGGTGCCGACGTACTTGGCCAGAACCAGCTTGATGAAGGCGTTGGCGTCGAGGCTGGTTTGCAGCAGGTCGATGAACTGGGCGTGGTGATCCGGCGCGAGGCTGGCGGGGGTGGCGGTGACGGACATGGAAAAAACGGCCTCGGGCGGAGCGAATCGGGAATGGCGGGTATTTTAGGGGGGATGGCCGTTCGGGACACGCAGTTATTTACCGAACGGTGAGAATCCTCAGGCGAGTGAAGTTCCCTGTGGTGAGGGGGCTTTTGTGGTGAAGGGGCTTTTGTGGCGAGGGGGCTTGCCCCCGTTGGGCTGCGAAGCGGCCCCCTGCATTCTTTCAGTTACACCGTGCAAACCGGATTTACGACTGCTTCGCAGTCGAACGGGGACAAGTCCCCTCGCCACAAAAGCCCTCTCGCCCACAGAAGGTGTGTCAGCCCAACACCACCAACCGATTCGGCAACTCATTCCGCACATGCGTCACCGGCACATGCACCTTGAGCAACTCGCCGCACGCCTCGACGCACGTCACAAACCCCTGCAACGTCTGCCCCTGCTTCACCTGCTGGGTGAACACCGCGACAATCGCGTCCCAGTTCTTGTTATCCAGCCGTTTGGAAATCCCTTCGTCCACCAGGATTTCCACATAACGTTCGGCCTCGCAGACGAAAATCAGCATGCCGGTGCTGCCCACGGTGTGGTGCAGGTTCTGCTCCAGAAACTGCCGACGCGCCAGGTTCGAGGCGCGCCAGTGACGCACCGAGCGCGGGATCAAATGGGTGGTGACTTTCGGAATCCGGAACACCAGGCACAGCACGATGAAGGTGACCCACTGCACCAGCAACAGGCTGTGCATGGTCAGCCAGCCGGTCAGGTAATGCACGACACCCGGCACCACCAGCGCCAGCAAACTGGCCCACAGCAGCGGGATGTACGCATAGTCGTCGGCGCGGGCCGCGAGCACGGTCACCAGTTCGGCGTCGGTGTCGCGCTCGACCCGGGCGATTGCCTCGGCGACTTTGCGTTGTTCGTGTTCAGTCAGTAGTGCCATGTTTAACTGTGCTCACTCGCCATTGTTATTATCTGAAGGGTTATCACCAGCCGCCCGACGAACCGCCGCCCCCGAAACTGCCCCCGCCGCCGCTGAAGCCCCCGCCTCCACCGCCGCCACCAAAACCACCCCCGCCAAAACCACCGCTCGAGCCACCCGAGCCGCCTCGGCCGGCGGGCAGGATCCCGAACATCTGCAAGACGAATATCGTCAGGATGAACAGCAACACCAGGAACACAAACACCCCGGGATGTTGCGAAACGAAGTCACTCTCCTGATTGCCGCCGGAGTCGTACACCGTCGACGGTTCATCCAGCGGACTGCCGCCCAACACCACCAGCATCGCCGCGACCCCGTCGCTGATGCCCTTGCTGAAGTTGCCGGTCTTGAACGCAGGAGTGATCACCTGGTTGATGATCACCGAACTCTGCGCATCGGTCAGCCGATCTTCCAGGCCATAACCAACTTCGATCCGCAACCGGCGCTCATCGCGCGCGACGATCAGCAGTGCGCCGTTGTTCTTGTCCTTCTGCCCGATGCCCCAATGACGACCGAGCTGATAGCCGAAGTCCGCAATATCAGTGCCCTGCAGGTCCGGCAACGTCACCACCACCAATTGTTCACCGGTGGCTTTTTCGTGGGCGTTGAGCTGTTGCGTCAACTGCTCGCGCACTGAGGGTTCGATCATTTGGGCGTTATCCACCACCCGCCCGGTCAGCTCCGGAAATTTGAGCTCGGCCCGGGCCGTCAGGGCAAACACCCAGAGCAACAGCACCAGGCCCACTTTCAACACGCGCATTGGCAACCTCATCCGTGGTAATGCTGCAAGCCGGTCAGAACTTCACTTCAGGTGCTTTCTCGGCACCGGGACTGGTGGCTTCGAAGGTTTCACGAATCGGCAGATCGCTGTACATCACGGTGTGCCACAAGCGCCCCGGGAACGTACGGATTTCGGTGTTGTACTTCTGCACCGCGAGGATGAAATCACGACGCGCCACGGCGATGCGATTCTCGGTGCCTTCCAGCTGCGATTGCAACGCCAGGAAATTCTGGTTGGCCTTGAGGTCCGGATAGCGCTCGGAGACCACCATCAAACGGCTCAAGGCACCGGTCAGCTGATCCTGCGCTTGCTGGAACTGTTTGAGCTTCTCGGGATTGTCGAGGGTGCTGGCATCCACCTGGATCGAAGTCGCCTTGGCCCGGGCTTCGATCACCGCGGTCAGGGTTTCCTCTTCATGCCTGGCATAGCCCTTGACGGTTTCCACCAGATTGGGGATCAGGTCGGCGCGGCGCTGGTACTGGTTCTGCACCTGGCCCCAGGCCGCCTTGGCCTGTTCGTCGAGGGTCGGAATGTTGTTGATGCCGCAACCGGCCAGCAACGTGGTCAGCAACATCAAGGCTGCGACGTGCAGGCTCGACCGAGTGTGGTGTCGTACATTCATCTGGTTTGATGCTCCCTTGTACATTCCGTTGAAAAAACAACCAGCGACCTTCTGAACGGCCTCTTGGGGCATAATCTGCCGCCGCCACTGGATTGCATCGAGCCAATGGGCTAAAAGATGCCCCAGCGCAAAAAAACACTGCAGAAGTGTGCTGCATTTACCTGAACAACAATAGTCGCTCCCTAAATTTTGGCTGACCGGCGCGTATTCCCTGCCGTTTAGGCTTTAGAGAAAACCATTCATGAAGAAGCTGTGTTTGCTGGGCCTGTTCGTCAGTCTGGCCAGTCATACCGTATTGGCCGCCACGACGCCCGCACCTCTGGAGAACAAGGACGCTTTCATCAGCAACCTGATGAAGCAGATGACCCTCGATGAAAAAATCGGCCAGTTGCGCCTGATCAGCATCGGCCCGGAAATGCCCCGGGAGCTGATCCGCAAGGAAATCGCCGCTGGCAACATCGGCGGTACGTTCAACTCCATCACCCGCCCGGAAAACCGTCCGATGCAGGACGCGGCCATGCGCAGCCGGTTGAAGATCCCGATGTTCTTCGCCTATGACGTGATCCACGGCCATCGCACGATTTTCCCGATCCCGATTGCACTGGCGTCGAGCTGGGACATGGACGCCATTGGCCGGTCCGGGCGCGTCGCCGCCAAGGAAGCCGCGGCGGACAGCCTCGACATCACCTTCGCACCGATGGTCGACATCTCCCGCGACCCGCGCTGGGGCCGGACTTCCGAAGGCTTCGGCGAAGACACCTATCTGGTGTCGCGCATTGCCGGCGTGATGGTCAAGGCGTTCCAGGGCACCGGCGCGAACGCGGCCGACAGCATCATGGCCAGCGTCAAGCACTTTGCCTTGTACGGCGCGGTCGAGGGGGGTCGCGACTACAACGTCGTCGACATGAGCCCGGTCAAGATGTACCAGGACTACCTGCCCCCGTACCGCGCGGCGATTGACGCCGGTGCCGGCGGGGTGATGGTTGCGCTGAACTCGATCAACGGCGTGCCGGCCACTGCCAACACCTGGCTGATGAACGACCTGCTGCGCAAGGAATGGGGCTTCAAGGGCCTGGCGGTCAGCGACCACGGGGCGATTTTCGAGCTGATCAAGCACGGCGTTGCCGCTGACGGTCGCGAAGCCGCGAAGCTGGCGATCAAGGCCGGCATCCACATGAGCATGAACGACACCCTGTACGGCAAGGAGCTGCCGGGGCTGTTGAAGGCCGGCGAGATCGAGCAAAGCGACATCGACAACGCCGTGCGTGCGGTGCTGGACGCCAAGTACGACATGGGCCTGTTCAAGGACCCGTACCTGCGCATCGGCAAGGCTGAGGATGATCCGGCCGACACTTACGCCGACAGCCGCCTGCACCGCGCCGAGGCCCGCGACGTCGCGCGTCGCAGTCTGGTGCTGCTGAAGAACCAGGGCGAAACCCTGCCGCTGAAGAAAACCGCGAAAATCATGCTGGTCGGTCCGCTGGCCAAAGCACCGATCGACATGATGGGCAGTTGGGCTGCCGCTGGCCGTCCGGCTCAATCGGTCACGCTGTTCGACGGCATGACCCACGCGCTGGGCGATAAATCGACGCTGATCTACGCCCGTGGCGCCAACATCACCAGCGACAAGAAGGTCCTGGACTACCTGAACTTCCTCAACTTCGATGCCCCGGAAGTGGTGGACGACCCGCGTTCGGCGCAAGTGCTGATCGACGAAGCGGTGAAAGCCGCCAAAGATGCCGATGTGGTGGTGGCAGCGGTGGGCGAATCCCGTGGCATGTCCCACGAATCGTCGAGCCGTACCGACCTGAATATCCCGGAAAACCAGCGCGAGCTGATCCGCGCCTTGAAAGCCACCGGCAAACCGCTGGTACTGGTGTTGATGAACGGCCGGCCGCTGTCGATTCTCCAGGAGAAGGAACAGGCTGACGCGATTCTGGAAACCTGGTTCAGCGGCACCGAAGGCGGCAACGCCATCGCCGACGTGCTGTTCGGCGACTACAACCCGTCGGGCAAACTGCCGATCACCTTCCCGCGTTCGGTGGGTCAGATTCCAACCTACTACAACCATCTGAGCATTGGCCGGCCGTTCACGCCGGGCAAACCGGGCAACTACACCTCGCAGTATTTCGATGACACCACAGGCCCGCTGTTCCCGTTCGGCTTCGGTCTGAGCTACACCGATTTCAGCCTGACCGACATGGCATTGTCATCGACCACGCTGAACAAGACCGGCAAGCTCGACGCGAGCGTCATGGTGAAAAACACCGGCAAGCGTGACGGCGAAACCGTGGTGCAGCTGTACATCCAGGACGTGACCGGCTCGATGATCCGGCCGATCAAGGAACTGAAGAACTTCCAGAAAATCACGCTCAAGGCCGGCGAACAGAAAGTCGTGCACTTCACCATCACCGAGGATGACCTGAAGTTCTTCAATGCCCAGCTGAAGTACGCGGCAGAACCGGGCAAGTTCAACGTGCAGATCGGCCTGGATTCCCAGGACGTGACGCAGCAGAGTTTTGAGTTGCTGTAACGCTTCCAGGCAACACATTACAAATGTGGGAGCGGGCTTGCTCGCGAATGCGGACTGTCAGTCGACATCATCGTTGACTGACACGGCCCCTTCGCGAGCAAGCCCGCTCCCACAGTGGTTTTGGGTGTGACGACTATCCGCGTTTATCCAGCAGATTCACCACCAACCGATCGACCCATCCCCAAATCCTTTGCTTGATTCGTCGCCACAGCGGCCGGCGTTGCCATGCCTCCAGGCTGACTTCCTGGCTCAGCGCAAAATCCTTTTCGAAACTTGCCGCCACCGCCCTCGTCAACCCTGGGTCCAGTGCTTCAAGGTTGGCTTCCAGGTTAAACCGCAAATTCCAGTGATCGAAGTTGCACGAGCCGATACTCACCCAGTCATCCACCAGCACCATTTTCAGGTGCAGGAAACACGGCTGGTATTCGAAGATCTTCACCCCGGCCTTGAGCAGTCGCGGGTAGTAGCGATGCCCGGCGTAGCGCACCGACGGGTGATCGGTGCGCGGACCGGTCAACAGCAGACGCACATCAACGCCTCGACCGGCGGCCCGGCGCAATGAGCGGCGGACTTTCCAGGTCGGCAGAAAATACGGCGTGGCCAGCCAGATCCGCTTCTGGCCACTGTTCAGAGCGCGGACCAGTGACTGCAGAATATCGCGGTGCTGACGGGCGTCGGCATACGCCACGCGGCCCATGCCCTCACCTGTGGACGGCACGCGCGGCAATCGCGGCAGGCCGAAGTGCGAAGCAGGCTTCCAGGCACGCCGATGACGGTTGGCGATCCATTGGCGGTCGAACAGCAACTGCCAGTCGATGACCAGGGGACCGGTGATTTCCACCATCACTTCGTGCCATTCGCTGGTGTCTTCGCCCGGCGTCCAGAACTCATCGGTGACACCGGTGCCACCGACCACCGCCATGCTCTGATCGACCAGCAACAGCTTGCGATGATCGCGATAGAAATTGCCGACCCAGCGCCGCCAACTCAGGCGATTGTAGAAACGCAGTTCCACGCCCGCCGCCATCAGACGCTGACGCAAGGTCAGGGTGAACGCGAGGCTGCCGTAATCATCGAACAGGCAGCGCACACGGACACCACGCTCGGCAGCCTGGACCAACGCCTGAACCATGGCTTCGGCACAGGTGCCCGCCTCCACCAGGTACAGCTCCAGTTCAACCTGCTCTTCGGCGCGGGCAATTGCGACCAGCATGCGCGGGAAGAACTGCGGACCGTCGATCAGCAGTTCGAAGCTGTTGCCTTCACGCCACGGAAAAATCGCGCCGGCCATGTCAGCGCGCCGTGAAAATCAGTACCGCACCCACCGGTACCGACAGACTGATCGCCGACAAACCCGCGACCTTGCGCAAGTTTTCCAGCCCCGGCGCCAGATCGAAATCCGCCGCGTTGATCACCAGCGGCTCAAGCGTCACCACCTGAAAGCGCCGGTCATCCAGACGGGTTGCCAACAGCTCGGCGTTGTAGTCGTGTTGTTTGCCATGGAGGTTGACGGTCACCGGCAGGCGCAATTCGAGTTGCGCGCCGGGCGCGAGGTCGTTGATCGGGCGCAGATCGATTTGTGCGGTGATCAAGGCTTCGGGGAAGGTCTGGATCTCGAACAACTCCTTGCGCATGCGTTCGTCACGCAAGGGAATGCCGCTGTTCACCGACTCCAGCTCGACTTCCACCTCGGCCAGGCCTTTGGGACTGACCTTGCCGTGCAGCACCAGAAAGCGCTGAACTTCGGAAATGTTGGCGTTTTTGGTACTGACGAACGACAGCCGCGAAGACTCGCCGTCCAGGTACCAATTGGCCTGGGCTGATAACGTGGCGCCGGTCAGCAGTACAAAGGCCAGGGTTTGGATAAGGAACCGCTTGAACATAAAGACTCGTGGGGGAAATAAACCTGCACGAACCTTAACCGCCCTGAGGCAGGTTGCAAACTCTAATGCCACGGATCTTGAGTCAATGACATACCCCCTCGCCACAAAAGCTTCACCGTGTTCAGGGAGTCAGGCGGCAGCCCTGGCGTTCACCGATCCACATGGCGCGGTTGCTGCGGCCCATGCCGCTGACCATCACCTGTTTGCTGACGGGATCATCGGCAAAGGCGCTGAAAGGCAACCACTGCTTCACATACCCACGGCAATACTCGACGTCGTTATTCATCACATACCGGCACGAGCAATACTCCTTGGCGGTGTAGGCGCTGATGATGTCCGGGAACGCCCACAGCGCCACCCGCTCCTGCCAGATCCAGCCGAGCAAGGCGATCAGCAGGATCAACCCCAGCGTGCTGAACGGTCGGCGGCGGACAAAAGAGCGGTGATTCATGGCTGCACCTTCCCGGCGAAGGCCATGCGCGCGAGTCTGAGCAGTTCGTTGTGTCGATAGCTGCCGTCGCGATCATCGCCGTAGCGCACGATCACCAGGTGTTCGCTGGGGATCACGTACATCGCCTGGCCCCAATGGCCGAGTGCGGCGAAGGTGTCGGCGGGGGCATCGGGCCAGGGTTGTGCGGCGCCATCCGCTGCACGATTGAGCCACCAATGACCGCCCGGCACCGCCTCGTCCTGATGGGCTCGATAGCGGTCGAAAGGTTGTCGGTTGAAGGCGACCCAATCCTTGGGCAGCAATTGCCGGTCGCCCCAACGACCGTCGCGGGCCATCAGCAGGCCGACTCGTGCCAGGTCCCGCGCGGTGAGGTAGGCATAGGACGAGGCGACGAAGGTGCCCGTGGCGTCGGTTTCCCAAACGGCGTGGCGAATGCCCAAGGGTTCGAACAGCGCGGTCCATGGATAGTCGGGATAGCGTGCCGGGCCGACGATGTTTTTCAGCGCTGCGGCCAGCAGATTGCTGTCGCCACTGGAATACCGAAAGGCCTGGCCGGGCTGCGCATACTCGGGGTGATCGGTGGTGAATGCGGCCATGTCGTGATGACCGCGTGTGTAAAGCATCGCCACCACCGAGGACTTCAACGGCGCGTATTCGTAGTCTTCCTGCCAGTCCAGGCCGGAGGCCCAGTGCAGCAGATCGGCCATGGTGATCGCGGGGTGTGTTTGCAGCGGTGGATAGAATTTCAGCACCGGGTCCTGAAGCGTGAACAGGCCTTCGCCGTAGGCCACGCCAAGGACCGCGGCCATGAGGCTTTTGCTGATCGACCAGGTCAGGTGCGGCGTGTCGGCAGTGGTCGGGCCGGCGTAGCGTTCGTAAATCACCTGGCCATCGCGGATCACCAGCAGGGCGTCGGTGCGGATGCCTTTTCGGGTGGCGTCGTCGCGGGGTGGGAAGGCGTAGGTTTCCAGGGCTTGAATGGCCGGGCCGGTGAGGGTCGGGCCGGTGGACCATTGCTCGGCGGGCCAGTTTTCGGCGTGGGTCGTGGGACTTAGCAGCAGCATGAACAGCAGGGGCAAGCCTTTGAACATGGTGGGGGCTCGGAGAGTTGAACCTGCTGAGCCTAGTCGAGGTTGATGACAGTTTTGGAGTTTTGTCCTTGAGGGCGCCTTCGCGGGCAAGCCTCGCTCCTACAGGGACAGCGTGTAACCCGTAGGAGCGAGGCTTGCCCGCGAAGAGGCCAGTCAACTCACCGCTAACGCCTTGGCTAATCGCTTACCTCTTGCCCCCACTGCCAGATCCATCACCGACTGATCCCGCTGCCACATCGCCGCCCACTCCGGCGGGCCATCGGCCAATGCCTGATTCACCTCCCCCTTCAACCCGTCAAACTGCGCAAACAACCCGCCCAGCAGAACATGCCCGGCGGGATTGTTCGGCGCCTGCCGGCTGACTTCCGCGCACCCGGCCAACAGCGCCAGCAAACGCAATAACAAGCCCTGAGGCCAGTCGCTGTCCTGACCCACCCCATACAACCACGCCGTCATGGCGCTCAGCACATAGATGTCTTCGAGGGTGCGGAACGGTTTGACGTACGCATCCCAGCCATCCCCCGCCAGCAACTCACACAAGGCATTGTCGAGAAACAGCCGACCGTGGCTGATGTCCGGCATCAGCGGGATCGCCGGGAGTTTTTCCACCCGGACACCCGGTTCACCGGGATAGACCACGGCCAGGCTCAGGCGTGGACCATCGCCCGGTTCTTCACTGCGGGTGGCGATCAACAGCCAGTCCGCGGCATCGCCGGCGGTGACGAAATCCTTGCGTCCGTTCAGGCGCAGGTCGGTCAGACGTGTCTGCATGTCCGCCACCCGCAGGCTGCGCTGTTCGGTCGCGCACAACGCGCCGAGGCTCGGCGGCGCGCTCGGCCAGAGCATGCGCAACGCCGCTTGATAGCCCACCAGAAAGGCCAGCCCCGGTGTCGCCATCAGGCGTCCGCCGACCACCGCCAATTCAAACGGCGTCACCGTCCCCAATTGCTGCAACAACGTCGCGAAAGCCTCCGCCAAGTCTGGATTGGCGGGCAAGCGGTCGCGGCGATTCAACAGGGTTTGCCAGGGCATAAGAGGCTCCTCGTGGGCTGTCATATAAGCATCACCAAAGCTTCATGGCGATGACACCGGGGCTACATAGCCTGACTTTGCACAACAAGGCTGGATAAAGAAAGTCGATCCGCTGTAACCCAAAGACGGGTGAGCAGCCCGCACGGAGATTCGCCATGACTCAGATCGCCCGCATCAGCGACACCGGCAATGAACGCCGCCTGCAAGCCGAACGCCTGGTGGGCGCCGAGGCTTTGCAGGAAGCCCAGGCCTTGCGCTTCAACGTGTTCAGCGGCGAATTCAACGCCAAGCTGAAAGGCGCGGAGCTGGGTCTGGACATGGATGACTATGATGTTCACTGCGCCCACATCGGCGTGCGCGACCTGAACACCGGACGTCTGGTGGCGACCACCCGTTTGCTCGACCACACGGCCGCCAGCAGCCTGGGCAAGTTTTACAGCGAAGAAGAATTCAGCCTGCACGGCCTGGTCCACCTCAAAGGCCCGATCCTCGAAATCGGTCGCACCTGCGTCGACCCGGCCTACCGCAACGGCGGCACCATCGCCGTGCTCTGGGGTGAACTGGCCGAAGTCTTGAATCAGGGCGGCTACAGCTATTTGATGGGTTGCGCGAGCATCCCGATGCAGGACGGCGGCATTCAGGCCCACGCGATCATGCAGCGCCTGCGCGAACGTTACCTGTGCACCGAACACCTGCGTGCCGAGCCGAAAAAACCGTTGCCGGTGTTGGACATCCCGTCCAACGTCATCGCGGAAATGCCGCCGCTGCTCAAGGCCTACATGCGCCTCGGTGCGAAGATCTGCGGCGAGCCGTGCTGGGACGAAGACTTCCAGGTCGCCGACGTGTTCATCCTGCTCAAGCGCGATGAACTCTGCCCGCGCTACGCCAAGCACTTCAAGGCGGCTGTGTAATGAGCCGCTTGCGGGTGTACGCGCGGATTGCGCGAGTGTTGTTCGTGGTGACGCTGGGGCTGAGCATGGCCAGCGTGTTCGGGCTGTTCGAACGTTTGGGCATCGCTCATTCGATGGTCCGCCGCCAGCGCTGGTCGCGATTTTTCATGGCGCGTCTGGCGAATGCCCTGCCCTTTCGCGTGACCGTCCACGGTGAATTACCGAAGACGCCGATGCTCTGGGTCAGCAACCATGTGTCCTGGACCGACATCCCGCTGCTGGGCATGCTGACGCCGCTGTCGTTTCTGTCCAAAGCCGAAGTGCGCACCTGGCCGGTGGCAGGCTGGTTGGCGGCCAAGGCCGGCAGCCTGTTTATCCGTCGCGGTTCGGGCGACAGCCAGTTGATCCGCAAACAGATGACCCGTCATCTGGAGCAGGCCCATCCGCTGTTGATGTTCCCGGAAGGCACCACCACCGATGGCCGTTCGTTGCGCACCTTTCATGGTCGCTTGCTGTCAGCGGCGATTGATTCGCAAGTGAAACTGCAACCGGTGGCGATTCGTTATCTGCGTGAGGGTGAGGTGGATTCCCTGGCGCCGTTCATTGGTGACGATGATTTGCTTTCGCACCTGATGCGGTTGTTTGCCAATGACCGGGGTGATGTGGAGGTTCATCTGCTCAAGCCGATCGCTTGCGAAGGTCGCGAGCGTGCGGCGCTGGCGTTTGAAGCGCAGCAGGCGGTGCAGAAGGCGTTGTTTGGGGCGATTCCGGAGAAACAGCAGGTTCCGATGCGCCCAGCTATCGCTGCTTAAACACACATCCCCTGTGGGAGATTCTATGTTTGGGGGCAACCCCCAAACATAGAACTTGGCTTGTACTCGCTTTGATTTTTCATCAAGGCAAACAGTACTCTGGCCAGCTTACGGGCAAGTATTACCAAGGCTTGAGTGCCCTTCATGCCTCTTGCCAGATAGCTTTGATAGTAAGGTTTCCAGGCTGGAGAGCGACTCGCGGCCATGGCGCTGTTATGAAATAAGCGCCGGAACTCCGAATCGCCTCGTTTGGATAAGTATCGTTTCTGATCCTTCTTTCCCGATTGTCTGACTCGCGGATCCATTCCTAGAAAGGCAATGTAGCCATCGCTGTCGGAAAAATCTCCACGCATAAAGGCGGTGACTGCAGCTGTAGCCGTCAGGACGCCTACACCCTCAACCGCTTGGCAGCGTTTTACCTGCGCGTCCATGTCAGCTTCGCTGACAATGCTCTTCAGCACTTTCTGTATGTTTTTTTCAATCTGCTCAAGGCATGCCAGATAGTCGGCCAATGCCTCTTCGAGCAACGGTTCGTCCTTCCAGCTTTGTTTGATGGCCACACGATGCCGAACAAGCTCGGCCCGACGACGCAGCAAGCTTTTGAGTTGTGTGTAGGCCTTTGGAGGCGGACTCCAAATCCTCAACTTGTCGGACTCTTTACTCAAGTAACGAGCCAGCAACGCTGCATCCAGGGCATCTGTTTTAGCCCGAATACCTATCCCTTCGCGGTATCGATTAAGACGGCTGCCATCGATAACGTAAACGTCATGACCCATTTCATGGGCCATCTCTGTCGTATCGAGGTGATAGGTGTTGGTGGCTTCGAGGGCAATGGCGCTGTTTGCGGGCAGCGCCTTGAGCCACTTCTTAAGGGTCGATCGCTCGTTCGAAACAATCAAGACTTGCTCCAGATCGGATCGATAAACAACGATCTCGTCCTTCGCGACATCCACACCAACGACCACCTGCGAAACATGAATTGTCATGGCACGCCCTCCGAGCTAGGGTTTAAAGACTTGTCGGGGTTCACCGTTGCGCTGGCTTGTTTCTATCGTCGGTCTAGGCCGATGCATTCCTTATCGGCGCATTAGGTGAAGGGGCGGGACGAAGTCTCCCACGGTCTGTACTGGTCAGAGTCAGAAGCTAGGCTTTAGTCCCGCCCACCCCTTCAAGTCTAAACATACAAGCGGGCTTGCTCGCGAAAGCGGTGTGTCAGCCGGCATCGATGGTGGCTGACACACCGCTTTCGCGAGCAAGCCCGCTCCCACATTAGATCTGTTTTGTTTGGGCGAACGTCTGCAACTGGGGATAGAACAACCTGAAATCCTCACTCAACGGCTCATACAACACCCGCAGCTCCTGCATCGCCGCCGCCAGTTCCTCAGGCTTGGTCAATCGCCGCGAAATCCCCCGCAAAACCTGCTCCAGCACGTCGAACTCCCGGTAAGAACCCAACCAGTCATTCGCCATCATGTGCGGTGCGATCCTCGCCAACCGCTCCGGCAACTGCCGCTCGGCGGACAGCACCCGGTACACATCCGACGTGAACTGCTGCAACGGCAGATCCGCGTACTGCGTCCAGTCACGCGCCAGGCAATGATCGAAAAACACATCCAGCACGATCCCGGCGTAACGCCGGCGGGTCAGGGAAAACCGCGACAGCGCCACGTCCACCAACGGATGGCGGTCGGTAAACACGTCGATGCTGCGATGCAACTGTATGGCCGCCTCGATCTCCGGTTCGAACTGCCCTTGCAGCCGCCCTTTGACGAAATCGCCATACAGACTGCCGAGCAATTGACCGGGACGCTGGCCACCGAGGTGAAGATGTGCGAGATAGTTCATGCCCCGCAGCTTAACACTGCGCCCCACATATCGTTATAACCCGATATACCGATTTACGCGGTCGTCAGACCGAAATCATATTGGTATATCGCGAAGCAACGATTTAAATTTCGCCCCATCGCGATATAGCGTTTTACTCATCATGAGCCCCAAGCCAATGAACCTCGACCTCGACGAAATAATAAAAGCCCTGGCACACCCAGTACGGCGAGACATCCTGACCTGGCTTAAAGATCCCAAATCCCAGTTCCCGGAACAGATCCACAACCATGAGTACGGCATTTGCGCCGGGCAGATCGATCAACGCTGCGGCCTGTCGCAGTCGACCGTGTCCGCGCATTTGGCGACCTTGCAACGTGCGGGACTGATCAGCAGCCAGAAAGCCGGTCAATGGCACTTCTTCAAACGCAACGAAGACGTTATCCAGGCGTTCCTCGACGCCATCGTCAAGGAGCTCAGCGCTCCGACAAGGAATTAAACAATGCCCCTCTCGCTCCTCATACTGGCCTTGAGCGCCTTCGCCATCGGCACCACCGAGTTCGTCATCATGGGCCTGCTGCCCGATGTGGCGGCCGACCTCGGTGTGTCGATCCCCGGCGCCGGCTGGCTGGTGACCGGTTACGCCCTCGGCGTGGCCATCGGTGCGCCGTTCATGGCACTGGCCACCGCGAAGTTGCCGCGCAAGGCCGCACTGGTAGCGTTGATGGGCATCTTCATCATCGGCAATCTGCTGTGTGCCGTGGCCAGTGACTACAACGTGCTGATGTTTGCCCGGGTGGTGACTGCCCTGTGCCACGGCGCCTTCTTCGGCATCGGTTCGGTGGTAGCGGCGGGCCTGGTCCCGGCCAACAAACGCGCTTCGGCCGTGGCCCTGATGTTCACCGGCCTGACCCTGGCCAACGTGCTCGGCGTGCCACTGGGCACCGCGCTCGGTCAACAAGCCGGCTGGCGCTCGACCTTCTGGGCCGTGACCGTGATCGGTGTTATCGCCCTGATTGGCCTGATCCGTTTCCTGCCGGCCAAGCGCGACGAAGAAAAACTCGACATGCGCGCCGAACTGCGTGCCCTCAAAGGCGCCGGCATCTGGCTGTCGTTGAGCATGACGGCATTGTTCGCGGCATCGGTCTTCACCTTGTTCACCTACGTCGCACCGCTGTTGGGCGAAGTGACCGGCGTCTCGCCACGCGGTGTGACCTGGACCCTGATGCTCATCGGCCTGGGCCTGACCGTCGGCAACATCATCGGCGGCAAACTGGCTGACAAAGGCCTGGCGGCGACGCTGATCGGCGTGTTCATCAGCATGGCGGTGGTCTCCACTGTGCTGACCTGGACCAGCGTCGCGTTGATCCCGACCGAAATCACCCTGTTCCTCTGGGCCACCGCGTGCTTCGCCGCCGTGCCGGCCCTGCAAGTGAACGTGGTGACCTACGGCAAGGCCGCACCGAACCTGGTGTCGACCCTGAACATCGGCGCATTCAACGTCGGCAACGCACTCGGCGCCTGGGTCGGCGGCAGCGTCATTGCCCACGGCTACGGCCTGACCAGCGTGCCTCTCGCGGCCGCCGCACTGGCGGTACTCGCCCTGCTGGTGACCCTGATTACTTTCCGTCAGAGCGGTAATCCCGAACTGGCCCCTGCTACTCACTGATACCTCACGAGGGTTGTATTAAATGACGACGATTTTCGATCCGATCAAACTGGGCGACCTCGAGTTGGCCAACCGCATCATCATGGCGCCACTGACCCGCTGCCGCGCCGACGAAGGCCGTGTGCCGAACGCGCTGATGGCCGAGTACTACGTGCAGCGCGCCTCCGCTGGCCTGATCCTCAGCGAAGCCACCTCGGTCACGCCGATGGGCGTCGGCTACCCGGACACCCCGGGTATCTGGTCCAACGACCAGGTGCGTGGCTGGTCCAACATCACCAAAGCGATCCATGGCGCGGGCGGCAAGATTTTCCTGCAGCTGTGGCACGTTGGCCGGGTGTCCCACGAGTCGTACCTGAACGGTGAAGCACCGGTCGCACCGAGTGCCATCCAGCCAAAAGGTCACGTCAGCCTGGTTCGTCCACTGGCCGACTACCCAACGCCGCGCGCTCTGGAAACCGCTGAAATCGCCGACATCGTCGACGCCTATCGCACCGGTGCAGAGAACGCCAAGGCGGCCGGTTTTGACGGCGTGGAAATCCACGGCGCCAACGGTTACCTGCTCGACCAGTTCCTGCAAAGCAGCACCAACCAGCGCACCGACCACTACGGCGGCTCCCTGGAAAACCGTGCGCGCCTGTTGCTGGAAGTGACCGACGCAGCGATTGAAGTCTGGGGCGCCGGCCGTGTCGGTGTGCACCTGGCACCCCGCGCCGACTCCCATGACATGGGTGACGACAACCTGGCCGAAACCTTCACCTACGTCGCTCGCGAACTGGGCAAACGTGGCATCGCGTTCATCTGCTCCCGCGAAAAAGAAGCGGGCGACAGCCTCGGTCCACAATTGAAAGAAGCGTTCGGCGGCCCCTACATCGTCAACGAACGCTTCACCAAGGACAGCGCCAATGCCTGGCTGGCGAGCGGCAAGGCTGATGCGGTCGCCTTCGGCGTGCCGTTCATTGCCAACCCGGACTTGCCGGCACGCTTGAAGGCCGATGCACCGCTGAACGAAGCGCGTCCGGAATTGTTTTATGCCAAAGGCCCGGTGGGCTACATCGACTACCCGGTGATGTAACCGTCCTCCTTGAAACGCAAAAGCCCCGACTCGAAAGAGCTGGGGCTTTTTTATTACCTGACGCCGATATGCACATCCGCTCACAGACTAGACACAAAATTCCTACAAAATACTGGGCTTGCGACCTGTCAACCAAACGAACGGGCGTATATAAAAGCACCCCATTGCCATAGAGCGCGTGAAGAACCGTTCATCTGCGGCTTCAACGGTTGACACAAGCGGATCCAATTACGCATTTTGTTTCATTTGCGCAGGCTGGGACTGAAACGCAGCATCTCCAACCCTGTATCGACCCAACGCTCGGCTTCGGTGTGCAGTTGAAAACTGTCGGGCGCCAATAGCCACTGGTACAGGATGCCGTCAATGTAGGCATGCAGGCTGATGGCCGCGCGGGCCGTGTCGAGATTGTCCGGCAACTGCCCCCGATTCACCGCATTGGTAAGGGCCAGGGCGATTCGCACATTGCAATCGAGGCTGACCTCTCGGCGCTGCTGGCGCAGATCGCACATTTCATCGGTGAATTCGCACTTGTGAAACAAAATCTCATTGATGCGGCGGGTTTTCGGGTCCAGGGCAACTTGATGAAACAAATGAATCAGCAGCTTGCGCATGCAACCCAACGGGTCGAGTTCATCTTCGCTTTCACTGGCCTTGGCCATTTCGTCCAGCGGCTCATGCAAGGTGTCGAGCATGGCCTGCACCAGATCCGCCTTGTTACTGAAATGCCAGTAGATGGCCCCGCGCGTGACGCCCGCCAGGGTCGCGATGTCCGCCAGTGTCGTGCGCGCTACGCCCCGTTCGTAAAAGGCTTTCTCTGCCGCTTCGAGTATCTGGCTACGGGTTTCTTGAGCTTCCTCTTTGGTACGACGGACCATGGCAGTACAACCTCAATCAGGGTGCATCAGCGATGCCTGAACATCCGCTGAATAAAAGTGGGGCGAACGCTCTTGGGTGTCGTCCCCGGCCTACAATTCGAACCTTTGAAACGGCTTTTGTAACGATGTGGGTACGCAGCCAAGGTATTTACAAACAACCATGAACGTAAGTATATTCCTTAGCAAGCTACTTATCCACTCAGCGCACATTTTTTACCCTTCCACATTTCTTGTGCGCAATTTGCGCGCCTGACCCGAGGATTTTCATGCAATTCAAGCCAGCTGTTACCGCTCTGGTCACTGCCGTCGCCTTGGCATCGCTGCTCAGCGGATGCAAAAAGGAAGAAGCGGCGCCGGCCCCGCCACCCCCTCAGGTCGGCGTTGTAACCCTGCAATCTCAAGCCTTCACCCTGACGTCCGAACTGCCAGGCCGCACCAGCGCCTATCGCATTGCCGAAGTTCGTCCTCAGGTCAACGGCATCATTCTCAAGCGTCTGTTCAAGGAAGGCGGCGACGTCAAGGCCGGCCAGCAGCTGTATCAGATCGATCCAGCCGTTTATGAAGCCACGCTGAAAAGCGCCGAAGCCAATCTGCAACAGACCAAATCGATCTCCGATCGCTACAAGCAACTGGTCAACGAACAGGCCGTGAGCCGTCAGGAATACGACACCGCCCTGGCCAACCGCCTGCAATCGGAAGCCGCCCTGCAAAGCGCCCAGATCAATGTGCGCTACACCAAGGTCTATGCGCCCATTTCGGGCCGTATCGGCCGTTCCAGCGTGACCGAAGGCGCACTGGTCACCAGTGGCCAGGCCGATGCCATGGCGGTGATCCAGCAACTCGACCCGATCTACGTCGACGTCACCCAGTCTTCCGTGGAGCTGCTTGAACTGCGCCGCGAACTGGAAAGCGGGCGCCTGCAAAAGGCCGGCGACAACTCGGCCGCAGTCAAGCTGACCCTCGAAGACGGCAGCCAGTACAAGCTGGACGGCAAGCTCGAGTTCTCCGAAGTCTCGGTTGACCAGACCACCGGCTCTGTGACCTTGCGTGCGGTGTTCCCGAACCCGGATCACACTCTGCTGCCCGGCATGTTCGTTCACGCCCAGCTTCAGGCCGGCGTCAACGCCGCCGCGATCCTGGCGCCGCAACAAGGTGTGACCCGCGACCTCAAAGGCTCCCCGACCGCGCTGGTCGTCGGTCCGGACAACAAGGTCGAACTGCGTCAGCTCAAGGCCAGCCGCACTGTCGGCAGCCAGTGGCTGATCGAGGACGGCCTGAAGGCCGGCGATCGCCTGATCACCGAAGGACTGCAATTCGTCAAACCCGGCATTGAAGTCAAGGCCAGTGAGGCGACTAACGTTGGCGCAAAGAACCCGGCCCCCGCACAGGCAGCTAGCAAGGCTTCCAGCGGCAAAGGGGAGTAAACCATGTCGAAATTTTTTATCGACCGTCCGATTTTCGCCTGGGTAATTGCCCTGGTGATCATGCTGGTCGGGGCTCTATCGATCCTCAAGTTGCCGATCAACCAGTACCCGAGCATTGCACCTCCGGCGATCGCCATTTCCGTGGCGTACCCGGGCGCTTCCGCGCAAACCGTGCAAGACACCGTGGTACAGGTGATCGAACAGCAGCTCAACGGTATCGACAACCTGCGTTATGTGTCCTCGGAAAGTAACTCTGACGGCACCATGACGATCACTGCGACCTTCGAGCAAGGCACCAACTCCGATACCGCGCAGGTTCAGGTCCAGAACAAACTGAACCTGGCCACCCCGCTGTTGCCGCAAGAAGTACAGCAGCAAGGTATCCGCGTCACCAAGGCGGTGAAGAACTTCCTGCTGGTGATCGGCGTGGTCTCGCGTGACGGCAGCATGACCAAGGACGACCTGTCGAACTACATCGTGTCCAACATGCAGGATCCGATCTCGCGGACAGCCGGCGTGGGCGACTTCCAGGTGTTCGGTTCCCAGTACGCCATGCGTATCTGGCTCGACCCGGCCAAGTTGAACAACTTCAACCTGACCCCGATCGACGTCAAGACCGCCATCGCCGCGCAAAACGTCCAGGTTTCGTCCGGCCAGCTCGGCGGCCTGCCTGCCCTGCCCGGCACTCAGTTGAACGCGACGATCATCGGCAAGACCCGCCTGCAGACCGCTGAGCAATTCAATAAAATCCTGCTCAAAGTCAACAAGGACGGCTCCCAGGTTCGCTTGAGAGATGTCGCCGATGTCGGTCTGGGTGGCGAGAACTACAGCATCAACGCCCAGTTCAACGGCGCCCCGGCTTCCGGCCTCGCGGTGAAACTGGCGAACGGTGCCAACGCACTCGACACGGCGAAAGCCCTGCGCAAGACCATCGACAGCCTCAAGCCATTCTTCCCGCAAGGTATGGAAGTGGTATTCCCTTACGACACCACTCCAGTGGTGACCGAGTCGATCAAGGGTGTGGTTGAAACTCTGGTCGAAGCGATCGTGCTGGTGTTCCTGGTGATGTTCCTGTTCCTGCAAAACTTCCGCGCCACGGTCATCACCACGATGACGGTGCCGGTGGTATTGCTGGGTACGTTCGGGATCCTGGCGGCATTCGGTTTCAGCATCAACACCCTGACCATGTTCGGTATGGTGCTGGCCATCGGCTTGCTGGTGGACGATGCCATCGTGGTGGTGGAAAACGTCGAGCGGGTCATGAGCGAAGAAGGCCTGTCACCCAAGGAGGCCACCAAGAAATCCATGGGGCAGATCCAGGGTGCGCTGGTGGGTATTGCGCTGGTGCTGTCGGCGGTACTGCTGCCGATGGCGTTCTTCAGTGGCTCCACTGGTGTGATCTACAAGCAGTTCTCGATCACCATCGTTTCGGCCATGGCGCTGTCCGTGTTGGTCGCACTGATCTTCACGCCGGCACTCTGCGCCACCATGCTCAAGGCGATTCCGAAAGGCGAGCACGGCACACCGAAACGCGGCTTCTTCGGTTGGTTCAACCGCAATTTCGACCGTGGCGTACGCAGCTACGAGCGAGGCGTGGGCAACATGCTTACGCACAAGGCGCCGTACCTGCTGGCGTACCTCATCATCGTGGTCGGCATGATCTGGCTGTTCACCCGCATTCCAACGGCGTTCCTGCCGGAAGAAGACCAGGGTGTACTGTTCGCCCAGGTGCAGACCCCCGCCGGTTCGACGGCCCAGCGCACCCAAGTGGTCGTGGACCAGATGCGTGAATACCTGCTGCGTCCGAGCAAGGATGGCGGTGAAGGCGATGCGGTGAACTCGGTGTTTACCGTGACCGGCTTCAACTTCGCCGGCCGTGGCCAGAGTTCGGGCATGGCGTTCATCATGATGAAACCGTGGGATGAACGTAACGCCGACAACAACGTGTTCAAAGTCGCGGCCCGTGCCCAACAGCACTTCTTCACCTTCCGTGACGCCATGGTGTTTGCGTTCGCGCCACCCGCAGTACTGGAACTGGGTAACGCCACCGGTTTCGACGTGTTCCTGCAGGACCGCGCCGGTATCGGTCACGAAAAGCTGATGGCTGCCCGTAACCAGTTCCTCGGCATGGCGGCGCAAAGCAAAGTGCTGACCCAAGTGCGCCCGAACGGTCTGAACGACGAGCCGCAATACCAGTTGGAAATCGACGACGAAAAGGCCAGCGCGCTGGGCATTACCATCGCCGACATCAACAACACCCTGTCGATTGCCCTGGGCAGTAGCTATGTGAACGACTTCATCGACCGTGGTCGGGTGAAGAAGGTTTACGTGCAAGGCCAGCCGGGTGCGCGCATGAGCCCCGAAGACCTGAAGAAGTGGTACGTGCGCAACAGCGCCGGCACCATGGTTCCGTTCACCGCGTTCGCCAAGGGTGAGTGGATCTACGGTTCGCCGAAACTGGCCCGTTACAACGGCGTGGAAGCGGTGGAAATCCTCGGTTCCCCTGCACCGGGTTATTCCACCGGTGAAGCGATGGCCGAAGTCGAAGCCCTCGCCTTGAAACTGCCGGCGGGTGTCGGTATTTCCTGGACCGGTCTGTCGTACGAGGAACGTCTGTCGGGCTCGCAAGCTCCGGCGTTGTACGCCTTGTCGTTGCTGATGGTGTTCCTGTGTCTGGCGGCGCTCTATGAAAGCTGGTCGATTCCGATCGCGGTGATGCTGGTGGTGCCGCTGGGGATCATCGGTGCGCTGCTGGCGACCAGTCTGCGCGGCCTGTCCAACGACGTGTACTTCCAGGTGGGCCTCTTGACAACCATCGGTCTGGCGGCGAAAAACGCCATTCTGATCGTCGAGTTCGCCAAGGAACTGCATGAGCAAGGGCGCAGCCTGCGCGACGCGGCGATCGAGGCGTGCCGGATGCGTCTGCGACCGATCATCATGACCTCGCTCGCCTTCGTCCTCGGCGTGGTACCCCTGGCGATTTCCACGGGCGCCGGTTCGGGCAGCCAGCATGCGATCGGTACGGGCGTTATTGGCGGTATGATCACCGCCACGGTCCTGGCGATCTTCTGGGTCCCACTGTTCTTCGTCACCGTGTCGGCCATGGGTCAGCGCAAAACCGCCGATCAGGACGACGCTATTGAACCTTCTAAAGAGGCTGGCCAATGAGCAAGTCGCTACTCTCCATCGCAGTCGCGGCCTTCGTGCTGAGCGGCTGCTCGCTGATACCCGATTATCAGCAGCCTGAAGCACCGGTGGCAGCGCAGTACCCACAAGGTCCGGCGTATTCGCCGGCCCAGGCGCCTGCACAGGCCGCTGCCGAACAGGGCTGGAAGCAGTTTTTCCATGACCCGGCATTGCAACAGCTGATCCAGGTCGCCCTGGAAAACAACCGTGACCTGCGTGTCGCGGCGCTGAACATCGACGCGTTCGCGGCGCAGTACCGCATCCAGCGTGCGGACCTGTACCCGGCCATTTCAGCCAATGGCACCGGCACCCGCCAGCGGGTTCCGGCGGATGCTTCGCAAACGGGCCAGGCAGGGATCACCAGTTCCTACTCCGCCACCGTCGGCATCAGTGCTTATGAACTCGACCTGTTCGGTCGGGTTCGCAGCCTGAGCGAAGAAGCGCTGCAGCAGTACTTCGCCACTGAAGAAGGCCGTCGCAGCACGCAAATCAGCCTGGTGGCCAGCGTGGCGAATGCCTACCTGACCTGGCAGGCTGACAAAGAGCTGCGCAAACTGACTCAGGACACCCTCGGTGCGTTCGAGGAGAGCTACAAGCTCACCTCCCGCAGCAACGAAGTGGGCGTAGCTTCCGCACTGGATCTGGCGCAGTCGCGTACCTCGGTGGAAAACGCCCGCGCGCAACTGGCTCGTTACACGCGTCAGGTTGCCCAGGATGAAAACAGCCTGGTGCTGCTGCTCGGCACCGGCATCCCGGCCAATCTGCAAGAAGCCAAGCCGCTGTCTGACGACCTGCTGAGCGACGTACCGCCCGGCCTGCCGTCAGACTTGCTGCAACGTCGTCCGGACATCCTCCAGGCCGAATACAACCTGAAAGCGGCCAACGCCAACATCGGCGCGGCACGGGCAGCGTTCTTCCCGAGCATCAGCCTGACTGCCAACGCCGGTACCCTGAGCCCGGACCTGTCCGGTCTGTTCAAGGGTGGTTCGGGCACCTGGTTGTTCCAGCCGCAGATCAACCTGCCGATCTTCAACGCCGGCAGCCTGCGCGCCAGCCTGGATTACTCGAAAATCCAGAAAGACATCGGCGTGGCGAACTACGAGAAGTCCATTCAAACGGCCTTCCAGGAAGTCGCCGACGGCCTGGCCGCCCGCCAGACCTACACCGAGCAGTTGCAGGCCCAGCGTGATTTTGTCACCGCCAACCAGGACTACTACCGTCTGGCCGAGCGTCGTTATCGCATCGGCGTCGACAGCAACCTGACTTTCCTCGATGCCCAGCGTCAGCTGTTCAGTGCCCAACAGGCGCTGATCACCGACCGTTTGGCGCAACTGACCAGCGCCGTGAATCTGTACAAGGCACTGGGCGGTGGCTGGAATGAGCAGACCGCGAAAGTCGAGCCGCTGAAAGAAGAAGCGCCGAAGCTGAAGTTGTTCTGATCGTGCTGCTGTAAACACGAAGCCCACCTTTTGGTGGGCTTTTTGTTGGCGGCGGGAAAAGGTGTGTTGGCAATATTGGCCCCTTCGCGAGCAAGCCCGCTCCCACATTCGACCGAGTTTCTCCAGTTGGAATGCGGTTAAATGTGGGAGCGGGCTTGCTCGCGAAAGGGCCAGCAGAGGCAACCCGAAACTCCGATCAATCTTACGTTCGATAACCGCCCAAAACCCGCTTTTACCAATTGAACCATCCAGTTCATTCCCCGCACCATTCGCCACACAAAACCAATAACAACAGGTTCGACACCATGCCCCCGCGCCCTGCCCTGTCCGGCTGATCTCGCCCCGTTTCATTTGAATCCGAATCTTTTGTCTGCAACCCGAACGTTGCGGCCTCAACCCGTTGCATCCCTGAAAACAAGAGAGACCGAGCACATGACGCCTTCCACTGCGCAGTACGTCTTCCCCGGCCTGATCGCCATCGCGCTGACCGGCGCGGCCCTGCCCGCCACGGCCGAGGAGTCAGGTTTTGTCGAAGGAGCCAAGGTCAACCTCAACCTGCGCAACTTCTACATCAACCGCAACTTCACCAACCCGACCAAGGCGCAGGGCAAGGCTGAAGAGTGGACGCAAAGTTTCATCCTCGACGCGAAGTCCGGGTTCACCCAGGGCACCGTCGGGTTCGGCATGGATGTGCTGGGGCTGTACTCGGTGAAGCTCGACGGCGGCAAAGGCACCGGTGGCACGCAACTGCTGCCGCTGGATCACGACGGCCGCCCGGCGGACAGCTTTGGTCGCACCAACGTGGCGTTCAAGGCCAGGCTGTCGCAGACCGAAGTGAAGGTCGGCGAATGGATGCCGGTGCTGCCGATCCTGCGTTCGGACGATGGGCGCTCGCTGCCGCAAACCTTCCGCGGCGGCCAGATCACGTCGAAGGAAATCAACGGCCTGACGCTCTACGGCGGTCAGTTCCGCCAGAATAGCCCGCGTGACGACAGCAGCATGAGCGACATGTCGATGACCGGCAAAGCGGCGTTCACCTCGGACCGCTTCAACTTCCAGGGCGGCGAATACCTGTTCAACGAAAAGCGCACGCAAATCGGCCTGTGGAACGCCGAACTCAAGGACATCTACAGCCAGCAATACATCAACCTGGTTCACACCCAGCCCGTCGGCGACTGGACCCTGGGCGCCAACCTCGGTTTCTTCTACGGCAAGGACGACGGCAGTGCCCGCGCCGGTGACCTGGACAACAAGACCTGGTCGGGAATGCTCTCCGCCAGATACGGCGGCAACACTTTCTACGTCGGCCTGCAAAAACTCACCGGCGACAGCGCCTGGATGCGGGTCAACGGCACCAGCGGCGGCACCCTGGCCAACGACAGCTACAACTCCAGCTATGACAACGCGCAGGAAAAATCCTGGCAAGTGCGTCACGACTACAACTTCGTCGCGCTCGGAATTCCCGGCCTGACCCTGATGAACCGCTACATCAGCGGCGACAACGTCCACACCGGCACCGTCACCGACGGCAAGGAATGGGGCCGCGAAAGCGAACTGGGCTACACCGTACAGAGCGGTGCGCTGAAGGACCTGAACGTCAAATGGCGCAACTCGACCATGCGCCGCGACTACAGCAACAACGAGTTTGACGAGAACCGGTTGATCGTCAGCTATCCGATCAGTTTGTTGTAAGGCTTGGCGCCAGCGTCGCCCCTTGCAGGAAACGCTGGCGCTGACCGCTGGTCGTCATGAAGTGGCGAATCATGCAACAACAGATACAGTCATCAGTGCGTTTAAATTCTCCAGCCCGAAGTAGGAGTCCTTTTTTTCTTCCGTTATCTCCGGATGCTGTACGCGAAGCTGCCAAGACCACGGAGGTCAGGTATGAGCAAGCGAATAGTTATCGTCGGTGGCGGCGTTGGTGGAACGATGTTGGCCAATCAACTGGTCAACAAGCTGTATCCAGAAATCCTGCGCGGCGAAGTCTCGATTACCCTGTTGTCCAACTCCCCCGATCACTTCTACAAACCTGCGTTCATGTACGTGGCGTTCAACCTGTTTTTCAAGGAAGAACTCAAGCGCCCGGAACGCTCATTGCTGCGCGCGGAAATTACCTTCAACGTTGAAGAAGTGACACGTTTCGATTTTCCCGGGCAACGCTTGAAAACCCGCAGCGGCACAGTCTACAACTATGATTTTCTGGTCATTGCCACCGGTTGCGTGCCCGCCCCGGAACGCATCAAAGGTTTGAAAGAAGCCGGCGATCACTTCTATCAATACGAACCTGCCAGGCAACTGGCACAAAAGCTGAGCACCATCGAAAAAGGCCGGATTTTCATCACCGTGTCCTTCCCGCAAACACCGAATGTTCCCCATCAATGCGGTATCGCGCCCGTCGAAACCACCTTGATGCTCGATGATTTTTTGCGGCGTCGTGGCGTGCGGGACAAGGTGGAAATCATCTACACCTACCCGACCACGGCTCAACTCCTGCGTAACTGCCTGTTCCTGCAACGACCGACAGGAGAAATTCTGCCGAGTATTTTCGAGCAGAAAAATATCCGCTTTCAGCGTGGGTTCACGCTGGATCGCGTCGATCCCGACAGCAGAACCGCCTATTCCGTAGAAGGCGACTCGCAGCCCTTCGACATTCTGATGGCAACGCCGCCGATCCGCGCCGTGGATGCGGTGCTGGCGTCCGGAGCATCTCAAGCACCGAACAACGAAGGTTGGTTGCCCACAAACCATGAAACCCTTCAGGTCTACAGTCAGGAGGGCGTCTACGTGATCGGGGACACCGTCGACCTGCCTGTCAGTAAGGCCGGTGGTGCGTGCCATAACCAGGCACCGGTGATTGCCAACAACATTGCCGCCGAGATCCGGCTGGGTGGTCCCGTCGATGTCTACGACGGACGTGTTCAGGCAGTGGCACAAATGGGCCTCAATGCCGGCATGCCGCTTTGGTACAACTACAGGTGCGATGTCCAACCGACTCCGCCGACCAAACTCGGCGGCCTGCTCAGGAACGGCTTCAACCGCGGTCTGTACTGGGCGGTTGCCCGGGGCATGCTGTGACGGGCTCAGGGAGGAAAAAACAATGACAAACCTGTCAGATGAAACCCTCACCATCGGCACGGCCGACAGCTCGGCGGGGCTCAATGCGTTGATGACGAAACTGCAGCCGCTGATCGACAGCGGGCGACTGGACAACATTGTCGACGTGCTGTCGCTGGTCTCGGACATGGTCGACCTGCTGGACGCCGCCATGGTGGAAAAACTGGCGCTGCAGTTCGAAAACGCCACCGCGGCCACCTGGACAATCAGCAACGCCGTGCGCCGGGCCCACGCCGAAGTCGCCGCCGCGAAACCACCGAGCGTCATGGCCTTGGTCAGACTGCTGAACGACCCGGACACGCGCAAAGGCGTGGCCGTTGTCCTGAAATCACTGAACGTCATCGGAAGACAACTGTAATCGCCAGAGAGGACCACCTCATGAGCGTCAAACTTGAAACGCCAGGGAAGGCCTGCGACGACTGGGACGCCAAGACGTACCAGCAGTTTTCCCGCCTCAGGCAACGGCCGGTCATCGAATTGCTCGAGCGTGTCGCCCTCCATAAGCCTGCGCGCATCTGCGACCTGGGATGCGGCACCGGCATTGCGACACAGTTGCTGGCCAAACGTTGGCCTCGCGCAAAGTTGCTCGGCCTCGACAGCTCAAAAGAGATGCTGGACCAGGCCCGCCAACTACCGATCAAAGCGCTATGGAAACAGTGTGACCTACAGAACTGGCAACCCGAGCAGCCCTTCGATCTGTTGTTCGCCGCCGCCGTGTTGCACTTCATCGACGATCACGAAAAATTGCTGCCATGGCTGCTCAGGCACCTGAACCCCAGCGGCTGCCTGGCGGCGCACATGCCCGACTGGCGGGATGCGTTGTGGTATCAGTTGATGCTCGACACGCTCAATGATGGTGGCGCCAGAGGCACACCGCTGGGCACCCCGCAGTTGCGTGAGACCTTGGCCAGACGTCCTCTGTTGTCACTTGCCGATTATTACCATCTGCTCGCGCCCCTGACCTGCTCGCTGGATATCTGGGAGACCGAGCAGCTGCAAGTCGTTGACGGCAAGTCGCCGGTGTATGACTGGATCAAGGTGTCGGCTTTGAGGACGGTGATGCAAGGGTTGAAGGATGATGAACTGGCGCGGTTCATCTATCACTTCATCATGCGGGTCCACGCGCACTACCCGCAGGAGGAGGATGGGCACACGCTGTTTCCGTTCAAGCGAATCTTCATCGTTGCGAAGGTTTGATTGATCGCGAAATCGTTTATCCAGCCAAAGGATGTATCAAGCCCTCTACCGCTATCGCGGGCAAGCCACGCTCCCACAGGTCCGCGGTGAACCTCTGTTTTGTGTTCACCGCGGACCTGTGGGAGCGTGGCTTGCCCGCGAAAGCGTCAGCCCAGGCACCGCAAATCCCCAGGATCACTCCCGCGACTCAGTTCCCAACTCATCCCAAACCGACTCCGCCAGATGGAACGTCGCATTCGCCGCCGGGATACCGCAGTAGATCGCGCTCTGCATGATCACTTCCTTGATCTCGCCGCGAGTCACGCCGTTGTTGGCAGCGGCACGCAGGTGCAACTTGAGTTCTTCATTGCGGTTCATGCCGATCAGCATGGCGAGGGTGATCAGGCTGCGGGTATGGCGCGGCAGGCCCGGACGGGTCCAGATGTCGCCCCACGCGTGACGGGTGATCATTTCCTGAAACTCCGAGTTGAACTCGGTCAGCGCGTTCAGGCTGCGGTCGACGTGGGCGTCGCCGAGCACTGCGCGGCGGACGTTCAGGCCCTCGTCGTAACGTTGTTTCTCGTCCACAACAATCCCCTTATTCAGCCAACAGAAACGCCAGCACCCGCGCGCTGAACTCAGCACCGGCCTGAACGTTGGACAGGTGCGCGGCGTAGAACTCGGCGTACTCGGCGCCCGGCACGTGTGCCTGGATGAAGTGCCCACCGGACGGCGGCGTGACCGCGTCTTCGGTGCCGGCGATCACCAGCAACGGCACCTTGATCGAAGACAGCCGATCACGGAAATCGGCATCGCGCACGGCGGCGCAATTGGCGGCATAACCTTCTGGCGAAGTCGCCGCGAGCATGTCGGTAATCTTCTTCGCCGCAGCAGGATTGGCTTCGGCAAAATCCGCGGTGAACCAGCGCGCGATCGAGGCATCGCGCAGCGCGACCATGGCCGCCGCGCCGTCACGCAGCACGGTTTCGATGCGTGGATTCCAGATCGACGGATCGCCGATTTTCGCCGCGGTGTTGCACACCACCAGTTTGTTCAATCGATCACCGGCATGGATGCCCAGCCACTGGCCGATCAAGCCACCCATCGACAGGCCGCAGAAATGCGCTTTATCGATGTGCAGCGCATCCAGCATCGCGAGCACGTCACGGCCCAGTTGCTCGATGGTGTACGGCCCCGGCGTGACCAGCGATTTGCCGTGCCCGCGAGTGTCGAAACGCAGCACGCGGAAATGCTCGGTGAACGCCGCCATCTGCGCGTCCCACATGTGCAGGTCGGTGCCCAGCGAGTTGGACAGCACCAACACTGGCGCATCGTCCGGTCCATCGAGTTGGTAATTCAATTCGCCCTCGGCGAGTTGTACGAAAGCCACAGCAATCTCCTTCAGGCAGTCAACGCAGAATGTTCAGCCACCGCTCGCTCGACCCACGTACGGGATTGACCGAGATAATGGGCGGGGTCCAGCAGATCATCGAGTTCAGCAGCCGAGAGTTCGGCAGTCACTTGCGGCTCGTCACCGAGGACCGCGCGCAAATGCCGTTGCTCGACCACGGCGCGTTTGCAGCAGTTCTCCAACAGATGATGCGCGGTGTCGCGGCCGACCCGTTGGGCGAGAACGATGCTCACCGCTTCGGCCAGCACCAGGCCTTGGGTCAGGTCGAGGTTGCGGGCCATGCGCTCGGCATCCACTTCCAATCCGTCCGCCACCAGCAGCGCTTGCTTGAGGCTGCCGGACACCAGGCAACAAATCTCCGGCAGGGTTTCCCATTCGGCGTGCCACAGGCCCAGACTGCGCTCGTGTTCTTGCGGCATCGCGCTGAACAGGGTCGAGAGCAAACCGGGCACGCGCGTAGCCGCGCCGATCAGCACCGCAGCGCCCACCGGGTTGCGTTTGTGCGGCATGGTCGAAGAGCCACCCTTGCCCGGCGCCGACGGTTCGAACACTTCGCCCGCTTCGGTCTGCATCAACAGACTGATGTCACGACCAAGCTTGCCGAGGCTGCCGGCGATCAAGCCCAGCACCGAAGCGAACTCCACCAGACGATCACGTTGGGTGTGCCAGGGCTGGTCGGGCAAGCTCAGTTGCAGTTCCCCGGCCAGCGCTTCGGCGATCGGCATTGCCTGTGAGCCGAGGGCCGCGAGGGTGCCGGAGGCGCCGCCGAATTGCAGCACCAGCAGACGCGGTTTGAGTTCTTGCAGGCGTTGACGGCTGCGCGTGACCGCCCCCAGCCAACCGGCGATCTTCATGCCCAGGGTGACCGGTGTCGCGTGTTGCAACCAGGTGCGTCCGGCCAGCGGCGTGGCGACGAAGCGTAACGCTTGGGTCGCCAACGTTTCGCCCAGTTGCGCCAGATCGCTTTCGATCAGTTCCAGCGCCCGGCGCAGTTGCAGCACCAGGCCTGTGTCCATCACGTCCTGGCTGGTGGCGCCCAGGTGCACATAGCGCTCGGCTTCAGCATCGGTGGCCGCGATCTGTTTGCCCAAGGCTTTCACCAGCGGAATCGCCGAATTGCCGGCCGAGGCAATCGCCTCGCCAAGGGCCGCGAAATCAAAATGCTTGGCCCGGCAGGCTGCTTCGATAGACGCCACAGCGGTCTGCGGAATCAAGCCAACCTTCGCCTCGGCCCGGGCCAGCGCCGCTTCGAAATCGAGCATGGCCTGAACCCGGCCCTGATCGCAAAACACGTCGCGCATATCGCGGGCAGTGAAATAGGCATCGAACAATTGATTGCCCGGTCGCTGGTTCATAAACAGTCCTTGAAAGCGTGGGCCGGTGTGGCCCACGCAGATGGATCAAAGGTCGTGATGCAGGTATTTCGCCTGTTTCGGCAGACGCAGGCTGAACAGGAACGCCACCGCCATCATCACCGTGACGTACCAGTAGAAGGAGTTTTCCATGCCCACGGCCTTGAGGCTCAGCGCCACGTATTCTGCCGAGCCGCCGAAGATCGCGTTCGCCACCGCGTACGCCAGGCCAACGCCCAATGCGCGCACTTCCGGCGGGAACATTTCGGCTTTCACCAGGCCGCTGATCGAGGTGTAGAAACTGACGATCGCCAGCGCCACAGTGATTAGCACAAACGCCAGGAACGGACTGCTGACGCTTTTCAGGCTCAACAGAATCGGCACGGTGAACAACGTACCCAAGGCACCGAACCACAGCATCGAATTACGTCGGCCGATCTTGTCGGCGAGCATGCCGAACAGCGGTTGCATGCACATATAAAGGAACAGCGCGCCGGTCATGATGTAACTGGCGGTCTTGGCGTGCATGCCGGCGGTGTTCACCAGGTATTTCTGCATGTACGTGGTGAAGGTGTAGAAAATCAGCGAGCCACCGGCGGTGTAACCGAGCACGGTGATGAACGCGGCTTTATGGTCGCGAAACAGGGCGCGGATGCTGCCGGCGTCCTTGTTCTCGCGCATTTCCTTGCTGGTGGTTTCCTTGAGCGAACGGCGCAGGAACAGCGAGATCAAGGCCGCGACGGCACCGACCACGAACGGAATCCGCCAGCCGTAGGCACGCAGGTCATCTTCGGTGAGGAACTGTTGCAGGACCACCACCAGCGACACCGCCAGCAGTTGCCCGCCAATCAGCGTCACGTACTGGAACGAGGCAAAGAAACCGCGCTGGCCCTTGAGCGCAACTTCGCTCATGTAGGTCGCGGTGGTGCCGTATTCGCCGCCCACCGACAAGCCCTGGAGCAAACGGGCGAACAGCAGCATGATCGGGGCCCAGACGCCGATGTCCTTGTAGGTCGGCAGGCAGGCGATGAGCAACGAGCCGAAGCACATCATCAGAATCGAAATCAGCATCGAATTCTTGCGCCCGTGCTTGTCTGCGACACGGCCGAAAATCCAGCCGCCGATCGGTCGCATCAGGAACCCGGCGGCGAACACGCCCGCGGTATTCACCAGTTGCACGGTCGGGTTATCGGACGGGAAAAATGCAGGCGCGAAGTAGATCGCGCAAAAGGCGTAGACGTAGAAGTCGAACCATTCGACGAGGTTGCCGGACGAGGCGCCGACAATCGCGAAGATGCGCTTGCTGCGCTCTTCGCCGGTGTAATGCGCTGGAATAGCGGTTGGGGTAGTCATTGTTCTTCACTCTTTGGGGACTGTGACAGTCTAGACACACTTTGCAACAGTCCCGTTCCACAATTGGCGATGCTGTACCTGTGGGAGCGGGCTTGCCCGCGATCACTGAGTCACATCCAGAATTAGTGGTGACTGACCCAACGCTATCGCGGGCAAGCCCGCTCCCACAGGGGTTTGTGGCGTTCAATCAATAGTCAAAGAACACCGTCTCGGCATCGGTGCCCTGCAGGATCACATTCCACTGATAAACACCGCTCGCATCCTGCTTCGCCAGCAAGGTACTGCGACGCTCAGCCGGCACGCACTCCAGCAGGGGGTCAGAGACATTCGCCGGCTCGCCCTCAAAGTAAATCCGCGTCAGCAAATGCTTCACCAACCCGCGAGCAAACACCAGCACCACCAGGTGCGGCGCCTGGGTCGAGCCTTTCAGCCCTTCCACCGTGCCCGGCTTGATCGTGGTGAACCGGAAGCGCCCTTCGGCATCTACCGGTATCCGGCCAAACCCTTCGAAGTTCGGGTCCAGTGGTTTGTCCTGATCGTCCTCGGGGTGGTCGTACTTGCCCGCGGCGTTGGCCTGCCAAACTTCCAGCATCGCGTCGTTGACGACGTCGCCGTTGCCATCGACGACTTGCCCGGTGATCGCCACGCGCTCGCCCAGGGTTTGTTCGACGGTCAGGTTTTCGCGGTTCAGCCAGGTCAGGCCGATGTGGTAGTACGGCCCGACGGTGTGGGACGTGGTCGCAGTCAGCGTCATCTTATTTCTCCATCGGCGTGGCATCGCGGCCGCGCAAGACGATGTCCCAGCGATAACCGAGGGCGTAGGAAGGAATGGTTTTTTCCAGGTCGAAACTGGCGATCAGGCGTTCCTTGGCGCTGGTATCGGGTACGCAGTTGTAGATCGGGTCGTACGCCAGCAGCGGATCGCCCGGGAAATACATCTGGGTGACCAGGCGCGTCAGAATGCTCGGCCCGAACAGCGAGAAATGAATGTGCGCCGGGCGCCAGGCGTTGTGGTGGTTGCCCCACGGGTAGGCGCCGGGCTTGATGGTCTGGAATTGATACCAGCCATCGGCGTCGGTCACAGTGCGGCCGGTGCCGGTGAAGTTCGGGTCCAGCGGCGCGTCATGCAGGTCGCGGGCATGGTTGTAGCGGCCAGCGGCGTTGGCCTGCCAGATCTCCACCAGAATCCCCGGCACCGGCAGACCGTTTTCATCCAGCACGCGGCCGTGAATGATGATGCGTTCGCCCAATGGCTCGCCCGTGTGCTGGGCGGTCAGGTCGTTGTCCGTCTCGCTGACGCGCTCGGCGCCGACCGTCGGGCCGGTAATTTCCGACAACGAATGGGGCAGAAACACCAACGGTTTGGACGGCGAGCGACGGTTGGTGGATTGGTAAGTCGGGTGCAGGTAGTCCGGCTGGGTGCCTTCCTGCGGGCGACGATAACCAGGCTTGTCAGTCATTTCGCTTTTCCTCTGTTCTTATTGTTACTGCTGCGCGTCAGACGCGTTCGATTGCCAAGGCCAGACCCTGGCCGACGCCGACACACATGGTCGCCAGACCTTTCTTGCCGCCAGACTTTTCAAGCTGATGCAGCGCCGTCAGCACCAGACGCGCACCGCTCATGCCCAACGGATGGCCCAAGGCAATGGCACCTCCGTTCGGGTTGACCTGAGCCGCGTCGTCCGCCAGCCCCAGTTCACGCAGCACGGCCAAGCCCTGGCTGGCGAAGGCTTCGTTGAGTTCGATCACGTCAAAATCGCTGACGGCCAGACCCAGGCGTTCGGTCAGTTTGCGCACCGCCGGGACCGGGCCGATGCCCATTACCCGCGGTGCAACGCCGGCGCTTGCCATGCCCAACACTTTGGCGCGAGCGGTCAGACCGTGTTTTTTGACCGCTTCGGCCGAGGCCAGGATCAGCGCTGCGGCACCGTCGTTCACGCCCGACGCATTGCCGGCCGTCACGGTTTTGTCGGGACCATTGACCGGTTTCAGTTTGGCCAGGGTTTCCAGGCTGGTGTCGGCGCGCGGATGTTCGTCCTGGCTGACGACGGTTTCACCTTTCTTGTGGGCAATGCGCACTTCAACGATTTCTTCAGCGAAAAATCCTGCCGCCTGCGCGGCGGCTGTCCGCTGCTGACTGCGCAGGGCGAAAGCGTCCTGATCCACGCGGGACACTTCGTAATCGTCCGCCACGTTGTCGGCGGTCTGCGGCATCGCATCCACACCGTATTGGGCTTTCATCAACGGGTTGATGAAGCGCCAGCCGATGGTGGTGTCTTCCAGCTTCATGTTGCGCGAGAACGCCGCATCCGCCTTGCCCATCACGAACGGCGCGCGGGACATCGACTCGACGCCGCCGGCAATCGCCAGCTCCATTTCGCCGCTGGCGATGGCGCGGAACGCGGTGCCGATGGCATCCATGCCCGAAGCACAGAGGCGATTGAGGGTCACGCCCGGAATGGTTTCCGGCAGGCCCGCCAACAGCAGCGCCATGCGCGCCACGTTACGGTTGTCTTCGCCGGCCTGGTTGGCGCAGCCGAGGAACACCTCGTCCACCGCGTTCCAGTCCACCGACGGGTTGCGTTCCATCAACGCCTTGATCGGCACGGCGGCCAGGTCGTCGGCGCGAACCGCCGACAGGCCACCGCCGAAACGGCCGATGGGGGTGCGAATCGCGTCGCAGATATAAACGTCACGCATCACGCTTCTCCGGGTGCTTGGCCGTGGGCGGCGGCGGTGCGGGCTTCCAGATCCCTGAGCGCTTTCAGTTCGACTTCGGTCGGCTCGGCAGTGTTTTCCACGGTGTCAGCAAAGCGAATTGCCCAACCGGTGGCAGCGACAACTTGTTCGCGGGTCACGCCCGGGTGCAGCGCGGTGACCACGAATTCATGGGTGCCTGCTTCCGGTTCCATGATGCACAGGTCGGTGATGATACCGACCGGACCAGCGCCCGGCAGGCCCAGACGTTTGCGCGAATCACCGCCCTCGCCATGGCCGACCGAAGTAATGAAGTCGAGTTTGTCGACGAAGGAGCGCGCCGATTGCTTGAGGATAATCAGAACGCTTTTGGCCGAGCCAGCAATCTCCGGCGCTCCACCGGCACCCGGCAGACGGACTTTCGGGGCGTGGTAATCACCGACCACGGTGGTGTTGATGTTGCCGAAGCGGTCGACTTGCGCGGCGCCGAGGAAACCGACGTCGATGCGCCCGCCCTGCAGCCAGTAGCGAAAAATCTCACCGGTCGGAACGACGGTGTCAGCGGTTTCCGCCAGCTCCCCGTCACCGATCGACAGTGGCAGTACGCTCGGCTTGGCACCAATCGGACCCGATTCGTAGATCAGGACTACATCCGGCGAAGAAGTCAGCCGCGCCAGGTTGGCCGCTTTCGACGGCAGGCCGATACCGACGAAGCACACCGAACCGTTCTTCAATCGGCGAGCAGCGGCGACAGTCATCATTTCATTGGTGGTGTAAGTCATTACTTCGCCTCCGATGCAGCGGCCAGCTTGGCCTGGAACTCGCTGAAGTCAGCGCAGCCATGGATGTATTCGTTGATCCACGCGGTGAAGGTGTCACGGTCGCGGGCAATCGGGTCCCAGGCCTGATAGAAACGGTTATCGCGTTCGTTGTAGCCGTGAGCGTAGGACGGATGTGCGCCGCCAGGAACGTGGCAAACCGCGCTCAAGGCCCAGGTCGGCAGTACACAGGAGTTCATCGGAGCGTTGAGGTCGTCGACGATTTCTTCAACGGTGACGATGCAACGCTTGGCGGCCAGTGCGGCTTCTTTCTGCACGCCAAGAATGCCCCAGAGCAGCACGTTGCCTTTACGGTCGGCTTTCTGCGCGTGGATCACGGTGATGTCCGGGCGCACCGAAGGCACTGCTGCCAGTACTTCGCCGGTGAACGGGCAAGTGACGGTTTTGATCAGCGGGTTGACCTTTGGCAGGTCGGAACCGGCGTAGGCACGCAGCACCGCGAACGGCAGGCCGGAGGCGCCAGCGACGTAGGCATTCGCCAGGTCGGCGTGGCTGTGTTCTTCGATTTCCAGAGCGTGCGGCCACTGCTTCTCGACCGCGTCACGCAGACGGTGCAGCGAACCCACGCCCGGGTTGCCGCCCCAAGAGAAAATCAGCTTGCGAGCACAACCGGCGCCGATCAACTGGTCATAGATCAGGTCAGGCGTCATCCGTACCAGTGTCAGATCTTTCTTGCCCTGACGAATGATTTCGTGACCCGCCGCCGTAGGGATCAGGTGAGTGAAGCCTTCGAGCGCAACGGTATCGCCGTCGTTAACGAATTGCTTCACCGCGTCGTGCAGCGAAAGGATTTCAGCCATGGGGCAGGCTCCCGTTTTGTGATGAACCGACAGTGGATGAAAAAGGCGCGATGCGCGCGCCGGAATGACTGAAGGTTAAGCCTGTGCTAATTGCCAAACAATCCGATAATCGACTAAGTGTTCGTTTATCGAACATATTGTTGCTTGACTATCGATCGCTAAAAGCTTCGCAGGCAAGCCTCGCTCCTACAGGTCAGTGATTACTCGTAGGAGCGAGGCTTGCCCGCGAAGAGGCCATCAAAACCACTGGAGATTCCGGATCAAACGATCAGGTCGCATCCGCATGACTGACCATGCCCTTGATCACCACCGCCGTCGTCGCCAACGCCGCCGGAATCACCAACGCCGTCAGCACCTGCTCAAAATTCCAGCCCAGCCCCAGCAACGTCGCGCCCATCCACGCCCCCAGAATCGCGCCGAACCGACCAATCCCGAGCATCCATGACACCCCGGTCGCCCGACCTTGAGTCGGATAAAACCGCGCCGCCAAAGAAGGCATCGCCGATTGCGCGCCGTTGACACACATCCCGGCCACCAGCACCAGCGTCGCCAACAGCGTGATGTTGCCCAGGCTCTGCCCTACCGCGTAGGCAAACACCCCGGCGAGCAAGTAGAAAGTGCCGATGACCTTGTGCGGATTGAACCGGTCCATCGCCCAGCCCACGCCTACGGCGCTGAGCACGCCGCCGAACTGGAACAGCGCGCCGATGAATGCCGCCTGTTCCATGCTCGCGCCGCTGTCACGCATCAGCGTCGGCAGCCAACTGGTCAGCAGGTAAACGATCACCAGGCCCATGAAGTAGGTCAGCCACAGCAGCAAAGTGCCGGTGCTGTAGGTGCCGGAGAAAATCACCGCGAACACGTTGCGTGCCTTTACGGTTTTCTGTTCCGGCACGCTGAAGCTGGAAGCCTGGGCGACAACGGTCGGATCGATCGGCGCCAGCGCCTTGCGCACTTTGTCGGTGCCGCGATTGCGCACCACCAGGTAACGTGCCGACTCCGGCAGCCAGAACAGCAAGACCACCGCAAGGATCAACGGCAGAATCCCGCCGATCAGCAGCAGGCTGTGCCAGCCGAACGCCGGAATCAACTTGGCCGAGATAAACCCGCCACCGGCCATGCCGAGGTTGAAGCCGCAGAACATGCTGGTCACCAGCAGGGATTTCTTGCGCTCCGGGGTGTATTCCGACAGCAATGTCGTGGCGTTCGGCATGCCGGCGCCAAGGCCCAGGCCGGTGAGGAAACGCAGCACCAGCAACTGATCGACGTTGCTGCTGTAGGCCGAGGCCAGGCTGAAGGCGCCGAACAACAGCACCGCGCCGACCAGTACGACTTTTCGCCCGAAGCGGTCAGCCAACGGCCCGGAGCCCAGTGCGCCGAAGACCATGCCGATCAACGCCGCACTCATCACCGGGCCAAGGCTGGCGCGGTCGATGCCCCAGTCCTGGGACAGCGCCGGCGCGATGAAGCCCATGGCCGCGGTGTCAAGGCCATCGAGGAAGACAATCAGGAAACACAGGATCACCACTCGCCACTGGTAGCGCGAAATGGGTTGAGCATTGATGAAGGACTGCACGTCGAGGCAGTTACCTACAGCAGACTGAGGCTGGTTCATTATTTTTATTCCACGCAAGAACGCAGTCGGACAGGTGCCAGCCTGAGCTGGCGCTGCCGCGACATTAGTGATCTCGGGGAAAGTGCGTCAATTCGTTAAGCGCGAGTCTGTGCGGTTATCGAACAGCTTAGGCAAACAGCTGGGCGCTGAGGTTGCGGCTGGCGGCCAGCAGACCGGGCAGGAAGCGTTGCTCCAGTTCGTTGCGGCTGACCCGGCCGGCGTGCGTGCTGACGTTGAGCGCCGCCACGACTTGCCCGGAAGCGTCGTACACCGGCACGGCAATCGAACGCAGGCCTTGTTCCAGTTCCTGATCGACGATGCACCAGCCTTGTTGCCGCACTTCCTGCAGGCATTCGAGCAGCGCGTCGGGAGTGTGCAAGGTGCGGCTGGTCTTGGCTTGCAGGTCGGCATGGTCGAGGTATTCGCGCAGCGACGTGTCGTCGAGTGCCGCGAGAAGAATCCTGCCCATGGAGGTGCAATAGGCCGGGAGGCGTCCGCCGACCGACAGGTCAACGGAAATCAGCCGCTGGGTGGTCGCCGAGCGAGCGATGTACAAAATGTCATCGCCTTCCAGCGTGGCCATGTTGCAGGCCTCGTGGAGTTGTTCGCTCATGCGGTCGAGATAGGGCTGGGCCGACACCGCCAGCGGGGTCGAGGACAGATAGGCATGGCCGAGGGTCAGCACTTTAGGCAGCAGCGAATAGGTGCGACCGTCGGTGGTGGCGTAGCCGAGTTTGATCAGAGTGTGCAGGCAACGTCGCACGGCGGCGCGGGGAATTTCCGTGCGGTGACTGATCTGGGCGATGGTCAGGTGCCGTTTGCGCTCCTGGAACGCTTGCACCACGGCCAGGCCTCGGGCGAGGGACGTCATGAAGTCCGGGTCGCCGGTCAGGGCCTGGATCCGCTTGGCGGGCGACGCGACGATCGGCGGCGCCACTGAAGCGAAGGAATTGCGCATTTGCTCGTTCATATCAGGTCCTTTTCCCACACCAATCGGCGACGACTATTACAAGCGGCTCCGGTTCGGCACACAAGCCAAAGGCAGCCAAGATTGGGCGATTATCGAACCCTCGCCCGATAATCGCAATTGGTGGCCATCACTGAGCCTTGTTCGAGCACGTGTGCGCCCTTCCCCGTTACATGGTTTTAACCCCATGCTTGAACCCTGAGTTAAAGACCCCCATGTTAGGGTCTAACTTGTTCGACTTAATGACGCCAGAAAGACAGCGCGGCCAAGTGAAGGTAAAAACTTGCAAGTAATAAAACGATCACACATGAAGATCCATTTTTAACTCTTTGGCGATAGTGTTCTTCAAATCGACCGCTATAATGCAATTCAGTGACGACCCGGTTGTTCTATTCGCCGGTTCCGTCACCCGGTAGCGCGATGTCCCATCGTGGCTGCCCGCAGCAAGCGCCTGATGCTCATTTAAATGCTCCGACAGCGCGCTCGCTGAAACAGGAAACTGATGCTACGTCAGCTGTTTTGCTCTGGTGCCGTGGCCGCCTGCAACATGGAAGTATCGATCGCCGTGCCGTAAAACAATGCCTTTCGGGCGTTGTCCTTTCGGCGAGCGTGGTCAATGCATTTGTTGCAGCGCGATTTACCAGAATTAATCTCAACCCATACAGGTAGCACTGTGACGAAAGACGAACTGCGCGCGGAACTTGAGCGCCAGGAACAACGTTACAAGGAAGTTTACGGCGGGGAAGTCACCACCTACGCCGCTCAGCCCGAACCGGAACGCAAACCCTGGCGCAAACGCGCCACCGTTCAGGATCAGGCTTTCACCCAGGAACTGCAGAAGATGGAAAAGGAACTCAAAGCCGAAGAGCCATGATCGCCTCGGCCTGACTCCTTTCAAGGGCCTGCGTCTGCCCCCGTTAAAAGCGGGATGCATTGATGTTGCCATTCGCGCCCGCTACGAGCGGGCAGCGGTCACCTTATCTATCTGATGAGGTAATTGGCTCTTGTCTGGCCCTCTTCTCAGATATTTCATACAAGTCTTTGCATCTCTTCCCGTTTCGAGAGAAACCCTTGTGCCTGCGGGCTTTTCAAAGCAATTCAACGACTTGCAAAACCCCGCAAACACCCGGAACCCAGGGTACGGCCACTGACTAATTCGTTGAAGAATGTTACCGATGAGCAGCTAGTGCATCGATTTACAGTCTTTTCTGGCATAATCGCGCCCCCTTACGACCGGGTCAGAAAACCTTCATGATCGATTTATTCAGCGGACTGGATGCTTGGGTGCTTGTGAGCCTCTTGCTCGCCCTCGCCTTTGTCCTCGCCTTCGAGTTCATCAACGGCTTTCATGACACTGCAAACGCGGTGGCCACTGTTATCTACACCAAAGCCATGCCGCCGCATCTGGCCGTGTTCTTTTCCGGTGTGTTCAACTTCCTCGGCGTGCTGCTGGGCGGTGTTGGCGTGGCGTATGCCATCGTCCACCTGCTGCCGGTAGAACTGCTGATCAATGTGAACACCGGTCACGGACTGGCCATGGTGTTCTCGTTGCTTGCCGCCGCCATCACCTGGAACCTGGGCACCTGGTACTTCGGTATCCCGGCCTCCAGCTCCCACACGCTGATCGGATCGATCCTCGGGGTTGGCCTGGCCAACGCCCTGATCAACGACATCCCATTGGCCGATGGCGTCAACTGGCAGAAGGCGATCGATATCGCGGCTTCGCTGGTATTTTCGCCAATGGCCGGGTTCCTGATCGCCGCGCTGATCCTGATCGGCCTTAAATGGTGGCGTCCACTGTCGAAGATGCACAAGACGCCGGAACAGCGCCGCAAGATCGACGACAAGAAGCATCCGCCGTTCTGGAACCGCCTGGTCCTGGTGATCTCGGCCATGGCTGTGAGCTTCGTGCACGGTTCCAACGATGGTCAGAAAGGTATCGGCCTGATCATGCTGGTGCTGATCGGTATCGTTCCGGCGCAGTTCGTTCTCGACCTGGGCAGCACCACCTACCAGATCGAACGCACTCGCGATGCAACCCTGCACCTGAACCAGTTCTACAAGCGCAACGCCGATACGCTGGGTGAATACCTGGCCCTGGGCAAAAGCGTGGAAGGTGATCTGCCGGAGAAATTCCGTTGCAACCCGCAACAGACCGAACCGACGATCAACGCCCTGCTCGACACCCTTAAAGGCGTCGCGGACTACCACTCGCTGTCGGCGGAAAGCCGTATCGAAGTGCGCCGCTACCTGCTCTGCCTGGATGACACGGCGAAGAAAGTCGGCAAGCTGCCTGGCCTCGCTGCCCGTGAAAAGGCTGACCTGGACAAACTGCGCAAAGACCTGACCACCACCACCGAATACGCCCCGTTCTGGGTGATTCTGGCGGTCGCACTGGCCCTGGGCCTGGGCACCATGGTGGGCTGGAAGCGCGTGGTACTGACCATCGGCGAGAAGATCGGCAAGCAAGGCATGACTTACTCCCAAGGCATGTCGGCGCAGATCACGACCGCAAGCCTGATCGGCATGGCGAACATCTTCAGCCTGCCGGTTTCGACCACCCACGTCCTGTCGTCGGGCGTGGCCGGCACCATGGTCGCCAACAAAAGCGGCCTGCAGGGCGGCACCGTCAGAACGATCCTGCTGGCCTGGGTCCTGACCCTGCCAGCGACCGTGGCCCTGTCGGCCGGCCTGTTCTGGCTGGCGTCGAAGGCGCTCGGTAGCTGATAGATCGCTGCAACGAAAAAGGCGCGTTCCGTGAGGTTCGCGCCTTTTTCATGCCTGCTTTCCTCCAAACGCCGCAGATCAAATGTGGGAGCGGGCTTGCTCGCGAATGCGATTTAACATTCAACATCATTGTTGGCTGACCTGGCGCATTCGCGAGCAAGCCCGCTCCCACCTTTGATCTCTGTACATCCTCAAGAAATCGCGGGCAAAAAAAAGGGCAACCGAAGTTGCCCAAAATGCCTTGCGTGCTCATTGCATCAAGAAAGACCTACGGTTTTTTCCGCTTGTGCGAATCCTTCCAGATAAAAAATCCAAACCCTGCAAAAAACAGAACCATGAGGCCGACTGTCAGCACTCCGGCGATCACCACGTTGTCGAAAAACATGACTGGCCTCCTGCACTTGCCCTGTTGCGATAGGGCTAAGTTAACCAATCAGGCAGGAGAAAAAATTGACCGGGGTCAATATCGCCCGAGACAGGGCGCAAAGGCGGGGGAAAACTGATCTGCATCAACGGATGCGGGGGGATTAACGCTTTTTCGGTTTGTTCTTCGGCTTCTTCTTCGCTTTACCCAATGGCATCGCTTGCTCGAATGCCTGGCGCACTTCGTTCAGGCGTTTGTCGTTGAGGTCGTGAACGCGCTTGGCGCGCTCGGCATTAAGGTCGATCAGCTTGTCGTCTTGGCTCATGGCGTTCAGTGCATCGAGTGAATGAAAATTCCGCTGCCGCATCGATCGGCAGGATTGCGCCAATAATGCGGGCTGGCGCTGGCGCTGACCAGTCACCCGTGTGACAGCGGCTTAACAAAATATGTACCGAAGCGGTTTTTTCACCGCACAATCGCGGTTTTGCGATGGACCCAAAGGACCCGCGCCGTGGAATTGCACCAGGATCTGCCGCCCTTGATGGCCCTGCGCGCCTTTGAGGCCGTGGCCCGCCATTTGAGCTTCATCAAGGCCGCCGATGAATTGTCGGTGACCCAAAGCGCAATCAGCCATCAAGTGCAGAAACTGGAGCAGTTCCTGAACCAACGGCTGTTTATCCGCCGCACCCGGGCCATCGATCTGACGCCCGCCGGCGAAGCGTACTACCGGCAGATTCAACCGGCCTTGGCGTCCATTGCCCTCGCAACCCGCGAACTGTGCGGCAACGATCATCATGAAACCACCCTGCGCATCGGCCTCCTCGCCTCATTCGCCACGCTGTGGCTGGTGCCGCGCCTGGCTGACTTTAATGCGCGCCATCCACACATCCATGTCGAGCTGCTGCCTTCGGTAGAACTGTCCGACGTTGGCGGTGGCGAAGTCGACCTGGCGATTCGTTATGGCAAGGGCGGCTGGCCGAAAGTCAGGGTTCAGCGCTTCATGGCAGAAACACTGACACCCGTTTGCAGTCCGGCATTCAAGGCTCAGGGCACCGGTCTCGGCCCGTTACTCATGGCCAAATCCCATCAACCGTTCGAGTGGACCGACTGGAGCACGCGCAACGGCATTGACCTCAGCCGCTACCCGAGCGTGATGCTCCACGACTACAACATCGTTGTCGAAGCCGCAGTGGCCGGTCAGGGCATTGCCATGGGTCGTCACCATTTGATCGAACGCCGATACAAGGAAGGCGCGTTGGTGGACGCCTTTGACACCCCACCCTTCATCAGTGAAATCGGTTATTGGCTGGTCACTCCCGATCGACCCTCGAGCGACGCTGCGCAATGCTTCAGTGAATGGCTGAAGGAGATGGCTCACGCATGAGTTATTTGAATACATCGAATTAAATCTATCCGTTTGTCGCGCTCGCTGGACGCCAACATGCTGATGCCCTCATTCAGGAGGATTCACCATGACCGATTCACTCGCCCATCGTGTCCAGCAACTTGGCCTGAGCCTGCCGACGCCAAGCCAGCCCATCGCCAACTACGTCAACCATGTGGTCAGTCAGAACCAGCTGTTCATCTCCGGCCAGATTCCGTTGCAGGACGGCAAGCCGGCCTTCATCGGTCGCCTTGGCGAATCGATCTCCGACGATGAGGGCGCCAACGCCGCCGAACTCGCGGCCTTGGGCCTCTTGGCGCAACTCAGCGCTGCACTGGACGACGACCTGTCAAAACTGGTGCGCATCATCCGCCTCGGCGTGTTTATCTCCAGCGCTCCCGATTTCCAGCGACAAGGTGCGGTCGCCAATGGCGCGTCCAATCTTTTGGTCAATGCACTCGGCGAGAAAGGCCGGCATGTCCGCACGGCCGTAGGCGTCTCGAGCTTGCCCGGCGGCGTGGCGGTGGAAATCGACGCAATATTCGAGTTGCGGCCGTGAATCTTGCCGAGGTGGAACATTTGCGCGCGGCCACACCGGGTTGCTACAGCGTGATTCACTTCAACCATGCCGGCGCTTCATTGCCCAGCCAGGCCACCCTCGACGCGATGATCGAGCAGTTGCAGCGCGAAGCCAGCTGCGGCCCGATGGAGGCCGCCGACCAGAGCATTCAGGCCCGCGCACGCAACGCGGCGGCGACATTGCTCAATGCCAACAGTGAAAGCATCGCGTTCGCCAGCAGTGGCTCGGCGGCATGGGGCATGGCGTTCAACGCGCTGGGGCCGTGGCAGGCCGGCGACCGGATTCTGGTCGGTCGTCATGAATGGGGCGGCAATCTGGCTTGCATGTCCCGGGCTGTCAGCGCGGGCGCGCGACTTGAGGTGATCCCCTGCGATGAGACGGGCGCGGTGTCCGTCCCTGCCCTCCAGCAGATGATCGACGCGAAGGTGAAGCTGATCGCGCTGACCTGGCTCCCGGCCAACGGCGGTCTGATCAATCCGGCCGAGGCCATTGGTGCCGTGGCGCGACAGCACGGGATTGCCTACTTCATCGACGCCGGCCAGGCACTCGGGCAACTGCCTTGCGATGTGCAGGCACTGAACTGCGATGTGCTAAAGGGCGCCGGGCGCAAATTCCTGCGTGGCCCGCGAGGTACGGCGCTGATGTACGTCAAACCGGGGTTCCTCGAACGACTCGTGCCCGGTCATCTGGACGTGCTATCGGCCCCTTGGGACGGCGAAAGCTTTACCGTGCGCGACGATGCGCGGCGGTTTGAAACCAGCGAAGTATCGGTGGCCTTGCTGGCGGGATTGGCCAATGCACTGGAGGAGTTCATGGGGTTGGGCGCAACCCGCATTCGTCATCGGATCGATGGGTTGTGCCGGCACCTGCGCGATCGCCTCGGCGCAATCAGCGGCCTGACGCTGCACAACCTGGGGCCCACTGATCAGCAATCAGGCCTGATCGCCTTCACGCTCAAGGGTTGGGACTGTGTCGACTTGAAGCAGCAACTGGCGCAGCGCGGGATCAACATCGGCGCCAATGGTGTGGCCTATACGCCGCTGGACATGCAGGCAAGAGGGCTGCAAAGCATCGCGCGGATTGCGGTCAGCTACCTCAATACCGAAGAAGAAATGGAAGTACTGCTGAAGGCCCTCAGCGAACTCACCAAGGCTTAAATCTGAATGTCGACCCACAAGCCCTGACGCGGTTCGTCTTCAATCAGCGGTGCGACCGGTACGGTGTTGTCGGCGTTGAGCTCGGTACCGGGAATCGCCAAGTGTACGTCAGGGTCTTCATCGGCATCGCGACGACGCCGTTGCTGTTCCTGCTTGCGGCGTTGTTCCTCGCGCAGCTGAAAAGCCGCCTCTTCCGGGTCGCGCTGTTGCAGGTCGATAGTGCTTTCGTTGGAGCTTTCCTGCACCGGCACAACGGGTGGAATGTCCGGACGCTGGCGGATCGGGTCGTGCTGGGAAGTGATCGGCACGGCACTCAAGGGGAGCATCGGTGGCAGCATAAGTATTGGTCTCCTGTCAGCATGCTGTCGGCTGCGGGGATGGCGACTTGAGCCATCGGTCGCAAACTGTGACCTGATTGGCACTCACAAGTGCCCCGTCCTGCGCCCTGTGCATCGTTCGACTATCGTAATACCGTCAGTTTTTATGAGAGTCCTTTGGCCCTGAAGCCCTCATTCCGTTAAGATAGCCCGCTTTTTCAAGGTGGGAGTCAGGCAGCATGGCGCAGCAGTATCAACCGGGGCAACGCTGGATCAGTGACAGCGAAGCCGAGCTGGGTTTGGGCACCGTTCTGGCACAGGACGGCCGCTTGTTGACCGTGCTCTATCCGGCCACTGGCGACACTCGCCAGTACGCGCTACGGAATGCGCCCCTCACCCGCGTGCGATTTTCGCCAGGTGACTCGATCACTCACTTCGAAGGCTGGAAACTGACGGTCCGGGAAGTCGACGACGTCGACGGCCTGCTGGTCTACCACGGCCTCAACGCGCAGAACGAAGTGGTCACCCTGCCGGAAACCCAACTGTCGAACTTCATTCAGTTCCGTCTGGCCAGCGATCGCCTGTTCGCCGGGCAGATCGATCCGCTGGCCTGGTTCTCCCTGCGTTACCACACGCTGGAACACACCAGCCGCCAGTTGCAATCCTCGCTCTGGGGCCTGGGTGGCGTGCGTGCGCAACCGATCGCGCACCAGTTGCACATCGCCCGTGAAGTGGCCGACCGCATTGCGCCGCGGGTTCTGCTGGCGGACGAAGTGGGTCTGGGCAAGACCATCGAAGCCGGCCTGGTGATCCACCGCCAACTGCTCTCGGGCCGCGCCAATCGCGTGCTGATCCTGGTTCCCGAGAACCTGCAGCACCAGTGGCTGGTGGAGATGCGCCGCCGCTTCAACCTGCAAGTCGCGCTGTTCGACGAAGAACGCTTCATCGAAAGCGATGCCGCCAACCCGTTCGAAGACACCCAGCTCGCGCTGGTTGCACTGGAATGGCTGGTGGAAGACGAGAAGGCTCAGGACGCGCTGTTCGCCGCCGGTTGGGACTTGATGGTCGTCGACGAAGCCCACCACCTGGTGTGGCACGAAGACAAGGCCAGCCCGGAATACTCGCTGGTGGAACAACTGGCCGAAGTCATTCCTGGCGTATTGCTGCTGACCGCGACCCCGGAACAACTGGGTCAGGACAGTCACTTCGCCCGTCTGCGCCTGCTCGACCCGAACCGTTTCCATAACCTGCACGCTTTCCGCGCCGAGAGCGAAAACTATCGCCCGGTGGCCGAAGCTGTTCAGGAGCTGTTGGACAAGGGGCGCCTGTCGCCTGAAGCGCACAAGACCATTCACGGTTTCCTCGGCAACGAAGGCGAAGCGCTGCTGGCCGCCGTCAACGATGGCGACATCGAGGCCAGCGCCCGTCTGGTCCGTGAGCTGCTCGACCGCCACGGCACCGGCCGCGTGCTGTTCCGTAATACCCGCGCCGCAGTGCAAGGTTTCCCGGAACGCAAACTGCACCCGTACCCGCTGCCGTGCCCCGACGAATACCTCGAGCTGCCGCTGGGCGATCACGCCGAGCTGTACCCGGAAGTCAGCTTCCAGGCCCAGCCGGACGCCAACGAAGAAGAGCGCTGGTGGAAATTCGACCCACGCGTCGAGTGGCTCATCGATACGCTGAAGATGCTCAAGCGCACCAAAGTGCTGGTGATCTGCGCCCACGCCGAAACGGCCATGGACCTGGAAGACGCCCTGCGCGTGCGCTCCGGCATTCCGGCCACGGTGTTCCACGAGGGCATGAACATCCTCGAGCGTGACCGCGCCGCCGCTTACTTCGCCGACGAAGAGTTCGGCGCGCAAGTGCTGATCTGCTCGGAAATCGGCAGTGAAGGTCGCAACTTCCAGTTCTCGCACCATCTGGTGCTGTTCGATCTGCCGTCACACCCGGACCTGCTGGAACAGCGGATCGGGCGTCTGGACCGGATCGGCCAGAAGCACATCATCGAACTGCACGTGCCGTACCTGGAAACCAGCCCGCAAGAGCGCTTGTACCAGTGGTATCACGAAGCCCTGAACGCGTTCCTCAACACCTGCCCGACCGGCAACGCCTTGCAGCACCAGTTCGGCCCGCGCCTGCTGCCGCTGCTGGAAAATGCCGACGATGGCGAGTGGCAAGCGCTGATCGACGAAGCCCGCGCCGAGCGTGAGCGTCTGGAAGCCGAACTGCACGCCGGCCGTGACCGTTTGCTGGAGCTCAACTCCGGTGGCGCTGGCGAAGGTGATGCGCTGGTCGAGGACATTCTTGAGCAGGACGATCAGTTCGCCCTGCCGATCTACATGGAAACCCTGTTCGACGCCTTCGGCATCGACAGCGAAGACCATTCGGAAAACGCGCTGATCCTCAAGCCGAGCGAAAAAATGCTCGACGCCAGCTTCCCGCTGGGCGACGACGAAGGCGTGACCATCACCTACGACCGCAACCAGGCGCTGTCTCGCGAAGACATGCAGTTCATCACCTGGGAACACCCGATGGTGCAGGGCGGCATGGACCTGGTGCTGTCCGGCTCGATGGGCAACACCGCCGTGGCGCTGATCAAAAACAAAGCGCTGAAACCTGGCACCGTGTTGCTGGAATTGCTCTACGTCAGCGAAGTGGTTGCGCCGCGCTCGCTGCAACTGGGCCGTTACCTGCCGCCGGCCGCGCTGCGCTGCCTGCTCGATGCCAATGGCAACGACCTGTCGGCCCGGGTGTCGTTCGAAACCCTGAACGATCAACTGGAAAGCGTACCGCGCGCCAGCGCCAACAAGTTCATCCAGGCCCAGCGCGATCAGCTGACGCCACGGATCAACGCCGGTGAAGAGAAGATCTTCCCGCGTCACGCCGAGCGTGTGGCTGAGGCGCAGCGTCGCCTGGCGGCCGACACCGACGAAGAACTGGCGCGCCTGACGGCGTTGCAGGCGGTCAACCCGACCGTGCGTGACAGCGAACTGGTTGCCTTGCGCAAACAGCGTGAGCAAGGTCTGGCCATGCTCGACAAGGCTGCGCTGCGACTGGAAGCGATTCGGGTGTTGGTGGCGGGTTAAGTCCCCTGCTCCACCGGTAAACAAAAAGGCCCGCAGCGATGCGGGCCTTTTTTATGGTCGTATGAACCACAACAAATCTGTAGGAGCGAGGCTTGCCCGCGAAGAACGATAACGGGGTCTTACTGTTAAACCGCGGTACCCCCTTCGCCGGCAAGCCTCGCTCCTACAGGGATTTGTGGCTCAACCACCGCCACCAACCCTTCCTTCATCCGCTTCGCATCCCGCACAAAACACCGCGATGCCAGAAACAGAAACACCATCGTCAGGAACAGCGCCACCGGAATCAGGTACATCGCGTCATGCAGCCCGACGGCCTTGAACGCTTCGGTCATCTGCTCGGCACCGGCCGCCAGCATGGCCGTGTGCGCAAAGTGATCGGACAGACCACCCACCACCACCGGCCCCAATCCACCGCCGAGCAAATACAACCCGGCAAAGAACAACGCCATGGCCGTTGCCCGCAGGCGTGGTTCGACCACGTCCTGAATTGCCGTGTAGACGCAGGTGTAGAAGTTGTAGGCAAACAACCAGCCGACGCTGAATACCGCCACGAACACCCCGATTTCAATCCGACCCGCGTGCAACGCCCACGCGGTGCACACCGTCGAGATGATCAGGCTGAAGGCCGCAAACAGCAGCCGTCCGTTGGCCACGCGCTGGTGAATCTTGTCCGCGACCCAACCGCCCAAGGTCAGGCCGAACAGCCCCGTCACACCGACGATGACACCGGTCGCCACGGCGGCTTCATGCAAGGGCATCAGGAAATAACGCTGCAACATCGGCACCAGAAAAGAGTTGCAGGCATAGGTGGCGAAGTTGAAACACAGCCCCGCCATGACCAGCCAGAGGAATGTCGGCACCGCCAGCACTCGGCGGATCGGCCGGTCCACTCGTTCCTGCGAGACCTGCACACTCTCCGCCGCGCCGCGTTTTGGTTCCTTGATGAAGAACATGAAGATCGCCAGGACCAACCCCGGCACAGCCGCGATGAAAAACGGTGCACGCCAGCTGTCGAAGGCCTTGACCATCCAGCCGATGGTGAAGAACGCCAGTAGCAGCCCCAATGGCAGACCCAACATGAAAATGCCCATCGCCCGTGCACGGCGGTGGGCGGGGAACAGGTCGCCGATCAAGGAATTGGCGGCGGGTGCATAACTGGCTTCACCAATCCCGATGCCCATGCGCACGATCAGGAAACTCCAGAAACTGCCCACCAGCCCGTTAACCGCGGTCAGCGCGCTCCACGCCGCCAGGCCCCAGCCCATCAGTTTGGCGCGCGAGCCGGTATCGGCCATCCGCCCCAGAGGCAGGCCGGCAATCGCGTAGACGATGGTGAATGCAGTCCCGATGATCCCCAGCTGAAAATCGCTGAGGTGCCATTCCATACGGATCGGCTCGATGATGATGGCGGGAATTGTGCGGTCGAAGAAGTTGAACAGATTGGCCAGGAACAGCAGGAACAGAATGCGCCAGGCATTCGCCGCTTGGGTCGAGTTCTGCATGGGTCCGTCTCTTTTATTGTTATTGGGCTTCACTGCCGTCGCATCCGAGCCCGGAACCTGCAATCTAGTCAGGCGCGTCAGGGCTGTCTGTAATGATTCGTAAAGCTGATACCGCCCCATGGAACCCGGCGCGGTGCATGCAACAATTTATGTCTAAACGTCCCAAGCCTCATTCCAAAATGGTTGAAATCAATGTGCCACTACGGCTTGCGGTCTTTGTATGACCTCTATACTCCAAAGCATTCGCCAGCGTGCATGACGCGGCCAGGACAAGACGAGGCGTGCTATGGAGTGGCTTGGTTTGCGTTTTATTACCGAGCTGACCGCAAACGGGCAGGTTGTCCTCAATTGCACGCATGACCCCTTTCTGGTGCTCCTGGCCTATCTGGTCGCCTGCGTGGGCGGCTTCGCCACACTGGACATGGCCGAGCGTGTCGGCCATTCGGAAAGTCCTGCTTCTCAACGGCTCTGGCGCTGGGTCGGCGCCGCCTGCCTGGCGGGCGGGATCTGGGCCATGCATTTCATCGGCATGCTGGCGTTTCAGGCGCCGATCGAGATTAACTACGAACTGCCCATCACCATTGCCTCTCTGTTGATTGCCCTGTTCGCCTCGTGGCTGGCGATGCTCACCCTCAGTCACCCTCGCCTGAGCCTCTGGCAATATGCCCAGGCTTCGATCTGCATCGGACTGGGCATTGCCACCATGCATTACGTGGGCATGGCCGCCATGCGTTCGAATGCATTGACCTATTACCAGCCCGTGCTGTTCACCCTCTCCGTCGTGATCGCCATTGGCGCCAGCTTCGCGGCGCTGTTGATCTCGAGTCGTCTGCGCGATGGCTCTGGCAGGTTCCATCAACTGGTCAAGTTCAGCGCCAGCCTGGTACTCGGGGCGGGCATCATCAGCATGCATTTCACCGGCATGGCCGCCTTCAACATGGTGCTGCCGATCGGCAGCCTGCTGACGCTGCCCGGTGACAACAATCACCTGCAACTGGGGCTGACGGTGGCGGTGATGACGCTGCTGATCATCGGCAGCAGCATCAGCGCGGCATTGGCGGACAAGAAACTGCAACACAAGGAACACGACCTGCAACGGGTCAACACGCTGCTCGGCCAACTGGACCAGGCGCGCATGTCGCTGCAACACATGGCGAACTATGACGCCCTGACCAACCTGATCAACCGGCGCGGCTTCAACCAGACCTTCGCCGAGAAGCTGCTCCAGAAAACCAGTGAAGGCGGGAGGCTGGCGGTGATGTTTCTGGACATCGACCACTTCAAGCGGATCAACGATAGCCTCGGCCATGACGCCGGCGACGAACTGCTCAAAGTCCTGGCCCAGCGCATCATGGGGTCGGTACGCAGCCACGAAGATGTGGTGGCGCGCTTCGGCGGTGACGAGTTCTGCCTGCTCATCAGCCTGCGCGATCGCGAAGAAGCACGGCACATGGCCCAGCGCATCATGCTGAAGATGAAGGAGCCGATCGAGCTGTCGGGGCGGCGCATGGTCATGACCACCAGCATCGGCATCAGCCTGTTTCCCGACGATGGCACCACCTGCGAAGAACTGCTCAAACACGCCGACCTGGCGTTGTATCAATCCAAGGGCGGCGGTCGCAACAGCCTGAATTTTTTCAGCTCAAACCTGAAAACCCGCGCCACGCTGGAGCTGCAACTTGAAGAAGAACTGCGCCATGCCCTCAGCGAAAACAGCGGGCTGGTGCTGCATTACCAACCTGTCTATGACCTGAAAACCGGTCGGGTCAGCAAGCTTGAAGCGCTGGTCCGCTGGCAACATCCGGTTCACGGACTGCTGGCGCCGGACCGGTTCATTGCCATCGCCGAGGACAACGGCCTGATTGCCGGGTTGGACAACTGGGTTCTGCGCAAAGCCTGCGAGGACCTGGCTGCGTTGTCGCGCGAGGGATATGAAGCACTGCATATCGCCGTGAACTGCTCGCCCCTGAACCTCGTGCGTGAAGAGCTGGCCGCTGAAATCGAACAGACGCTCCAGGCAACCGGGGTCGCGCCGGAGCGCCTGGAACTGGAAGTGACCGAGAACGCACTGATGAACAACCTCGCCGCGACGCTGGTGTTGCTGCGCCAGATTCGCGCCCTCGGCGTTTCGCTGTCGATCGACGATTTCGGCACCGGCTATTCATCGCTGGCTTACCTCAAACGCCTGCCGCTGAACACGCTGAAGATCGACCGCTCGTTCATTCAGGACATTCCCAACGCCACCCAGGACATGGAAATTGTCCAGGCGATCATCGTCATGGCCCACACGCTGCATTTGCAGGTGGTCACCGAAGGCGTCGAAACCCCCGAGCAATACGCGTTTCTTCAGCGTAACGGCTGCGATTTCGTGCAGGGCTACCTGCTCAGTCGCCCGGTGCCGCTGGCGGAGCTACGTCCGGTGCTGAAGCAGATCAACCAACGCAAACATACGCACACGTTCAGTCCTCTGAGCCTGGCTCGCGGTACAGCTGCACTAACGTTGACGGGTCCTTTTGCAAAAAGCCCTGAGCCCCATGCAGGCGCATCAGTTGTGCGGCCAATCCGCTGATGGGCGTGGCCGAGCCCTGTTCACGGGAAAATTTCACGGCAGTGTCGAGGTCCTTGAGCAGCGTGCGCACGTGCCATTTCACCGGTTCGAAGCGGCTTTCGGCCATTTGCGGGGCGAGAATCTGCAAGGGTCTGGAATCGGCAAAACCACCCGCCAGGGCTTCGGCGATCAGGCCGGCCTGCACACCGGAACGCTCGGCCAGCGCCACCACTTCGGCGATGACCAGGGCGTTGCAGGCGACAATCATCTGATTGCAGACCTTGGTCACCTGCCCCGCTCCGACCGCGCCCATATGGGTCACGCGCTGGCCGAGGTTGAGCAGAACCGGCCGGACACGCTCAAGGTCCGCCGCTTCGCCGCCCACCATGATGGCCAGGCTGCCGGCCTCGGCACCGACAACACCGCCTGACACAGGAGCGTCCAGCCAGCTCATGCCGGTCTGGCTGGCCAGTTGCGCCGACATTTCCCGCGTCGCGGTGGGTTCCAGGCTGGAAAAATCCACCAGCAGCTGGCCACTTTTCCCACCCTCGACGATCCCGCCCGGACCAAACACCACGTCACGCACGACCGCCGTGTCCGCCAGACACAGCATCAGCACCTCCGCGTGCTGACAGAGTTCGGCGGGCGTCGCCACCTGCCGCGCGCCCGCTTCTACCAAAGGTGCGCACTTGGCCAGATTACGGTTCCACACCGTCAGCGCAAATCCCGCCGCCAGCAGGCGCCGGCACATCGGCAAGCCCATCAGACCGATCCCGGCAAATCCCAACGAAGGTAGGGTTGACATCATTTGGCCTTCTTTTCGATTAAAGATCGCCAAATATTGGCCGATTCATCATGACTAAGGAAAGGATTCCCCCGAGTGATGCTCAGGCCAACCCCCTGACGCTTGGGCCAATGACGCGCTAAAAAAGACGCGAGAACCCATCCGTGACGGTTCGACGACAGAGTCGCCCGACCGACCAGCCCAGGTACATGGCGCACAATGACTTCCAAAAACAATCCGGCCACTGCGATATCCGATCTGACGCTGAGCCCCGCGGCGAACAGCCCCGCAACGTCGAAGCCATTGACGCCGTCGCGCCCGCTGGCGACTCAGCAGTACCTGTACTTCACCGAAACCAACACCGACCGCATCCTCGACAACCTCGACGGCCTGCGCGACCTGGTGTTCCCGCGCCCGCCGCACCTGGAAGGCGATAGCGAGCACCACAGCGACCAGGAATTCCCGTCGGTGTGCCTGATCGGCCTCGGTCGCTGCGGCTCGAACATTGCGCTGGACGTCGCGGAGCTGGTGTACAACGCGCGCAAGTTCTACCTCAACGAATTCAACAACGAAGACCGCCTGTCGCCGGACAAACGCTACGCCGAAAAGGGCTACAGCCCGGCCCAGTGGATCCGCAACAACCTGCGCCTGGGGACGAACAAGGCCACCAAACCGGTGTTCCTGGTCGAACCGCTGGTGATGCTCGGCGACCTGGACAAAGACATCGCCGGTCGCATCCGTTTCTCGCGCAAGGGCGAAAAAAGCGGCTTCCTGCGCGACTACAGCAAAATGAAAATCATGGACTTGTCGGAAGTCCACGCCGGTGGCGCCGGTAACGCGCCGATCCTCGGCCAGTACCTGGCCAAGATCATCCTGAACAAGGACACCCAGCGTTTCTCCAGCCCTGACTGGAAGATGATTCACTCGTATCTGATCGACAGCTGCGGGATCAAGGCCAACCAGTCGCGCCTGTATTTCTCGATCTTCAGCGCCGGCGGCGGTACCGGTTCGGGCATGGCCTCGGAATTCGGCCTGGCCCAGCAGCACTCGTACATGAACAAGACGTTCGACACCAAGCCGATGGACGAGCATGACGGCAAGAGCGGTCATTCCTTCGTCTTCGAGCCGATCTTCACCAGCGGTATTTGCGTACTGCCGAACATTTCCGATCACCGCAGTGAAATGTCCGAGGCGCTGCACATCAACGCCGGTCGCCTGTTGTGCAAATACCTGTCGGAAGAGTGGGACTTCTCCTACAACTTCGCCAATGAAGACAGCAGCGAAGCCAGCGTCATGGGCCGTATCCGCCCATGGAACGCCATGATGCTGATCTCCAACGACATCATGCGTTATGCCGAAGAAAGCGATGACGGCAACATCCAGAACATCGACGTCAACGCGATGGAAAAGCACGCCAACCAGTACATCTCGCAGCAGATCTTCAACATTCTGACGGCGCAGGCGGTCACGACTGACTACGACCAGAACTATTTCCGTCGCGCCGGCATCGACATTGGCGAAACCATCCGCCTCGACGCCAACGATCTGTTCATGAGCCTGGCCGGCCCGGTGGCGATTGCCTACGCCGAATCCGTGGTGCCGGAAACGCCGCCGCCGAGCAGCGACAAGTTCAAGGTGTTCGAAAAAGAGCCGCAGCGCCTGAACATCGACGACCTGTTCTTCCGCTCCATCGACCTGCCGCACTTCAACAAGGTCACCCAGGCCATCGAAGGCATCAGCCTGTTGCCGATCGAATCCAAGCGTTATCGGGCGTCGCTGGAGCAGTACAAGAATTCCGGTTATGACGCGGCCGCGTTGCACGACCTGCACTTCTTCAAGAATTGCTCGTCGGTGGTCTCGATCGTGTCCTTGCCGAAAGACTACAAACTGTCCTACATGGACCTGAACCGGTTGAAGACTCACCTCAACAGCCTGTTCCCGAACACCACGCTCAAGCGTTATGCGTTGGTGATCGGCGCGTCGGCCAACTTGTCGCTGACCACATTGATCGCCAAGAGCCCGTGCCTGTCGGACGATTTCCTGACGCTGATCGTCGCGTTCATCAAGCGCTGCTTCGCGAAGAACCCGTACCGCTTCGACGACACGCTGGATAATTCGATCCTGGACTTCATCATCAATGAGGAATTCGACGAAGACCTGATCGACGACTTGCTTAACGAGTTCGAGAACCCGGCGAAGATCCTCGATACCAACTGGTATGCGATCAAACCGATGTACGAGAAGAAGTACCGCGAGCTGATCAACGACAAGGACAAGTTTGTCTCGATCAATGACATTCGCCTGTCGCGCGATTGCGTGAAGAAGGCGATCAAGTACCTGCGCGAGATCTACCGTCACCGGATTGGCAAGACCAAGGTTATTTCTCTTAATAACCATACCGGTAAAACGTTCTCGGTCTGACCTTACACCGCGCCGCCCCCTTCGCGAGCAAGCCCGCTCCCACATTTGACCGCATTCGCCCTGAGTGAACGCGGTTGAATGTGGGAGCGGGCTTGCTCGCGAAAGCGGCCTAAGGTCACCACAAATACCAACATCCAGAAACAATTAAGCAGCCGATCGGCTGCTCAATAAACTGTGCCCGTTACGTTTACGTCACCGTGATGCTGGCCACGCCTGTGGCCTTTCTCTACGGCAACATGCCATCACGCTACTCGGCTACACACTTTCCCCCGGCGAGCTCACGCACTCATTCGGTGCAGCGATTCACTTCGTCGCCCTTTCCTGGATCAGAATCCACGGCGAAACCACCACTGCCCACAGCTCCGGGTCGCGTTCAAAAAGATCCAGCGCCCGCGTTTCAGACAGCTTGGCGACCTCGTCGGCGGCCAGCCAGGCAGCCACTTTCTCCCCTTCGTCCGTTGCCACAGCCTCGGCCGCCGCAATCAAATCCAGACCCGGATCGACCCACAATAGGGCACCCCTGGCGAAGAACGGCTCCAGCTCCTTCCAGGTAATAGATGCGGTTTCACCAAGCAGCTTGGCATAGAGGGTGCTAGGTTCTTGAGTCATGGGTCCTGTCCGGAAAAGAAATCGACGTGGATGATAACGTTGGTGGTCTGGCAGAAAAACCCGGATGCAATTGAGTCACCGATCGAAAACTGCAGGAAAGCCAAGGATTGCTGATATTTCAGCTGAAGCCCCCGCCGCAATTCTGTCTTTTTCTTTCAAAAAAGCGACACCCCCTGATTTTGCCCCCCGGCGCCAGCTTCCCAGGCTGACAATCGGCGCTCTACACTGTACCGGTACAGTTGCCGGGGGCATTTTCCGGAGGATATCGAAGATATCTGACCCGGTTCTGCTGCTACGGCGCCAGGACTATAAAAACTACAACAGTAAGAGTGGAGCACTATGACTAAGGCTACTAAGCAGATTTCCAAACTGTTTGCCGCTATGGTTCTGGCCGGGGTTGCCAGCCATTCGTTCGCAGCTGACACCATCAAGATCGGCATCGCCGGCCCTAAGACCGGTCCTGTAGCCCAATACGGCGACATGCAGTTCAGTGGCGCCAAAATGGCCATCGAACAGATCAACGCCAAGGGCGGCGTAGACGGCAAGAAACTCGAAGCCGTTGAATACGATGACGCCTGTGATCCAAAACAAGCTGTGGCTGTCGCGAACAAGGTCGTCAACGACGGCGTCAAGTTCGTGGTAGGTCACCTGTGCTCCAGCTCCACTCAACCGGCTTCGGACATCTACGAAGACGAAGGCGTGATCATGATCACCCCGGCTGCCACCAGCCCGGACATCACCAATCGCGGCTACAAAATGATCTTCCGTACTATCGGTCTGGACAGCGCCCAGGGCCCTGCCGCCGGTAACTACATCGCCGACTTCGTAAAACCGAAGATCGTTGCTGTTCTGCACGACAAACAGCAATACGGTGAAGGCATCGCCACCGCCGTTAAACAGACCCTCGAGAAGAAAGGCACCAAGGTTGCCGTGTTCGAAGGCATCAACGCCGGCGACAAGGACTTCTCCTCGATCATCGCCAAGCTCAAGCAAGCCAACGTCGACTTCGTCTACTACGGCGGCTACCACCCTGAGCTGGGCCTGATCCTGCGTCAATCCCAGGAAAAAGGCCTGAAAGCCAAGTTCATGGGTCCGGAAGGCGTGGGTAACGACTCGATTTCGCAGATCGCCAAAGACGCTTCCGAAGGTCTGTTGGTAACCCTGCCGAAATCCTTCGACCAGGATCCAGCCAACGTTGCTCTGGCTGACGCCTTCAAGGCGAAGAAAGAAGACCCGAGCGGTCCGTTCGTGTTCCCGGCCTACTCGGCGGTGACCGTGATTGCCGACGGCATCAAGGCAGCCAAGTCCGAAGACTCTGCCAAAGTGGCTGAAGCGATCCACGCTGGCACGTTCAAAACCCCGACTGGCGACCTGAGCTTCGACGCCAAGGGCGACCTGAAAGACTTCAAATTCGTGGTTTACGAGTGGCACTTCGGCAAACCAAAAACTGAAGCCAAGCCTCAGTAAGGCGTTGCCTGACTGACTGCCAATAAAGCCCACGGCGTGCCGTGGGCTTTGTTTTACGAACGTATAGGGCCGCGCTGGCGTGATCCGCCAGTCTCCCCACCTGAAAATCTCAAAACCGTCATCAGCGGTTCGCTGGCAAACCTCGCGTTCGAAGTGGATGCAGATCCACGGGGCTCGAGCGGGAAAATGACTCCACCAGTGAAATGCGTATCAGGTTTTTAGGAGCGCTGTAATGCCTGACATCTATCACTTTTTCCAACAGCTGGTTAATGGTCTGACCATTGGCAGCACTTATGCCCTGATCGCCATCGGCTATACGATGGTTTACGGCATCATTGGAATGATCAACTTCGCCCACGGCGAGGTGTACATGATCGGCTCCTACGTGGCGTTCATCGCCATCGCCGGGCTGGCCATGCTGGGACTCGACAGTGTTCCGCTGTTGATGACCGCCGCTTTCCTCGCGACCATTGTCGTGACCAGTGCCTACGGTTACAGCATCGAACGGATCGCCTACCGCCCCTTGCGCGGCAGCAACCGTCTGATCCCGCTGATTTCCGCCATCGGCATGTCGATCTTCCTGCAGAACACGGTTCTGCTGGCGCAAGACTCCAAGGACAAATCCATTCCCAACCTGATCCCCGGCAACTTCGCCATCGGGCCAGGTGGCGCACATGAAGTGCTGATTTCCTACATGCAAATCGTGGTGTTCGTGGTGACCCTGGTCGCCATGATCGGCCTGACGCTGTTCATCTCCCGCTCTCGCCTGGGTCGCGCCTGCCGCGCCTGTGCCGAAGACATCAAGATGGCCAACCTGCTGGGTATCAACACCAACAACATCATCGCCCTGACCTTCGTCATCGGTGCCGCACTGGCCGCCATCGCTGCCGTGCTGCTGAGCATGCAATACGGCGTGATCAACCCGAACGCAGGTTTCCTCGTCGGCCTCAAAGCCTTCACCGCAGCAGTACTGGGCGGCATCGGCAGTATCCCCGGAGCCATGCTCGGCGGGCTGGTGCTTGGGGTAGCGGAAGCCTTCGGTGCCGATATCTTCGGCGACCAGTACAAGGACGTCGTGGCGTTCGGTCTATTGGTTCTGGTGTTGTTGTTCCGGCCAACCGGCCTGTTGGGCCGTCCGGAGGTTGAGAAAGTATGACTAGGAATCTTAAACAGGCGTTGTTCAGCGCCTTGCTGGTGTGGGCCGTTGCCTACCCGGTGCTCGGTCTGAAACTGACCATTGTCGGCATCAACCTCGAAGTCCATGGCACCAGCAATGCAACGCTGATCACCATCGCCGTGTGCTCGGTGCTGATGTTCCTGCGGGTGTTGTTCGATCAGCAGATCAGCTCGGCCTGGCGCTCCTCGCCAAACATGCCGTTGATTCCGGCCAAGGCCAGCAACTTCCTGACCCTGCCGACCACCCAGCGCTGGTTCATCATTGCGTTGATCGCCGGTGCCCTGGTCTGGCCGTTCTTCGGCTCCCGCGGCGCGGTGGACATCGCCACCCTGGTGTTGATCTACGTGATGCTCGGCCTCGGCCTGAACATCGTGGTCGGTCTGGCCGGCCTGCTCGACCTCGGTTACGTCGGCTTCTATGCCGTCGGCGCCTACAGTTATGCACTGCTGTCGCATTACTACGGTTTGAGCTTCTGGATCTGCCTGCCGATCGCCGGCCTGATGGCGGCCACCTTCGGCTTCCTGCTCGGCTTCCCGGTGCTGCGCCTGCGCGGTGACTACCTGGCGATCGTGACCCTGGGCTTCGGTGAAATCATCCGTCTGTTCCTGCGTAACCTCACCGGCCTCACCGGTGGCCCGAACGGCATCAGCAACATCGAGAAACCAACGTTCTTCGGCCTGACCTTCGAACGTAAGGCTGCCGAAGGCATGCAGACGTTCCACGAGTACTTCGGCCTGGAATACAACTCGATCAACAAGGTGATTTTCCTCTACCTGGTTGCGCTGTTGCTGGCCCTCGGCGCCCTGTTCGTCATCAACCGTTTGCTGCGCATGCCGATCGGTCGCGCGTGGGAAGCGTTGCGTGAAGACGAAATCGCCTGCCGGGCACTGGGTCTCAATCCTACGGTCATCAAGTTGTCGGCCTTTACCCTGGGCGCCAGCTTCGCCGGTTTCGCCGGCAGCTTCTTCGCCGCCCGTCAGGGTCTGGTGACGCCGGAGTCCTTCACCTTCATCGAGTCGGCGATCATCCTCGCCATCGTTGTGTTGGGTGGCATGGGCTCGCAACTGGGCGTGATCCTCGCGGCCGTGGTGATGATCCTGCTGCCTGAAATGATGCGTGAGTTCAGTGAGTACCGCATGTTGATGTTCGGCGCCCTGATGGTGCTGATGATGATCTGGCGACCTCAAGGCCTGCTGCCCATGCAACGTCCTCACATGGAGCTGCGCAAATGAGCCGCGAAATCCTTAAAGTCGAAAATCTGAGCATGCGCTTCGGCGGCTTGCTGGCGGTCAACGGCGTGGCCCTGACCGTGAAGGAAAAACAGGTGGTTGCGCTGATCGGCCCCAACGGCGCCGGCAAGACCACCGTGTTCAACTGCCTGACCGGTTTCTACAAACCGAGCGGCGGCAGCATCCTGCTGGATGGCGAGCCGATCGAAGGCCTGCCCGGCCACAAGATCGCCCTCAAAGGCGTGGTGCGCACCTTCCAGAACGTGCGGTTGTTCAAGGACATGACAGCGGTCGAGAACCTCCTGATCGCGCAGCACCGTCACCTGAACACCAACTTCCTGTCCGGTCTGTTCAAGACGCCGGGGTTCCGCAAGAGCGAACGCGAAGCGATGGAATTCGCCGAGTTCTGGCTGGACAAGGTCAACCTCACGGCGTTCGCCAACCGCCCGGCCGGCACCCTGGCCTACGGTCAGCAACGCCGTCTGGAAATCGCCCGCTGCATGATGACCCGTCCGCGGATCCTCATGCTCGACGAACCGGCCGCCGGCCTGAACCCGAAGGAAACCGAGGACCTCAAGGCGCTGATCAGCATGTTGCGCGAAGAGCACAACGTCACCGTGCTGCTGATCGAACACGACATGAAACTGGTCATGAGCATTTCCGACCACATCGTCGTGATCAACCAGGGCACGCCCCTGGCCGACGGCACGCCGGAACAGATCCGCGACAATCCTGAAGTGATCAAAGCCTACCTGGGGGAAGCGTAAATGCTGCAATTCGAAAACGTTTCCACCTTCTACGGCAAGATCCAGGCGCTGCACAGCGTCAACGTCGAAGTCCGTCAGGGCGAGATCGTGACTCTGATCGGTGCCAACGGCGCCGGCAAGTCGACCCTGCTGATGACCCTCTGCGGTTCGCCGCAAGCCCACAGCGGCAGCATCCGCTACATGGGTGAAGAGCTCGTCGGCCAGGACTCGTCGCAGATCATGCGTAAAAGCATTGCGGTCGTACCGGAAGGTCGTCGGGTGTTTGCCCGTCTGACAGTGGAAGAGAATCTGTCCATGGGCGGATTCTTCACCAACAAGGGCGATTATCAGGAACAGATGGACAAGGTTCTCGGACTTTTCCCACGCCTGAAAGAACGCTTTGCCCAGCGCGGCGGCACCATGTCCGGCGGTGAACAGCAAATGCTCGCCATCGGCCGTGCGCTGATGAGCAAGCCCAAGCTGTTGCTGCTCGACGAGCCTTCGTTGGGCCTGGCACCGATCATCATCCAGCAGATCTTCGACATCATCGAACAGCTGCGCAAGGATGGCGTGACGGTGTTCCTGGTGGAGCAGAACGCCAACCAGGCGCTGAAAATCGCTGACCGTGCGTACGTTCTGGAGAACGGCCGGGTGGTGATGCAAGGCACCGGCGAAGCGCTGCTGACCGACCCGAAAGTGCGCGAAGCGTACCTCGGTGGTTAAGCCTTTGCGGTAAACAAAAAACGGCCTTCGGGCCGTTTTTTTGTGCCTGCCACACTCTCATCAACAATGAAGATCCAGTGTGGGAGCGGGCGTGCTCGCGAAAGCGGTGGGTCAGCCAACATTGATGCTGAATGCGAAACCGTATTCGCGAGCAAGCCCGCTCCCACAAGGTTTTGTGTTGTGTCAGACATTATCGTTAGAGCCGATCCAGCGCCTCCCCGCTTCGCTTGAACCAGCCAATCAAATAATCCGCCAGCACTTGCGTGCGCTTGGGCAACCCACCCTGATACGGATGCACCAGGTACATCGGCATGCGACGTGTCTGATAGTCGCGAAGGAGCCAGCGCAAACGCCCGTCAGCCAATTCCGACTGCAGCAGGTAGGACGGCAGACGCGCAATACCCGCGCCACCCAATGCGGCTTTCTTCAACAGGCTGTAATAGTTGCTGGCGAACGGTCCCGACACACGCACCCGCAACAACTCGTGTTGCTGGTGATACAGCCATTCTTCGCGGCCGCTGTAGTGGCTGTTGAGTAAACAGCGGTGTTCTGCGAGCGCCTGCGGCGTCAACGGTTCGCCGTATTGCTCAAGGTAGGCCGGACTGGCACAGGTCAGTTCGTGCCAGGCCAATAGGGGGCGCGCCACCAGACGCTCGTCATTGCCCACGTCGGCGCGAACCGCCAGATCGAAACCGTCGCGGGACAAATCACGATAGTTGTTGCTGAGGTCGAGTTCGATCTGCACTTCGGGATACTGGTGGGAAAACTCCAGCAACAAGCCATCGAAGAAGGTTTCCCCCAGCGAGACCGGAACCGTCATACGCACCGGCCCGGCCATGTCGTCCTTCAACCTCGCCAATGCCTGATGCGCTCGTTCCACCTGGACGACCAGCGCCTGGGCTTGCGGCAACAGCGCCGCCCCGGCCGCCGTCAAACTCAAGCGTCGAGTGGTGCGTTGCAACAGCACCACGGAAAACCGCGACTCGAGCAGGCTGATGCGCTTGGATAACTGCCCCTTGCTGCAACCCAGCTGCTGCGCCGCCAAGGTGAAACTGCCTGCTTCGATCAACACGGCGAACGCCGCCAGATCATCCATCTCGCTCATGGATTGTTTCCATTTGAAAACCAAAGGTTGCCTATTAGCGCGCTTATCCGCAGAAAAAACCACTCTAGACTGAAGCCACTTTCAACACACATGAGGTTCAGCAGCATGAAAATTCTTTTGATAGGCGCAGGCGGCACCATCGGTTCGGCAATCGACAAGGAATTGTCCGAGCGTCACGAGATCATCCGCATCGGTCGCAATAGCGGCGATCTGCATGTGGATATCAGCGACAGCACCTCGATCCGCAAACTGTTCGAACAGACCGGCAAGTTCGATGCGCTGGTCTGCGCCGCGGGCAACGTAACCTTTGCACCGCTCGCTGAAATGAGCGAAGACAGTTTCGCCCTGGGCCTGAAAGACAAGCTGATGGGCCAGGTCAACCTGCTGCTGATCGGCCGCGAATTTGCCAACGATGGTGCCTCGTTCACCTTCACCACCGGCGTGCTCAGCCATGATCCGATTCGCAGCGGTGCCTCGGCAGCCCTGGTCAACGGCGCCCTCGACAGCTTCGTGCGCGCTGCGGCGATTGAACTGCCGCGCGGCCTGCGGGTGAACTCGGTGAGCCCTACCGTATTGCTCGAAGCCATGGGCAAATACGCGCCGTACTTCCGCGGCTACAAACCGGTTCCCGCAGCCGATGTGGCACTTGCCTACGCCAAAAGCGTGGAAGGCCTGCAAACAGGTCAGACCTTCCACGTCGGCTGACACACAACCATCCCTGTAGGAGCGAAGCTTGCTCGCGAAAGCGTCGTGTCATTCAACGACGATGTTGAATGAACTGGCCCCTTCGCGAGCAAGCTTCGCTCCTACAGTTTGATCGACGCAGCCAAATCAAAAGTCAGCGGGGTTGTGATGAACGGTCAGGCTGAGTAACGTGGCGGCACTTGTCTGGAGAGCCAAAGATGCGTGTTGCCCGTTCCTTAGTCCTTGTTGCCCTGCTTCCGCTGTTCGCCGCCTGCCAGTTGCTGGATGGCCCGCGTGAAAGTGCTTCCCACGTAGGCCAGACCCGAATGCAGGGTCAACTGATGGCAGCCGACGGCAAGCTGTCGTTCCAGCCATGTAATGAGCAGCGCAGTTTCGTGGTCAAGGACACCGGCGGCACCAGCGTCCTGCAAGAGTTCGCGAGCCTGGCCGATGCCCAGGGCAAGCTGTTCGCCGATGTGCGTGGCCGGATCGAGGGCAGTCGCCTGGATCTTGCGCAGTTGTACCGCGTCGAACGCTCCGGCACGGCCTGTGACGATGCCAATTTCAAACTGTTGATCCTGCGCGCCGCCGGTCACGGTCCAGAGTGGAACGTGAAAGTCAGCGGCAAAGGCATGGTCATCGACCGTGCAGGTCAACCGCCGTTGGCCGTGCCTTATGTTGAAGAACAATTGGGCGACGGCCGCTTCAACCTCAGCACCGAAGCCAATAACCAGCGCATCGAACTGTGGGTCGCGCCGCAACGGTGCGTCGACAGCAGCACCGGCAGCGTCCAGCACATGAGCGCCGAATTGCGCATCGATGGCCAGGTCCAGCGCGGCTGCGGGTATTTCGGCGGATCACGCGACGACTGATCGTTTAAGCCTCACGGGAATCATTCTTTGAGGCTTATAATCGCGGCCTTCAAACGCCCTGGCGCAGTTGTGCGCCCCGCGAACCGGATCCTGTCATGTTACGAATCACTGAACTCAAGCTGCCGATCGACCATCCCGAAGAAGACCTGCGCCCTGCCATCGTGCAGCGCCTGGGCATCGCCAGTGATGACCTGCTCGATTTCACCTTGTTCAAGCGCAGCTACGATGCGCGCAAAAAGTCCTCCGAACTGTGCTTCATCTACACCATCGACCTCACTGCGAAGGATGAGGCCGCGTTGCTGCACAAGTTCGCCGATGACCGTAACGTCAACGTGGCGCCGGATGTCAGCTACAAAGTGGTCGGCCAGGCGCCGGCCGATCTCGAGCAACGTCCGGTCGTGGTCGGTTTCGGTCCGTGCGGGATTTTCGCCGGGTTGCTGCTGGCACAGATGGGCTTCAAGCCGATCATCCTCGAACGCGGCACAGAAGTTCGCCAGCGCACCAAGGACACTTGGGGCCTGTGGCGTAAAAGCGTGCTCAACCCCGAGTCCAACGTACAGTTTGGTGAAGGCGGCGCGGGGACATTCTCCGACGGCAAGCTCTACAGCCAGATCAAGGACCCGAAATTCATCGGCCGAAAAGTCCTGCATGAATTCGTTAAAGCCGGCGCTCCGGAAGAAATCCTCTACGTCAGCAAGCCGCACATCGGTACGTTCCGTCTGACCGGCGTTGTGGAAAACATGCGTGAGCAGATTCGCGCCCTGGGCGGCGAAGTGCGCTTCCAGCAGCGCGTCACCGACGTGTTGATCGAAGATGGCCAACTGGTCGGCGTCGAGCTCAACGGCGGCGAGCAGATCCATTCGAAACACGTGATTCTGGCCCTCGGCCACAGCGCCCGGGACACCTTCCGCATGCTCCACGGCCGTGGCGTGTTCATGGAAGCCAAGCCGTTCTCGGTGGGTTTCCGCATCGAACACCCGCAGTCGCTGATCGACCGCGCGCGCCTGGGCAAATACGCCGGCCACCCGAAACTCGGGGCCGCCGACTACAAACTGGTGCACCACGCCAAGAACGGCCGCTCGGTCTACAGCTTCTGCATGTGCCCCGGCGGTACCGTGGTCGCGGCGACGTCCGAACCGAATCGCGTCGTGACCAACGGCATGAGCCAATACTCGCGTAACGAGCGCAACGCCAACTCCGGAATCGTCGTCGGCATCACCCCGGAAGTCGATTACCCGGGCGGCCCGCTGGCCGGTATCGAGTTGCAGGAGCGCCTGGAATCCCACGCCTTTGTGCTGGGCGGCAGCAATTACGAAGCGCCGGCGCAACTGGTAGGCGATTTCATCGCAGGCAGACCGTCCACCGAGCTGGGCAGCGTTGAACCGTCCTACAAACCCGGTGTTGCGCTGGGTGATTTGGCGCTGGCCTTGCCGGCATTCGCCATCGAAGCCATTCGCGAAGCCTTGCCGGCGTTCGAGAAGCAGATTCGAGGTTACTCGCTGCATGACGCGGTGTTGACCGGGATCGAAACGCGCACCTCGTCGCCGCTGCGGATTACCCGTAACGAGTCGATGCAGAGTTTGAACGTGAAGGGCTTGTTCCCGGCGGGTGAAGGCGCGGGTTACGCGGGCGGGATTCTGTCGGCAGGTGTGGACGGGATTCGCATCGCTGAAGCCGTGGCTCGCGATATCCTCGGTCTCGAAGCCTGATCCCAGGAACGACACCGCCCCCGTAGGAGCGAGGCTTGCCCGCGAAGAAGTTGACGCGGTCTTCCTGAAAGACAGCATTATCGTTCTTCGCGAGCAAGCCTCGCTCCTACAGGGGTGGTGTCCGGCTTAGATATTGGCGCGCAGCACGGTCGCCGGCAACGGCTCACCCCGCTCGACACTCGCCGCCACCACATCCATCAACCCACTCAACTCATACCCCTGGGCCTTGAGCCAATCCTGATCGTAATAACTGGTCTCATAGCGCTCGCCGCCATCGCACAGAATCGCCACGATCGACCCCGACTCCCCCGCCGCCACCATCTGCTGGGCCGCCATCAACGCGCCGATCAGGTTGGTCCCGCTCGACCCGCCCACTCGCCGTCCCAAACGCTGCGCCAGGTAATGCATGGCCGCCAGCGACAGATCGTCCGGCACCTTGACCATTGCATCGATCACCTTCGGCAGGAACGACGCCTCGACCCGTGGCCGACCGATGCCTTCGATCCGCGAACCGTGATCCAGGCGCAGGCTGGCATCGCCGGTCAGGTAGTAATCGAAAAACACCGAACGCTCGGCATCGGCACACAGCACGCGGGTGCAATGCTGGCGATAACGCACGTAACGGCCGAGGGTCGCGGTGGTGCCGCCGGTGCCGGGGCTGGAAATCAGCCAGCTCGGCTCGGGATGCTGCTCGAAACGCATCTGATGGAAGATCGACTCGGCGATGTTGTTGTTCGCCCGCCAGTCGGTGGCGCGTTCGGCGTACGTGAACTGATCGATGAAGTGCCCGTCGTGCTCGCGCGCCAGGCGTTCGGACTCGGCGTAGATCTGCGTCGGATCATCGACCAGATGGCTCTTGCCACCGTAGAAAGCAATCTGCGCGATCTTCTCTTTAGAGGTGGTTGCCGGCATCACTGCAATAAACGGCAAGCCCAGCAAACGGGCGAAGTACGCCTCGGAAATCGCCGTCGAACCGCTGGACGCTTCGATCACCGGCGCACCGGGCTTGAGCCAGCCGTTACACAACGCATACAGGAACAACGAGCGCGCCAGGCGATGTTTCAGGCTGCCGGTGGGGTGGCTCGACTCATCCTTGAAATACAACTCGATGCCCGGCAAACCCGGCAGGGGTAACGGGATGAGGTGGGTATCGGCGCTGCGCTGGAAGTCGGCTTCGATGATGCGGATGGCTTCTCGAGCCCACTGTCGGTTGTCGCTCATGATGGTTTTCTCGTTGAGTCGGCCTTGTCGCAAGGCTCAGCCCTGAAGCTTAGGAAAAATCCGACATCCCGCACAGATACAGCTGAGCTTCAATACGTCCGGCAACTGCTAGGCTCAGGTCCGTGTCGCCCTTTCGGCTGTAACGGCATATAACAAAAAAGAATATAACTTTTGTTTTAACAACTAACGGTACGGGTTAGGGTGTGCCACCTTTTTTGATAATTCGATGGAGAGCGACCTTGCCTCTGCGTAGCACTTTCACGCGTTTCTTTCAGTTGGAAGCTGCCAGCGGTCTGTTGTTGATCGCCGCTGCAGCCCTGGCTTTGATCATCAATAATTCGCCGCTGTCATGGCTGTACACCAGCTTTCTGGACACTCCGGTGGTGGCGCAGATCGGTGCGCTACAAATCGCCAAACCGGCGCTGCTGTGGATCAACGACGGCCTGATGGCCCTGTTCTTCCTGCTGATCGGCCTGGAAGTGAAGCGCGAAGTCCTCGACGGTCAACTGTCGAAACCTTCGCAGGTCGTCCTGCCTGGCGCCGCGGCCATTGGCGGCATGGTCGTGCCGGCGCTGGTTTACTGGTTTTTCAACCGTGACAACCCCGCAGCGCTCGGCGGCTGGGCCATTCCGATGGCGACTGACATCGCCTTCGCCCTCGGTGTCCTTGCACTGCTGGGCAAGCGCGTGCCGGTGTCGCTGAAACTGTTTTTGATGACCCTCGCCATCATCGACGACCTGGGCGCGATCATCGTCATTGCGATCTTCTACTCAGGAACGCTATCGACCCTTTCGCTGGCGCTCGCCGGGAGCTGCATTGTTGCCTTGATTGCGATGAACCGGCTCGGCGTGGTCAAGCTCGGGCCGTACATGATCATCGGTTTGATCCTGTGGGTGTGCGTGCTCAAAAGCGGTGTCCACGCGACACTGGCCGGCGTCACCCTGGCCTTCTGCATCCCGCTGCGCACGAAAAACGCCGAACCTTCACCGCTGCTGACGCTGGAGCATGCCCTGCACCCATGGGTGGCCTACGGCATCCTCCCGTTGTTCGCCTTCGCCAACGCTGGCCTGTCCCTGAGTGGCGTGACCGTCGAAAGCTTCACCCACCATGTGCCGATGGGCATCGCGGTCGGCCTGCTGCTGGGCAAGACCCTCGGCGTGTTCGGCCTGACCTGGCTGGCGGTGAAAATCGGCATCGCCGCCCTGCCCCAAGGCGCCAATTGGGGCCAGGTGCTGGGGGTGGCGATCCTCTGCGGGATCGGTTTCACCATGAGTCTTTTTGTCGGCTCCCTGGCGTTTGAACCGGGCGTCAGTGACTACGCCGGCATGGACCGAATGGGGATTTTGACCGGTTCGATATTGGCGGCATTGATCGGTTATGCGGTGACGGCAGCGTCGAGTCGCAAGAACACCGCGCTGCCATCCTGATCAACAGGGACAACTCCTAACGTCATTCGAGACGCGTCCTACAGCCACGATCAGCCACGTTCGTTAACGTCGCACAGCCCGTTTTTCAAGGGTTGTCGACGGACGAATGCAAGGATGATCAGTGGCTGGCAAGGACATTCCCCGGGTTCAAAACCCACCCTCAGGTGACGGGCATCACGTTACCTACCGCTACATGACGGCCACCGAACTGGCCGCGCGAAACACACGCCAAAACGCTTACGACGCCCTGCTCGCGAGGCAACAGGCCTTTGAAGACAGTCTGCAGGTCCTTGCGAAAAGGGACGATGCCGTTCGCGCAGGCTGCGTGTTCGCCAAGTCCTGCAAGCTCCCCGATGCCATCATCGATTACTCCCATCCTTCCGGCGTGGTCCCGACTGACAGCCTGAAAGACTACGGTGAGCTGATTCTGCTGGGCGCTCGCGAAGCGGATGAATCAGGCGCTGTGCCACTGAAAAAGATCAGCGGCACAGCGATTCCTGCCGGTCTGGGCAGCCTCACCCTGGCCGGTTCGGCATTCGCCGCCATTCCTGCCGCCGCTGCCGCCACCGTTGCCGCAACGCTGGTTGGCCTTGTCGCACTGGTCACACCCTCGAGCCTGGGCGACAGCTCGCTCTACACCGAAGACCAGCTCCGGGCCCTGAAACAGGCGCGTACTCGCGTGCGCTTGCGGGTTGAGCAACAGGCTGATGGCAGCCTCAAGGGGTATGGCTTCTACACCGGCAAGAATCGCGATTGGGAAATGGTGGATGTCGTGCAGTTTGCATTGCGCGGCAGTCAGCAGGTTGCGGATCTGGGGGATGGCGTTGAGCTGATCTGGACACCGGCTGTGGATGGTTCAGACATCCTCGGCATTCCCGCACTGGAGGCAGCTCCGCAAGCACCGCACATCTGGGTTTATCCGCCGACGAAACAGGCTGACAGCATCATCGTCGATCCGGTTTATCCGCCTGATTACAAGGATTTCATTCTTGTTTTTCCGGTGGGGTCGGGGGTGCAGCCGGTTTACATCGTTCTGAGTGTCCTGGGAGACCTGAAGTACCACCCTGCGCCAACAGCATTACCAGCTTTTCCAGATATAAAACCTGCGCCGATGAAAACTTCCGTGCGGGGCGGCGGAAAAAAACGCAGACGCTGGAAGGATCCGTCAGGGAGAATTTATGAATGGGACTCACAACATGGCAAGGTTGAGTTGTACACGAAACAAGGAAAACATCTGGGAGAGTACAACCCAGAAACCGGAGAGCAGACAAAACCTGCCGATCCGGCAAGGAGAGTAGACAAATGAAACATGTAATAGAGGTTTTCGACCGTCAGACTGAAGATCTGCTTCTTACCGTAGATGTCCCTGGCAGTCGACGTAAAGCTTTGAGAGTTCTGATGAACTGGCAGCAACCGGACGACGAATTCGACGGTCACGACTTGTCCCCAGAACAAGTAAAGGTATTGGAAGACTGGACAGGAAAATCCCTAATGGGTGCAAATAACATCGTACAACTGGTATGCACAGAATGACTCGAAGCTATCCGGCGGTACGCCATGCAGTTGAAGCTTTTGATAAAAAAACAGAATTTTTAGTGTTTGAAGTGCCCATCCCCAGGGAGAATATCGAAAAGCTAAGAATAATAATGAAGTGGAGCGAACCAGAAGACGAAATCTATGGTTACGATCTTGATAGTGCTCAGATAACGCAGTTGGAAGCTTTGATCGGCATTACGTTCTACGACCCGAAGTACGATTTTCAGATCGGGAGTCATGCAAGCAAGTAATTTTCTACTCGCATAAAAAACCCCGACCAGTCACCTGATCGGGGTTTTCTTTTACCCGTTCTCGCTTAGTGCGAAACGCGGCTAGTCCCATCAACAGTAGCAATCCGCACCCGCTCACCCACACGGAACACTTCATTCTCCTGAACCTGCTGAACATAGGCGCGCATGCTGCCGTCGTCTTCGCGAACGGTGATTTCAACGCCCTGGGCGCGGGTCAGGCCTTCTTCAGTGGCCGAGCCGATCAGGCCGCCGGCAACGGCGCCGATGACCGCCGCAACGATACTGCCGCGACCGCCGCCAATGGCGCTGCCGCCAACACCACCGACCGCCGCGCCGGCGAGGCCGCCGATCGGGGTCTTGGTGCCTTCGATTTTCACCGGACGCAGGGATTCGATGGTGCCCATGCGAACGGTCTGCACACGACGCGCTTCGTCACGGGAATAGGAGTCACCGGTCAAGCTCGATTGGCAGCCAGTGAGCAACATCGCCATCGTGGAAAAGGAAGCAACCAGCAGAACAGACTTACGCATAGCATCAACTCCAAAGGACAGGTCATCATTAAACTCCGCAGCTTGACGCCTGTCACGACGTGGCCCGGATAAAATTGGTTTGATTCAGGCCAGGTACAGGCGCCTCCACGAACTCAGCACACAGTAGCGGCAAATGGCTGAATCTGCGCCGCTGAACCAGGAATTGTCATGGATTACTTCATCATTGTCGTCACCACTGTCGCCGGTCTGTACTTCCATGGTTGGTTGTACTTGCGGATCAAACGCTGGATGGACCGCGACCTGGCGTTAGCCTTGGCTGGTGAGGACGAGCATAAGAAAGTCTTCATGCTCCAGCAACTGGCGAACGCTCAAGCGCAGAAGATCAAGCGTCGGGACCTGCCCCAGTGGCTGGAGGCCGCTGCGGCAGGCTATCCCGATCGGTAGACTGCTCAGGGTGCCAGACGTTCAAGAATCCAGTCGGCGCCCTGCGAGCGGTAGTTGAGGCGATCGTGCAGACGGCTCGAACGACCCTGCCAGAATTCGATGCGCTCAGGCAGCAGGCGATAACCGCCCCAGTGTTCGGGGCAATGAGGCTGTGTATCGCTGAAACGTTGCTCGGTGTTCTTGAGCAACGCTTCCAGTTCAGCGCGATCGGCGATCACGCGGCTTTGCGGTGAAGCCCAGGCGCCGAGACGGCTGCCCAGCGGCCGAACCTGGAAATAGGCATCGGACTCTTCCGGCGTGACCTTCACCACCCGACCTTCGATGCGCACCTGACGCTCCAGGGCCGGCCATAAAAAGGTCATGGCCGCGAACGGATTCGCGGCCAGGTGCTGCCCCTTGGCGCTGTCGTAGTTGGTGAAGAACGTGAAGCCGTGTTCGTCCAGGCCCTTGAGCAGCAGAATGCGGCAATGCGGCCGACCGTCCTGGTCGACGGTCGCCAGGGTCATGGCGTTGGCTTCCACCGGTGCCTGTTCGGTTTTCACCGCGTCGGCAAACCACTGATGGAACAGCGCGAACGGTTCGGCCGGGGCTTGTGCCTCGGTCAGGCCGTCTCGGGTGTAGTCGCGACGCATATCAGCCAGGCCCTGGGTCATGGCGCATTCCTTTTGGTTAACGAATCACTTTTTCACAGCATCGGCGGCAACGACTTTCTTGTCAGTTGCTGCAGCTTTGGCCGGCGCGGTCTTTTTGGCCGGTGTCGCAGTTTTGGCCGGTGCCTTCTTGGCAGCGGCTTTCTTGGCCGGTGCTTTTTTCGCGGCAGGCACAGCGGCTTTCTTCGCGGCAGGTGCAGGCGTAACCGGCTTGACCACTGGCTTGACGTCCTGGGCTGCGACCAATTTCACCGGCGCCGGGGCTGGCATGTTGTATTTGCTCAGCAGCGCGACCATGGTGTTTTGCGGGGTCACCAGCAGCTCAACGCGACGGTTCAAGGCACGGCCTTCAGTGCTGTCGTTCGCTGCACGCGGGGCTTCGCCGCCCATGCCGCGCAGCATCAGGCGATCACGCTGCAAGCCGCTGAGACGGAAGATCGCCGCCACGGCTTGTGCCCGTTCCTGACTCAGTTTCACGTTGGCCGGTGCGGCGCCCGAGGTGTCGCTGTGACCAAGTACCAGCACGGCGGTCTTCGGATCGACTTCGAGGATTTTCGCCACGCGAGTGAACGGGCCCAGGGTGACCGGCAGCAACATCGCTGGACGGTCGGGGTTGAACGAGCCTTCTACCGGCGCAGTCACCACCAGCACGTTTTCACGGCGCTCGAGTTGCAGGTTACTGTCCTTGATTGCCTCGCGCAGGCGCGGTTCGTAATCATCGAGCCAGGCCTGGGTGACTTTCGGATCCGGCATCGGCACGACTTTAGCGGTGCTCTGTTCCTTGCCGCCGAACGGCCACCACCATTTGCCACCCGCATCGGCTTCAGCCTTGGCCACTTCAACCGGTTTGGCTTCAGGTTTCACCTCAGGCTTCTTGTCCAGAACTTCCTCAGAGCCAAACGGCCAGTACCAAGGATTGGAGCTTTCAGCCTTCTTGACCACCGGGGCCGCTGCGACGGGTTTCACGGGTACCGGAGCGGGAGCCGGCTCTTTTGCCGCGACTTTGTCGGAGGAGCCGAACGGCCACCAGCTGCTGCCATCCGAATCATTTTGTGGAGTCTGCGCACAACCGGTAACAGCGACACACAGGGCCAAAGCGAGGGTGGTTTTATTAAGTGACATTGGATATCCACAAAAATGAAGTCATAAAAAATCAGGCCGGCATGACCCGGATAAACAGACGCTTGGAAAACATAAAGGCCTTCGGGTTCCGGCCCTGGAACCGTTGAGCGCGTTTTACAGACAAGTGGCCAGTACCCGTGCGAGCTTTTGCGCGCGCGGATCCATCAAGACGTAAGGCCCCAGTGTATTTGTCACAAAACCGAAGGCGACATCGTGCTCAGGGTCAGCAAAACCGATGGAACCGCCGGCGCCCGGATGGCCGAACGCTCGTGGACCGAGGCCATAAGTGGCGTTGGGAACGTCCGGTTGATCGAGCATGCAACCCAGGCCGAAGCGGGTCCGGGTCAGTAAAGTCTTGTCCTCGCCGAGGCTGTGTTCGCGGGTCAGCTCGTCGAGCATCTCGCTTTCCAGCAGGCTGCCGTCGAGCAGACCGGCGTAGAACCCGGCCAGGCTGCGGGCATTGCCGTGGCCATTGGCAGCCGGTTGCTGCATGCGCCGCCACTCGGGCTTGTTGGTGCTGGTCAGGACCGACGGCGGGTTGGTGAAGGCCCGCGTGGTCATGGCCGTCGGTTCGCGCATCGTCACTTGCAGCAGGCGTTGGGCCGCGGCATCGCCGACGTTGCCCTTGCCACGGGCGATGTGCGCCACGCGATGGAACTCTTCATCCGCCAGGCCGACGTGGAAATCCAGCCCCAACGGTTTGGCGACGCGGGCCACAATCGACTCGCCCGGCCCACGACCGTCGGCCCGACGCAGCAATTCGCCGACCAGCCAGCCATAGGTGATCGCGGCATAACCGTGAGCAGTGCCCGGCGTCCACCACGGCGCTTCGGCCGCCAGTGCATCGACCATGGTCTGCCAGTCGTAAAGCGCCTCGGGCGCCAGCAACTCGCGCAACGCCGGCAGACCGGCCTGATGGCAGAGCAATTGACGCAGGGTGACGGATTCCTTGCCGGCGGCAGCGAATTCGGGCCAGTAGCGGGCAACCGGGGCGTCCAGTTGCAGCTTGCCTTCGGCCACCAGTTGCAGGGCGGTGACGGCGGTGAAGGTCTTGGTGCAGGAGAACAGGTTGGCGATGGTGTCGCTGTGCCAGGCCTCAAGGCCATCCTTGTCGGCGGTGCCGGACCAGAGATCGACGACGGTTTCGCCTCCGACCTGGATGCACAGCGCTGCGCCACGTTCCTGGGGATCGTCGAACAACGCGGCAAACGCTTCACGCACCGCTTCGAACCTGAGTTCGTAATGACCCTGAATCTGCACCCGCTACTCCCTCGGACAAAGCTCTACAAAGTGGCCCGCATTGTTCCAGCCATTGATGGTTTTGGGAACAGGGGCGGGCTGGGCGGTCGGTTTGCCCGTGTCTTGGCTCTGAAATTTATGGTGTTTTTGAGGATGCCTTCGCGGGCAAGCCTCGCTCCTACAGGTTCAGAGGTGCTCTTGTAGGAGCGAGGCTTGCCCGCGAAGAACGATGACTCGGTTTCAGGCCTTAATGGCCCTTCCCGGAATGCCCACCCGGGTTACCGGCGCCCTGCCCCGGGCCTTTGCCGGCTTCGGCTTTTCGCCCACCCTCGGCATCATGGCTGGCTTTATCCGCTTCAGCCTTGGCCTTCTCGGCCTCTTTGCCCAGCTGATCAACGGCCGCGAGGTTGCTCTTGCGCACACTGTCGACAAAGCCCTGGAACGGCAGATCGGTAATGCCCACCAGACCGAAGTGCCCGTTTTCGCCGTCCAGCAGTCGGCCGGTCACCGGTTGATCGAGGTACTGGAACCAGTGCACGCCAACAATCAACGGCTCGCTCAGCGCCTGTTTCAGGAAGTTGGCGTAGGCCGGGCCGCGGTCTTCTTCCTTGGCCAATTGCGTAACGCCACCCCAGAACGGGCCACGATCGGCGGAGCCAAAGTTGAATTCGGTGATCAGCACCGGCTTATCCAGACTGCGCAATTTTGCGAAGTCGTAACCGTCCTGCGGTTGCAGGGTGTACAGGTTGAAGCTCAACACGTCGCAATACTGCGCGCAGGATTCCACGGCTTCCGGCGTGCTGATGGCAAAGCGACCGCCGAGCAACAGCTGATTCGGCGCGTGCCACTTGAGCGAGTCGGAAATGGTTTTGAAGTACGTGTCGGCAAAGACCTTCTGGAAGTATTTGAAGTCAGCCTCGATTTCCGGGTGTTCGGCGCTTGGCAGCGGCGGTACGAAGCCTGGGTCTTCCATCAATTCCCACGCCGGCAGGTCGATGCCCCAGGCTTTGGAAAGGCCCGCCTGATTGCGGTATTTGTCGCGCAGTTGCTTGAGGAACGCGCGCTTGGCCGGCACGTCGGTGGTCATTTTCAAGGTGCCGTAGGCCAGCGCGTAGCGGGCTTTCGGGTCGTCACCGGGGCCGGCCCAGGCCAGCTCGTTGTCGGCGAAGTAACCGATCAGCCACGGATCGTCACGATGATCGCGGGCGGCAATGGCCACGGCACGCTCGGTGGCCATGGCGAAACGCGGGTCAAACGGGTCGGGCATGCCGCCCCACCAGTCGGTGCCCGTGCTGATGCTGGCGTAATCGCCGACGATCGACAGCGGCAAGGTGTAGGGCACGCGATCAGCGTTGGCCAGTGCCGGGGCACTCCAGTTGCCGACGGTGTTGAAACCCCAGGCTTGCAGGCGATCCAGGGTGTGGCTGGTCCAGCGTTGTTCATCAATCACCGCTGTGCAGGGCTCGGCGGGTTTCTGCTCGGCCGCTTTCGCAACGGTCGCGTCCTCTGCGCCGGCCTTGGCGGCTTCGGCAACACC